>DATAWM010000001.1:0-24324 GCA_036267195.1 Steroidobacteraceae bacterium
ACCGCAAGGCTGAATGAGTGGCCACGCCGCGACTTCATCATGATGATGTCGCGGCGTGGCCTCTCATTCAGCCTCGAGGTGCACCGCTTCTCGTGGCTTGGCTCCAACCCCGCGTACGGCGGCAAGGGCGACCTACCCGCCGCGCCCGCGCCCTCACACCACCTCGATCGGCACCCGCTGGCTGACCGCGCACAGCAGCTCGTACGGGATGGTGCCGGCCGCCGCGGCCATCTCCTCGACCGCCAGTCCCGCACCCCACAGCTCGACGCGCTCGCCGACCGCGACCGCCGGCAGGTCGGTGACGTCGACCGCGATCATGTCCATCGACACGCGGCCGGCGAGCGGCGCACGCCGCCCATCGATCAGCACCGGCGCGCCGTTGCCGAGGCTGCGCAACAGCCCGTCACCGTAGCCGGCGGCGATGATGGCCAGACGCGAGCGCCGCTCGGCCCGCCACGCGCCGCCATAGCCGACGCGCTCGCCGGGCAGCACCTCGCGTACCGCGATCACACTGCTCTGCAGCGTCATCGCCGGCCGCAGCCCGAAGTCGGCGCCGCGCCGACCGGCGAAGGGCGAGACGCCGTACAGCGCCAACCCCGGACGCACCCACTGCGCGTGCGTGGCCGGCTGCGCCAGGATGCCCGCGGAGTTCGCGATGCTCACCTCGGCAGCCAGGCCCGCCGTCAGCGGCGCGAGGCGTGCGAGCTGTCCGGCGGTGTATTGCCCATCCTGCTCCTCGGCGCCGGCCAGGTGCGTGAGCACCCGCAGCTGCGGCGGCGGATTCAGCCGCGTGAGGCGCTCCCAGGCGGCGCGAAAGCGCTCCGGGCGAAAGCCGAGCCGGTTCATGCCCGTGTCCACCTTGACCCACACATCGAGGCTGACCGGGCCGCGATAGCGCTCCAGCAGCGCGATCTGTTCCTCCTGGTGGACCACCAGGTCCAGCCGCAGCGGCGCGGCCTCGGCCAGCTGCGCCGCGCTGAACACGCCCTCGAGCAGCACGATGCGTCCGGACAGACCGGCGGCCCGCAGCGCGAGTGCCTCCTCCAGCCGCGCGACCGCGAGCGCATCCGCATCCGCCTGCGCCAGCGCCAGTGCGCTGGAGACGAGCCCATGACCGTAGGCATTGGCCTTCACCACCGCCATCACGCGGCAGCCCGGCGCGCGTGCACGCACCACCTGCAGATTGGCCCGCAGCGCACCGCCTTCGACGCGCGCGCAGATCAGGCGCGTCATCGGCACCGTCATCAGCGCAGTACGCCCTCGCCATAGGCGTCGGGCGCGAAGTTCACGAAGCGCGTGTACTGGCCCTGAAAGGTCAGCAGGAAGGTGCCGATCTCGCCGTTACGGTGCTTGGCCAGATCGATCTCGGCGATGCCCTTCTTGGTGGTGTTCTTGTCGTACACCTCGTCGCGATAGATCAGCAGGATCATGTCGGCGTCCTGCTCGATGGCGCCGGACTCGCGCAGGTCCGACATCACCGGCTTCTTCTCCTGGCGCTGCTCGACGCCGCGGTTGAGCTGCGACAACGCGATCACCGGCACCTGCAGCTCCTTGGCCAACGCCTTCAGGCCGCGCGAGATCTCGGCGATCTCGGTGGCGCGGTTCTCCTTGGTGCCGGGCACCTGCATCAGCTGCAGATAGTCCACCACCACCAGGCCCAGGCCGTGCTCGCGCTTGATACGCCGCGCGCGCGCGCGCAGCTCCGTCGGCGTCAATCCCGGCGACTCGTCGATGAACAGCTTGGCCTCCGACAGCTGGCTGGTGGCCGCGGTGATGCGCACCCAGTCGTCGTCGGAGATGCGGCCGGTGCGGATGCTGTTGAGCGGCACGTGTCCGATCGAGGAGAGCATGCGCGTCACCAGCTGCTCGGATGGCATCTCCATGCTGAAGATCGCCACCGAAGCGCGGATGTCCGGGCTCACGGCGGCGAACTCCGCCATGTTGACCGCCAGCGTGGTCTTGCCCATCGACGGACGGCCGGCCACCACGACCAGGTCGCCGGGACGCAGCCCGCCGGTCAGGCGGTCG
Organism: Steroidobacteraceae bacterium; assembly: GCA_036267195.1. Lineage (GTDB taxonomy): Bacteria > Pseudomonadota > Gammaproteobacteria > Steroidobacterales > Steroidobacteraceae > FEN-1191. Next base: position 2,029 of record DATAWM010000001.1, read on the forward strand.
AAGTCGGTGAAGCCGGTGGCCAGCCCTCGCAGCTTGTCGGGGTCGCTGTGCCACTCGTCGATCTTGTCGATCAGCGGCGGCAGCAGGCTTGCGACCCGTATCGCGCCGCCGCGCCCGCGCGCGCCCTGCTCGGCGATGTCGAACACCAGCGCCTCGGCCCGGTCGACCAGATCGCGCGCCGCCAATCCCTCATCGCTGAACACCGAGGAGGCAATCTGCCGGCCGGCCTCCAGCAGCCGGCGCAACAGCGCCCGCTCGTGCACGATCAGTGCATAGCTGCGGGCGTTGGCGGCGGTTGGCGTATCGCGTGCCAGCGTCCCGAGGTAGGCCAGGCCGCCGGCATCCACCAGCCGGCCACGCCGCTCGAGCTGCTCGGATACCGTGATCACGTCGCCGGGGCGGCCGGCCGCCACCAGCTCCGCGAATGCCTCGAAGATCAGCCGGTGATCGGGGCGGTAGAAATCCTCGGCCCGGACCACGTCGGCCACCTGGTCCCAGGCCACGCTGTCGATCAGCAGCGCGCCCAGCACCGACTGCTCGGCTTCGACCGAGTGCGGCGGCGTCAGCCCCTCGGCCTCGACACCGCGGTCATCGCCGTCGCGGCGGGAGCGTAGCGCAGTACTCACCGTGCTTCGCCCCCCCTTTGTCGATGCAGCCGGTTTGGGTCCGCGATGCGCCGCTGGCCGGCATCAGCCGGCGTCAGGCTGCCTCTTCGGCAGCAATGACGACCGCCAGCTGCACGTCGACGTCGGCGTGCAGGTGCAGGTGCACCGAATGCTCGCCGACCGCGCGCAGCGGTCCGGCAGGCAGGCGCACCTCGCTGCGCGCCAGCGGTTGCCCGGCGGCGCTCGCCGCCTCGGCAATGTCGGCCGTGCCGACCGAGCCGAACAGCTTGCCCTCGGAGCCGGCCTTGGCAACGATCGTGAGCTTGAAGCCCTCGAGCGCGGCCGCGCGGCGTTGCGCCTCCTCCAGCTCGGTGTGCGCATTGTGCTCGAGCTCGGCACGCTGCGCCTCGAAGCGCGCCACGTTCTGCGCGGTCACCAGCGTCGCCTTGCCCTGCGGCAGCAGGTAGTTGCGGCCGTAGCCGGATTTGACCTTGATACGGTCGCCGATGTTGCCGAGGTTCGCCACCTTCTGCAGCAGGATGAGCTCCATGGAGGTTACCTCAGTGCTGATCGGTATAAGGCAGCAGCGCCAGGAAGCGCGCGCGCTTGATCGCGGTGGCGAGCTGGCGCTGATAGAAGCTCTTCGTGCCCGTGATCCGGCTGGGTACGATCTTGCCGGTCTCGGTGATGAAGTTCTTCAGCGTGGCCAGATCCTTGTAGTCGATCATCGCCACACCCTCGGCGGTGAAGCGGCAGAATTTCTTGCGTCGGACGAAACGGGCCATGGTCAATTACTCCAGGGTCGGGCGGCGGTGCGGGGCGGCTGAGACGGGAACGGCGGCGCGGCGCTGTGGCGTCACGGTCCGCCGACCGAAATGCTGTCGCCGTCGTCGTCATCGTCGCGCTCACGATGACCGGCGTCCTCCTCGGCAGCCTTCGCCATCGGCGAGGCTTCCGTGATCGCCGTCTCCACGTTGGTCACCAGGTGGCGCAGCACCGCGTCGCTGAAACGGAACGCCCCGGTCAGCTCTCCGAGCGTCTTCTGGTCGCACTCGATGTTCAGCAGCACGTAGTGCGCCTTGTGGACCTTGGCGACCGGATAGGCGAGCTGGCGGCGGCCCCAGTCCTCGATCCGGTGGACCTTGCCGTCACCGGCCGCGATCATGCCCTTGTAGCGCTCGAGCATGGCCGGAACCTGCTCGCTCTGGTCCGGGTGGACCAGGAATACGATTTCATAGTGCCTCATGGATCCTCCTCATGGGGTAATGCCGCCTGATCGAGGCTCGCGGGCAGTGCGGCAAGGAGCCCCGGCGCGCCATCGCGGTCCGCCGGGTCGTCAAAACTCAAGGCTCAGCAAAAGAGCCGGTAAGCATACAAAAAGCGCTGCCGTCAGGCAATGTCGGGGACAGAGGCAGTGCCGGGCGGCTGTGGGGCGGACGCGCCGGGCCGAGCGCCCGATTCGCGCTGCCGCAGCGCCTCATACAGCAGCATGCCGGCCGCCACCGACACGTTCAGGCTCTCGACCGCGCCCAGGCCCGGCAGGCGCACCAGCCAGTCACAGTGCCGCCGCGTCAGCGTCCGCAGTCCCGTGCCCTCCGCCCCCAGCACCAGCACGCGCGCGCCGGTCAGATCGATGTCCTGCGCGCGTTGGGGCGCCCCGGCCTCCGCGCCGACGATCCACAGGCCGGCCTCCTTCAGCAGCCGCAGCGTGCGTGCAAGGTTGGTCACCACCGCCACCGGCGTGCTCTCGGCAGCCCCGGACGCGACCTTGCGCGCGGTGGCATTGAGCGGTGCGGCGCGGTCGCGCGGCACCACCACGGCCAGCGCCCCGCAGGCGTCGGCGCTGCGCAGGCAGGCGCCGAGATTGTGCGGATCCTGTACACCATCGAGCGCCAGCAGCAGCGGCTCATGCGCGCCGGTGAGCGCGCTGATCAATTGCTCCTCGTCCCACGGCGCGAGCGCCTGCACCTCGGCGGCGATGCCCTGATGCACCACGTTGCCGAGCCGCGCCGTCAGCCGCTCGCCCTCGATGCGCTCCACCGGGCGGCCCGCGGCCTGCGCGAGCCGCTCGATCTGCAGCGCGCGCTCGTCCTGCCGGCCGCGCTGAAGCAGCACGCGCACCACCCGCAGCGGATGGCGCGTCAGCAGCGCGCGCACCGCGTGCAGGCCGTAGATCGCCTCAATCCGTGGCGAGCTCAAGGTCGATCTGCCCCTCCACCGGCTTGACCGCGGCCACGACAACCCGTAGCCGCACCCCCGGTGCCAGCTGCCGCTTCGAATGCGTTCCGAGCCACTGCCCGCCGTCGCGCGCCATCTGGTAATCGTCCCCGCGCAGTGCCGCGAGCGGCAACAACCCATCGACGCCGATGTCCAGCAGCTGAATGAAGCAGCCGAACTCCATGACGGTGGTGATCAGGCCGTCAAAGGTCTGTCCGATCCGGTCGCGAAGGTACACACACTTGAGGAAGGTGCTGACGAAGCGGCCCGCCTCGTCGGCGCGCCGCTCCAGGCGCGACAGCTCGGTGCCCGCGGCTGCCAGCTCGGCGAGCGACGGCATCGATTCCGGCCCGGTCAGCCCGATCAGTGCGCGCAGCGCGCGATGAATCAGCAGGTCCGGGTAGCGTCGGATCGGGGAGGTGAAATGCGCATAGTCCTTCAGCGCCAATCCGAAATGCCCGATGTTCTCCGGTTGGTAGAGGGCCTGGGCCATCGAGCGCACGATCAGCGACTCGACGAACGGACGGGCATGTTCGTCGCGCACGCGCGGGGCGATCTGTCCCAGGTCGCGCGCATGCACCGGCTCGGGCAGCTGCAGCTCGATGCCGAGAATGCGCAGCGTGGCGCGCAGCTGCTCGAGCTTCTTCTCGTCCGGCGCCGCATGCACCCGGAACAGCGCCGGCAGCTGCCGCGCTCGCAGGTGCTGCGCCACCGCCACGTTCGCCTGGATCATGCACTCCTCGATCAGCCGGTGTGCCTCGTTGCGTGTGGTGAAGCGCACCGAGCGCACACGCTGATCCTCTCCCAGCACGAACTGCGTCTCCGGCGCGTCGAACTCGAGCGCGCCGCGGCGCCGGCGCGCGTCCGAGAGCGCCTGGTACACCTCCAGCAATGGCAGCAGCGACTCGACCAGCGGCTCGCCGAGCTGCGCGCACGCTGCCGGCTCGCGCAGGAACAGCGCCCGGTGCGCCAGCGTGTAGGTCAGGCGCGCCGCCGAGCGCATCACCGCCGGATAGAAGCGGCTATCCTCGAGTGCCCCGAGCCGCGACAGACGCATGTCGGCGACCATGCACAGCCGGTCGACCCGCGGCTCGAGCGAGCACAGATGATTCGACAGCGCCGTGGGCAGCATCGGCAGCACGCGCGTCGGAAAGTACACCGAGGTACCGCGCGCCCGCGCTTCGCGGTCCAACGCGCTGCCGGGCTGCACGTAGTGGCTCACGTCGGCGATCGCCACGATCAGCCGGAAGCCGCCGCCGTCGAGCCGCTGCGCGTAGACGGCGTCGTCGAAGTCCTTGGCGTCCTCGCCATCGATCGTGACCAGCGGCAGCCCACGCAGATCCTCGCGCCGCGCAGCCTCGTTCGGGTCCACCGTGCGGCCCCAGCGCTGCGCTTCCTGCAACACCTCGGCCGGGAACTCCACCGGCAGGCCGAAGCGCGCGATCGCCGCCTCGCCCGCCATCTCCACCGGCCGCTCCGGATCGAGCACCCGCTCGACCCGCGCCTCGCCCAGATCACCGTCCTGCGGATAGCGCACCAGCCGCGCGATCACCCAGTCACCCGCGCGCGCGCGCGCGCCGTGCGCACGGGGTGGGGTAGCATCGGACGCGGCCTCGGACGCGGCCTCGGCAGCGGCTGCCCCGCCGACGACGCGGCAGGCAAAACCCAGGCGCTGATCGGCCGCGCGCACCACCAGCCCGTGCTGAGCGCTCTCGAGCGTACCGAGAAACGCCTGTACCCCGCGCTCGAGCACCGCCAGTAGCCGCCCGAAGTAGCGGCCCTGCTCGTCACCGTGCACCTCGACGCGCACGCGGTCCCCGTGCATCAACCCCCGCATCTCCTTGGGCGGAAGGAATACCGACTCGGTCAGCGCCTCGGTGCGCACGAAGCCGTAACCGGCGCGATTGGCGCTCAACGTGCCCTCGGCCTGCATCAGCGCTCCGGTCTCGCCGCGCCGTGTGCCGCCGTGTGCCGCACCGCCGCGCGAGCCGCGCCGCCCCAGCTGCGGCGCGCGCCGCGCGCCCGCGGCAGTGCCGGGCCCCTCGTGCGCGCCGGCCCCACCCTGGGGAGCGCGCGCCGGCCGATCGTTCGTGCTTCGTGCCTTGCCGTTACGTCTCAATTGACAGTCCTCGACCCCTTCCGTAAATTGCGCCGCCCACCTCAATGCCCAGGTGGCGGAATTGGTAGACGCACTAGTTTCAGGTACTAGCGGGGCGACCCGTGGAGGTTCGAGTCCTCTCCTGGGCACCATTTGAAAATTCGTTATAAATCAACTGCATAAGAATAGATCGCACAGTAATACATTAGTAAAAGATAAAGAGATTAGCAGGGGAACTCCTCTGGCCGCCCGGCGGGCCCGCCGGGTGATCGGCGGCGCGAGGCCGGCAGTCCGTGGCTCCATCCGCGGTGACATCCTAGCACCTGCGCCCGTGGGCCCCGGGCAGAAATATGCGACAGCGCAGGACTACCTGAGCGCCGTGGCCGACATCCGCCCAGGAATACCGGATGATCGTGGACGCCGGCTTCATCCTGTTGCGCATCGAAGCCGTGAATCGCGCGCTGAGGGGAATACCGCAGGATCGCGTGCTATTCGATCGAGGCCTGCAATGCACGCCACGAGCACGAAGGGCAGATCTGGAAGGACGTCAGATTGCCTGCCGGCAAGATCCTCATCCCCGGTGTGATCAGCCACGCAACCAACATCGTCGAACACCCGGAACTCATCGCCTTGCGCCTGAAGAACTTCGCCGGCCTGGTCGGCCGCGAGAACGTGATGGCTGGCTCGGACTGCGGCTTCTCCCAGGCCTGGAACAGTCCGCGGGTCCACTCCCAGATCCAGTGGGCCAAGCTCGAGGCGCTGGTGAAAGGTGCGCGCCTGGCGTCCCGGCAGCTCTGGAGCTAGGCCGCGGCCGGGCTCACGGGCCGGAGCTCGGCTCGAAGTGCGCCAGCAGCATGCGCAGCAGCGGCGCCAGCCGCCTGAGCTCCTCGCGATGAGTGGTCGACAGCCCCTTGAGCAGTCGTTGCGCCTTGGGGCGCAGCTCGAGCAGCACCTGGCGGTGATCCTTGGGTCCCGTCTGCCGGCGGATCAGTCCCTTCGCGGCCAGCCGGTCGACCAGCCCGACCGCGCTGTGATGACGGATGCCGAGCCGCTCCGCCAACTCGCCGGTGGTGACGGGCCGCGCGCCGTCAAATCCCTTGATCGCCAGCATGGCCTGGTGCTGCTGCGCGGTCAGTCCCGCATGCGCGGCCGCCTTCTCGCTGAAGACGAGGAAGCGGCGCAGCAGCTGACGCAACTGCGCCAGCCGCTCGTAGTCGGCGTCTGTCAGATCGGCGAACTCGGCGGGATCGGACATTGCCGGGCGATTGCCCTGTCTTCGTGCAATCGGCGTTCTGCTGCGGGCGTTCACTGCGAACTCCTGAAAACATATCGCAGTACGATATAATGCGCTCGCGCCGGCGTTGCAGCCACCGCTCACTTTCCGACCATACCCATCACCGCCGAGGTTCTATCACGCATGCCGACCAGCGCCACACGTGCCACGACACCCTCGTCCTCGCCGACACCTGCGCCGGCGCGGCCGCCGCTACTGCCGCAGCCGGCCGAGGTGGTCGACCGGCTGCGCGACTTCACCACCGACAGGCGCCTGCTGCTGCTGGTCGCGATGGCGCTGGTGGTCGGCACCGCCGGCGCCGGTGCGGCCTGGGTGCTGCTGCGGCTGATCTACGTGGTCACGAATCTGGCCTACTATGGCCACTTCAGCGCCGCGGCCGCCTCGATCGGCAGTGCCAGGTTGCCACTCATCTCGGTGCTGATCCCGGTCGGCGGCTGCCTGCTGGTCGGCCTGATGGCGCGCTTCGGCTCGGAAAAGATCCGCGGCCACGGCATCCCCGAGGCGATGGAGGCCATTCTGATCGGGCGCAGCCGCATCGAGCCGAAGGTCGCGTTCCTCAAGCCGGTGTCCTCCGCCATCTCCATCGGCACCGGCGGCCCGTTCGGCGCCGAGGGTCCAATCATCATGACTGGCGGCGCATTCGGGTCGCTGTTCGCGCAGCTGTTCAAGCTCTCCAACGCCGAGCGCAAGACCTTGCTGGTGGCCGGCGCCGCGGCCGGCATGACCGCCACCTTCGGCACACCGATCGCTGCGATCCTGCTGGCGGTGGAGCTGCTGCTGTTCGAGTGGAAACCGCGCAGCTTCGTACCGGTGGCAGCCGCCTGCATCGTGGCGCAGGCCTGGCGTCCGTGGCTGCTGGGCTCTGGCGCGCTGTTTCCGATGGCCTCCAGCGCGGCGCTGCCGTCGGTGGGGCTGCTGCTGGTGATCGCCCTGGGCATCATCGCCGGCCTCGGCTCGGGACTGCTGACGTTGATGGTGTATACCAGCGAGGATCTGTTCCAGCGTCTGCCGATTCACTGGATGTGGTGGCCGCTGATCGGCGGCGCGGTCATCGGCGTGGGCGGGCTGGTCGACCCGCACGCGCTCGGCGTCGGCTATGACAACATCGCCAGCATGTTGCAGGGTGGGGTGAGCACTCCGGCCACGCTGTTGCTGCTGGTGGTCAAGGCGCTTATCTGGTCGATCGCGCTGGGCTCGGGCACCTCCGGCGGCGTACTGGCACCGCTGCTGATCATGGGCGGCGCCGTCGGCGTAGTGTTCGGCGGCTTCATGCCGGTCGGCGATGTGAGCCTGTGGGCGCTGGTGGGCATGGCTGCAATGATGGGCGGGACCATGCGCTCGCCGCTGACCGCGATCGTGTTCGCGATCGAGCTCACCCACAACCTCGGGGCGCTGCTGCCGCTCGCGGTGGGGTGCATCGTCGCGCACGCCACCACGGTGCTGCTGCTACGCCGCTCGATCCTGACCGAGAAAGTGGCGCGCCGCGGCCATCACGTCATGCGTGAATACATCGTCGATCCGTTCGAGACGATGCGCGTGGCGGAGATCATGGCCAAGCCGGTCGACACGCTCTCTGCCGCCGCGCCCGTCGGCGAGGTGGTCACCTTCTTCACCGCCCCGGACGCGCCACGGCGGCACAAGAGCTACCCGGTGGTCGATGCCGCCGGCCACGTGACCGGCATGGTCACGCGCGCCGATGCGCTGCACTGGACGATGAACGGATGGTCCAGCGGGCAGTCGCTCGATGACCTGCTGTCCGAGCGCGAGCTGTTCACCGGCTACGAGGACGAGATGGTCGGACCGTTGGCGGACCGCATGGCCAGCGCCGGTGTCGGGCGGGTACCGATCGTGCGCCGCAGTGATGGGGTGCTGGTCGGCCTGGTCGCGCGCCGCGATCTGCTGCGGGTACGCGCCAGTTTCGTGCGCCAGGAGCACGAGCGCGAAACGCTGATCCGGCTGCGGCGGGCACACCCGCAGCACCCGGGGGATTTACACGCGGCGCCTTAGCGGGCGCGGCGCCTTGATCACCCGAGCTGAGCGCCCGCTTGCGAATGCTACCGGAAGCGTAGCCCGATGGATCAAGCGCTCACGGGCGCGGCAGCCGCCCGCTTCATCGTATCGGCGAGCGCCTCGTAGGTCGCGGTCCACGCTTGCTTGGCTTCGGGCGTAAATGCCGCGCCCAGACCTTGCTGCAGAGTCCACGACAAGGCCGCACCGACTACGATGTAGTGCTCGTCCGTGACCCCGTAGTTGGCGTGGCGCCGACCGAGATCCTGTACCGCGGGCACCAGCGTCTCGAGCCGGCTGAGCCCATTCACCGCGGTATTGAGCATGGACATGAGCTTGCGTTCCTGCTCCCCCATGTTGCCTTTGAACAGCCGCCTGAGCGATGGATCCATCTCGAAGAGTTTTCCGTAGAACAGCCGCGCCGCCTGCTCTTTGATCGGCAGCACTAGTCGCCACGTTCGTTCAACTATCGCTATCTGACTCGGAGTCATCATCGCTCCCCTTGATGCAGCTCACAGACACGCCGCCGGCCATCGGCACGGGGCCCATTTCCGATTTGTCATGACCGTCAATGCTTGCCGGGAAATCCGCCAATCCCATTGAACGTCATGTAAAGCGAGTAGGTGCTCACCGCGATTGCAATTGCCATCTCGAGGACCAGGAATGCCACGCCGTACTTGTACCAAGGCTCGTGCGTGGCGGGCTCGACGCTCGCTGCAGATGTTGAATTCATCGGGATCTCCTGAATCTTACGGCGTCCTCAGTGGCGGGCGCCAGGGTCAGCAGGCCATGTTCCTCCGGGTGACGCTCATAACGGGCAGCCCAAAAGTAAAACAGTACGAACGGCACGAACACGTACAGGGCGACGGCAAGGTAGCCCAGGTGGATGTTCGGGCCGCCGGCGAAAATAAACGGATAGGCGATCGCGGCGGCCGTGGACACGCCGCCGATAAACCCGGCGGCGGCGCCCGGCCGGTCTGGAAACAGCAGTGGCACCAGCGCGAATGTGCCGCCGGTCCCGAACGATATGAAAACACCCAGCGCAACCAGCACCACCACCGACAGGTGCAACGAACCCGACTGGCCCGCGGCCGTCAGCCCCGCCATAGCCACACAGATCAGGATGAGCGCAATCCCGAGCCAGTGCAGGCGCGGCGCATAGGGCAGCGTCTTGGCGATGAACGGTAAAGGTGTCCATCCTTTACGCTGGAAAAGATCGGACATGAACCCGGCGAATGGCCGGAACAGGGACGCCGTGAACGACTGCACCGCGGCGAAGGTGCCGGCGGCGATCTGCAATCCCGCTACGCCGGTAAAGCCGAGCGCCAGAATTGCGCCGCGAAAGCCGCGCGTGAAGTAGCCTGGCAGCCAGGCATTCATGGCGATCTCAAGTCCGAACGACATCGCGTAGGCGAGCATCAGTGCGATGGCGATGTAGCGGCTCCACACCCACACCGTGCTGCGGATATCGCTGCGGCGGCGTGCCAGATCACGCTTCGCCGCCGTCTTGGCGGCGCTGCCGCGCAGCAGATACCAAAGCGCGACGACGAGCGCGACGGCCCCGAGCCACAGAAACGCAGAATGATAATCGGTGCCGAATATGCGCGGCAGAATCAGCGCGCCGGCACCGGCGCCGACATTGCCGGTCCCGGCATACAGTCCCTCCGCGGTTCCGATCTCGTGCTCGTCGAACCACTGGGCGACATGCTGGATACCGACGACGAAGGAGACGCCGGCAATCGCCACGATCACGCGTTCGATGAACAGCAGATTGTAGTCGGTGGTATAGGCCGATGCGATCGAGATCAATCCACAGACGGCGAGGATGCAGGCAAACGTGCGCGGTGCGCCGAAGCGATCCGAGGCCCATCCGGCGGTGATCCGGCCGATCGGTGCCATCCAGATTGCGGAACTGGCCAGCAGCGCCAACGCCTTGATGCTCAAATGGTAATGGGCCGCGATGCTCGGACTGAACGCCGCAGTCGAAAACCACATCAGAAAGCACCAGAAGAACCCGACGGTAGCGATGACGAGTTGTTCCACCTTGTTACGCGTCTGCATGAGTTATTCCCGTGGCCGAAATCAGGAGGGCGCGGTGCCTACCAGACATATTCAACCTGCGCCCAAAACTTCGTCGTGTCGCGCGCTATCGCCACCGGCGTCGAGGCGGCCGCCTGATAATCGGCATACTTGAGCGTGCCGGTATAGCGGCGCCATTTCCCCGTGAGCAACCAGTCCCACTCGCGCCCATAATTCGTGCTGACCCGCTCGGCCGCGAAACCGTGATAGACGGCACTCGCTGAAAGCGCATCGATGCCGATAGTCCTGCGGGCGGTCCAGGTGAGACTCGCGGACCGGTCATCGATGCCGTTGGCCGGCGTGGTCAGGAACTTGTCGGCCCAACCCTGGAACTGGTGCAGCGTCGCGAGCGGCGTCGCAAAGCCGGCGACGCCATTTCCGTGCAGGTTTTCATCGGCGGCCGCGAGGGTAAAGCCGGCCACACCAGCAGTGAGCTGGCCGAAGAAGTAATCATCCTGGAAGTTCAGCGGATTATCGCCACGGGGCTTCTGCGATGCGTAAGATAACGTGTAACCGAACTTGAACGCTGCAACCGGCCACATGTTCGCGAGTCGTCCACCCACGGTCGAGGTGGACCCGCGTCGCGGATCGAGAGCACCGGTCAGACCCGCGATCGGATCGAAATCGAGCAAGTAGGCGAAACCGGTGAGCTTGCCGAGCGGCGATCGATAACCCACATTGACGAGGTAGCTGTCGCCCCCGTAGGTACCCTGCGGTGAATCCACGCCGTAGATGCGGTGCACCTTGTTCAGGAACGTCAAGTCCAGCGTGAGCCGCGGCACCGACTGATTTATGACACGCACCGCGTCGAACGTGACTTCGTTCTGCCGCCAGCCGACGTTGCCAACGAAGCGTTGATCGTCGAGAACGATGCGCTGGCGTCCAACCCTCACCGTGGTCTGCGGCAGCGAGGTATTGCTCAACTGCAGTCGATTGATGCCGTAGTTCTCAGGATCTGCGACCACGGGATATTGGGTATAGGTCGGGACGGCGTTGTCCGGCCGATAGTCATCATCGAGCCGAAACATTGCCTCACCTTCAGCCAGCAGGCTCGTGCCCAGAAACTTGCCGGTTTCGCCACCCAGCCGCGCACGCAGCGTGTTTGCATCCGCATTATTGGCAATACCGGCCTGCTCGACCTCTTCATGGCGCAGGCGGATATCGACCAGCGGCTTGGTGGCAATCAAAGCCTGCTCGAGGCTCCCGGCGTCGTCGGCGCACGCTGCCGTCGCAGCCCATGGCAGCGCCGCACAGCACCAGAATGGCAGCACCAGAATGAGCTTGCGGCCTGCGCGATGCATGCAGAGCAACCGGTGCGCCGCGACTTGACTCTTGCCGCCGAAGGACGTGACGCGTCTCACGCGGCGCTACCTCGACTGTTCTGCCCTGCCATGCACACACCCGCTTCGAAAGAGCAAAAAAAAGCCGCCATCAATGCGCATCGGTTGAGGATGCGTACGGATAGGCGGCTTTGCCTCGGCAGATCCGCTGTTGGATCTGCCCCGTGCAGGCGGTTCGTGACCGTCTGCGCCTGATTCCCGAAGCAACACCTATGCCAACGACCTGCGCGCCCAGCCCGCACCTATATGCATCAAGCGCTTAATGTGAATTTCGATGCCGCCGGCAATACCAATGCCACCAATGCCGTGACCGGCAGCGCCATTTTTGGGGCGAGAGGCACGCACCGCGCACACTGTTCGTGCGGCGGCTTCTCGTGCAGCTGCTGCGATTGATCGTTCACGCTGCCCGGTGCCGCTCGCACCTGCGTTGTGATCGACAAGCCCGTGCTTGAATTGCCATGGGACGTGATGTCACAGTCGGTGCGCCGAACCAGAAAGTGGATGGTCCATGAGTAAAAGAGCAGACCGGCGTGAAAGCGTCGAAACGCAAGCACCCGCCGCTCGCTTTCTACGCTCCGCCAGGCTGTGCCGGACTCGCGACCTGGAGCAACTCCTGATCCTGGGTGAGTTGGTCCGGGACATCAGCGAGCTGATTCATGCACTGCAGAAGGAGCGCGGCACATCGTCGATCTTTCTCGGCTCCAACGGCGCCCAATTCGCCGACCGTCTCGGGGCGCGCGTCGCGCACTGCCGTGATCTCGAGCAGGTGGTGCGGGAGCGCCTGGAGCGCGTCGACGAGAAACTCGATCGCATGAGCTGCGGGGCGCGCTTCTACACCCGCGTGGCGCTCGCCTTCCGCGCCCTCGATTCCCTGGCCGGCATCCGTGAGCAGATCGTAGCGCTCACGATGGCGCCGCAGGACGCCATCAAGGAGTTCACCGAGATCATCGGCTGTCTGCTCGGCGTCGGATTCGAGGTGGCGGACATTGCCGCCGATCCGGCCATTTCCCGCGCGCTCGTGGCCCTGGTGAATTATGTGCAGGGCAAGGAGTATGCCGGACAGGAGCGGGCAACCGCTGGAGCGGTGTTCTCTCGTGGCAGCTTTCACGCCGTTGACCAACGCCGTCTGCGGCAGCTGGTGACCGCGCAGGTGCAGGCGTTTCGGATTTTCGCGGCGTTTTCCGACCCCGCTCATCTCGCCGCGTTCAACCAAGTGATCGCCGGCCGTGATTCGGCCGAGGTGCGGCGCATGCGCGAGATCGTGTTTGCCGGCAGCCCTCCTGGTCAAGCGGTGGGTGTCACCGCCGATGGGTGGTTCGAACATGCCACGCGCCGCATCGATGCAATGAAGTCGATCGAAGATCAGATGGCCGCCGCTCTCGGGCATCTATGTGGCGCCAAGCTGGCTGAAGTGAGCGGCGAACCGGACCCGGCCGATACCGGTCACCTTCACGCCATCACGACAACCGCTCCGGCTGCGATGCTGGTGATGGGCGTGGAGCCGGCGCCCGATCAGCTCGGATCGGAGGGCGGCGTCGGCTTATACACCTTCGACGGCTCATATACCCTCGACTGCTCTGCGCCGAGGCCGATGCGCTCGATCTTCGAGGTGATCCAGGCCCAGTCCCGCCGTATCGATCAGATGAGCAATCAGCTGGAATCCGCCCGCGTGGCCTTGGCCGAGCGCAAGGTGATCGAACGCGCCAAAGGCCTGTTGATGAACAGCCGAAAACTGTCGGAAAAGGAGGCTTACGCGTTGATGCGCGAAACCGCGATGAATCAGAACAAACGGATTTCCGAGGTCGCGGAAGCGCTCGTGAGCATGGCGGAGCTGCTGAAGGCTTAGCGCACGCCAGCTTGGTCGAACGGGTTCGAGGCATCAGCGCCGCGTCGGCGCCGCATCAGCGCTCGAATGCATCGGCCACCGCGAGCACCGCGCGCGCGAGTTGCTCGCGATCCTCGGTGCTGAGCATCAGCGTGGCCGCCGGATACAGGCTGATACCGGGAATCGCCGCGGCAGTCGCGTCCGTCCGGTCGAGAATGAACGCATCGATCAGCCCGGTGTAGCGGCGCGCCACGGCGGCGCCGCTGACCTCGTGGCCGAGCTCGCGCAGCATCTTGGCCGCCGGTCCCTTGACCGCCTGGCCGCCGATGATCGGCGTCACCGCGATCACGGGGGCGGTGCAGGCCTGCAGTGCCGCGCGCATCCCCGGCAACGAGAGGATCGGTTCGATGCTGACGAACGGATTGGACGGGCAGATCACCACCGCGCGCAGGTCGGCGCGCGCGAGCGTAGCCAGCGCCGCCGGCTGTGCTCGCGCCTTCGCGGCGCCGGCGAACTCGATGCGCTGCACCGGCGGCTGGCACCGCCGGCGCACGAAATACTCCTGGAAGTCGAGCCAGCCGGCATCGGTGAGCAGCCGCGTGCTCACCGGATCATCGCTCATCGGCAACACCCGGGCCGCGATCCCGAGCGCGCGGCGCATGCCGTCGGTCACGCTGGTGAGCGACTCACCGGCCGCCAGGCGCCGCGTGCGCTCTACGTGCGTCGCCAGGTCCGCATCGCCGAGTTGAAACCAGTCCGGACCGTGCAGCTGGCGCAGCGCCGCCATGAAATTCCAGCTCTCATCGCGCCGGCCCCAGCCGCGCTGCGGATCGGACAGATCGGCCAGCGCATACAGCACCGAGTCGATGTCGGGCGAGATCCACAGTCCCAGGTGACGGAAATCATCGGCGGTGTTGACGATGATCAGCAGCTCATCGCCGCCGAGCGCGCGTGCGAGGCCGTCGGCGAGCTTGGCGCCGCCGACGCCGCCGCACAGCGCCACCACCGGCGCGCTCATCGAAACAGGTCCTCGCTCGCCGGCCGCAGCAGCGCCTTGCCGTCGCTACCCGCCGGCGGCAGCGCGAGGCCCCGCACACGCACGACCGGCTGGCCCTCGCCCGCCTGCCCCATCAGCAGCGAGGCCGCCGCGGCGATCTCATCGGCGTGCCCGACCACCGTGACCCGCAGCGTGCGCCCGAACAGGTCCGCGCGGCCGCGCAGATCCGTCACCGCCGCCCAGCCGGCCACGCCGATCGCCACCCCGACGGTGCCCACGCGCCACGGGCGCCCGAAGCTGTCGCTGATGATGACGCCCAGCCGGCAACCGCTGTGCGCGGCCAGCCGTGCGCGCAGCCGCTCGGCGCTCGCATCCGGATCCAGCGGCAGCAGCAGCGCGCTCTCCCCCTCCTGCGCCGAGGCCACATTCGATTGATCGATGCCGGCGTTGGCCAGCACGAAGCCGAGGCGGTGCTCGACGATCAGCACGTCCCTGGCGGCACGCACGATGCGCCGGGACTCCGACAGCACCAGCTCCACCAGCCGCGGGTCCTTGGCCACCTGCGCCGCCAACGCCCGGGCGCGCTGC
Organism: Steroidobacteraceae bacterium; assembly: GCA_036267195.1. Taxonomy (GTDB): domain Bacteria; phylum Pseudomonadota; class Gammaproteobacteria; order Steroidobacterales; family Steroidobacteraceae; genus FEN-1191. Next base: position 17,079 of record DATAWM010000001.1, read on the forward strand.
GAGGGGACCACATCGGCGAGCCGCACGCACCGCCCCTCGGCCTTCGACACGATCTTCTGAGCGAACACCAGCACATCGTCATCACGCAGCGCCGGGGCCGCCGCCGCGCCTGGCGCCGCACTCGCCGCCTCCAGGCGCGACAGCAGCAGCTGCGCCAGATCGTCGCCCGCGCGCACCAGCGGAAAGCCCCTCACCGCCGTCAAGCTCAGCTCGGCCGGCGGCACCGCCCGGTAGGTTGCCGATAGCTCCTCGCGATCCCCGTCGTTACAGGCAATATTCACGTCTGTAAATGATCGACGAGCCGCCGGTCGGCGCCTACCCGTACGCCCGTCGCAGCCGCGGCAGCACCTGCTCGGCGTACAGGTTGATGAAGCGCGCCTGGTCGGGGCCGGGGGCGTGAAATACCAGGTGGCGGAAGCCGAGCTCGATGTAGGGACGCATCTGCTCGACGTGCTCGTCCGGATCGCTGCACACCAGCCAGCGCCGGGCGGTCTGCTCCACCGGCAGCGCGCCCGCCAGCCGTTCGAGCTCGACCGGATCCTCCACGCCGCTCTTCTGCTCGGGCGACAGCGCCAGCGCCGCCCAGCAGCGCGTATCCTGCAGCGCGCGCTGCCGATCGGTGTCGAACGACACCTTCATCTCGATCATCAGGTCGATCGAGGAGCGCTCGCGCGCCGCGCTGTGCAGGCCGGCGGCCACGTTGGGCAGCAGCACCTCGCTGTAGAGCTGCGGCTGCTTGCCGCTGGTGCAGATGAAGCCATCGGCCACCTCGCCGGCGTACTTGGCCAGCACCGGACCGGCGGCCGCCACGTACAGCGGCGGCATTACCTCGGGCCGGTCGTAGATGGTCGCCTTCTGCGTGCGGTAATAGCGGCCGTCGAAGCTGACGCGCTCCTCGCTCCACAGGGTGCGGATCAACCGCAGCGCCTCCTTGAAGCGCGCCGTGCGCTCGCGCGGCTCCGGCCACGCCATGCTGGTGGCGGGCAGCTCGTTGAGCGACTCGCCCGAGCCGGCGCCCAGGATCACGCGTTCGGGGAACAGGCAGGCGAGCGTCGCGAACGCCTGCGCCACCACTGCCGGGTGATAGCGATAGCACGGCGTGAGCACGCTGGTGCCCATGCGGATGCGCGAGGTGCGCGCCCCAAGTGCCCCGAGCCATGCCAGTGAGAACGGGGCGTGCCCGCCACGGTGGTGCCACGGCTGGAAGTGATCGCTGATGAATACCGAATCGAAGCCGCGCTGCTCCGCCAACATGGCGAACTCGAGCAGCTGCGTCGGACCGAACTGCTCAGCCGATGCCTTGTAACCCAGGTGCAGCATGAGTCCGACTCCGCGGGTGAGGTGCGCCGGGCAGGCCAGCCACACCGGCCTGGCCGGTGCTGCCGGGATCACCCAGGGGGGCGCCACCTGGCTCCCCATACAGCGTGGTGCGCTGCCTGACGGGCCGGCCGATGCTCTGCGCCAGCGAGCGCATCTGCGCGGCATCGAGCTGCTGGCCGTTGGCGCCGCCGGCCGCGCGCGTGATCGATTCGTTCATCAGCGTGCCGCCCATGTCGTTGGCGCCGGCCTGCAGACACAGCGCCGCCCCCTCCGGGCCCATCTTGACCCACGAGGCCTGGATATTCGTTATCAGCGGGTGCAGCGCCAGCCGCGACACCGCGTGCATCAGCACCGCCTCGCGCAGCGTCGGGCCCGAGCGCGTGCGCCCGCGGCGCCACAGCGGCGCTTCCATGTGCACGTACGGCAGCGGCACGAATTCGGTGATCCCGCCGGTCTGCGCCTGCTGGCGACGTATCCGCAGCAGATGCCGCGCCCAGTGATGCGCCTGCTCTACGTGCCCGAACATGATGGTCGCCGTGGTGCGCAGCCCGACGCGGTGCGCGCTGCCGATCACGTTCAGCCACTCATCGGTACTGAGCTTGTCCGGACAGATCACTGCGCGGATCTCATCATCGAGAATCTCGGCGGCGGTGCCCGGCAGCGTGGACAGCCCGGCTGCCGCCAGACGCGCGAGATAATCGGGCAGCGTCAGCCCGAGTGTCGCCGCTCCGTGCGAGATCTCCAGTGGCGAGAACGCATGCACATGCATGGCCGGTACCGCGGCCTTTACCGCCGCGACGATCCCCAGGTAGGTGTCGCCGGTGAAGCTCGGATGGATGCCGCCCTGCAGGCATACCTCGGTTGCGCCGGCCTCGGCGGCCTCGAGGGTGCGGCGGGCGATCTCGTCGAGGTCCAGGTTGTATCCAGGGCCGCGCAGGCTGTCCGCACTGCGGCCCTTCGAGAACGCGCAGAAGCCGCAGTGGTAGAGGCAGATATTGGTGTAGTTGATGTTGCGGTTGACAACGTAGGTGACCACATCGCCGGCCGTGTGTGCGCGCAGCGCATCTGCGGCCTGCAGTACCGCCTCGAAGTCCTCTGCCTCAGCGTCGAACAGGCGCACGATCGCCTGCTCCGACAGTTCCTCGCCCTGCTCGGCCGCCGCGAGGATGTCAGCCACGGCGTTGCGGCTCGAGCCGGCGCCGGTGCGCCCGGTGCGCCCGGTGCGCCCGACGCCCCACACGGCCGCGGCCGCGGGCAACGATGCCCCGGATCCCGCGTACCAGTAGTCCGGCCGCGCGTAGCCGCGGCTGTCGCTGAGCTTGCGGACGCGCGGCGTGAGCGCCGGATCGGTCCAGCGCGCCGGATCGCGCGCATACGAGGGGACCAGCGCCAGGCGCTCGAGCAGTTGCCGCCCGGCACGCGCGGTACACGCGGCCAGGTCGTCCAGGTGCGGCCAGGGTGCTTCCGGATTGACGTGATCAGGAGTGACCGGCGATACCCCACCCCAGTCATTCACGCCCGCGCTGATCAGGCTCGCGAGCGCATCGGGCTGCAGGTTGGGGGGGGCCTGGATCGACATCGTCGGCCCGAACAGCAGCCGCGCCACCGCGATGGTCCACAGCTGCTCGTGCAGCGGCGCGGCACTCGCACCCGCCATCTTGGTACCCGGCTTGGGCTTGAAATTCTGGATGATGAGTTCCTGCAGGTGACCGAACTGCTCGTGCAGCGCGCGCAATGCCAACAGCGCCTCGACGCGCTCGAGTCGTGTCTCGCCGATGCCAACCAGCAATCCGGTGGTCATCGCGATGCCGAGCTCGCCGGCTTGGCGCAGCGTCTGCAGGCGCCGCTCCGGCCACTTGTCGGGCGAACCGAAGTGCGCTCCGCCGCGCTCGCACAGCCGCGTGGAGGCGGACTCCAGCATCAACCCCATCGACGCCGCCAACGGTCGCAGCCGCACCAGCTCCTCGCGGCTCATCACTCCGGGGTTCAGATGCGGCAGCAGACCGGTTTCGGCGAGCACCGCCTGCGCGGCGCGCGCCAGGTACTCGAGCGTCGATGCGGCGCCAGCCTGTGCCAGTGCCTGCCTCGCCGCCGCGTAGCGCAGCTCCGGCCTGTCCCCGAGGGTGAACAGCGCCTCCTTGCAACCCGCCGCCGCGCCGGCGCGCGCGATCCCCAGCACCTGGTCCAGCGACAGGTATGCGCCCGCCAGCCGCCGCGGCGAGCGTGCGAAGGTGCAGTAGTGACACACATCGCGGCACAGCTGCGTGAGCGGGATGAAGACTTTGCGTGAATAAGTCACGTGCGTGCCGAAGCCGGCCTGCGTCAGCGACGCGGCCGCGTCCATCAGCACCTCGAGCGGCGCCCCCGGCAGCTGCGCCAACGCGTACGCATCGGTGACGCGCGCCTGTCCGTCAAGCATGCTGCCCCCGTCGCCTGGCGGGACGTGCCCGCTCATCGAGCTCATCCCGCGGCGCCGCCTGCTCCAGCCGTGCCAGGTCCTGCGCGTTGTCCACGTCGAATGCCAGGCCCGGGCGGCGTACCAGCTGCGCCGACAATCCGAGCCGCCAGGCCTGAGCCTGGTGGCGCTGGCGGCTGCCGGGTCCAAACTCGAAGCGCAGCGGGCCCGAGGCAGCCCCGGCCGCAGCCACCCCGCAGCGGGCCAGTTCGACAGACCAGAACAGGCCGTTGGTGCCGGTATCGGCGGCATCAGGCGCCAGCGCCAGCCCACCGTCGCGCCCGGTGCGCACCAGTACCTCGACATCCTCGGCACATAGAAACGGCAGATCGGCCGGCAGCACCAGAATCTCGCGCGCGCCGCGCTCGAGCAGCCACTGCTGCGCGCACTGCAGCGCCGCGTTCAGACCATCCCCCGCATCGGGCAGCACCACGACGTCTGCCGGCACCGTGTCGCGCTCGTCGCTGACCACCGCGATCTGATCGACGCAGTCGGATGCGGCCAGCGCAGCCAGTACCCGATGCAGCATCAAGCGCACCAGCCTGCCCCGCTCCGGCTCGCCCAGCACCGGCGCCAGGCGGCTCTTGCACAGCGCCCGGCGCTTGATCGGCACCAGGGCGTAACAGCAGTCAGGATCGGTGCGCATGGGCCCCGATTCTAGGGGATTCGCGCACCGCTGCACATCAGTGGGCCGGCAGACCGATGCGGCCCGGCGCGCTGGTCAGTTTCCCAGTGCCTCGCGCAGCGCCACCAGCTCTTCGGACGACTCGGCCACGAGCTTCCTGGCAGTCTCCTCGTCCAGACCCAGGCGCAGGGCCGACTTGCGCTCCCTGAGACGCTCGCGCATCAGGTCCGGTGCATCCTTGCACAGCGCCAGCTGCTCGGCGAGCTCCAGCACGTCGGCCAGCATCGCGCTGGTGCCGCGCAGGTCGCGCGCCTCATCCTCGTAGCTATGCACCGCATCGACAATCTCCTCGGCAACCCCCCAGCTCTCCAGCAGCGCCTTGGCGATGTTGGCGTGCCAGTCCCGGATGATGCGCTGGTACATCACCTGGTCGGCGAACAGCGCCGGGTGACGCATCGAGTGGGTCAGGATGTACAGCTTGCCCACACCGTGCACCAGTCCGCACAGCATGGTCGTATCCGGGCTGATCCTGGTGCCGCGCCGTGCGATCACGAAGGACAGCGCGGCCACCTGTACGCTGTGCTGCCACAGGGCGCTCAAATGGCGCTCGATGCCTTTGAAAGACTTGGCACGCCGCAGCTGCGCCATCGCGAACCCGATTACGGCCGAGCGCAGCGCGTCGAGCCCCAGACGCGTGACCGCCGCCTTCAGCTCGGTAACCGGCCGGCTGCCCGGGTTGAGTGCGGCGGAATTGGCCAGCGACAGCACCCGCGTGGCAATCATCGGTTCCGCGCCGATGACGCGCACGATGCGCTCGGAGCTGACGCTCTCGTCAGTGAGCACCTTCTGAACCCGCATCGCGACGTCCGGGAAGCTCGGCAGCTCGATGGTGCTGCTCGACAGCTCCATCGCCAGCTCGCGCACGAACTCGAAGGCCTCGGTGCTCGCGTCACGCTGTACCGGTGTTTGTGTCGGCGCGTCGCTTTCTTGCGTGCCCATAGTCACCGTACCTTGCGAGCCGCAACACCGTGCATTCGCGCCGCTGTCAAAATTCGCTCCAGTCACTGCCCGCGGCCGCCTGCGGCGCCACCTCGGCCTCGTCGGCGCCGTGCTCCTTGCCTGCCACTGCCGCGGCTGGCGCACGCACGGCCACCCGGCGAGCGCCGCTCACTGCGCCCCTGCCGCGACGGCCCCCGGCTCCGAAGCCGACGCTCGCGCCGTACGGTGCGATCTTCGGGATGGCCAGCTCCGGCACTTCGCCCGCGGGGCGAGCCCCGCCATCGCCCAGCTTGAAGAACACGGTCAGCTCCGACAGGCGCGCCGCCTGCTCGTTCATCGAGCCGGCTGCCGCGCTCGCTTCCTCGACCATCGCCGCATTCTGCTGCGTGCTCTCATCCATCTGCAATACTGCGCGGCTGATCTCCTCGGCGCTGGCCGCCTGCTCCTGGCTGGCATTGGAGATCTCCCCGACCACATCGCTGACCTTCTTGACGGACGCGACGATCTCGCCCAGATGCCGCCCCGATTCGCTCACCAGGCGGCTGCCCTCGCCGACCTTACCGACGCTGTCGTGGATCAGGCCCTTGATCTCCTTGGCCGCCGAGGCACTGCGCTGGGCGAGGTTGCGCACCTCGCTCGCGACCACGGCGAAACCGCGGCCCTGGTCGCCCGCGCGCGCGGCTTCCACTGCGGCGTTCAGCGCCAGCAGATTGGTCTGAAACGCGATCTCGTCGATCACGGAGATGATATCGGCGATCTTCTTGCTCGAGACGTCGATCGCGCCCATCGCCGCGACCGCGTGCTCGACGATCGTTCCGCCGTGCTCGGCCTGATCGCGCGCGGCCTGCGCCAGCTTGTTGGCGAGCTTGGCATTGTCCGCGTTCTGTTTCACCGTCGCAGTCATCTCCTCCATCGATGAGGCGGTCTCCTCCAGATTGGCGGCCTGCTGTTCGGTACGCGACGACAGGTCCGAGGTGCCGGCGTTGATCTGGCGTGCGGCGGTAGCCACGGTGATGGCGCTGTCCTTCACGCTGCTGAGCACCGCGCTCAGCTTCGTCTGCATGGTGACGAGCGCGTGCATCATGCGCGCCAGCTCGTCGCTGCCGTGCACCGTGATCGCCTGCGTGTAGTCGCCCTCAGCCAGACGCGACACCACCGCGACCGCCTCGTTCATGCGGCTGACGGTGGTGCCGATGACCATGCCCATGAAGCCCACGCCGAGCGCGGCCGCCAGCGCCACCAGCGCCAGCATGCGGTTGCGTGTGGCTTGCAGGCTGGACAGGTGCTGTTGCAGCTGCCGCTCGACCGACTGCTGCATCGAGTCGTGGAAACTGCTGATAGCGGCGGTCAGCTGTGCCGAGTTCTGCAGTACTGAGTCGAGTGGATCGCTGATGGCGCCGCTGGTGACGTTGTCCTGCACGTACTTGCTGAAGGCATCGAAGGCGCCCCGGACCTGCGACAGCGACTGCTCGGCACCGGCACGCAACGCGGCCCCGTCCGCGCCACCCTCGGCGGCGTGGCGGATGTCCGAACCGATCTGATCCAGCGCCCCGCCGGCCAGCACCTGCGCGCGCGTGATCGCCTCCACGTCTGCCACAGTCGCTTTGCCGGCAGCCCCGACGCTGGTGGCATGCGAGCGCATCTCGGTCACGTAGCTCTCGTAATTCGGGATCTGCATGACGGTCGCGTCGATGGTGAAGTACGAGATCGGGTCGGCGTCCAGCACCAGGTAGGAGCTGGAGGCAATGTAGTCGCGATAGTCGAGAATCTTGCGCTGCAGATCGCTGTGCATGCGGATGACGTCGGCGACGCCGCTCGGCTTGGCGGCGACGATCGCGCTCCAGGCC
>DATAWM010000002.1:0-23208 GCA_036267195.1 Steroidobacteraceae bacterium
CGACGCCATCGTGATCGTCGAGAACGTCGAGCGCCACATCGCCGAAGGGCTCTCGCCCGTGCAGGCAACGAAGGTGGCGATGAGCGAGGTGAGCCGTCCGATCATCGCGATCACCCTGGTGCTCTGTGCCGTGTTCGGGCCAGTGGCCTTCGTGAGCGGATTGACGGGCCAGTTCTATCGCCAGTTCGCCTTGACCATCGCCATCTCGGCCGTCATCTCTGCGTTCAACTCGCTCACGCTATCGCCGGCCCTCGCCGCGCTGCTGCTGAAGCCCCATGGGGCGGCACCGGACCGGCTTTCGAGGCTCATCCATGGGCTACTGGGGCGATTCTTCGCCGGCTTCAATCGGCGCTTTGCCGCCGCGGGCACCGGCTACGCCCGGACCCTGACGCTGACGCTGCGGCACGGGACCATCGCGCTGCTTATTTACGGTGTGCTGATCGTCCTGACTTACTTCGGCCTGAACGCCGTGCCGGGCGGATTCATTCCAGAGCAGGACAAGCAATACGTGATCGCCGTCGCTCAGTTGCCCCCGGGAGCCTCTCTGGAGCGTACCGATGCGGTGACGCGCCGCATCTCGAAGCTCGGACTCGAGCAACCGGGAGTTGCTCATGCGGTGGCCTTCGCGGGCATGTCCGTCAACGGCTTCATCTCCAGCTCGAGCGCCGCAGTGGTGTTCTTCGCGCTCGACGATTTCCAGCGCCGCACTTCGGCATCCCTGTCGGCACAAGCGATCACTGCGGCTCTGAACGCGAAGCTTTCCTCCATCCAGGGCGCGTTCGTGACGGTGGTGATGCCGCCCCCGGTCATGGGGCTCGGCACGCTCGGTGGATTCAAGCTCGAGATCGAGGATCGCACGGCCGCCGGGCCGCAGGCCCTGTCTGCAGCCTTGTCGCAGGTTCTCGCCAAGGCAAATAAGGATCCGGCGATCGCGGGCGCCTTCAGCACCTACCAGATCAACGTCCCGCAGCTCGACATCGACGTCGACCGCGTGAAGGTGAAGCAGCAGCACGTCAGGCTGTCAGACGTCTTCGACACGCTGCAGGTGTATCTCGGTTCGCTCTATGTCAACGACTTCAACCGCTTTGGTCGCACGTACCAGGTCATCGCCCAGGCGGACGCCCCTTTCCGTTCTCAGCTCGCGGACATCCCGCCCTTGAAGACGCGCAACGCCAGCGGCGAGATGGTGCCGCTCGGCTCGATGATCAGCATCTCCCAATCCTTCGGCCCGGATATCGTCCAGAGGTACAACGACTACGCCGCCGCAGACATCAACGGCGGTCCGGCCCCGGGATTCAGTTCCGGCCAGGCACAGGCAGCCATGGCGAAAATCCTGGACGGGACGCTGCCTCGAGGCATGTCGTACGAGTGGACCGATCTGGCCTATCAGCAGATCATCTCCGGTAGCACGACCCTCATCGTCTTCGCGCTCTGCGTGCTGTTCGTGTTCCTCGTGCTGGCCGCGCAGTACGAGAGCCTGAGCCTGCCACTGGCGATCGTGCTGATCGTGCCGATGTGCCTGCTGCCGGCCGTCACCGGAGTGTTGCTCGACCACGGCGATAACAACATCTTCATGCAGATCGGCCTGCTGGTCCTCGTGGGACTCGCCTGCAAGAACGCCATCCTCATCGTGGAGTTCGCCAAGCATCTGCAGGAGGAGCATGACCGCGATGCCCGAGCAGCGGTACTCGAGGCGGCGCGATTGCGTTTGCGCCCGATTCTGATGACCTCCATCGCCTTCGTCATGGGTGTCGTGCCGCTGGTGCTGGCCCACGGGGCGGGCGCGGAAGTCAGGCATACGATGGGAGTCACCGTGTTTGCAGGCATGATCGGTGTGACCGGGTTCGGTCTGCTGTTGACCCCCCTGTTCTACGTGTTCATGCGAGGAGACGCGCGTCGAACTGCAACTGAGGGCGTCTCGCGCACGCGAGTCCCGCAGCTAACCCACCCGACCTGAGGTTACTATGATCCGTCGCAAAATCAGAAGCGCGGCAAGCCTGTTGGTGCTCGCATCGTCATTGACGGCCTGTGCCGTCGGCCCCAACTACGAGCGGCCGCATACCGAGGTTGCTCCGGTGTTCGCCGATGCCGGGGCGAGCCTCTACTCGTCGCAGCAGGCTCAGGCCCAGTTCTGGAAGCAGTTCGGTGACGCGGCCCTCGACTCGCTCGTGGCCGACGCGCTGCTTGCGAATGAAGACTTACGCATCGCCGTCGGTAATCTGGCGCAGGCTCGCGCCCTGCGCCGTCAGTCCGTCTACGACCTGGCTCCAACGGTGACGGCCGCAGGCGGGCACCAGACGCAGCAGATCCCGCAGGTGGAAGTCGGGTTCCCCTACAGCAGCTCCTACTACGACACGAGCCTGGATGCCTCCTGGGAGCTGGACCTGTTCGGGCGCGTGCGCCGGGAGCTGCAGGCCAGTACCGCGGACCTGCAGGCAGAAGAGGCGAATCTGCGCGCCGTGCAGGTCTCGGTGATCGCGCAGGTGGCGCGCACCTATTTCGAGCTTCGCGGTGAGCAGGCTCGGCTCGAGGTCGCACGGCGTAACGTGGTGAACCAGCAGGAGGCGCTTCGGCTCACCAGAGCGCAGCTGGATGCGGGGCGGGCGACCGAGCTGGACACCTCGCGTGCGCAAGCGCAGCTGAGCACCACGCTCTCGACCATCGATCCACTCCAGGCCGAGGTATCCGGCTCGATCCACCGGCTCGGGGTGCTGACCGGCCGCGAACCTGATGCTCTGCAAACACTGCTGAGCGCCCCGCGCGATCTACCGCCTCTGCCGCGCAACATCGCGGTGGGCGATCCGGAAGAGTTGCTGCGACGTCGACCGGACATCCGCGTCGCCGAGCGCCAATTGGCCGCCTCGAGCGCCCGGATCGGCGTCGCGATCGGCGACCTTTTCCCCAAGGTGACGTTTGTCGGCAGTTTCGGGTTCGACGCCGCTACCCTGTCGGGTTTGGGCACCGCTGCGAGCCGCGCCTACACCATCGGGCCCGGTATCTCCTGGGCGGCGTTCAATCTCGGCCGCGTGCGGGCGCAGGTCGGCGCGCAGCGCGCGCAAAACTACACGGCGCTGGCGCAGTATGAACAAACCGTTCTGCGAGCGCTCGAGGAGATCGAGGATGCGCTCGTGACGCATGCTCGGACGCGAGACGAGCTGATGCATGCCGCCGACGCCGCGCAGGCGAGCGCGACGGCGGCCAGGCTCGCTCGCACGCGTTACGAGGAAGGTGCGGTGGATTTTCTCGAAGTGCTGGATGCCGAACGCACGCAGTTGCAGGCCGAGGACCATCTGGCGCAAAGCCGCACCGACGCTGTGACGAGTCTCGTGGCGGTATACACCGCCCTCGGTGGCAGCTGGGAAGGGGCGCCCTTCCCGCGCTACACTCAAGCGGCGAGCCGATAGGCCAACCGGTAGATTGCTCGGCTCTCGGAGGCCACCCATGAATGCCAATGTGCAACAAGTAGCTGTTTCTGAACAGAATTTCTTCGCACCGAGCCAATGCGCCGACGAGTTGAACCAGATCGGCGATTCGCTGCAGCGGCGCGAGGGGTTGCTCGCGGCATCCGCTCGGGCGAGCCGATTGCTGCTCGAGACACCGGACGTGCGCGGCGCGGTGCCCGACGTGCTGCGGCTGCTCGGCGAGGCAGCACGCGTGGACCGCGTAACGTTGATGCTCTCCGAGCCCGAGTCCGGCGGTGAGTCGCTGTTCGTTGTGGTGAGCGAGTGGGTTGCGAACGGAGTGCCCCCGGCTCTCGGTACCTACAACTGCAGGGAGAACAAATACCCGGCCGTGTTCGCCGAGCTGCGCGCAGGGCGAAGCGTCTGCCTGAATCCCGATTCACCGACCAACCAGTCTACGGCCGGCCTGGAAGGAATCGGTACCAAGAGCAAGGCCATCGTGCCGGTATTTGTAGCCGGGGAATTCAGCGGGGCTGTCGGCTTTGACAATACCAAGCAGCGTCGTGCCATCGACTCGGCCGAGCTGTCGACGCTGGAGACCGCCGCGGGTGTCATCGGAGCCGCGCTGCATCGCGAGCGCCTGGTCGAAGACGTGCGGCGGGCGCACGAGCGTGTTGCTGAGGAGCGAGTTGCCGAGCTCGCGAAGGCCAATGCGGTGATTCGCGGCAATCTCGAGCGCTTGGCCAGCGAGCCGGACCTGCATGCCTTCCTCGGGCACATGCTGTTGGAGGCGGCTCGGCAGTTCGACGCGGCGTCCGGCTCGATCATCGTGTCAAAGGAGAGCTTGCGGGAATGGCGCATCCTGGCGCATGTGCACAACGGCCAGCTCGAGACGCCGCTGCTTGCTGCGAGCGTGCCGTTCGCCGGCTCGCCGCTCACTGAGCTATTCGGACGCGGTCCACGAGCTGCCTACATCAACGTCGAGCACACCAATTGGGAGATCTGGCCGGGGGATCTGGAGTTCCACCGTCGCGAAGGACATGTCAGCGTTCTGCTATATCCGCTGGTATTCGGTGCCCAGAACGTCGGCTTCTTCGCCCTGGCTTTTCGGCGGCACGCTCCGGAGATTCAGCACAGTGAGTTGCTGGTGGCATTGGCGCAGCAGGCCACCCTCGCCATCCAGCTGATTCGCCTGGCGCACTCGGCCAAGGAATCCGCGGTTCTCGTTGAACGCACGCGCATCGGCCAGGAGATTCACGACGGTCTCGCGCAGGCCTTCACCGGGATCCTCATGCAACTCGGTGCCGCTGAGGAATTTCCGCCGTGCCGGCGGAAGAACTCCGAGCTCGCAGGAGTCCTGAGGCGTATCCGCGATCTGGCGCGCGACGGGCTGACCGAGGCGCGCCGATCAGTCATGGCGCTGCGGGTCGATCAGACCGGACGGGCCGGGCTCGAGACGGCGCTCAGGCAGCTGGCGGAGCGCTCGACGGTCACGGGGCGCGTCAGCTGCGTCTTCGAGGGCGGTGAGTTCTCAATGAGTCTGCGTCCCGAGCATGAGCACGAGATGCTGCGCATAGCCCAAGAAGCAGTGAGCAACGCCGTGCGTCACGCTCGTCCCAACATGGTACGCATCGCGATGACCGACGAGCCCGCGCACTGGGTATTACGCGTGACCGATGACGGCATCGGCATGACGAACCAGACCGCCTCGTCTGCTGAGGGCTTCGGACTCACCAGCATGCGCCAGCGCGCTCTCGCCATCGGGGGTGAGTGGCAGCTGCAGAGCGAGCCTGGCGTGGGGACTCGCGTGAGTGTGAGGTTGCAGAAGCCGAACGCGTGATGACTGCGGTTGTCGACTCCACGAGGAAGATTCGGGTTGTTCTGGCGGACGACCATCCGGTAGTACGCAATGGACTGGCGGCCATTGTCGATCAACAAACCGACATGGAAGTGGTCGCCGAGGCGGCCGACGGTGATGAGGCAATTGCTCTGTACAGGCGATTTCAGCCTGATGTGATGGTCCTCGATCTGCGCATGCCCAAGCGTGACGGTGTCGCGGTCGTACAGCAGGTTATGGAGATCAACCCCAAGGCTCGGTTACTCATCATGACCACTTATGACGGCGACGAAGACATCTTTCGGTGTCTGAGTCAGGGCGCCAAAGGATATCTACTCAAGGATGCTCCGCGTCAGGAGATCCTTTCGGCTATTCGTGCGGTGAGTGAGGATCGACCGTACGCGTCGTCGTCCGTCGCTGCAAAAGCTCTCCAGCGGATGGGGAAGCCAAGTCTGACCCAACGGGAGTTGGACGTTTTGCAGCTGGTCGCCCTTGGTCGTAGCAACAAAGATATCGCTCGTCGCTTAAGTATCACCGAAGGCACGACCAAGACGCATGTCAAATCCATCCTGGAAAAGCTCGACGCCATTAGCCGTACAGAAGCGGTGGCCGTAGCGCACAAACGCGGCCTGATTCATCTCTGAGTACGGCTGCATCGTCACGCACAGACGGCGCAGAGCCGACCGCCATCCCTGAGATTTCGTAAGCGCCTTTCGAGGCTCGATCAATCGAGCCCTTGAAACGGGCGCAGCGGCGGTCGCGCTGGTCGGACGCAGCCCGCCGGACGTGTCTGCCCGATTCCAGGGCGTCTATACCTAAAGATAGAGCGCTGCATCCACCGCCGGATGCCTTCGACCCCCACCAATTGACGAATTCCAAATACTGCCTCAACTGCTCACCATCACAACCATGATCTAGATGGAAATTGGTTCACCTGTAGTGCGGCCTTTCCAAAACATGTTGGCTGCAACATGAATGAGGACGACGTCAATGAACACTTCAACGACTGCGGTGAGTCTCGACTCAATCGACCGCGCCGTGAATGTCGTACCTTCGCGGCGGCGTCAGCGAACTGCGAAGTTGATCTTCGTGCTTGTGGCGGCTGGCTTCGAAAGCTGATCCGAACCCAGAGAGATCGACCGTGGGTATGCGTCACAACATCGGCAAGTACGGCGCCATCGCTACGTTTATCATCGGCGTCGTAACCTTAGGGATTCCTGCTCGCTCCGCCACGGCGGGGAATTCGCCGACGCTCGCTCCCGCGAGCGCCTTCGTGCAAGCAGGCTACGGAGACCAGCACACTGACGCCTACCTGGTCGGGGTCACATGGTACCTGCCATGGCACTTTGACTTCTCGGCGGGAACGCTCGCAGCTTATGCCGAGGCCTCGATTGGGCGTTGGCACACCGTGAGCTCTCGAGGGGGCACGACCGCCTGGCCGACGCAGATCGGTGCGACACCGGTGCTGCGACTTTATCCCTCATTCGCCCCCAAATGGTTCGCCGCAATCGGCGTGGGTCCGAATTACATCGTGCCGCTCTTTCACAGCGGCGAAAAGCGCTTCAGCACGGAGTTCAACTTCGGCGATCACTTCGCCGTCGGCCGACGCTTCGGTACCTCTGAAGTCTCGCTGCGCGTCGAGCACTTTTCAAATGCCGGAATCGACCACCCCAATCCGGGCGAGAACTTCGTCCAAGTGCGCTACACATTCCGCTTTTAACCAGCATCTGTTGCTGCATGCCGGAGACTGCCATGAAAGTCCGCCACGATAACCGGTCCTTTCCCGTGCACGATTACAGTAGTGCCATTCAAAGCGCCGTAAGTTGGCTTGGTGAGCGCCACCTGCTCGCGGTACCCATCGCCGCGCGGCCGCTCCGTCGCTGCCCACCGATCTTTCTTTTGCGCTCGGCGCCCTGGCTTCGGACAGCAACACACAGGAGATGAGCGGTGCTGTCGAGCATCCTCCTGTCTGTGGTGCTTTCGGCGAGTTCCTTTTCCTGTGATTCGCCGATCGTCAAGGCGACCCTGCTGCTGCTCGGACTCGTAGTTTTGATGAGCGGCACCATCTCGCGACACAAGTAGCGGGGACATGGGCGAAAGGGTCATGCTGGGTGAGATTACCGAGCAGCACTTCGATGTGACCTGCGTGTATTCGGCGAGCAAGGCGGTGCTGAGCCCGGGGCCGATCGCCGCACCGATTGCCGTCCCGTTGGTCTATAGTCACGTACGGCACCGCTTTCCAATGCCGGAGGACATGATGGATTACCAGGTAGCGCAGCAGCAGACCGCTCAGCTGCAGCAGCAGATGCAGACTCTCGCCCAGCAGTTCCAGGCCCTGGCCGCGAAGCTCAAGACCGAGGCCAAGGACGACAACAGCGCCCGCGACCTGGGGATGGACCTGCGCGAGATCGGCATGGGCGTGAACAGTTTCAACCAATCGGCGCAGATGATGCTGCAGCAGATGGCGCAGTACATCCAGGTCCTGGAGGGGCAGCTGCAGACGCATCCGCAACCCACGGTGCAGCCGCGCGGCTGGATGCAGGGGCCCTCCTTCGGCGGCGGCGGCTTCTTCGGCACCATGCTCAGCGGACTGGGGCTGGGCGCCGGCATGGGCATCGGCCAGGATCTGGTCAACGACGTGTTTCGCGCCCTGTAGAGCGCGCCAGCCCGGCGAGCGCCTCCGGCGCGGGTCCGGATCTTGCACCGTCCGGCAAGGCTCGGATCGCGAGCCGCAGCTGACAGGAGGTGCCGACATGCAGTCCCAGCCCCAATTGCAGCGGCTGCTGCAGCGCCATGGCGAAATTCAGCGGGCGATGCGCCGGCCCGGCGGCATCCGCATCACCGTCGAGCGGGAGCTGTACGCCATCCGCGAGGAGTTGAAAAATTTTCCGGACGTGCTGCAAGCGCTGCAGTCGTCGCACGAGAACGTGACGCGCCCCTCGGGCGGATAGCCCGACCGTGCCGCGGCTCGATGAGCCCCGCGCGAGCGCCGGCGGCCGGTATCGCATGCTCTTTGGCGCCGAGCTCTCGGGCGCGCAGGTGCGCTTCCGGTTGTGGGCGCCGGCGCACGAGCGCATCGAGCTCGAGCTCGACCCGCCGGTCTCGCACGCTGGGGCCGCGCGCGGCCCCGGCACGCCGCAGCGGCTGGCCCTGCAGCGCGAGGACGGCGGCTGGCATTCGCTGAGCACCGCGGCGCAGGCCGGGGCGTGTTATCGCTTCGTGCTGCCCGACGGCACGCGCGTGCCGGACCCGGCATCGCGCTACCAGCCCCAGGACGTGCATGGCCCCAGCGAGGTCATCGATCCGCTGGCCTATCGCTGGGGCGACGCCGGCTGGCGCGGCCGCCCGTGGCACGAGGCCGTGCTGTACGAGCTGCACGTGGGCACGTTCACCGCCGCGGGCACCTTTCGGGCCGCGATCGAGCGCTTGGCGCACCTGGCCACGCTCGGCGTGACCGCGATCGAGCTGATGCCGCTGGCCGACTTTCCCGGACGGCGCGACTGGGGCTATGACGGCGCGCTGCCGTTCGCGCCGGACTCGAGCTACGGACGCCCCGAGGACCTCAAGGCGCTGATCGACGCGGCCCACGCGCATGGGCTGATGGTGCTGCTCGACGTGGTCTACAACCACTTCGGGCCAGAGGGCAACTACCTGCCCCTGTACGCGCCGCAATTCTTTACCGAGCGGCACCAAACCCCGTGGGGCGCGGCGATCAACTTCGACGGCGAGGCCAGCCGCACGGTGCGCGAGTTCTTCATCGACAATGCGCTCTACTGGCTGACCGAGTATCACCTCGACGGACTGCGCTTCGATGCGGTGCACGCAATCATCGACGACAGCCCGCGTCACATCCTGCAGCAGATCGGCGAGCGCGTGCGCGGCGCGCCGCTGCCGCGCACGGTGCACCTGGTGCTGGAGAACGAGCACAACGAGGCACGCTGGCTCGAGCGCGGCACCGACGGCGCCCCCACGCTGTACGACGCGCAATGGAACGACGACGTACACCACGTGCTGCACGTGGCCGCGTGCGGCGAGACCGAGGGCTACTACGGCGATTATCACGATGACGGCAGCCGGCTCGCGCGTGCGCTTGCACAGGGCTTCGCCTTCCAGGGCGAGCCGATGCGCTATCGCGGCAGTGTGCGCGGGACTCCCTGCGCACACCTGCCGCCCGCGGCATTCGTGGCCTTCATCCAGAATCACGACCAGGTCGGCAACCGCGCGCTGGGCGAGCGGCTGGGCGTGCTCGCCGGCGCCGAGGCGCTGCGCGCCGTAACCGCGCTGTACCTGCTGCTGCCGCAGGTGCCGATGCTGTTCATGGGCGAGGAGTGGCACAGCGCGCACCCGTTCCTGTTCTTCTGCGACTTCGGTGAGCAGATGGCTGATGCAGTGCGTAAGGGCCGGCGCTCGGAGTTCGCGCGCTTCGCGGCATTCGCCGACCCCGCGGCGCGCGCGCGCATCCCCGATCCGCAGGCCGAGTCCACCTTCCTCGCCAGCAAGCTCGACTGGGAGCACCTGGCCGAGCCGGCGCATGCGGCGGTGCTGCGCTGGTACACCGAGCTGCTCGCGGCCCGGCGCCACCACATCACCCCGCTGCTGCCGAGCCTGCGCGCCGGCGGCATCTACCGGCTGCTCGCCCCCGGCGCGGTGAGCGTGCAATGGCGCACGACGCTGGGTGCGGAGCTGACCGCGGCGGTCAATCTGCGCCCCGAGCCCACCGCCGGCTTCGACGAGCCACCCGGCCGCCTGCTGTGGCAGGAAGGTCACGCCATCGACCACTCCACGCTGTCGGCGTGGAGCGTACGCTTCAGCCTGCGGTTCTGATCCGCCGCACGCTCCCACGCACCCACATGATCCCACCGGCACCCGCATGATTCCCCGCGCCACCTACCGGCTGCAGCTCAACAGTCACTTCGGCTTCGACCGCGTGGCACAGCTGGCCGAATATCTGCAGCAGCTGGGCGTCAGCCATGCCTACCTGTCGCCCTATCTGAAGGCGCGTCCCGGCAGCCCGCATGGTTACGACATCGTCGATCACCGCGCGCTCAACCCGGAGCTCGGTGATGAGGCGGCGTTCCGCCGCTTCACCGCGGCGCTCCAGGCGCACGCGCTCGGGCACATCCTCGACTTCGTTCCCAACCACATGGGCGTGGGCGGCGCCGACAATCCGCTGTGGCTCGAGGTGCTCGAGTGGGGACCGGATGCGCCGCACGCCGGCTGGTTCGACATCGAATGGGATCCGGAGCGGCGCTATCTGCACGACAAGCTGCTGGTGCCGGTGCTGGGCGACCAGTACGGCATCGAGCTCGAGCGTGGCGTGCTGCGACTGAAGTTCGACGAGCAGGAGGGCAGCTTCTCGCTGTGGGCGTACGACACGCACCGGCTGCCGATCTGGCCGCCGGATTACGCGCGCATCCTGCCGGACGGCCTGCTCGGGCTCGAGGAGCTCGCCGACGCGTTCGCGTGGCTGCCCAACTCGCGCGGGCAGATGCCGCGCCGGGCGGCCGAGCTCAAGGCGCAGCTGGCCGCACAGGTGCACTCGCACCCCGAGGCGCTCGAGGCGCTGCGCGCCGCGCTCAGGCGCTTCGAGGGCGAGCCCGGCGAGGGCGTGAGCTGGCGGCCGCTGCACGAGCTGATCCAGACGCAGCACTGGCGCCTGGCACACTTCCGGGTCGCGGCCGACGACATCAACTATCGGCGCTTCTTCAACATCAACGACCTGGCCGGCCTGCGCATGGAGCTGCCGGAGGTATTCGAACACGCGCACCAGCGCATCCTGCAGCTGGTCCAGGACGGCACGATCGACGGGCTGCGCATCGATCACATCGACGGCCTGTTCGACCCCAAGGGCTACCTGCTGCGGCTGCAGGAGCGGCTCGACGCGGTGCTCGGCGCGAGCGCGCCCGAGCGCGGCTTCTACCTCGTGGTCGAGAAGATCCTCTCGGCGCACGAGCGGCTGCGCGAGGACTGGCCGATCCACGGCACCACCGGCTACGACTTCCTCAACCAGGTGCTCTCGCTGCTGGTCGACCCGCTCGCCGAGGGCGCCTTCACCGACAGCTACGTAGAATTCACCGGCGAGCGGCGCGGCTATGCTGAGACCGTGCGGCTCTCGAAGCTGCACATCATGGACAACGAGATGGCCGGCGAGCTCAACACGCTGGCGCGCGAGCTGGCGCGACTGGCACGGCAGAATCCGCGCACCGCCGACTTCACCCAGAACCTGCTGCGCCGTGCGACCAAGGAGCTGATCGCCTGCTTTCCGGTGTATCGCACCTACGTGGACGGCAGCGGCACGCTCGACGGCGCCGATCAGCGCGACCTGAGCTGGGCGCTGTCGCGCGCGCGGCGCTACGAGACCGAGATCGACCCGAGCGTGTTCGCGTTCCTCGAGCAGGTGCTGACCGGGAGCCTGTTGCAGCAGCCGCGCACCGGCTTCTCGCACGAGACGCTGCTGCGCTGTGCGATGCGGCTGCAGCAGTACAGCGGCCCGGTGGATGCCAAGGGCATGGAGGACACCGCCTTCTACCGCTACAACCGCTTCATCGCGCTCAACGAGGTCGGCGGCGATCCGGATCGCTTCGGCGGCACGCTGGCCGCGTTCCATCGCACCAACCTGCTGCGCGCGCAGCGCTGGCCGCACTCGATGCTGACGCTGGCCACGCACGACACCAAGCGCGGCGCCGACGCGCGCGCACGGCTGGCCGCGCTGTCGGAGTTCGCAGCCGAATGGCGCGCGCAGCTGCCGGTATGGTCGCGCATCCTGCGCGGCCCCACCGCGCAGTCGGACGCCGCCGACCGGCCGGACCGCAATGACGAGTACCTGCTCTACCAGGTGCTGCTGGGCAGCTGGCCGTGCGAGCTGCTCGGCGGCGCCTCCCCGGACGGCCACGAGCCCGACGGCCAGGCGCTGCGCGCCTATGCCGAGCGGGTGCGCGCGGCGATGACCAAGTCGATGCGCGAGGCACGGCTTCACACCAACTGGGCCGTTCCGAACAGCGAGTACGAGGAGGCGATGGGGACGCTGATCGATGCCGCCCTCACCGGCAACCGCGCCGGGGCCTTCCTGGCCGCGTTCCTGCCGTTCGTGCAGCCTCTCGCGGCGCTCGGCGTGCACAACAGCCTGATCCAGAGCGTGGTGGCACTGACCGCCCCCGGCGTGCCCGATCTGTATAACGGCACCGAGCTGTGGGACCTGTCGATGGTCGATCCGGACAATCGCCGTGCGGTCGACTATGAGCTGCGCGGGCGGTTGCTCGCGCGGATCGCCCCCGCCCTGCAGCGCGACCGCGCCGGTTGCATCGCAGGGCTGCTGCGCGACTGGCACGACGGCGGCATCAAGCTGGCGGTCATCACCACGCTGCTGCAGCACCGGCGCGAGCACGCGGCCCTGTACGGCCAGGGCGACTATCAGCCGCTGCAGGGCACGGGCGCGCGCGCCGAGGAGCTGTGCGCCTATGCGCGCAGCTCTCACGACGACAGCCTGATCACCGCGGTGGCGCGCTTCCCGCGCCGGCGCGAGCAGCAGGGCTTCGATGCGGACGCCACGCTGGTGCTGCCGGCGGGGCTGCAGCGGCCGCGCTGGCGCGAGCTGCTCACCGGACGGGTGCTGCAGCCGGCAGGCGAGTCGTTCACGGTCGCCGCGCTGTTCGAGATCCTGCCGGTCGCGGTGCTGGTGCCGGAACCGCGGTGAGCGCGGGCGATCCGCACCCCTCGCTCGATGAGCTGCGCGCGCAGGCGCGCCATTGCACCGCCTGCCCGCTGTACCAGCACGCCACCCAGACCGTGTTCGGCAGCGGCAGCGCACAGGCCGCCATCATGCTGATCGGCGAGACACCGGGCGACCGCGAGGACATCGCCGGCCTGCCGTTCGTCGGGCCGGCCGGCCAGTTGCTCGACCGCGCGCTGGCCGAGGCGGGCATCGACCGCAGCGACTGCTATGTGACCAACGCGGTCAAACATTTCAAATGGGAACCGCGCGGCAAGCGGCGGCTGCACAAGACCCCGGCACAGCGCGAGATCGATGCCTGCCGCCGCTGGCTGGTGGGCGAGATCGACGCCCTGCGGCCGCGGCTGCTGATCTGTCTGGGGGCGACCGCCGCCAAGGCGATCTTCGGCCCGAGCTTCCGCGTCACGCGCTCGCGCGGACAGGTGCTACCCTGCCCGCTCGGCCCCCCGGCGCTCGCGACCGTGCACCCTTCCGCGGTGCTGCGCGGTCCCGATCCCGAAGGGCGCGAGCGCGGCTACCGCGCGCTCGTCGCGGACCTGGCCGCGGCACGCGCTGCCCCGGCGCTCAAGCCGGCGCGAGCAGGTCCGCATACTGCGGGTGGCGGCGGATGAAATGCTCCACGTACGAGCAGCGCGGCACGACCCGCTCACCGCGCGAGCGCACCAGCTCCAGCACCCCGGCCGTCAGCTGCGCGCCGATACCGCCGCCGCGCAACGCCACCGGCACCTGCGCGTGCGTGAGCACGCGCACCCTGCCGGCGCCGCTCCCGGCTGCGGCACCGCTGCCGCCGGCCTCGCTGTCGCGGTAGTAGTAATCGATGAACGCGGTGCCGCTCTCGAGCGCGAGCTCGAAGCGGCTGCGCTCCGGGTGATCGATCACCACCGCGCCCGCGCCCGTCATGTCAGCGCTGCCCGCGCCGGCGTCCGCGCACGGTCAGCGCGCCCCCACGTCAGCGTCCCACCACGACCGCACCGAGGGGGCGTGGGTCCTCGGCGGCGAACTGCAGCGCCGCCAGGCGCGCGTACAGCGGGTTGGTGCGGATCAGCTCGGTGTGCTTGCCGACCGCCACGATACGGCCGGCGTCCAGCACCACGGTGCGGTCGGCATTGAGCACGGTCGCGAGCCGGTGCGCGATCACCAGCGTGGTGCGCCCGCGCATCAGCCGTCCCAACGCCGCCTGCACCAGCCGCTCGGACTCGGCGTCGAGCGCACTGGTGGCCTCATCGAGCAGCAGGATGGGCGGATCCTTCAGGATCGCGCGCGCGATCGCAATGCGCTGGCGCTGCCCGCCCGACAGCCGCGTGCCGCGCTCGCCCAGGAAGGTGTCATAGCCGGACGGCAGCGCGCTCAGGAACTCGTCCGCGGCCGCCGCGCGCGCCGCCGCCTCGATCTCGGCGCTCGAGGCGCTCGGACTGCCGTAGCCGATGTTCTCGCGCGCGCTGGTACCGAACAGCATGGTCTCCTGCGACACGAACCCGATCTGCTGGCGCAGCTCCCGCGGCTCGAGCAGGCGGATGTCATGGCCGTCGATGCAGATGCGGCCGCTCTCCGGGTCGTAGAAGCGCAGCAGCAGCTGCAGGCTGGTGCTCTTGCCGGCGCCGGACGGCCCCACGATCGCGATGGTCTCGCCGCTGTGCATCTCGAGCGTGTAGTCGTGCAGCGCCAGGCTCTCCGGCCGCGACGGGTAGCGGAAGCTCACGTGCTCGAAGGCGATGCGGCCGTGCGAGCGGCCCGCCAGCCTCACCGGGTGCGGTGGCGCCATGATGATCGGCTTGGCCGACAGCAGCTCCGCCAGCCGCTCCATCGCCCCGGCGCCGCGCTGCACCTCGCCCCACATCTCCGTGAGCGAGGTCGCTGACGCGCCCACCATCACCGCGTAGATCAGGAACTGGCCGAGCTGGCCGGGGGTCATCCGATGCGCCAGCAGGGCGTTGGCGCCGAGCCACAGCACATAGGCGATTGCCGCGAATACCAGCATGGTACCGAACGCGGTCATCCACGCGCGCACCTTGGTGCGCCGGATCGCCGCGACGAAGCTCAGCTCCACCGCCTGGGTGTAGCGGTGGCTCTGCAGCTCCTCGAGCGTGAATGCCTGCACGGTCTGCACCGCGTTGAGGGTCTCGTCGACCAGGCTGCTGGTATCGGCGATGCGGTCCTGCGCGGTGCGCGAGAGCCGACGCACCTGACGGCCGATCGCGATCAGCGGTCCGATCACGATCGGCACCAGGATCAGGATCACGCCCATGAGCTTGGGGCTGGTGAGCCCCAGCATGACCAGCGCGCCGACCAGGTTGATCGCCGAGCGCAGTGTGATCGACAGGTTGACGCCGGCGATCGCCTGCACCAGCGTGGTGTCGGCGGTGAGCCGGGAGAGCACCTCGCCGGTGCGCGTGACCTCGAAGAAGGTCGGGTCCATGCGCACCACCCGCCGGTACACCGCTTCGCGCAGATCCGCCACCACGCGCTCGCCCAGCCAGGTGACCAGGTAGAAGCGCAGTGCCGCAAAGATGCCGAAGACCGCGCCGGCCACCAGGAACACGATGAAATAGCGGTTGATCAGGCCGGCACTGTTCGCATGAATGGACTGGTCGATCAGCGGGCGCACCTGCAGCGGCACGATCAGCGCGGCCGCGGCGGCGATCAGCAGTGCCGCCAGGGCGCCGACCAGCAGCAGCCGATGCGGGGCCAGGAATGGCAGCAGCGCCCGCAACGGGCGCAGCGATTTGGACTTCGCACGGTCCGTGGAATGGATCTCGGTCAGGTCGTCAAGGTCGGGCATTCACGTTACTCTAGGTCAAACGGCCCGGCCCCGGGGGGCGAGACAGCCGGTCGGCTGTCTCTGACGAAAGACACTGGTGTTTCGCACCCGATTGGCGGTACCGTGCTGGGATTGCATTTTTCTGCGCTTCATCGACGGAGGATCCGTTCATGGCACTTTGGAAAGACACCGGCTCGTCTGTGAGCCCGGCGGGCGGCAACCCCGTCGCAGCAGCCAACCCCACCGTAACCGAACTGCACACCAAGCCGGTCGAGCGCAGTGTGCCCGAACCGGCCGTCGCCGCCGACACCACCCG
The DNA here is from genome assembly GCA_036267195.1 of Steroidobacteraceae bacterium. Lineage (GTDB taxonomy): Bacteria > Pseudomonadota > Gammaproteobacteria > Steroidobacterales > Steroidobacteraceae > FEN-1191. Next base: position 16,042 of record DATAWM010000002.1, read on the forward strand.
CCGCGCCGCTCCACGCGCCGCCCCCGTGGAGTCGGTGATCGCGGCCGAGCTGACCATCGAGGGCAAGATCGTCGGGTCCGGAGACGTGCGCATCGCCGGGCGTTTCAAGGGTGACGTGCAGGTCGACGGCAACTTCCGCATCGATGCGGGCGCGCGCCTCGAGGGCCAGGTCCGCGCCGGCGTGGTCGTGGTCGGCGGGGAGCTGCAGGGCAATATCGATGCCGCCAAGCAGGTCGACGTGCTCAGCACCGGCATCATCGTCGGGGACGTCAAAGCCGCCTCGATCACGGTGGCGGCCGGCTCGCGCATGCGCGGCCACGTCGAGTTCGGTTGGGACGACAACAAGCACGCGGCCGAGCGGCCCTCGGCGCTCGAGCTCAAGGGGACGACGCGCGCGGTATGAGCACCGTCCGCGCAGGCCAGACCGGGGCGACACGCGTCTGCCCGCACTGCAAGGCGATCGTGCTCGAGAGCGCGGCGGTTTGCCCGGGCTGCCGTCATCACCTGCGCTTCAACTCGGTGGGCAAGCGCTCCGGCGAGGCCGACGCATACTGTGCGCTCAGTATCGACGGGACCATTGCCCACCGACAGACGGGCGAGCCGTGCGAGTATTGCATCGTCCTGGACATCACCAACGAGCGCGGCGAGCAGCTGGTGCGCCAGGTGGTGGGTGTGGGCGCGCTGCAGCCCGGAGAGCTACGGCGGCTGAACCTGTCGGTCGACATGCTGCCCATCGGCCTGGCGGCCTCCAAGGCGCAGAGCGCGCCGGCAGCGGGACTCGCTTCGACCTCGTCGGTACCGCCGGGGCGCCCGGCGGTACCGGACCGAGCCGCCTTGGCGGGTAGACCGGGCGTGTCGGGGCCGGGCGGCTCCTCTGCGGCCGGGCCCGTCAGCGCGAACCCCATGGCGGCGCGCGGCGCCGGTACCGGTACCGGTACCGGCATGGCTGCGAGCCGGGCCACCGGCATCCCCTCGGCGGCGCAGCCGGCGGTCACATCGCCACCGATGCCACCGCCGCGGGGCCCGCAGCCGCCCGCGCCGGTGTCCATGCCTGCCAAGGTGACGGCGGCAGCCCCGCCGACAGCGGGGGCCACGCCCAAAATGCTGAACTCCGGCCCCGGCGGTACGCTAGGCCAGCGCTTGCGCATCTTTCGCAAGCCCTGAAGGAGCCTCGCGCCGGGGCCGCGCCGTTCAGCGCTCAAGCCCCGGGCTTGCGGAACTTGAACAGGAACCGGTCGGTCTTGTCCGCCATCTTGAACACCATCTGGGTGTGATTGTCGTTCGGATTGTGCAGCACGTTGCTCTGGCCGACGAACTTGAAGCCGACCGCCTCGACCTCCTTCTTGACCTGCGCCGGATCGATCCGGTGCAGCGTGCTGGTGTCACTCGTGCCGGTGCCGGCCGCCGCCGCGTGATCCTCGATGATGAATTCGCCGCCGGGCTTGAGCGCGTTGTAAACCGCCATGTCGAACGCCATCATGTCCGGGCTGCCGAGCATCGCGTTATGAAAGTCGTGATAGTTCTCGGTGGTCCACACCACGTCCAGGTCCGAGGGCAGCATCAGGTCGGAGGCCGCCTCCATGGTGTTCGTCACGTTGTTGCAGCCGAGCGGTGCGGGCGCCGGCATCTCCCGGCGCGGGCGGCCGCTCGCCCCTGGCGGCGGCGGCGGCATGTGCATCGTGAAGTTCACGGTGTCGACGTGCCCTGAATCCCCGACGATCCGGCACAGCAGCCGCGTGTAGTAGCCACCCATCGACATCAGCTCGCCGATCTTCTCGCCGGGCTTGATCCCGGCGAACGCCAGCACTTCGGCCGGCTTGCGGTTGACGTCGCGCATGCGGTCGCTGTCCGGGCGGCTGCTGTCAGCCACTGCCGCCTGGATGTAGGCGGGTATGGCCGCGTGATGATGATGGCCGGCAGAGGTCGCGAAGGCCGCGCCCGCTCCGGTGCACAGCGCCAGCACGGCGCCCGTACAAACTACGTATTTCATAGAACCCCCTTGAAGTGACGGCTCGGAGAACGATCGCGCATACCGAAGGCAGCCGGGTCCTTCGAACGCGGAACCCCCATCATAATCTGCACTGCAATAAAAGACGATGCCACGCCAGCTCGCCGGCTGCCCCGCTCACGCGCCCGAACCGGCCGCGGCGGCCTGGCTCGCCGGTAAGTCCCCGCCCAGCGCCAGCAGCAGCTGCACCGCGTCCTGCAGGCGCTGTGCCTGCGCGCGTACCAGGCCCAGCCGTGCCTGCTGGTTCTGCCGCTGCGCGTCCAGCACCTGCAGCACCCCGCTGTTGCCGGCCGCGTAGCTCTGGCGGGTCAGATCGAGGTTCTGCGTCGAGGTCGCGAGCGCGCTGCGCTCGCTCTGGAGCAGCTCCTGGTCGTGATCGAGGCCTTGGAGCGCATCGGCCACCTGGCGGAACGCGCCGAGCACCGCCTGCTGATAATCGGCCAGCGCGGCGTGCATCTCGTCCACCGCCGCGCGCTGCTTGGCGCGCAGCGCGCCGTGGTCGAACAGCGGCGCGGTCAGGCCCGCGGTGACACCGGCTCCGATGCCGCCGATGTTGAACAGCGAGCGCAGCGCAGTGGACTCGAAGCTGGCATTGCCGCTCAGGCTGATCTGCGGATACAGGTTGGCGCTTGCCACCCCGACCGCCGCGGTCGCCGCGTGCAGCCGCGCCTCGGCCGCCGCGATGTCGGGCCGGCGGTGCGCCAGCTCCGACGGCAGCGACAGCGGCAGCTGTGGTGGCAGGTGGAACTGATCGAGCTGGAAGCTCGGCGCCGGCCAGTCCGCCGGCGGCCGACCGACCAGCAGCGCCAGCGCATCGACGGCGAGGCTCAGCTCGCGGCGCAGCGGCGGCATCAGTGTCTGATCGGTGGTCAGCTGGCTCTGGGCGTTGAGGATGTCGACGCGGGTGGCCCCGCCGGCCGTGAAGGCGTCCTGTACCAGCTGCAGGTTGCGCCGATCATCGTTCAGCACGGCTTGCAGGGTATCGATCTGCGAGCGCGCCGAGGCCGCCAGCAGCGCCTGCATCGCCACGTTGCCGCTCAGAGCGAGCGCGGCCGCCTGCAGCTGCTCACCCTGCGACTGCGCCAGCGCGCGCTGCTGCTCGACCGAGCGGTGCGCCCCGCCGAGGTAATCGAAGGTATAGCTGACGCTGGGGCCGACGGAATAAAACGTGAACGGCGGCAGCTTCTCCGGACCGAGGAACGCCGGACCGTACTTGACGCGGCCGGCCGTGCCGTCGATATCGACATTGGGATATTCCGCCGCCTCGGCCACCCCGATCAGCTCCTGCGCCTGCGCGAGGCGCGCGCGCGCGGCCGCGAGGTCGCGATTGCCCGCCAGCGCGGCGCGAATCGTGACGTCGAGCTGCGGGGAGTCCAGCACCGACCACCACTGTGCCGGCGGCGGCAGCGCGCTATCGAGCGTCACCCCCTCGGCCGCGGTCAGGTTGCTCAGCGGCGCGCTGGTGTAGCGCGCGGTCTGCGGCGCCTTCACCCCGGTAAAGCTGGGACCGACGACACAGCCGGACAGCAGCGCGGCGGCCGCGAGCGCCGCGGCGGCGGGCGCGGCGGTGCATCGGGCCGTGGATCTAATCCATGACGACATTGGTAGCTCCCTGGCTGCCGGGCTGCGCGTTCCTCACGAACAGCAGCAACGGAATCGACAGGACGGTCATGATCAACATCAGGTGGAAATCATCCAGGTAGGCGATCATCGACGCCTGCGCGGTGACCGCGCCATTGAGCGCGGCGATGGCGGCGTGGCCCGCATAGGCGCCGGCCCGATGGGTCGCCACCACGAACGGCGTCAGGTGCGTGCTCAGCGAGGCGTGCAGCACCTGCGTATTGCGCACCAGCAGCCCCTGCACCACCGAGATACCGATGCTGCTGCCGATATTGCGCAGCAGGTTGAATATCGCAGTGCCTTCGTTGCGCATCGCGACCGGCAACGTCACGAACGCCAGCGCCGCCATCGGTACATAAATGATGCCGGTGCCGAATCCCTGGATCACGCCCGACCACACCACCGGGGACATGTTCATCAACAATGAGAAATGCGACATCTGCCACATCGACACCGCGGTCAACACCAGTCCGGTGCCGATGATCAGCCGCACGTCGATGCGGCCCACGATCCGCCCCACCACCATCATCGCGATCAGGGTGCCGACTCCGCGCGGGGCGGTGACCAGCCCGGACTGGAACACCGAGTAGCCCATCAGGCCCTGCAGCAGCGGCGGCAGCAGCGCCAGCGTCGCAAACAGCACGATACCGACCAGGAAGATCAGCACATTGCCGGTGAGGAAATTGCGGTCCTTGTACATCGCCAGCCGCACGAACGGTCGCTCGGCCGTGAGCGTGTGGGTGACGAACAGATAGAAGGCCAGCGCCGCGACCGCCGCCTCGATCTTGATCTCCCCGGAGTTGAACCAGTCCTTGATCGGTCCGCGGTCGAGCATCACCTGCAACGCGCCGACGAACAGACTGAGCATCGCGAAACCGAAGAAGTCGAAGTGCTTGCGCGCGTGGCGCGTGTCCGGGAAATACGCCAGCACTCCCAGCACGGCCAGCACGCCGAACGGCACGTTGATGTAGAACACCCAGCGCCAGCTGTAATTGTCGGTGAGCCAGCCGCCGATCAGCGGACCGAGCGTGGGACCGAGCACCACACCCAGGCCCCACAGCGCCATCGCGCGGCCATGCTGCGCCGGCGGATAGATATCGAACAGCACCGCCTGCGACATCGGGATCAGCGCCGCGCCGCAGACCCCCTGCAGCACGCGGAACAGCACGATCTGGTCGAGGGACTGCGCCACGCCGCACAGCGCCGAGGAGAGCGTGAAGCCGATGATCGATACCAGGAACAGCGGCTTGCGCCCGTAGCGGTCCGCCAGCCACCCCGTCAGCGGCGTCATGATCGCGGCCGCGACGATGTACGAGGTCAGCACCCAGGTCATCTGATCATAGGTCGCCGACAGGCTCCCCTGCATGCGCGGCAGCGCCACGTTCGCAATGGTGTTGTCGAGCGCCTGCAGGATCGAGGCCACCATCACGGTGAGCGTGATCATGCCGCGATGCCGCTGCATCGCGGCGGCGGCCCCGCGTGCGTGCTCCTGATCGTCCATCAGCGCCGCGTCACGCGCTCATCGGTCCCGCCGTGGAACAGGTGCGCGGCCAGGCTGCGGCGGTAGCCGGTATCGACCGTGACGTCGGCGCTCAGGCCGCTCAGGCTCCCATCCAGCGGCAACGCCTCGCCCGGCTCGGGCAGCAGCTGCAGCCGCACCGGCACGCGTTGCACCACCTTGACCCAGTTACCGGTTGCATTCTCCGGCGGCAGCAGCGAGAACGTCGCACCGGTGCCCGGACTGAGGCTGGCCACGCGCGCCTTGAAGCGCCGCCCCGGATACGCATCGATGGTGACCTCGGCCGGCTGGCCCGGGCGCATGTGCGCCAGCTGGTCCTCCTTGAAGTTGGCCTCGACCCACACGTCGGTGGTCGAGATGAGGCTGAAGACCGGGCTCGCGGCGCTGATGTAGTCCCCGACCTGCAGCTGTTCGACCTTGGTGACCACTCCATCCTCGGGCGCGCGGATCGTGGTGTACGAGAGCTGCAGCTTGGCGCGGTCGAGCGCCGACTGCGCCTCCATCACCACCGGATGGTCGCTGATCTTCATGTTGGGATTGCCGCCGAGCAGCGCCAGATAGCTTGCGGCGAGCTGCTGGGTCGAGACCAGTTGCGATTGCGAGAGCTGCAGCGCGTGCTGCGCCTGCTCGTACTGCGCGCGCGAGCTGATGCCCGACTGCACCAGGTGCTGCTGGCGCGCAAACTCGCTGCGCTCGTACGCGACTGTATCGCGTGCCGCCGTCAGATCGGCCAGCTCGTGACGATAGGACGCCTCGGCGGCGTGGATCTGCAGCTGCGTCGTGGCCAGCTTGGCCTGCGCCTCCCCGACCGCGATGCGCAGCGGACGCTCGTCGAGCCGGAACAATACCTGCCCGCGGTGCACGAGCTGGTTGTCGTGCACGTCCAGCTCCACCACCCGCCCGGGAACGTTGGAGCTGATCGAGGTCTGCGCGGCCATCAGCGCGGAGTCGTCGGTCGACATATACCGGCCGGTGAACAGGTAGTAGGCCAGTGCCGCCACGGCCGCGATCACGATGCCGGCGAGCATCAGCGGCCAGCGCAGCCGCGAACGGCGCCGCTGCGGTGCCGGCGGCGGCGCTGCAGGCGGCTGGCGCTGTTGCGCCGGCTTGTGTTCCACCGGGTCCTCGACCACTGCCATTTCAATTCCCCTTGCTGGCGCGCGCTTCGGACTCAAGCGCCTGATGATGTAAGCGCCGGGCGTCGGCCGCCCTGGCATCCAGTGTCTGCAGGTTCTCGTGCACGCGCGCGAGCAGATCGAGCAGTTGCTCGCGCTCGGGCTGGCTCAGAACCGAAATGGCCTCGCCGCGCGCCTGATCGGCGATCTTCCACATGCGGGCGACCACCGGCTTGGCGTCTTCACATAGAAACAGGCGATGGGCGCGCCGATCGGCCGGATCCGCGCGCCGCTCGATCCATCGGTCCTGCTGCATGCGATCGAGCGTGCGCACCAGCGTCATCGGATCGGTCTCGGTGAGCTCGGCCAGGCGCGCCTGGCTGATGCCCTCGTTGCGCGACAGATGCGCCAGCACCTTGCACTGGGGCAGCGTCAGCTCCAGCTCGCGTGCATGACGCTCGAAATGCCGGCCGTACAGCCGCGACACATCCCGCACCAGAAAACCGAGGTTGCGTAATCGATCCGCCGCCAGCGACATATCGGCCACTCCGCCAGACTCCACCGACGGTTATAATAACTTCCGTTATTATATTAGTAAATAGGAATCGGGCGGATCAGGGCGTACGGCCGGTCCCCGGCGGCGAGTCAGGGTCTGATTCCAGCAGCTCCGCGTCCTGTTTGGTCCACTGATGCACGCGCCCGCAGGCCGCGCAACGCACGACGTTGGGGACCGACGGCGCACGCTCGAACTCTTCGCGGTTCATGACCACGCCGGTCGGCACCCGCTGGCCGGTTCGAGGACAGATGATCGTGACCATTCCCATCGCAGCTAGTAAGACATGCAAGGGTGGCGGGCGGCTTGACCGGCATCTTATTTTCGGCGTTCCGGGCGGGGCGGCGCGTGG
>DATAWM010000003.1:0-75070 GCA_036267195.1 Steroidobacteraceae bacterium
GCGAGAGATAGAAAGCCATCGGGCGTGTTCATCATGATGAACACGCCCGATGGCTTTCTATCTCTCGCTTACGGTGGCCGCGCCTTCCCGTGGCGGGCCCAGATCCGTTGCTGTGACAGGGTCGAGACTGCCTCCAGCTAGTCTTCCTCGTCGTCGTCGAAGGCGGCGGCGGCCTTGGGCCGCTCGCTGGGCTTGGCGGAGACGCCACCGACCGAGGCGCCGCCGGCGGAGCGGGCGGGGACGATCACGGGGCGGGTTTTCATCTTTGGCCGGGCGTTGAAGACCACGATGGTCTTGCCGGTGGCGCGCAGCAGTCCCTGTTCCTCGAGTACCTTGAGCACTCTTCCGGCCATCTCACGCGAGCAGCCGACCAGACGCGAGAGCTCCTGGCGCGAGACCTTGATCTGCATCCCTTCCGGATGGGTCATCGCATCGGGCTCTTCGCATAAGTTATTGATTGCATGGGCAACGCGGCCGGTGACATCGACGAAGGCCAGGTCGCCGAGCTTGCGGTTGGTCCGGTCCAGGCGAGTGGCGAGCTGAGTGGCCAGCTCGAAGATCAGGCCCGGACTTTCGGTGGCAACCTGGCGGAAGCGCGGATAAGTCATTTCGGCGAGCTCACAGGCGGTGCGGGTGCGTACCCAGGCGCTGCGGGTCGGTTGTTCGTAGAACAGCCCCATTTCGCCGAAGAACTGCCCCTTATTGAGGTAGGCAAGCACCATTTCGTTGCCTTCCTCGTCCTCGATCATCACCTCAACCGAGCCGTTGATGACGTAGTAGAGGACGTCGGGCAAGTCGCCGGCATGGATCAGCACGGTCTTGGAGGGCACCGTGCGGATGCGGCAGTAGCTCAAGAAGCGATTGATCGCAGGAATGTCGCTCAGCGGTCTGACATTCTCTTCCATGTTGTACTGGCCTTCATTGATTTACTTGGGAAAGCTGGCACGCTATTTATTACATAAACACTGTCGGCTGCAAGAGACGCTTTTGCAGGAGTGCGGCACGCGTCACGCTCGCTGGCATCGTAGTGCCTTGATTTAGCGCAAATAGGTGGGATTTACAGCCAATACGCGGTGCTCGTCATCAATCGGGCTACCGAGCGCATCAGCTGCGGAATCGGGGGCGGCAGCTCGCTCGCCCCCCGAGAGCGGGCCGTCTGGCCATGGCCGGCTTCATCGGATTTCATCTGTTGCAGGATCTGGCGGCTGCGGGCATCGCCGGCCGGCAGGCGCTCGAGGTGGCCGGCGAGGTGGCCTTCGACCTGGCGCTCGGTCTCGCTGACGAATCCAAGGCTCAGCTCGTCCCCGAAAGCGGACGCCGCGGCGCCGATGGCGAACGACCCAAGGTACCAGAGGGGGTTCAGGCGGCTGGTGTGCGAGCCCAGCTCGGCCAGGCGCGCCTCGCACCAGGCCAGGTGATCGCCTTCTTCCTGTGCCGCCCGCAGCAGCAATTCGCGCGTCCCGGCGTCACGCGACAGCAGCGCCTGACCCCGATACAGGCCCTGCGCGGCGATCTCACCGGCGTGGTTGACCCGCATCAGCCCGGCAATGTGACGCTTCTCGGGCGCGGTCAACGGGGTGTCGGGCGGCAGCGGCAGGGCGCGGGCGCTGTGGGCGGGCGCGAATAGGGTGCGCAGCGTCTCGTCAGCGACCTTCAGGACCGAATCGAGCAGATCGGTGGCCGGCATCCGGACATTATATGTCATGCCCGCGCCGCCTGGGGCCCTGCCGGAGCCTCGGGGACGTGCCGAAGGGTAACGGGGTTCGGCCGGGCCGCCAGGCTGCCGGGGGCTGCCGGGGGCTGCCGGGGGCTGCCGGGGCCGCCGGGCGCCCCCGGGATGGGTTTTGCAAACCCTGCGCTCGTTGAGTAAACTTCCGCGCCCTCATCGAAGGCAGTCCGCGCCGCGGACTGGAGATCTCAAGGCAATGCGGACGGAATTTGCAAAACCGGCGACGGTGCGCAGTGACTGGTATGTCGTGGATGCCAGCGGCAAGACCCTCGGGCGGCTGGCGTCGCAGATCGCGCTGCGGCTCAAAGGCAAGCACAAGGCCGACTACAGCCCGCACGTGGATATGGGCGATCACATCGTGGTGCTGCACGCCGAGAAGATCGCGGTCACCGGCAACAAGCTGGAAGACAAGTTCTACCATCACCACACCGGCTACCTGGGCAATCTGAAGTCGATCGCGCTCGGCAAGCTGCTGCAGGAGCATCCGGAGCGGGCGCTGGAATTCGCGGTCAAGGGCATGCTGCCAAAGACCACGCTCGGGCGGCGCATGCTGCGCAAGCTGCACGTGTTCGCCGGCGCACAGCACCCGCACACGGCACAGCAACCCAAGAGCCTGCAGATCTGATCTGCCCGACCGCAATACATTAGGATCATCCCCGCATGGCAGTGAATCCCCATTACGGCACCGGGCGGCGCAAGACCTCCACGGCCCGCGTGTTTCTGACGCCGGGCAGCGGCCACATCGTCGTCAACGCACGCCCGATCGACGAGTTCTTCGGCCGTGAGACCGGGCGCATGATCGTGCGCCAGCCGCTCGAGACGGTGCAGCTTGCCGACAAGTTCGATATTCGCGCCGAGGTGGCCGGCGGCGGCATCACCGGCCAGGCCGGCGCGATCAGGCACGGGATTGCCCGGGCACTGATCCGGTACGACGAGACGCTGCGCAAGCCGCTGCGGCAGGCCGGCTTCGTGACGCGTGATGCGCGCGAGGTCGAGCGCAAGAAGGTCGGCCGGCGCAAGGCGCGGCGCGGCCCGCAGTACTCCAAGCGCTAGACTGCAAGCGCCGGGACAAGAGCCGATCGAAGGCGCTCGGCGCTCCTGGTGGGGGATCGTCTAGTGGTAGGACAGCGGACTCTGACTCCGTTAACCTAGGTTCGAATCCTAGTCCCCCAGCCACTCACACGGGCTGAGCTGCATGAACACCGGGCGCGGGCAACACGGTGAAAGCGCCGCCAGCGCTCTGGGCGGTCGCGATGGGCGTTGGCTCGCCGGTGCGCTACGGGCGATGGCGCTTCTGCCCGATGGCGCGCAGTTCGCGGCACACAGATTGGCGGGAGGGGTTTCCTGCGATGTGTGGAAGATCCAGATACCGGGGCGCGATGCCATCGTAGTAAAGCGCGCGCTCAGCCGGCTACGGGTGGCGGCACCGTGGCGCGCTCCGCCGCAACGCTCCTCGGCGGAGGTAGCGTGGCTGAAGCTGGCAGGGGAAATCGATCCGGATTGCGTGCCCGCCGTCCTGGGCGAGGACCGCGGCCGCCATGCGTTCGCGATGACGTACCTGGATCTGGTGCGCTACCCACTATGGAAGGCGGAATTGGCGGCGGGACGCGTGCAGGTGCAGTTTGCTGCCCGCACCGGCGAGAAACTGGCGCGGATTCATTCGCACACGGCCGGACGCGATGATATCGCGCGCGCGTTCGCCAACGATGCGCAGTTCCACGCGCTGCGGCTGGAGCCGTACCTGCTGTACACCGCCGGCCGCCACCCCGAGTTCGCACCGGCGATCCGGGCGCTGGCCGACGGCATCGCCGGCGCGCGCATCGCGCTGATGCAGGGCGATATCAGTCCCAAGAACATCCTGTGCGGCGCGGATGGCCCGATATTTCTCGATGCCGAGACCGCCTGTTACGGTGATCCGGCCTTCGACCTGGCGTTCTGCTTGAATCATCTGCTGCTCAAGTGCGTGTGGCATCGTGAGCATGTGCGCGCGTACCTGCAGAGCTTTCGAGCGCTGAAGGACGCGTATCTCGTGCAGGTTAATTGGGAGGCGGCGGCGGGGCTGCAGTTGCGTGCCGCGCGGGTGTTGCCGGCGCTGCTGCTCGCACGCGTGGACGGCAAGTCACCGGTCGAATACCTGACTGATGCGCGCGACCGGGAGATGGTGAGGCAGGGCGCCATGGGACTGCTGAAGGCAGCCGGCGCCAGTCTTGACGAGATCGCCGGGATTTGGGATGGGGTACTGGCGCGCTAGGCGCGTCGCGAGCGCGCGTCCTGGTAGATCCGCAGCGTGACGCCGGCAGCCTTCAGCAGCGGCGTGACGCTGCCGTGCACGGCACCGCGCTCGATGAGATCGCCGAGGATGTGATCGGCCTCGACCGGCGCGCCCTGCAGCAGATCGCGATACATCGATGAGGTCATCGCAGAGCCCGGCGCCGATAGCGCGCGGGCGTGTGCCGACAGGAAGGAGGCGGATGGCTCGTGTCCGCAGGCGGCGGCAATCGCGACGCATTCATCCAGTATCTGCAGCGACAGCGCCGCGCCGCCGGGCGCGGCTACGATCTGTCCGATGGTGCCGCGTAGCAGGCAGGTAGCGGCGCCGAGGCTGGCGAGCTGGACCCATTTGTCCCACATCGCCTGCGTGATGTCGGTGCAGATGTGGGCGTCGAATCCCGCGCCGCTGAGAGTCGCATCGATGGCTTGCAGCCGGGGCGTCGTCGCGCCAGCTCGCTCGCCATAGAGCAGTTCCTGGAAGTCCGCCATCTGCACGATGCGACCCTCGGGATCGATCCGCGCCGCGATGCGGCACACCCCGCCGAGGACCCTATCGGTTCCAAACCGCCGCACCAGCTCGTCGATGTGGCGCATGCCATTGAGCAGCGGCAGGATCGCCGTCGTCTCGCCCACGGCGGGGGCGAAATCCTCCATCGCCGACTCCAGGCCGTAGGCTTTTACGCTCAGCAGGATCAGGTCGTAGTGGGTGTCGATCTGCCCGCGGCTGAGCAGCTGCGGCGTCAGCTGCGCGTCGCCGTGCGGGCTGAGGATGCGCAGACCGCCCTGGCGCAGCTGCTGCGCCCGGGAGGGACGCACGAGGAAGCTGACGTCGCGCCCGGCCTGGGCAAGCCGTCCGCCGAAGTAGCCGCCCACCGCACCGGCGCCCACGATCAGCATGCGCACAGCCATACTGTGGTTCTCCTGCTCTGCGAGGTCCGTGAGCGTATGCGCAAGCCGGCGGGTCTGGCAAAGTCCGCCGTTGCCGCCGCCGCTGTCATCCTGCGGCGCGCTGCCGCGTTAGGGCGCTAACGCACACTTACGCCCCTTTGGTCCGACGGGAGATTATGACCATGATCCGCCTGCGCGGCTCGGCGTACGCTGCCGTGCCCAGATTCCGGCCGTGACTGCGAGCACAGGCGGGTGGTCGCGGCGCGTCGTCTGGCTGCTAGGGGCCGTCGTGCTGGGCGCCATTGCGCTGGGTGCGGCCTGGTGGGGCTGGGCCCATCGCAGCCGGCTGCGCTACGTCACCGCCACGGTCACCCGCGGCGACATCAGCCGCACCGTGAGCATGACCGGCTCGCTCAACCCGGTGGTCACGGCGCAGGTCAGCTCATACGTATCGGGCAACATCAAGGCCTGGTACTGCGACTACAACACCGTGGTGAAGATCGGGCAGCGCTGCGCGCTGATCGATCCGCTGCCGTTCCAGGTGGTGGTCGATGAGGACATGGCCGACCAGCACACCGCCGAGGCGCAACTGGTCAAGGACCAGGCCGCGCTGGGCGCCGCACGGGTGATCTACCAGCGCGACCTGAAGCTGCTCGATCAGGGCATCGTCTCGCAGGAGCAGGTCGATACGGACAAGAGCGCCTACGACCAGGACCGGGCAGAGATCGACCTGGATAACGCCAGCATCGCCGAGAAGAAATCGGCGTTGCAGGCCGCGCAGGTCAATCTCGCCTATACCGACATCCTCTCGCCGGTGAACGGCATGGTGATCACGCGCTACATCGATATCGGCCAGACCGTGGTGTCGAGCACCACGGCCTCGACGCTGTTCCTGATCGGCCGGGACATGAGCAAGATGCAGGTCGACACCAATGTGAGCGAGGCGGACATCGGCGGCGTGCAGCCCGGGCAGCGTGCCTACTTCACCGTGCAGGCCTACCCGCAGCGTACCTTCTGGTCCACCGTGCGCCAGGTGCGCGTGGGACCGATCACGGTGCAGAACGTGGTGACCTACGACGTCGTGCTCGATGTGGACAATACGGACCACGCCTTGCTGCCGGGCATGACCGCGGACGCGCACATCATCACCGCCGAACGCGACACGGTGCTGCGTGTGCCGCTGCCGGCCACACGCTTCGTGCCTGCGGGCCAGCCGCGCCTGGGCGCGCCGGGCGGACGCGCGGGTCCTGGCGGCCGGCCGCGGGGGTTGGCGCGCGGGCCGGGCGGACGCGGCGGCGCTGCCGCCGCGGGCGGCCGCAGCGCGGGCGCCGACGGCGCACCGCGGGCCACGTTGTGGGTGTTGCAAAACGGGTCATTGCAGCCGCTGCATGTGCGCACCGGATTGGATGACGGCACTCTGGTCGAGGTCGACGGCGCGGGGCTCGCACCCGGCGAGCAGGTCGTCATCAATGCCGTGCGCCCCGGGTCCGCGCGCGCCGACGACGCAAGCCGCCCGGCCGGCGGTTTCCAGGCCAGGGGCGGGATCCCGCGGCTATGAGCGGCGACGCGCCGATCATCGTGATCCGCGATGCCGTCAAGACCTATCGCCTCGACGGCATCGAGGTGCACGCTCTGCGCGGCGTGAGCCTGACGGTACGGCGCGGCGAATTCGTCGCCATCATGGGCGCTTCCGGCTCGGGCAAGTCCACGCTGCTCAACATCCTGGGATGCCTGGACGTACCGACGAGCGGGGAGTACCTGCTGGAAGGCATCGACGTCGCACGGCTCGATGAACCGAGCCTGGCCCGCATCCGCAGCCACCGCATCGGTTTCGTCTTCCAGAGCTTCAACCTGCTCGCGCGCACCAGCGCCGTGGAGAACGTCGAGCTGCCGCTGTTCTACTCCGCGCAGATCGCCGATAACCCGCGGCGGGCCGCGCAGATGCTGCGGTTGCTGGGCGTCATCGACCGGGAGCGCAATCAGCCCAACCAGCTCTCCGGCGGCCAGCAGCAGCGGGTCGCCATCGCGCGTGCGCTGGTGAACGATCCGGCCATCGTGCTGGCGGACGAGCCGACCGGGAACCTCGACTCGCAGACGGCCGCGGATATCCTCGGCACGCTGCGCGCCCTCAATCGCGAGCGCGGTGTGACCGTGATCCTGGTGACGCATGAGCACTCGCTGGCGCAGATGGCCGACCGGATCGTCACGATCCGCGACGGCCTGATCCAGTCCGACCAGCGCATCGAGCGGCTCGAGGCGGCGCAGCCGGCGGCCCGATCGCTGCCGCCGATCGAGCCGCTCAAGCCGCAGCTGCCGCGCGGCCGCATCGGCACGGCGCTGCAGGAGGCGAAGATCCTGGGCGTGATGGGTGTCGCCGCGGCGCTGCGCGCAGTCGGCCGCAACAAGCTGCGCGCGGCGCTGACGATGCTGGGGGTGTTCATCGGCGTGGCCGCATTGATCGCGATGGTCGCGGTCGGTGAGGGCGCGCGCGCGGCGGTCGAGGCCCAGGTGCAGAGCCTGGGCACCGATCTGCTGGTGGTGCTGCCCGGCAGCACCCGCATCAACGGTGTGCGTGCCGGCTGGGGCAGTGCCTCGACGCTGCGGGTGACCGACGTCGCCGCGATCCTGGAGCAGGACGGCGCGGTGGCCGATGCCAGCTACGTCAACCGCCAGGGCGCGCAGGTGGTCAACGGCAACAACAACTGGTACACCACCGTCTGGGGCGTATCGGGCAGCTACCTGTCGATCCGCAACTGGCCGGTCCTCGAGGGGCGCGATCTCAACGACGACGACGAGGAAAACGGCAACACCGTATGCCTGCTCGGCCAGACGGTGGTGACCAACCTGTTCGGCGAGTTCTCCAATCCCGTCGGTGCGACCGTGCTGATCAAGGATGTGCCGATGACCGTCATCGGCGTGCTCAGCGCCAAGGGACACTCGGCCGTCGGGCAGGACCAGGACGACACGGTGTTGATCCCATTCAGCACCTCGCAGGAGCGGGTGCTGGGCGTCGCCGCTCCGAGCTCGGCGCAAACGCTGGAGAACAACGTATTCGCCACCATCGGACCGCCGCCCAATCCGTTCAAGGTGACGCCGCGGCTGCAGGGCTTCGTGCACACGGTGTACGTGCAGGCGCGCAGCACCGCGCTGGTCAAGACCGCGCTGGACCAGGTGACGCGCACGCTGGAGCAGCGCCATCGCATCAAGCCGGGACAGAACGACGATTTCTCGGTGCGCGATCTGACCGAGATCGCGCAGGTGGCCGAGCAGAGCACCAAGGCGATGGAGCTGCTGCTGGCGGCGATCGCCTCGATCTCGCTGCTGGTCGGCGGCATCGGCATCATGAACATCCTGCTGGTCTCGGTCACCGAGCGTACACGCGAGATCGGCATCCGCATGGCGACGGGGGCGCGGCGGGTGCACGTGCTGACCCAGTTCCTGATCGAGGCGATGCTGCTGTCCCTGATGGGCGGGGCCGCGGGCATACTGGCCGGCGTGATCGCCTCCGAGATCATCTCCTCGGTGGCGCGCTGGCCGATCCTGCTGCGCGGGAACGTGATCGTGCTGGCGTTCGTGTTCTCCGCGGCGGTCGGCATCTTCTTCGGCTACTACCCGGCGCGCCAGGCCTCGCGGCTCAATCCGATCGATGCGCTGCGTTACGAATAGCGGCAACGCGACTGGGGCGGCCACGGTGCGCCGCGCGCTGCCCGCGGCGGTGTTGGCGGCCATGCTCGCGGCCGTGACGGTGCTGCTGTCCGCCTGCGCGGTGGGCCCGGATTTCGTGCCGCCGCCGCCTCCCGCGGTGCGCACCTACGATACCGGCGCGCCGCCCGGGGACGGCACAGGCAAGGCGGCCGCGGTGAGCGGCGGGGCACGCACCGCCGTCGGTGCCGACGTGCCGGCGCAGTGGTGGCAGCTGTTCCGCGCACCCGCGCTCGATCAGACGCTGCGTCTGGCGCTGGCCGACAATCCGACGCTGGAAGCGGCCAACGCCACGCTCGCGGCCGCACGCGAAGCCATCATCGTCGCGCGCGCAGGGTTCCTGCCGCAGCTGGGTGCGAGCGCGGGCGTGCAGCGCAGCGGCACGAGCCTCGGCGGCAGCGCGGGTGCCGCTGTCCCGGCGCGCGACAGCTCGCTCTATTCGGTGGGGCTGACGGCGGGCTACTCGTTCGATGCTTTCGGCGGTGCCACCCGCCGACTGGTCGAGCAGCAACGCTCTCTGGCCGAGGAGCAACGCTACCAGCTGGCTGCCGCCTATTTGAGCCTGACCGGTAACGTGGTGAGTGAGGTGCTGACGATCGCCTCCACCCGAGCGCAGCTGTCCGCCACGCAGGATCTGCTCGCCGATGATCAGAAAAACCTCGACCTGACGCAGCGCGAGTTCGAGGTCGGCGCCGCCGCGCGTACCGACGTGCTGACCGCGCAGAGCCAGCTCGCCTCCGACCAGACCGAGCTGCCCTCGCTGCAGCAGCAGCTCGCGCAGGCGCGTCACGCGCTGGCGATACTGGTGGGCAAGGCGCCCGCCGAATGGTCGGCGCCCGATTACGAGCTGCAGCGATTCACGCTGCCATCGTCGCTGCCGCTGAGCTTGCCCTCGGCGCTGGTGCGCCAGCGGCCCGATATTCTCGCCTCCGAGGCGCAGCTGCACGCCGACAGCGCGGCGGTCGGCATCGCAGTGGCGCAGGAGTATCCGAGCATCACGTTATCGGCCGACCTGACGCGCGAGGGCCTGGGCGCCGCGGACCTGTTTCAGGGCATGGATGCGCTGTGGGACGTGGGCGGTGCGCTCACGCAGCCGCTGTTTCGCGGTGGAGCGCTGCGGGCGCAGACACGGGCGGCGCGCGACACGCTGCGGGCGCAGGCGGCCGATTACCGCGAGGTCGTGCTCACGGCGTTCGGCCAGGTGGCCGACGATCTGCGCGCGCTCGAGCATGACGCCGACCGCGTGGGCGCCTACCAGCGCTCACTCGCGGCCGCGCGCGAATCACTGGTCCTGCAGCGAGCCAGCTACGCCGCCGGCAAGACCTCGGTGCTGCAGCTGATCGATGCGGAGCGCAGCTACTCGCAGGCCCTGCTCGGCAGTGTCGGGGCGAGCTCGCAGCAGCTGCAGGACGCCGTGCAACTGTTCGTCGCGCTGGGCGGAGGATGGTGGAATAGCCCGATTGCGCACTGAGCCGCCGCCACCGGCGAGCAACACGCCCGCCGCGCGATGGCGCAGGCTGCCGGTGACGTTCGAGCCCGCCTGCACGCTGCTGGCGGTGAAGGCATGCAGCGTGCCGTCCCAGGAACCGTAGGCCGCGGTCATCGTACCGGGGCCCGCCGAGGCGAGCTGTGCCAGACCCGCGCTGCCGGCGTAGCCGGTGCCGTTGATCATGTAGATGGTGACAGCGGTGGCATTGACCGTCAGCCGGCCGAGGCTGGATGGCCGCACGGCGATGACGTAGCGGCCGGCGGAGGCGTTCACGCTGACCAGCGCACCAAGCACGTGAAGCATCTTGCCGGCGTCCGGGGTCAGGCTGGCCGTCGCCACCGGCCTGACGGTGACCGTGGACGGGTCGGTGACCGACGGCGTGATCGTGTTGGGTGAGAGCAGGTTGAAGCTCAGCGCAAGGGCCGTGACGCCGTGCGCGGGGACGACCAACGCACCGTTGTGGCCGAGGGATAGCGTCAGGGTCAGCCGGGTCGGATTCGGCGCGGTCAGCGGCTTGCCGGTGGCACCATCGATGATATGGGACGGCGCAATGGTGACGCCGGCGCTGCCGTTGTCGATCACGACCGTGGCGTCGGCGTAGCCCAGCGTAATGGCGGCGGAGACGTAGCGGCCGGCGGCAATCCGTTCGGCGCTGATGATCTCGGACAAACTCGTCAACGAGGCGAAATCGATCTGGGTCGGGGCCGCCAGCGCCTCGACCACGGTGCCGTCCGAGCGGGTGAGCTTCAACGAGTCGATGTCGAGGACGTAGCTGATGAAGTCGCCGGGCGCATCGGTCACCGCCACCACTACCGTGCCGGCCGTGCTGGCGGTCCTGGCGGTCCTGGCGGTCCTGGCCGTACCGCCGGCGGCCAGCGCGGCGCCGCCGAGCATGCATAGCGGCAGCAGACACGCCGCGCGGCTTGTGCATGCGAAAGTGTTCCACCAGGACCGTCGCGGCCGGTTGCTCCTCATCACGATGGTGCCTCAACGCGTGGCTACTGCGGCGGCCGCTGCGCGACCGGCGCGTTGTCGATCTGCTCGGTGCGGTACGGGCGGCCGATCTCCTCGAGCATCCAGCGCACGATGCGGCCACGCGATTGCGGATTGGTATAGAACACCAGCTCTTCGCTCATGATGCTGCGCTCCGGTAGGCGGCTGACTGCGATTGGGCCAGTTTACCGCAGCCCAGGGCCGTCACCGCCGCTCGTCACGCATGCACCAGCACCGAGACCGGCGCGCCGGCGCGCGCTTCCGCGAATGCGACCACGCGATGATCGACGCGATGAAGGTGCAGCGTGACACGACCCGCGCCGACCTCGAGGTTCTCGACCGTCAGGTGATCGACGTCGGTCGGCAACCGCGGCCGGTCGATCGACACTTCACCACTCCAGGCGTCGATACTGACGCCGAGGCAGGCCTGCAGCAGCATGAAGCAGGCGCCGGCCGCCCAGGCCTGCGGCAGGCAGGCGACCGGATAGGCGATCGGAGCCTCGCCGGCGACGCGCGGGGCGCAACGAAGGTTTGCGCCGGTCCTCTGCAAATGCCTGTTGGGCGGCGAGCCTGTCAATAGGATTGCGCTGATCCAGCGCCGCTGCGGCGCCGCGCAGCGGCGCGGCTCAAATCGTCTCGACGCCCCCCGCGGTGCCGACCAGCAGCAGGTCGGCCGGCCGTGCGGCGAACAGTCCGACCGTGACCACGCCGGCGATCTGGTTGAGTGCCGCCTCCATCTGTACCGGGTCGGGGATTGGCAGATCGTGCACGTCGAGAATGTGGTTGCCGTTGTCGGTGGTCATTCCCTGGCGCCAGAGCGCACGTCCGCCGAGCGCGGCCACGCGCCGTTCGACCTGGCGGCGTGCCATCGGGATCACCTCGATCGGTAGCGGGAAGCGGCCCAGCGCATCGACCAGCTTGCCCTCATCGATGATGCAGATGAAGCGATCGGCGGCGGCGGCGACGATCTTCTCGCGGGTCAGCGCCCCGCCGCCGCCCTTGATCAGGTTGCGGGTACGCGTGGCCTCGTCCGCCCCGTCGATGTACAGCGGCAGGCCGGCTACCTCATTGAGGTCGAGCACCGCCACGCCCGCCGCGCGCAGCCGCTCCGAGGTTCGCTCCGAGCTGGATACCGCGCCGCGCAGGCGCGCCGCTGCCCCCTGAGTTGCCAGCAGCTCGAGCAGCGCATCCACGGTCGAGCCGGTGCCTACGCCCAGGATCATTCCGTCCTGCAGGTAGCCGATGGCGGCGCGCGCCGCCTGTCGTTTCTTGTTCTGGGTGGTGTCGCTCATGGACACGGCATGCGCGATCGATGCTGGAAAGAGCTGGAATTCAGCCCCGAATGCGACAGTGCCCGCTTTCGCGGGCACTGCTTTCAAGCTTTGAAGTACGGCGAGCGGGGAGTTCATCCACGCCCGCCGTTGCTGAAGGCCCTACTTCTTTTTCGAAGCTTTCTTCTTGGCCTTCTTCTTTGCTTTCGCCATGACAGATCTCCATATCAGGTTAGTCCGGGGCCCGAGTATATACACGCATTGCAAAATTACAAGCAAGCGACTAGGAGCGAATGCAATTGTGATCTCACTCACACCTCATCTCGCGGCCGGTCGTCGCGTCACTCGCACGCATGAGAGCGGCGCGGATCGACGCGGATCGCTCACAGCCAGGGATCGCTGCAGCCTGATCGCGTCGCTGAACGCGCGCGCCGCGATCACGATTGCCGGTAGAGCCGAAGCGGGCGCAGCCGCAACGGGGCGAGACCCGAAGAGGGTGAGATCGGAATAGGCAGGAGGGGAAGAGGGGCGTCACCCGCAGATGCCGGTGCGAGCCGTTGCTCTCGACCGGAGCAACAAGTGGAGCCGCCTGGGCCAGGTAAGGCTTTCTGCTACGAGGCAGACCTGCACAATGCTGGTCGCAAGGCAATTGGCTCCGTGGGTGTTTCAATTAGGGTCGAGAGGTAACCCAGCCCACTTATCGAACACCGCAGGCGACGCTTGCAGCCACTGTACACCAAAGCCGATCCGCATGGGCGTGCCGGGGCGCACATCCGGCGCATACGCGAGCGGCGCATGCGCGAGCCGTCAAAGCTCGAGCTGCTGGCCGTTCTCCAGGGCCGCCTCGACCCGCTCGCGCAGGGCACGCAGGCGCAGGCTGGTCTCCTGCTCCGAGCCGTGATCACGCGTGCGCAGCTTGAGGACCTCGTGCGCCAGATTGAGCGCTGCCATCACGGCGATGCGGTCCAGGCCGACGATCTTGCCGCTGTCGCGGATCTCCTTCATGCGGATGTTGAGCAGCTCGGCACTGTCCAGCAGTGCGGCACGCTCCTCGGACGCGCAGGCGACGAAGTATTCCTTTTCGAGGATGCGCACGCTCAGCGGCCGAGCCGGCTCGCGCTCGCTCATACGCCGTGCTCCATCGCCTTGAGGCGGCCGATCATCGCCTCGACGCGGGTGCGCACCTGCTCGTTCCGATGTAACAAGGAGGTCCGCTCGGTCGTGAGCGTCTCCTGTCGCTGCCGCAGCGCACGATTTTCTTCCTTGAGCCGGTGAATGACTTCGACCAGCTCGGCGATGCGCTTGTCGAGGCGTTTGAGCTCGGTATCGACCGGGGACGAGCGGGATGTTTCAGCCATCGCAAAACTATAGTTCCGGGCGGATGGGCCGGTCAATTGATCTCGCAAATGCGCGCCGTTGCGGGGGCCGGTGCCGGTGCGACGGGTTGCGGGCGCGGCATGGGCTGCAATACCATCGTCCGGTGCCCACGCCACACGATTACGCCGAGATCCAGCGTTCGCTGATGAACTCGCATGCGCTGGCCGAACCGGCCGAGGCGCACGGCACGCTGGCCGGCGCGCTCTGCGCCCTCGGGCCGTACCGGTTCGAAGACTGGCTGGCCGAGATCCTGCCCGACGGCGCCGCGGCCGGCGCGGCCGAGCCGGCTCTGGCGATCCTGTACACACGCACGGTCGCATCCCTCAGCGGCCGCGATATGGATTTCGACCTGCTGATCCCGGACGATGACTGTCCGATCGAGGAGCGCACGCGCGCGCTGACGGCGTGGTGCACCGGCTTTCTGTATGGCCTGGGCAGCAACGGTGCCGCCGATCCGCAGTGCCTGCCCGGAGAGCTGAGGGAGATCGTGCGCGACCTGGGGGAGATCACCCGCGCCGGTGTCGATGCCAGCGACAGCCTCGAGGCGAACGAATCGGCGCTGGCGGAGCTGGTCGAGTTCGTGCGGGTGGGAGTGCAGCTGGTGTTCGACGAGCTCGAGCCGCTGCGCGACGGTGAAGCGCCGCCTGCGCCGGTGCTGCACTAGGCCGCCCCGCCGCCACACGCGCCGCCGCTACACGCCGCCGCCGGTACGCGGCGGCGAGCGCTGCATTAGACTAGTTGCCCCGCAGTCATATCGAGGGCAGTCATGGCCGATCCAGCCCGGGTTGAATTCGCGCGCCGCCGCGCGCAGCTGATGCGCCTGATGGGAGCGGACTCGATCGCGATCCTGCCGGCAGCGCCGGTGCGCCAGCGCAACAGCGACGTCGAGTACAACTTCCGCCAGGACAGCGACTTCTACTACCTGAGCGGCTTTCCGGAGCCCGAGGCGGTCGCGGTACTGATTCCCGGGCGCGAGACCGGTCAGTACATCCTGTTCACCCGTGAGCGCAACCCCGAGCGCGAGACCTGGGAGGGCCGGCGCGCGGGACCGGCCGGCGCAACTGCCCAGTACGGCGCCGACGACGCCTTTCCGATCGGCGACATCGACGAGATCCTGCCCGGGCTGCTCGAGGGCCGTGAGCGGGTGTTCTACACCATGGGGCTGAGTCCCGAGTTCGACCAGCGCGTGGTCGGCTGGGTCAATGCGCTGCGCGCACAGGCGCGCAGCGGCCTGCACGCGCCGCAGGAGTTCGTGACGCTGGACCACCTGCTGCACGACATGCGCCTGTACAAGAGCCGCGCGGAGCTCGCCCTGATGCGCCGCGCCGGACAGATCGGGGCCGACGCCCACGTCCGTGCCATGCGCTTCTGCCGCCCGGGGCGCATGGAGTTCGAAGTGATGGCCGAGCTGCTGCACGAATTCCATCGCCACGGCGCCGACATCTCCTACCACCCGATCGTCGGCGGCGGCGCCAATTCCTGCGTGCTGCACTATCACGAGAACAGCTCGCGGCTGAACGAGGGTGACCTGCTGCTGGTCGACGCCGGCTGCGAGTACGGTTACTACGCCTCCGACATCACCCGCACCTATCCGGTGAGCGGCCGCTTCAGCGCCGAGCAGCGGGCAGTGTACGAGGTGGTACTGGAAGCGCAGCGGGCCGCGATCGCCCGGGTCAAGCCCGGCAATCACTGGAACGAGCCGCACGATGCGGCGGTACGCACCATCACCCAGGGCCTCAAGCACATCGGACTGCTGAAGGGGCCGCTGGCCGGCCTGATTCGCGACGGCGCCTACAAGAAGTTCTTCATGCACCGTACCGGGCACTGGCTCGGCATGGACGTGCACGACGTCGGCGATTACAAGATCGAGGACGAATGGCGCGTGCTCGAGCCGGGCATGGTGCTGACGGTCGAGCCCGGCATCTACATTGCCGCGGGCACGCGCGGGGTGTCCAAGCGTTTCTGGAACATCGGCATCCGCATCGAGGACGACGTCGTGGTCACGCGCAGCGGCTGCGAGGTGCTCACCGGCGGCGTGCCGAAGGGGCCCGACGAGATCGAAGCGTTGATGGCGGCGGCATGAGCCGTGGCGTCAGCCGTGATGTAAGCGCCGGCGCGAGCGGCGGCGCAGACGGCGTGAACGCCGCAGCGGCGCGCTCCTGCGAGGTCGCCATCGTCGGCGGCGGCATGGTGGGGGCGAGTCTGGCGCTGGCGCTGGCCGGCACCGGCCGACAGCTGGTGCTGATCGAGGCAGTGGAACCGCACAGCGCCGCGCAGCCGAGCTTCGATGAGCGCACCACGGCGTTGGGCAACGGCGCGCGGCGCATATTCGAGACCCTCGGTGTCTGGGATGCGATCGCCACGCAGGCTGCGCCGATACGCCACATCCACGTATCCGATGCCGGCCACTTCGGCTTTGCGCGCCTGGAGGCCGCGGCACACGAGTTGCCCGCCTTCGGCTACACCGTCTCCAATCGGCACCTGGGCCGGGTGCTGTGGCAGGCGCTGCGCGAGCGCGGGGGTATCGAACTGCTCAGCCCGGCGCGGCTGAGCGCGGTGGCGCTGGCCCCCGACGCGGCGATACTGACGGTGCAGCAGGGGCCGCCTGCCCCGCACGAGCAGGGGCACGGGCATGGCGAGACGCTGACGCTGCGGGCGCGGCTGGCGGTGGCGGCCGACGGGGCGCACTCGCTGGTCAAGCAGGCCGCCGGCATCGCCTCGAGCTCGACCGATTACCAGCAGGTCGCACTGGTGGCGAACCTGCGCACCGACAGCGGCGCGCAGGCGATCGCCTACGAACGCTTCACCGACACGGGGCCGCTGGCGCTGCTGCCGCGTCATGACGGCGGCTACGCGATGATCTGGACGGTCGCACCGGCGGCGGCGGGCGCGCTGCTCGCCTGCAGCGAGAGTGAATTCCGTGACCAGCTGCAACGGCGCTTCGGCTGGCGCGCCGGTCGCATCCAGCAGGTCGGCGCGCGTGCGAGCTATCCGTTGTCGCTGGTGCAGGCGCACTCGAGCGTGGGAGCGCGCACGGCGCTGATCGGCAATGCATCGCAGGCGCTGCACCCGATCGCCGCGCAGGGCTTCAACCTGGGGCTGCGCGATGCGGCGGTGCTGGCGGAGCTGATCGCCGCCGCCGAGGATCCCGGCGCGGATGCGGTCCTGGCGCAATTCGCGCGCCGGCGCGCGCCGGATCGGCGCGGCATGGTCGGCTTCACCGACCGGCTGGTGAAACTGTTCAGCGACCAGCGCGGCGCGGTGGCCGCGGCGCGCGATCTGGGGTTGTTGCTGTTCGACGTGAGCATGCCCGCCAAGCGCGCGTTGTCGCGCCTGAGCTGGGGCTTCGGGGCGTTGCCGCGGCTGTCACGCGGCCTGCCGTTGCCGCCGCGGCCGGCGCAGGCGCAAGCGCAAGAATCGGCCAGTGCCGGTGCGCGCCGACGAGGGCGGGACTGACCGATGAGCCCGGACTACGATATCGCGGTGGTCGGGGCGGGGCTCGCGGGCGCATGTGCCGCGGCGCTGCTGGCGCGGCATACCGGCATTGCCGCCGAGCGCATCGTGCTGCTGGCGGGCGCGCTGCCGCCGGCGCTCGCGGCGGATGCGCCGCCGGACCTGCGCGTGGTGGCGCTGTCGCGCGCCAGCGAGCGGATCCTGCAGTCGGCCGCAGCGTGGGCGCGCGTACCGGCGCGCCGCTTGTGTGCGTACGAGCGCATGCGGGTCTGGCAGGAGTCATCCGCTCCCGACGGCGCCGGCGCGCTGTGTTTCGATGCGGCCGACGTCGGCGAGCCCAACCTGGGCTACATCGCCGAGAGCGCGCTGCTGCAACGTGCCTGCCTGGAGAGTTTTCGCGAGGCTGGCGGGGTGCTGCGCACCGGCCAGGTGCACTCGCTCGCGACCGACACCGCCTGCGTGCACCTGGGACTGGCCGGTCGCGGCGGCGCTGCCGCGGCCGACGCCGGCGAAGCTGACGGTGGCGGCGCCGTGCTGAGCGCGCGCCTGGTCATCGGCGCGGACGGCGCGCACTCGCTGGTGCGCAGCCAGGCGCACATCCCGGCGCGCACGCGCGACTATCATCAGCTCGCATTGATCGCCACGGTGCGCACGCAGCGGCCGCACGAGCACACGGCCTGGCAGCGCTTCCTGCGCACCGGCCCGCTGGCGTTGTTGCCATTGTTCGACGGCAGCTCCTCGATCGTCTGGTCGCTCGACACGGCGCACGCGGGGCCATTGTGCGACTGTCCGGCGGCGCAGTTCGAGCAGCAGCTCGAGGCTGCGATCGGCGGGGCGCTCGGGGCGGTCACGCTCGCGAGCGAGCGTCGCTGCTTCCCGCTGCACAGCGTGGCGGCCGAGTCGTACGTGGCGCCGCGCTGCGCGCTGGTCGGCGATGCGGCACACGTGATCCATCCACTCGCCGGCCAGGGCGCCAACCTCGGCCTGCTCGATGCGGCTGCGCTGTGCGAGGTGCTCGGTGCCGCCATCGCGCAGGGTGAGGATCCCGGCGCGCTGCGCGCGCTGCGCGGTTACGAGCAACAACGGCGCACCCACAACCTCGTCATGGATGCGGCGATGAGCGCTTTCCAGCGCGGCTTTGCGGCCACGAGCCTGCCGCTCGCCTGGCTCGCCGGCCGTGGACTGGGACTGGTGAACCGCAGCACCACGCTCAAGCGGGCGTTCGCCCGCCAGGCGCTCGGTAGCCTCGGGGCGCTCGGGCCGCTGCCGCGGTTGGCGCGGGCTGGCGCCGTTGGGGGCGCCGCGGCAGCGCTCAGCGCTGCGGGACGCGATCGAGCTTCGCGGCGCAGATGAAATCGTTCTCGCTCAGCCCGCCGATCGCGTGGGTGGAGAAGCGCACGCGGCAGTAGCTGTAGCCGACTTCCAGATCGGGGTGGTGGTCCTCGACGTTGGCCAGATGGGCGAGCGCGTTCACGAAGCTCATCGTGTGATAGAAATTGCGGAAGCCGAACTCGCGCCGGATGGCCTTGCCTTCCTCGGCGAGATGCCACTGGTCCGAGAGCTGCGCGAGTGAGGCCCGCGCCTGCTCGACGGTGTAGGGCGGCACGCCGCCCTCGCAGGGCTGGCAGTGCTTGTCGGTCAGGCCGGTGCCCGGCGTGGCCGGGCGGTTCAGCTCGGTCATGGTGATAGCTCCAGCGCCGACTGGGCCGTCTTGGCCGCCGACCCGGCGGCCATGGGCGCGGTCGCGGCACTGTGCGCGGTGCGCGGCGTGTAGCTGCGGGCCACGTACTGCTCGACCAGCTGCTGGAATTCCTCGGCGATGTGATCGCCCTTGAGCGTGACCGTCTTCTGGCCGTCCTCGTACACCGGTGCCACCGGCCGCTCACCGGTACCGGGCAGGCTGATGCCAATGTTGGCGTGCTTGCTCTCGCCCGGACCGTTGACGACGCAGCCCATCACCGCCACCGTCATCGTCTCCACGCCGACGTAGCTCTTGCACCACGCGCGCATGCGCTCGCGCAGGTGGCGCTGGATGCTGTCGGCCAGGGTCTGGAAGAAGGTGCTGGTGGTGCGGCCGCAGCCGGGGCAGGCGGTCACCAGCGGCGTGAACGAGCGCAGGCCCATCGTCTGCAGCAGCTCCTGCGCGACCAGCACCTCGCGCTGGCGGTCCCCGCCGGGCTCGGGCGTGAGCGAGACGCGGATAGTGTCGCCGATGCCCCGTTGCAGCAGGATCGCCATCGCCGCCGAGGAGGCGACGATACCCTTGGAGCCCATGCCGGCTTCCGTCAGGCCGAGGTGCAGCGCGAACTGCGAGCGTGTCGCCAGCTCGCTGTAGACGCTGATCAAATCCTGCACCGCGCTGACCTTGGCCGACAGCACGATGCGCTCGCGCCGCTGCCCGAGCTCGATCGCACGCTCGGCGCTGTCCAGCGCGGAGCGCACGATCGCCTCGCGCATGACCTCCTGCGCCGACAGCGGCTCGCTCGCGCGGCCATTCTCGTCCATCAGCCGGCCGAGCAGGTCCTGGTCGAGGCTGCCCCAGTTCACGCCGATGCGCACCGGCTTGTCGTTGCGGCAGGCGATCTCGATCATCTCCGCGAACTGGGTGTCGCGCTTGCTGCCGCGGCCGACGTTACCGGGATTGATGCGATATTTCGCCAGCGCGCGCGCGCATGCCGGGTGTTCCTGCAGCAGCTTGTGGCCGTTGAAGTGGAAGTCACCGATCAGCGGCACGTCGCAGCC
This sequence comes from Steroidobacteraceae bacterium, assembly GCA_036267195.1. GTDB lineage: Bacteria > Pseudomonadota > Gammaproteobacteria > Steroidobacterales > Steroidobacteraceae > FEN-1191. Next base: position 19,916 of record DATAWM010000003.1, read on the forward strand.
GGCCTGTTCGAGCCGCTCGCGGATGTGCGGTACCGCGGCCGCGGCCTCGGCGGTGTTGACCGTGACACGCACCAGCTCGGAACCCGCGAGTGCGAGCTCGCGCACCTGCCGCACAGTCGCCTCGATATCGGCGGTGTCGGTGTTGGTCATCGACTGCACCACGATCGGTGCATCGCCTCCGATCAGCACGCCGGCCACATCGACCGGCACGGTGGGATGGCGCAGGGGTGAGGACGAACGGACGCTGGAGGCATTCATCCGCTCATTGTAGTGGCGGCGGCGCCAAAGCATAGTGGCAAGGTGCAGGCCGCTGTTATCATCCTTTCCTCCTACCCACCGGCTTCGGACAGGGTGCACGGGCGAGCGGCCCCGCCGCTTTTTCTTGGCGAGCTGATGATGCGTTGCAGCATCCGTCGCAGAGATGCGGGGGCGGCTCGTCGCACACCTGTTTATATGTGTTGCTGCCCGACGGCAGCATCGGGATCGACATTGGCGATCACGCCCAGCGCACGCTCGGCGACTTCGTGCTCCTCTGAACCTTTGGCGTTCGAACCGGGTCTTTGACAGGGTCGGCGCACCCGGGTGGCAATTTCGGAAACAGACATCTATGAATGATCAGCAACGCCTCCGATGGATGACGACCGGCGCCATGCCCGCTGTGGTGGCCGCGCTGACCGCCCTGGCGGCGCTGGCACTGGCGGTGCCACCGGCCGACGCGGCCAGGGGCGCGGCGGGGGCGCTCGTGCCGCCGGCGGCCGTGCCGGCTGATCCGCCGGCCGCACAGGCGCCGGCTCCGAGCCCGATACCGGCGAGCGGTGCCAAACTGCCGCCGGGTGTACCGTTGCCGCTGACCGAGGCTGCCTCGGCCGCCGACTGGGCCGCCACGCTCGATCGCATCGCCAGCAGCGTGGTGGCAATCGAGATTGACGAGGCGCGCTCGTTCGATACCGAGCGCAACATGTCCGGCCAGGCCACCGGTTTCGTGGTCGATGCCCAGCGCGGGTTGATCCTCACCAACCGCCACGTGGTCACGCCCGGTCCGGTCACCGCGCAGGCCACGTTCCTGGACCGCGAGGAGGTGCAGCTCTATCCGGTCTACCGCGATCCGGTGCACGACTTCGGCTTCTACCGCTATGATCCGAGCAAGCTGAAGTACATTCATCCGCAGGCGCTGCCGCTGGTACCGCAGGATGCGCAGGTCGGGCGCGAGATCCGCGTGATCGGCAACAACGCCGGCGAGCAGCTGTCGATCCTCGCCGGCACCGTGGCGCGGCTGGATCGGCAGGCACCGGACTACGGCGTCGGCCACTACAACGATTTCAATACGTTCTACATCCAGGCCGCCTCGGGTACTTCGGGCGGATCCTCCGGCTCGCCGGTGGTGGACATCCAGGGGCACGTGCTGGCGCTCAATGCCGGGGGGGCCAGCGGGGCGGCATCGAGCTTCTACCTGCCGCTCGACCGCGTGCGGCGCGCCCTCAAGCTGATCGAGGAGGGCAAGCCGGTCACGCGCGGCACGCTGGAAACCGAATTTCGCTATCTGCCGTTCGACGAGTTGCAGCGACTGGGGCTGACGGATGCCACCGAGGACGAGGTGCGCCGCGCCGAGCCCGATGGCACCGGCATGCTAGTGGTCGCGGACGTGCAGCCCGGCTCGGTGAGCGACGGGGTGCTCGAGCCCGGCGACGTGCTGGTACGCGTCAATGGCAAGCTGGTGACCCGCTTCGATCCGCTCGAGGCCGTGCTGGATGATTCGGTCGGCCAGCCGGTCGAGCTGACGCTGTCGCGCGGCGGCAAGCTCTACACCGCGAAGCTCGCGGTCGGCAATCTCGACTCGATTACGCCGGACGCGTACTTGGAGATCGGCGATGCGGTGGTGCATACCCTCTCGTACGAGGAGGCGCGCGCCTTCCATCGTCCGATCCGCGGCGTGTTCGTCGCCGCGGCCGGCTATGTATTCGAAGCCGCAGGGGTGCCGCGCGGGGCGATCATCACCCAGGTCAATTCCAAGCCGGTCGACTCACTCGACGACTTCATCAGCGCGATCGAGGGATTCGGCGACGGCGCGCAGGTCGCGATCCGCTACCTGACCATCGATGATCCGAACAACAGCCAGCTGCGCTCGGTGCGCGTCGACCGGCACTGGTTTCCGGCTCGCCGCTGCCGGCGCGACGACGCCGTGGGTTACTGGCAGTGCGTCGGCCTGCCGGCGGTCGCCAAGGCCCCGGCGCCGGCGCCGAGCTCCGCGCCGCTGCCGCAGGTCGACGACGCGCGCGCCGCGCCGATCGCCCCGTCGCTGGTCTACATCAGCTTCAGCATGCCGTACACGATCTCGGGTGTGACCGAGCGCTACTACCACGGCACCGGACTGATCCTCGATGCGCAGCGCGGACTGATCATCACCGATCGCGACACGGTACCGGACTCACTTGGGGACGTACGGCTCACCTTCGGGGGGACCATCGAGATCCCCGGCAAGATCGTCTACATCCATCCGCTGCACGACCTCGCGGTCATTCATTACGACCCAAGCCTGATCGGCAGCACGCCGGTCAGGGCCGCGCAGCTCGACACCCGGCCGCTCAAGCCCGGAGAGACCGTCAACGTGGTCGGACTGGATAACGACGGCGATATTCAGGCGCGCACCACCACCATTGCCGACGTCTCGCCGTTGGAGTTGCCGCTGTCGCGCACGGTGCGCTTCCGCGACAGCAATCTGGACGTGGCCTCGCTGGTGAATCCGCCGGACGACTTCGTCGGGGTGCTGTCGGACAACGACGGGCGCGTGCGCGGCCTGTGGGCGAGCTTTGCGTCTGATAACGGCACCGAGCTGGACCAGGAGACGCGCGGCATCTCGAGCGCCCTGCTCGCCGAGACGCTCGACCTGGTGCGCAGCGGGCGGCCGCTGCATTCGCTGGAGGCCGAATTCGTGCCGCAGACGCTCGCCTCAGCGCGCCAGCTCGGCCTCACCCAGGCGTGGGTGCAGCGTATCGCGCAGGCCGACCCGTCCACGCGCGAGGTGCTGAGCGTCGAGCGGCTGGTGGGCGGTTCCGATGCGGCCAGGCAGCTGCAACCCGGCGACATCGTGCTCGCGATCGACGGTGAGCCGGTCACGCAGTTCCGCGAGGTGGAGCGGGCCGTGGAGGACAAGGAACAGGTCAACGTGACCGTCTGGCGGGTCGGCGGTGAAAAAACCCTGGCGGTGAAGACCGCCGCGCTCTCAGGCGAGGACCTTAACCGCGTGGTCGAATGGGCCGGCGCGACGTTGCAGGATCCGTATCGCGCCATGAGCGCGCAGCGCGGCATCGCCCCGGAAGGGGTCTACGTCGCCTATTACCAGTTCGGCTCCCCGGCCTCGCACTACGGGCTGGTGCCGGGACGGCGGATCGTCGAGGTCGACGGTCAGCCGACGCCGAATCTCGACGTCTTTTTGCGACAGGTCAAGGGTCGGCTGGATCGCTCATCGTTACGCATCAAGACCTTGGATTGGAATGGTGCGCCCGACGTCATCACGCTCAAGCTGGATCGGCATTACTGGCCGGCCTATGAGCTGCGTCGCACTGCCAACGGTTGGCAGCGCGATTCACTCGAATAGTCTCGAACCGCATGGCGCCGCGCCGGTACAATCGGCGTCATGGTAACGGTTGTACGGGCGACACAGTTGGAGCTCTCCACCGCTGTGCAGGCGCTGCGCGATGGTGAGCTGGTGGCTTTCCCCACCGAGACGGTTTATGGCCTGGGCGCGCATGCCGGCCATCCGGCGGCGCTGCGGCGGCTGTTCGAGCTCAAGGGACGGCCGCAGAGCCACCCGCTGATCGTGCACCTGGACAGCCCGCGCTTCCTCACGCGCTGGGCGCGCGAGGTGCCGGTGGCGGCCCAGAAGCTGGCGGAGCGCTACTGGCCCGGACCGCTCACGCTGGTGCTGCCCAAGGCGCCGAACGTGCATGCGCTGGTAACCGGCGGACAGGACACCGTGGCCGTGCGGGTGCCGGCGCATCCGATGGCACAGCAGCTGCTGACCGCGTTCGGCGGCGGTCTTGCGGCCCCTTCCGCCAATCGCTACGGACGACTCAGCCCCACGCGTGCCGAGCACGTGCGCGATGAGTTCGGCAGCGCGGTGCGCATGATCCTCGATGGCGGGGAATGCAAGGTGGGACTGGAGTCGACCATCGTCGCCTGCCTCGACGGCAGCGTGCAGCTGCTGCGCCCCGGCGCCATCAGCCTGACACAGCTGCGGCGCGTGGTCCCCGACGTGCGCGGCGAGCCCTCGGCGCAGGCGCCGCGGGTGCCCGGCAGCCAGTCTGCCCACTATGCGCCGGTCACGCCGCTGTCGATCGTGGCGGCCAACGAAATCGAGGAGCTGGCCGCCGCGCAGTCAGAGGGGGGAGCGCGCATCGCGGTGCTGGCGCAGCGCCCGCCGCTGGGCACCTACCAGTCGGTCACCTGGATCAACGCCGGGCCGCGCCTGGAGGCGTACGCGCACGATTTGTACGCGCACCTGCGCACGCTCGACAAGGCCGGCTGCGCGCGCATCCTGGTGCAGGCCGTACCGTCCGAGGAGGGATGGGATGCGGTGCGCGACCGGCTGCGCCGCGGCGCCGCCGCCAGTGCCGCCGATGCGGCCGACGAGGGCGATGATTCGATCGCCGCCGGCATCCTGCCCTGACGTCCCCTTGGCGTGTCGAAGAACGCGGCGCATTGATTGAGCGTGCTGCCTTGAAGGCCATCGATCCGTTTCAGCCGCAGCAGATCCGGCGGCTGGTGCGCGAGTTCGGCTCCCCGCTGCTGATCGTCGACTGCGAGCGCGTGCGCGCGCAGTACCGCCGCCTGCACCAGGCGCTGCCCGGCGTGACGTTGCACTACGCGCTCAAGCCGCTGCCGCATCCGGCAGTGGTGTGCGTCATCGCGCAGCTCGGCGGCCACATGGATCTGGCCACCACCGGGGAGGTGCAGCTGGTGCAGTCGCTGGGCATCGACCCCGAGCACTGCATTCACACCCACCCGATCAAGCGCGAGCGCGACATCCGCAATGCGCTCGAGTACGGCGTGCGCACCTTCGTCGCCGACAACCCGGACGAGGTGCGCAAGTTCAAGCGCTACGGCCAGCAGGCCACACTGCTGCTGCGGGTATCGTTCCGCAGCCCGGGCGCGGTGTGCGACCTGTCACGCAAGTTCGGCTGCGACCCGGAGGATGCGATCGCGCTGGCGCGGCTGGCCGCCTCGCTCGGCGTGGATGTGCGGGGGTTCTCGTTCCACGTCGGCTCGCAGGCTGCCGATGCGCTCAAGCATGTCGATGCGATCGAGGTGTGCGCCAAGCTGCTCGCCACGGCGGTGCGCGAGCGGCTCGGCACGCTCGATACGCTCGACATCGGCGGCGGGTTCCCGATCGATTACCTGCAGCACGCGGTCGACATCCGCAAGTTCTGCGCGCCGATCCGCGCGGCGCTGGCCAAGCTCCCCAAGCGCGTGCGGGTGATCGCCGAGCCGGGGCGCTTCATCGCCGGCCCGGCCGCGATCGGCGTCGCCACCGTGATGGGCCGCGCGCGGCGCGAGGGGCACTGGTGGTACTACCTCGATGACGGCCTGTACGGTTGCTACAGCGGCCAGCTGTACGACCACGCACACTACCCGGTCGAGTCGCTGCGTGCGGGCGAGCCGCTGCTGCCCTCGGTGCTGGCCGGCCCGACCTGCGACAGCATCGATGTGATCGCCGAGAACCTGATGCTGCCGCAGCTCAAGGCCGGCGACCTGATCGTCGGCCGCGCAATGGGCGCCTACACCTGGGCGAGCGCCTCGGAGTTCAACTTCTTTCCGAAGGCGACGGTGGTGGCGGTGAACCGCACGGCGGGGGATATGGGGGGCGTGGAGTAGGCGCGGCGCGGCGGGCGCAGAGGCGACGGAAAGGCCAACCGACGCCAGTGAACCTTGCAGCGAAGATCAGGGCCTTCCGGGGCTGCGCGCCGGCCTGCGCCGCGCCGTTATCCCTTGGGCAGTGCGATCGGGCGGTCGCGCAGCAGCAGTACCCAGTCGGCGTTCTCGATCAGGGCCTCGCGGCCCAGCTCGCGCAGCAGGGCGAGCTCGCGCTGACGGCGTGAAGCGGTGGGCTGCTCGAGCTCGAGGCGGCTGACGAAGCGCTCGGCGCGGTGAAAGATGGTCGCAAAGCGCGCAAATTGATTGGCCTGGGTGCGCGCGCCGTACGCTTCCCACAGCGCGGCGCCCACCGGTGCGAATCCCATGATCAGCACGGTCCAGTGATGCCACGTGACCAGCCGCTGCAGCGGCCGCCAGAAAACCACCAGGCTGAACGCGGCCAGCAGGCCGATGCCGAGCGATACCTGCGACCAGCGCTCCAGCCGGCGGGTGCGCTGCTCCTGCTGGCGCGCGTGCGCCGCGTAGTAGGCGGACTGATCCTGGATCCAGTGCTTCAGTGCCAGCTCGGGGCGGGCCGTCGACGGCGGCGGCACGGCGCCGGTCGCCCTGAGCGCCTCGCGGATCCAGCGCAGCTCGTCGAGCTGCTTGCGCAGGTACGAGGACGAGGCGTTGTCGGTCAGACCGGCTACGCGCCAGTAGAACTGTACCCGCAGGCCCTCGGCGAGAGCCCGGTAGTCGAGGTACCGTCCCTGCGCGTCCAGCCGGCGATGCCACACCATGATCAGTGTCAGCAGTGCGAAGCACAGCAGGTAACCGATCGGCACGGCGCGCAGCGGCAGCACTTCGGCATATAGCTCGAAAATCAACGCGAGCCCCGCCGCGAGCAGCAGCGTCAGGCGCAGCACCCGGTGGGTGATGCGCTGATAGTGGGCGGCGAGCCGGTCCGCATAGGCGAACGCGCTGGCCAGCGCCCGATCGCCGCCGGATGCCGCGGCCACGCCGGGCAGCAGCGAAGCCGCCGCCTGCGACAGCTCGGACTGGATGCGCCCGCGCGCGGCCTCGTTGTTGAAGCGGTCGATGCGGCTGCAAACGGTATGGAACAGCTGCGCGTCACCGTCCGGCGGAAGCAGCCATTCGGCCCGCTCGGAAGCGGCCGCGGGGCTGCCGGAGCGCACGGCATGAATGTGAAAGACCGGCCCGCTGTCATCGGGATCGAGGTTGCTGGCGGCGTGCGCGTGCGCGCCGGGAGAGTTGCCGAGCTTCAGGTGCACGACCGCGGCCGTGCCTGCGCTGGCCTCGCTCGGCACGCCGTCCCAGATGGCGAGCAGGATGTGGCTCTGCTGGGCGACGAACGCTGACGCGCGTCCGATAGCCGGGCAGGTCCGCCGCGCGCAGGTCGCGATGACCGGTGACCCAGATGACGATCGGCAGGCGTCCATCAGAACCCGCCGCGAGGGCGGGCTGCGGGTCGGCCGCGCTCACGGCTGTGACCGCCGCAGCCGTGCGCAGGCCTGTATGAATCGCGTCCGGGCGGCCTCGGTGTCGATCTCGGCGGCCAGCGCGTGCGTGAGATCATCGAGGTTGGCGGCCCGGGAGGGCGCACGTTGCACCAGCAGGTGGGCGACCGGTCCGATGCGGGCAGCCAGCTGTGCTTCGATACCGTGCAGCTGCGCGGCATCGAAGTGCCCCAGCGCGGGCGCGTGGACACCGAGCGCGGGCCGCGGCTGCTGCTGGACTGGGCGGCCGAGAAGCTCGCGGTGCGACCGAACGTCGATGTCACCGATCTGCCGAAGCCCTACACACTCAACGATGTGGTGTGTTTGTTTCTCGCCGGCCGCGGGCGGGGCTGCGGCAGCTCGCGGCCATCACGGACTTCGACCTGTTCGTCACCACGACCTTCGACTCGCTGCTGGAGAGCGCGATCAATCGCGAGCGCTTCGGGGGCTCTGCCTCCACCGAGGTGCTCTCGTACGCGCCGAACCGGGTGGTGGACCTGCCGTCCGAGCGTGATCGGCTCGCGCGGCCCGTGATCTATCACCTGTTCGGGAAGCTCTTGGCTTCGCCGACTGGTGAGTGTGCGCACGCGGATCTACAGCGGTGCGGAGCGGTTCGTGGGCGGAGCTGCATGAGCGCTGGCAGAAGCGGCAGAAGGCCGCAGCGGCAGCGAGTGGTGCACCCGGTCGCCCTGGCGCATCAGGCCACGCTCTTACGAGCGCCAGCACGCTTCGCTGGAACGGTTGCTACCGCACTGAGCCAGCCAGTTTTCAATGAAGTGGAGCGGTGGGCGCCACGCATGGATTTCGCCGACGCCTGCGCCGTGGTGCTCGTCCGCAACTATGAGCGAGCCTTTGTGCTCACCACCGACTTCCGCGATTTTGCCGCCTACCGCGTGCCGTTTGCCTCCCCAGAAGGAGCGTTTCACGTCTGAAATCATCGTTGTGAGCGTTCCGGGGCGCAGCGCGACCTCGACACCACGATGCGATTGGGCTGAGCGCAGGCGGATCGCGTCATCGATCAGTGCCGCGAAAGGCACGATGGCACTGCGTACACCCGCCATCCAGCGTGCCGATCGCGCCGTCGATCCGCGCCTGATCGTCACTTTTGACCGCGCTCTGCAGGGCGTCGGCATCGGCCTGCAGCCGCTGGGCGCTCTGCAGGAAATCCTGGGGCTTGGTCCAGATGGACGGCAGAGCGGCGCTGTCCGCCTGGCGCGCCGCGCGGGTGTCGCGCGCGAAGGCCTCGGGAATCATGCCGCCGAGTACGGCGAGCTCGCCGGCGTGTTTGCCGACGAGAGCAGCGTCATACCGCATCCGGCCGCGTTGCATCAACAACAGCGGGTCCATCGTGCCGCCGATCACGGTCATCAATGCCTGGCGGTAGACGATGGCGTCCTGGTCCGCGGTCGGCCGGTTGCGTGCAATGACTACGCCGAGCGCCACCGCCAACAGCGCGAACATGATGAGAATCGCCTTTTTCACAGGATCGCACCTTGTCGGGCGTGCCGTGCCTCTCTGCTACTGCGCGCCCCCATGGCGCGCGAGCTGGGCATCGATCAGGCGGCGCAGGCGTGTCACCTCGGCGGGCTGCGCGGCGGCCTGGTTTACGGTCTCGCGCGGATCGGCCGCGAGGTCGTAGAGGGTATCGTGCAGCGGCGGCATCTGCGGGTAGTGCGGCCGGCCGAGGTAGTGCACCAGCTTCCAGCGCCCTTCGATGACGGCGACGGAGCCGGTCGTCAGCGCCGCGTGGCGCCGGTTCTGCTCGAAGTTCATGCTGAAGACGGGCGTGTCGTATCCCGGCGCGCTGCCCGCCGGGAGCGGGTCGGACGCCGATGCGGCACAGGCGCCCAGCAGCGAGTGCCCTTCCCATAGCGGCGGCGGCGCAATGCCGGCCAGCTGCGCCAGCGTCGGGGCGATATCCGCCTGCTCGGACAGTGCGTCACAGCGCCCGCCCTGCGTCTGCTCCGGCAGCTTGACGATCAGCGGAACGTGGATGATCTCGTCATACAAGCCGGGGCCGGTGTGCGCGCCGTAGCCGTGGCGGAAGCTCTCACCGTGATCGGCTGTGACCACCACGACGGTGTCGGGCCCCAGCAGCTGCAGCGCGCGCTGCAGAAACGCCCCGGCATAGTGATCGACATAGCGGACCGACTCGTCGTAGCGATCGGTCAGGGTCTGCGCCAGCGCCGGGGAGACCTCGCCCATCGCGTACGCCCAATGCGGCTCGGTATCGGCGAGGCTGCGGGCCGCGCCGGAGGCATCGAATCGACCTAGCCATGGCGTGGGGGCGGCATAGGGGGAGTGCGGCGGATAGAGGTGTACCCACAGGAACACCGGGCGACTCTTGTCGACGGACTGCAGCCAGGCCAGCGCGGGACCGGTCGCCAGGCGCGGATCATAGTGGCCGCTGCCGGGCTGGCCGTGAACGGCGGCGGCGAGGGTGAGCAACTCGGCGAACAGCGGCATCGCGGCGACGGGGCAGGCGTACTTGAGCAGCGCCGAGAGACTGTCGGTGCACAGGTTCAGATCCTGGATCCGGTCGCGGCTGGCGAAGCCGAAGTAGCTGCCGAGCCCGTTCTTGGCCGCGCCGGCCGCGGCGTTGGTGGACACGTAGCCGGTCTGATAGCCGCCGCGCTGCAGGACAGCCGGCAAGGACTCGCGGCGCGTGGCGTCCTCGGGCCAGCTCGGCAGCTGCAGCGCGCGATGGGTCCACGGTCGCGTGCCCGTGAGGATCGAGGCGATCCCCGGCGTGGTGAAGTTGCCGTTCGCATAGGTCCGCTGGAAGGTGGTGGCGCCGGCGGCGAAGGCCGACAGCATCGGCGTGGTCGGGCGTGCCGCGCCATACAGCGACATGTGCTCGGCGGACAGCGCGTCGATGGTCAGCAGCACGATGTGCGGCCGCCGCTGGGCTGCCGGCAGGGGCCCCCCTGCCACCGGCAAGGGCTGGCCGGACGTGCCGGGGCGCGGATCGGCTTGCACGCCAGCCAGCGTCGGTGCCGGTGCCGGCGCGCCGGCGCCGGATCGCCATCCGAAGAATGGCACGCTGATGGCCGCCAGCGCACCGAATGCCACGCACCAGGCGACCGGCACGGCGCAGCGGCGCACCAGCGCGCGGCCGCGGGGTGTGGCGGCGATCAGTACCCCGATGGCCACGGCGGCCCACACCAGCTGGGTGCGAAACGATACGCCGGAGAGCAGTCCGAAGGTCTGCAACCAGACCAGCAGGCAGTAGAGCGCCGCACCGGCGGCTGCGATGGCGGCAGCGGCCACCACCGCGGCGCCGAGCAGCGCGTGCAGTGCAGGCAGCGCATGCGCCCCGCGCGGCCCGCGGACAGCGCCCAGTCCCTTCAGCACCAGCGCCAGAATCAGCCAGGCCGGGACCGCCAGCACAGCCAGCAACAACCACGCCGTGCCGTAGGCAGGCAGCAGGTCGCTGGGCCGGAAGTAGTACAGGAAGTCCTCGAGCTGGGGCACGAACACCAGCGGCAGCACCACGCCCAGCAGCGCCAGGGCCGGCAGCGCCGCAGTGCGCCAGGCGGACGCGGGGTCGCCGTTACCGGCGTCGCGCCGCTCCCCGGCCGGCGCCATCGCGCTAGGGTTCGCGTTCGCCGGGGCTGCGGGGGCGCTCGCCGCGCACGGCGGTCACGACCGTGCCGATGAGGCGGCTCCAGAGCCGGGCGATGTGGCGTCGCAGGGCGGCAAACGCCCCCGCCGCGGCGATCAACAGTGGAAACAGGAATTGATACAGGGCCCCGGCCGAGTTCGGATCGATGTAGGCCTGTGCGGACTGCAGCGGTACCACGCTGATGAAGGCCGCCAACGATGCCAGTACCAGAGAGCCCGCAAAACGGTGGCTCGTGTGTATTCGTGCGTGCGCCATGTCTGACTCCTCATGCGTGCAATGTCATTGCGTTGACTGCAAAGTCAATGCCGCCGCTGCACGGAGGCGCCAATCGATTGCGTCCCCGGGTGGCGTCAAACAGCGCAACTGGAGCATCGTCGCGGAGTATTCCCTTCGAACGTGGGTGCCATCCCTGGGTTGACACGCGCGGTAGCGTCCTACGGTGCGCCTGTCAACCGTTCGCGGCCTACCTTACAGGCCGGGGCCAGGGCGCGCAATCGGCGGCGGCGCACCTGATCGGCCACCTGACCGCACGTTCACCCGAACCGCGCCCGTGCGGCCGCCATGACCCGCTCGAGCTGGCGCACGCCCTCGTCGTCCGGCAGCGCTGAACGCGTGCCCGGATGGATCGTCACGCGGGCGGTTGCCTGATCGAGGCGCTCGCTGCGTTGCGCCGGCTCGATGCCCGGCACGGGCCCGACGAATTCCAGCACGCGCGCCAGCGCGCTCCTGGGATCGGTGCGCAGCTGCTCGAAGTCGAGCCACAGCAGCTGCTCGCGCGGTATTTCTTGCAGACATTGCTCCACGGCCGCCGTACCGGCGCGCAGCACGTCTTGCAGGAACTGCTCCAGCGCGCCGCCGGGACACGGCCACAGCGCATAGATCGACATCATGGCGCGCCACATTTTCAGATTGGAGATCAGTACCTCGCCGGTGTGCCGGCTCATCCAGATGAACCGGGCGCGGGGGAACGCCGCGCGCAGCAGCGGCAGGCGAAAACTGTGATTGGGTGACTTGAGCAGCACGCGGCTGCCGGCACTGGCGGCGGCCATGCCGCGCACGAAGCTCTGCCATCGCGGCAGAGCCATCGCCTGCGCCGAGCCTGATGCCGGCGGCGACCATTGCTCCGCGCCGCATTCGCGCAGGCGCCGCGGATCGATGAAGCCGCGATAGACCGAGGGTTCGCCGAGCAGCAGCAGCGCGAACTCATCTTCCTGCGGGCTGTGAGTGGCGATGCGGCCTGCGTCCATCGGTCGCCCGGCCGATTGCGCCGGCGGGGCCGCGGCCAGGAAGCAGGTCGAGGGGTTGAAGCACTGCCAGGTCTGCGGCGTCGCCCAAGGCGCGCTCGCCGCGAGCAGCTCGTGCAGGGCGGTGGTCCCCGAGCGCCACAGTCCGACAATGAACACCGGGTCCCCGGGCGGCGCCAGCGTATCGAGCCGCACGGCCTGTGTGCGCCAGTTGTGCTCGAACCAGTGCGCATGCCACCACAGCCGAGCCGCGTGCGCGCCGGCCCGGCGCTGCGGGCGTCCGCCCTGCCGCACCCAGTCGGCCAGGGCGCGGCTGCCGTACAGTGTGTGGATGCGTGCTGTCAAGCTGCGAGTTCGCCGTAGCGGTTTCTTAGTCTGGCGTGATAGTTGCTTGCCTGAAAGGATTCCCGGCCGATGCCGGGTCCTCGAACTGAAGGTCTGTCCGTGGCCATATTACCGATGATGAGGACGACTGCGTAATGCGACGGCTTGACGGCGGCGCGTGCGCACGTCAACGTCGGGCCTCGGCCGGCGTTTCCTTCCATTATCCGCTGTGCAAGTCGGAGCCGCCGCTGAAAGCCCCCCGTCGCAAACCGATGTTCTGTCATACTTTGCCCACTACCGCTGACAAACCCCCGGCCTTCTAACGATGCAACGGCGCCTCGAAATCGACGCCGCCCGTGGGCTGATGCTAGTCTGGATGACCATGACGCACCTGCCGACGGTGCTGACGCCCTGGGTGAACCAGCCGTTCGGGTTCTTCTCGGCCTCCGAGGGCTTCATCTTCCTGTCGGCGCTGTTCACCGGCCGCATCTACTTCCGGTTGATGGACCGCGACGGCCCGTGGGCGATGCAACGCAAGCTGACATTGCGCACGCTACGGCTGTACGGCTATCACCTGCTGTTGCTGCTATTCCTGTTCGTGGTGGCCGCGCGCGTGGCAATGAGCGGCCGTACGCCGGCGTTGTACAACCTGTTGCACTTCTATTTCTCGGCCGGACAGGCGCACGCCATCATTGCGAGCATGCTGTTGATTTACCGGCCGCCGCTACTCGACATCATCCCGCTGTACGTCACGTTCCTGTTTCTCTCGCCGTTCATACTGCTGCTGGCCTGCCGGGCGCGGATCGGCTGGAAGTACCTGCTCGGGGCGAGCGCCGCCCTGTGGCTGCTGGCCCAGTTCGGCCTGCGCCAGGCGCTGTACGCTTTCGTGGCGCGGCACTTCGACGTGCGCATCCCGCTGAGCGAGATGGGCGCCTTCGATCTGTGGGCCTGGCAGCTGATGTGGGTACTGGGGATGTGGTGCGGCGTGCGCTGGGCCAGGAACGATCTGTTCGCGCCGCGTTGGGCCGCACGCGCCTGGGTGCCGGCGCTGCTGGTCGCCGTGGCGCTGCTGTCGCTGCGTTATGGGCAGATCTACGGCCTGCAGCTCGGGTACCTGTCCCCGCTGTTCGACAAGTGGCACCTCGGTGTGGTGCGGTTGATCGATTTCAGTGCGGTGGCGCTGGTGCTGATCCGATTCCGCACCACCCTGGAGCCGCTGGCCGCGCGCCCGCTGGTGCTGATGGGCCAATCATCGTTGTATGTCTTTTGTGCGCACTTCGTGTTCTGCTTCGCCGGCCTGGCCCTGATCGGGCAGGCCGACCACCTGACCGGCTGGCCGCAGTTCGCGCTGATCGTGGTCACGTTCGCGTCGCTGCTGGGCGTGGCGAAGCTGTTTGCGCGTGCGGACCTGGCCGCGCCGAAGCCGCCGCCGCAGGGACCGCAGCTGGGATTCGGGGTGCAGTAGCGGGGCAAGAGCGGTTGATTCCTGGCGGCGGCCGCCGATTTGTCGGCGGATTGCTGTTGGACCGTGGATCAGCGCAAAATCTTTGGATCAGCGCAGAACTTTCACACGCAGGCCGGTGATCTTCCTGAAGGCGCTGTCGCCCGTGATGAACATGTGCTGCGATCCGAGCTGCAGACAACTGGCCGCCTGCAGCGCAGCCGGTGTGCGCAGACCGTGCTTGACGCGGATTGCAGTCGCCAATTCCACCACTTCCCGGCTCAGCTCCACCCAGACCAGATCGGGTCGGGCGAAGAAAGCGTCGAATGCTGCCAGTGTTTCCAGGTCCTCCTCGCGGGCGGGCCGCACCCGGCACTTCAACCATGACAGGCGGCTCACTGCCGCGCCAACGGTCCGATGTTGCTGCGCAAGCCGCTCCAGTTCCGCCCGGGGTTGAGACGCAAACGGCCCGGCTTCTTCAATCAGATAAATCAGCGCGCTGGCGTCGAAGAATGCAATCACTCCCAATGGTCTCGCTCGGCTTGGAGTGCTTCATCGAGCTGCTTTCTGCTCCGCTTGCCGGTCGTCGGCCGGCTCAGCAGCCACTGCACGGCCGTCATGCCCACCCGCCGGGATCCCTTGCGCGCGGTCAGCTGCGCGTAGTCCTGCGCTGAAACTACGACTGCAGCAGGCTTGTTGCGTTTGACCAAATGCACCGGTCCGTGGCGCAGAGCCTCCTCTATGGCAGCCATGCCACGACGCTTGAGCTCGGCGGCAGTGAGAGAGTTCATCGAGTTTCCAATTCAGTACCGAAACAGATACTGATATTAGATCGATCGGTACTGAACGCGCAGGCGAATGTCCGGCGGACGGTCCGGGTCCGGCGGGACAGCCGCCTGTTGAGCTACATGCTGCGGATGCCCGTCTCGAAGCGGTAGTCGACCTGGCCGGCGGGCGCCCCGGCCTCGTTCCAGGTCCATTCACTGAAATGCGCGCGGCCGTCGCGATCGATCAACAGGATGGTCGAGCAGCGGGTGCCGTAGCCGGGTGCGCGGATGAAGGCGCTGGAGAGCAGCCGCTCCCACTCGGCGCTCAGTCCGGTACGCGGTACTTGCGTGTCCTGCGCCCGGACCTCGTCGCGCAGCAGCTGCAGCAGTGCCTGCTGATCCGGCAGATGCGTGAGCGCGGCGGCCAGCGCCGCCTTGGCCCCGACCACTTTGGGCCAGGGCGTATCGAGCAGGTGGTTGGACAGGCCGTAGACGCCGGGATCGAGCAGCCGGCCTTGCCTGGGGATGCTCTCATACACGGCAAGGCTGTCAGCGTCGCCGAACAGCAGGTTGAAGCCATTGTAGCGGCTCGAGCTGCGCCGCAGCTGCTGCAGGCGCTCGCTCGCCGGCACCGGGGCCGACAGCGTCTGCGGCACCAGCGCGCCGCGGCTCGGGGCGTCGGGCCGCGGCGCGGCGGCTTCACGATAGTTGGTCAGCGCGGCGAACTGTCCGCCTCGCGTGACGCCGAGCCAGGCGCCCCCGGCAGCCAGGTCGCGGCCGGCGAGCATCGGCGGCTCGTCCCACCATGCTGCCGGCGCCGCCGCTCGCGTATGGAATTCATCGCGGTTGGCGGCCAGCACCAGCGGGTAATCCGGGTGCACGCGCCAGGCCACCAGAATCAGGCACATTGGCGCTCACCGGTATCGCTACCGCCGCGGCCGACGGCGGTAGCGCCACCGTGGGGTCGAAAATTTCGGTCCTTCATGGGGCCGCGACCATACACGATCGGGGTCGGCCCTTGCGGTGCCGGTATTGATTCTCTAAAATTGAATAAATGGGTAAGCGGGAGTATCTCGGGCACCTGGAGTTGCTGGTGCTGCTGGCGGTGATGCGCACCGGCCGCAACGCCTCGGGCATACCGATTGCCCGCGAGATCGAGGACCACAGCGGACGTGCCGTTGCGCTCGGCAGCGTTTACGCCACGCTGGCGCGGCTGGAAGAGAAGGGTCTGGTGGTCTCGGAGCTCGGCGAGCCCACCGCAGCGCGCGGCGGCAGGGCCAAGGCGTACTTTCATCCGACGGCACAGGGGCTGCGCGCGGCGCGCGAGGCTCAGGTGACTCTGACACGCTTATGGCAGGGAGTCGCGGAGCTCAAGGGACGAGGGGCATGAGAACCGGCGGCAACAGCCCCGCGGATCCGCCCCGGGCGGCCACCTGGCTGCTGGAGCACCTGGGCAACCGCTACCGGCGCGAGTCCTTGGCGGGCGACCTGATCGAGCAATATCGCGCGGGACGCACCGCTGCCTGGTACTGGCGCCAGGTGGTCTGGAGTCTCGCCGCCGCCGCCGGCCATGCGTTGCGCACACGCAGGTCCAGGCTGCTGGCGTTACGCGTCGGCGTCTGCCTGCTTCTGGTCGTCACGCTGGCGCGCGAGTACCCGGTCATGGCCATGATCTTCGCACTGGACCCATCGCTCTACTGGCTGTATTCCAGAACGCGCAAGCGGCGGCGCAGTGAGCACCCGTGCGTTCAGTAGATCGCTCCGTAGATCGTCCGGTACATCGCCCGTGGTTGGCCGGGTGGCTACTCGATCACCTCGGGCGTCCCTATCAGCGCGAGTCTCTGGCCGGCGACCTGATCGAGGAGCTCGGCCGGGGACGATCGAGGGCCTGGTACTGGGGCCAGGTGCTGCAGGCGCTGGCGGCCGACGCCGGTTCGGCCTGGCGCAGGCGCGGCGGCAGGCCGGACTCGCGCAGCAGCCCGGACTCGCGCAGCTCGAGTCGATTGGCCCGGTACTGGCTCGACTACCGCGCCGTGCTGCTGTTCCTGATGTTGATGGGCGGCTACCGCTCAGCCTGGGCCGACTGGGTGCGTGTGCCGACCGGGTCGATGAATCCGACGATCCTCGAAGGCGACCGGCTGCTGATCGACAAGCACGTCTACGGATTGCGGATACCGTTCTCGCTGGCGCATCTGACTGCCGGCGAGGACCCGGCACGCGGCGACATCGTGATATTCGACTCACCGCGGGATGGCACCTTGCTGGTCAAGCGTGTCATTGGCATCCCCGGTGATACGGTGGCGATGGTCGGCGAGCAGTTGATCGTGAACGGCGTAGCGGCCCAGTACGCCGCCGGTGACGCCGCCGCGGTGCGTGGCCTGCTGGCCGCGACTCGGGCCGAGGACCCGATCGTCCTGCGCGAATCGGGGATGGGGCCGCCGCATGACATTTTGCTGTTGCCCGGTCGCGGGCCGGAGCCGCTGGACGGCCCGGTCACGGTGCCCCAGGGAACGTACTTCATGCTCGGCGATAATCGCGATGACAGCGCCGACTCGCGCTACATCGGTTTCGTGCCGCGCCGCAATATCCTGGGGCGGGCCACGCGAGTGGTGGTGTCGCTCGATCCGGATCGCTACGAGCTGCCGCGCCGGGGGCGATTCTGGCGCTCGCTCTACTCACGGTTACCATGGGACCGGACCATGCGCAGCCAGGTCCTTTTACAGAGTCGTCACTACTTCCAGGCACGTGTCAGAAGTTCGTCCAACGCCGCGACGATCAACTGACTCTCCTCGCCCAATGAGCCCACTATCTCACCGAGCTGATCCACTGGCACAGAAACAATCTCGAGCGGATGTAGCACGACCGAGATGCCACGGATCTTGAAGGTAGGATTAAAGCCGACATAGCTGATCTTGCCAATCGCCGCTGTCCGCACAAGTGGTACGACAACTCGGCGTCGATAACGATCGAACTGAGCGGATTGCACCACCACTACGAAGGGAATGGTGTCTTTGTGTTTCCCGGTATTCCGGTAAACATCGAACTGGGCCATCAGAGCGAGGAGTATTCGTCAGCGATCGACCCCGACTTGGAATTGAATTCGTTCCATGCGGCGACTGTCGCCTCCACGGCCTGGGACCTTTGCAAGCGCTCCCTGCGCTCCCGGCTGACGAACTGCGCGAGCAACGACTCCACCACAGCAGAGAGATTGTCGGTCATCGATTTGGCCTGACTGACCAAATCCTCATTTAGGGTGAGATTGACCGGGCGTTTACGGGCCGCCATATCGAAATCAGCTTTCATGGATTGCCTCCGGTATGCGCAGTATATGCGCATACCGGAGGCGGTCAAGCCAGCGCGGTATTGAGGATATCGGCGGCTCGAATAGCCGCCTGGCCAGGGCGCGCCAGGCGCTGGCGCTCTAGGGCGCGCGCCTCACCGGCCGTACCGCAATCAACCTGCCTGTTCATGGCCGCTCCACGGCCGCTGTCGCGCGGCCCCGGTGAGTGAGTAACCGTGGTGCCGCCTTGGTTCCCGGATCGCCGCTCAGCCCGCGCCCGAAACCAGCGCCAGCGCGAAGCCGTCGTAGCCTTTCTCTCCGACGGTCTGCAGCGCGGTCGCCGACAGACGCGGCTCGGCGCCCACCATCTCGATGTAGCGGCGCAGGCCGCGCATGTCCGGATCGGTGGTGTTCTCGTCGGCCACGCGGCCGTCGCGCACCACGTTGTCGGCCACGATCAGGGTCCCGGGCCGCGACAGCTTCAGAGCCGCCGTCAGATAGTCGGGATAGCCGGACTTGTCGGCGTCGATGAACACGAAATCGAACGGCTCGGCGTGCTCGGCGATCAGCTTCGCGAGTGTGTCGGAGGCGCGTCCGACCCTGATCTGCGCGACCGCGCCGGCCCCGGCGCGCTGCAGGTTGCTGCGCGCGACCTCGGCGAAGGCCGGCTTGAGCTCGCAGCTGATCAGGCAGCCGTCGGGCGGCAGTGCGCGGGCGAGCCAGATCGTGCTGTAGCCGCCCAGCGTACCGATTTCCAGGATGCGGCGCGCACCGAGCGCGCGGGCCAGCAACATCAGCAATTTTCCCTGGGTCGGCGAGATCTGAATGGACGGCAACCCGGCCGCATGGCTCGATTGGACCGCGGCGCGCAGCGCAGAGTCGGCGCCCACCAGGTGCTCATTGAAGTACATGTCCAGCTTGGTCCAGATTGGCTCGTCCATGGGTGTGACTCCGGTAAAAAATCAGCGTTGATTGGTCCAGTTCCTGCCGGCGCTAACCGCCGCCCACGCGCACGTAGCCGCGCAGCTGCAGGTTCACGAGCGAGCTCAAGGCCCACAGGTCGAGTTGGACGGCCGGCAGGATATCCTTGGGGGCGATGTGCTCGGCCAGCACCGCCTGACCGCAGACGCGGAAGTCCACGCCCGCATTCTTCATTGCGCTGATCAGGGCGGCGTCGGGGTTGGGCTTACCGTGATTGCGGGCGGCGAACGCGGCATTCTTGAGCACGAACTGCGTGGCCGCGCCGTGCAGCACGATCGCGAGCTTGCGCCGGATCGGCGGCGCGCCGTAGGTCGCGAGCGTATTGAGGTAGCGCGCGGCCTCGGCCAGCGTTGGATGGATTTTATCCAGCGGCCCGGCGGCAGACATATCGAACACCACCCTGTAGGTCAGGCCCGGATCCGGCACCTCCTGCATGCCCGGCAGGAAACCCGGCAGTCCCTGCGAGGGGACCGGCAGCTGCTGGGCCTGGGCACGAGCGGGCGCCGCCGCCAGCAGCGCCAATGCCAGTGCCGGCAGCGCCAGCAGCGACAGCCTGAGTGACGATTTCATGTTGGTCGATTTCATGGTTCTTGCCGATCCTCCCATCCGTTAATTTCCAGAACCCTGCGCCAGGCCGCCCAGTTCTTTCATCAGCGCGGCCAACGAGTCGATCGCCGCGCTGCAGACGGTGCCGCGGCACAGGTAGGCCACGGCATTGTCGCCGGCAGGCTTGGCGGCGATCGCCGCCGGCAGCGGGGCATTGCCGGCAGCCGCACCGGCGCTGGCGTTCGCGGGGATGCCTGCGGCGGTGGGCACCGCCAGTGTGTAGCGGCGCGGCGCGAACACCGCATCCAGTTGTTGCTGCCACGCCTCGATCAGAGCCGCGGGGCCGCGCAGCAGCACGATCGGCGGCGGATCGAGGTAGTCCTCCAGTGCCAGCAACATCGAGGCATGACCCTCGGGGTGGCGGCTGAGCTCGGGCCAGGCGGCGTGCAGCGTGCGCTCGGCGGCGGCGAGGTAGCGCGGCTCGCCGAGCAGCCACCCGAGCCGCAGCAGCGCGCGCGCCGCCACCGCGTTGCCCGCGGGGATGGCCTCGTCGCTGAAGGACTTGGGGCGGCTGATCAGCGCCTCGTGATCATCGGCGGTGAAGTAGAACCCGCCATGCTCGTGATCCTCGAAGTGCTGCAGCAGCACCTCGGCCAGCTCCACCGCCCACTGCAGCTCCCCGGCCTCGAAGCGCAGGCGCGCGAGCTCCAGGATCGCATCGATCAGGAAGGCGTAGTCATCCAGGTAGGCGCTCAGGTGTGCCCGGCCGGCCACGCCGGCGCTGTGCGTGGTACTGACCGCGAGCAGCCGCCCGTCGCGCCAGTGCACCTGGCGCAGGTAATGCAGCGCCGCCGTGGCCGCCGCGGCGCACTCGGGCAGACCGAGGCAGCGCGCGGCGACTGCCAGCGCGCCGATCGCCAGGGCATTCCAGCTGGCAAGGACCTTGTCATCCAGAGCCGGCCGCACGCGTGCTGCCCGCAGCTCGAACAGTTGCTGCTGCGCGCGTTCGAGCGCGGTGCGAACCTCCTCGAGTGAGAGCTGCTGCCGCTCGGCGATCGCCTCGGGGCTCGCTTGCACGGTCAGGTGCCACTGACCCTCGAAGTTCGGGGCGGCGTCGAGACCGAAGCGCTCGGCGAGCACGCTTGCCTGCTGCGCCGGCAGCGCGGCCTGAACCGCCTCGCGCTGCCAGACGTAGAAGCGCCCCTCGTGCCCTTCCGAGTCGGCATCGAGACTCGAGTACAGCGCGCCCTCGGGGCTGGCGAGCTCGCGCAGCAGAAAGGCGGCCGTGCGCTTGGCGGTCTCGCGGAACAGCGCCTCGCCGGTCGCCAGGGCGCTCTCGGCGTACAGGCGTAGCAGCAGCGCGTTGTCGTACAGCATCTTCTCGAAGTGCGGGATCTGCCAGGCGGCATCGACCGAGTAGCGGAAGAAGCCGCCGCCGAGCTGATCGAACAGTCCGCCCTCGGCCATGCGGGTGAGCGTCAGGCCGGCCATGTACAGCGCCTGCAAGTCCGGCACGTCGGCATGCGCGCTCGCGTGCCAGTCGCGCAGCAGTCGCGTCAGATCCGGCGCGTGCGGAAACTTCGGTGCCGGGCCGAAGCCGCCGTGATCGCGATCGAAGTTGTGCTCCAGGTACGCCCGGCAGGCCCGCAGCGGTGCGGTGCTCAGCGCGCCGGCACCGGCAGCGGTGCTGCCGCCGCCGCTGCCCGCGGGGCCCTGTACCGCAGGGGCGGCATGCAGATCGCCGAGCGCCTTGACGAGCTGGGCGGCGTTGTCGCGCAGCTCCTCGGCATGGCTGTGATAGTAGGCCGCCACCTGCCGCAGCACCTCGCGGAAGGCCGGCAGCCCGAAACGCGCCTCGCGCGGAAAGTAGGTGCCGCCGAAGAACGGCCGCTGGTCCTCGTGCAGCAGGAACATGGTCAGCGGCCATCCGCCGCCGCGGCCGGTGAGCAGCTGCTGCGAGAGCTGGTAGAGCCGGTCGAGGTCGGGGCGCTCCTCGCGGTCGACCTTGATGTTGACGTACAGCTCGTTCATCGCCGCGGCGGTGGCGCGATCCTCGAACGATTCATGTGCCATCACATGACACCAGTGGCAGGCCGCATAGCCGACCGACAGCAGGATCGGCTTGCGCTCGCGCCGGGCGCGCTCGAGCGCCTCCGGCCCCCACGGGTACCAGTCGACCGGATTGTGCGCGTGCGCCTTGAGGTAGGGGCTGCTCTCGTGCGCCAGGCGGTTGGTGAATGACCCCGGGCCCGCGGCGGGGTGGGCGGGAGGCGCGGGGTGGGCTGGGTGCGCGGGGGGCGCCGCGCCGGCTGGGCGCTCATCGGTTGGCTCGCGCTCATCCATAGGCCCACCACTTTCCAGTAAGATGGCCCGCCACTATAGCGGATCGACGCCGACCCCGATGCCAGCCTTTGCCGAATTGCCCGCCGCGCCGGGCGCGGTCCCGGAGCTGCCGCCGCTGCGGCTGAAGCGCGGCGAGGACCGGCGCCTGCGCGCCGGACACCTGTGGATCTTCTCCAACGAGGTCGATAACGAGGCCACGCCGCTGCTCGGGCTGCCGGTAGGCGCCGTGGTCCGGGTGCTGTCGGACCGTGAGCAGTTCCTGGGGTATGCCTACGTCAATCCGCACGCGCTGATTTGCGCCCGGATCCTCAGCCGCAGCCCGGTGCATCCGCCGGACCTCTCGCTGCTGGAGCACCGGCTGCGCGTGGCGCTGGCGCTGCGCGAGCGGCTGTACACCGCGCCGTACTACCGCTGGGTATTCGGCGAGTCGGACGCTCTGCCCGGACTGGTGCTGGATCGTTACGGCGAGATCATCGTCGGGCAGATCGCCACGGCCGGCATGGAGGCGCTGCGTGGCCAGATCGAGGCGGCGGTGACGGCGGTGCTGTCCCCGCACGCGTTGATCTGGAAGAACGACGGCGCGGCGCGCGAGCTCGAGCAGCTGCCACGGCAGGTGCTCACGCCGATTGGGCGCGCTCCCGAGGAGCTGAGGGTACTGGAGGGCTCGCTCGACTTCAGCCTGCCGCTGGTCTCGGCGCAGAAAACCGGCTGGTTCTACGATCAGAGCGGCAACCGCGAGCAGTGGCGGCGCTGGGTGACGCCGGGCATGCGCGTGCTGGATGTGTGCAGCTACGCCGGGGCGTGGGCGATCAGCGCGCTGTCGCGCGGAGCCGGGCAGGCGGTGTGCGTGGATGCCTCCGAGGCCGCCCTGGCGGTGGCCTCGCGCAACGCCGCCGCCAACGGCGTGACGGTCGGCACCGAGTGCGGGGATGCGTTCGAGGTGCTCGATGAGCTCGTGCGCCGCGGCGAGCGCTTCGACGCGATCGTGCTCGACCCGCCAGCGTTCATCAAGCGCAAGAAGGACATCCCGCGCGGGCAGGCGGCCTACCGCAAGCTCAACCAGGTGGCGATGCGGCTGCTCGAGCGCGATGCGCTGCTGGTGAGCTGCTCGTGCTCCTATCATCTGGCCCCCGAGGAGCTGCTGGGACTGATCCAGGGCGCGGCGCGGCATGCCGGCCGCTTCGTGCAGGTGCTCTACGGCGGCGGCCAGTCGCCCGATCATCCGGTGCACCCGGCGATCCAGGAGACTCGCTACCTGAAGGCGTTCTTCTGCCGCGTGACCCGCGAATGAGTGCAACCCGGTAGAATGGCCGGATGATTCCTTATCCGCATATCAATCCGGTTGCGGTCAGGCTCGGCCCGCTGAGCGTGCACTGGTACGGCATCATGTACCTGGTGGGCTTTGCGGTGGCCTGGTGGCTGGCGCGCCGCCGCGCGGCGCAGCCCGGCTCGAGCTGGAAGGCGATCGACGTCGATGACTTCCTGTTCTACGCGATGCTGGGTGTCATCCTGGGCGGCCGCATCGGCTACGTGCTGTTCTACGGGTTGCCGCTGTGGCGCGGGGACTGGCTATACCCGCTCAAGATCTGGCAGGGGGGCATGTCGTTCCATGGCGGCCTCATCGGGGTACTGGTGGCCACCGCGGTGTTTGCGTGGCGGCGTGGCCGCCACGTCGGCGACGTGTTCGATTTCACCGCGCCGCTGCCGGGGCTTGGTCTGTTCTGCGGGCGCCTCGGCAACTTCATCAACGGCGAGCTGTGGGGCAAGCCGACTGACGTGCCGTGGGCGTTCCTGGTGCCCAACCCCAACGGCGGCCCGCCGGTCGCGCGTCATCCGTCGCAGCTGTACGAAGCCTTTTTCGAGGGACTGGTGCTGTTCACGGTCGTGTGGGTATTCACTCGCAAGCCGCGGCCGCGCTATGCACCCGCGGGCCTGTTCCTGGTGGGCTACGCCGCGGCGCGCATCGGGGTGGAGTTCGTGCGCGAACCGGACGTCGGCATCGGCTACATCGCCTTCGGCTGGTTGACGATGGGCCAGATCCTGTCACTGCCGATGCTGCTGGCCGGCATCGCACTGCTGTGGGCCGCCTATCACTACCGCGTGCGTTCGGGTAACTATACGCTCGGCACGGCCGTGCCCTCGCCGGGCGCGGCCGACGGCTCGGACGGGGGCGGTGGCCCGGCCAGGCGCGCGGGGCGCTCCGGGGCTGCCGCCACCCGCAGCACGCCGTCCACGCATTGAGCTCGCGCGCTGCCAGGCGCTGCACCGGCCGACCGAACGCCCATGACACGCCCGGGATGAAGGCTGCGTCTCAACCATGAAACCCTATTTGGATCTGCTGCGGGCGGTACGCGAGCGCGGCGTCCGCAAGGACGACCGCACCGGCACCGGCACCCTGTCGCTGTTCGGCCAGCAGCTGCGCTTCGACCTGTCCGCCGGCTTTCCGCTGCTCACCACCAAGAAGGTCCACATGCGCTCGGTGATCTACGAGCTGCTGTGGTTCCTGCGCGGCGATACCAACGTCGCCTACCTGCATGAGCACGGCGTGACCATCTGGGACGAATGGGCCGACGAGCGCGGCGAGCTCGGGCCGGTCTATGGCAAGCAGTGGCGCAGCTGGGCGGGGCGCGATGGGCGCCAGATCGACCAGATCGGCGCGCTGGTACAGAAGATCCGGACCGAGCCGGCTTCGCGCCGGCTGCTGGTGAGCGCCTGGAACGTCGGGGAGCTCGAGCAGATGGCCCTCGCGCCCTGCCACGTGCTGTTCCAGTTCAATGTCGCCGGCGGCGCGCTCTCGTGCCAGCTCTACCAGCGCAGCGCCGACCTGTTCCTGGGCGTGCCGTTCAACATCGCCTCCTATGCGCTGCTGACCTGCATGGTGGCGCAGCAGTGCGACCTGGCCCCGGGCGAGTTCGTCTGGTGCGGCGGAGACTGCCACCTGTACCTCAACCACCTGCCGCAGGCCGATCTGCAGCTCACGCGCACGCCGCTGCCGCCGCCGCGACTGCTGCTGCGGCGGCGCCCGCCGAGCCTGTTCGACTACCAGTACGAGGACTTCGAGATCATGGAATATCAGTGTCACCCGGCGATCCGGGCGCAGGTGGCGGTATGAGCGCGAAGCAATCGCGCCGGCCGCGGCGTGCAACTGCGCAGCGCCCGGCGCCGCAGCGCCGCTCGCCGGCGCGAGCCAAGGCGCGCCCCAAGGCGCGCCGTGTGGTGCGGCGGATCGCGGCGCGGTCCGGCATGATCGAGGTGCGCCGCTCGCGGCTGCACGGGCGCGGCGTATTCGCCCTGCGGCGCATCCGCAAGGGCACCCGCATCATCGAGTACCTGGGTGATCGGATCTCGCACCCTGAAGCCGATCGACGCTACGCCCCAAAGGATGCCAACGATAACCACACGTTCCTGTTCATCGTCGACCGCGGCGTGGTGGTCGATGGCGGCAGCCACGGCAACGATGCCCGCTTCATCAACCACGGCTGCGATCCCAACTGCGAGTCTGCGATCGAGGATCGGCGCATCTTCATCGAGGCGATCCGCACCATCGGTCCGGGCGAGGAGCTGACCTACGACTACCAGATCGGACGTGCCCGCTCCGATCCGCCGAATGTCGACGAGGTATTCGCCTGCCGCTGCGGGGCGGCGAGCTGCCGCGGCTCGATGCTCTGGCCGCCCAAGCGCCGGCCGCGGCAGCCGCGCAGCGCCGGCCGGCCGAAGCCGCGCGCTTGAAGATCGAGCACTCCTCGTTTGCGACCGTGATCGGCGCCATGGGCGTCGTGTACGGTGATATCGGCACCAGCCCGCTGTACACGGTCGAGAGCGCGCTGACGGCGGCCGGAGCGCCGATGAACCGGTTCGCGGTGCTCGGGGTGCTGTCGTGGATCTTCTGGAGCCTGGCGGTCGTGGTCACCCTCAAGTATGTGGTGCTGATCATGCGCGCCGACAACGAGGGGGAGGGCGGCATCCTGTCGCTGTTCGCCCTGGTGCAGCGTACGCTGGCGGCCGGCAGCCGCTGGTTGCGAGTGGTGGTGGTGCTGGCCGCGCTCGGCGCGGCGCTGTTCTACTGCGATACGCTGATCACGCCGGCGATCACCGTGCTCAGCGCGGTGGAGGGGCTGGAGAATCTGAACCCGCAGATGATCAGCGCGATCGTGCCGGTCACACTGGTCATCATCGTCGCGCTGTTCGCGATCCAGCATCGCGGCACCGCGAAGATCGGCCGGCTGTTCGGCCCGATCATGCTGCTGTGGTTCCTGGTACTGGGCGTCACCGGGCTGATCGCGCTGCTGCACAATCCCGCGGTGCTCGCCGCGCTGAGCCCGAGCTACGCGCTGCTGCTGCTGGGACACCGTCCCGGAATGGCCCTTGCCATCCTTGGCGGGGTGTTCCTGGCCGTGACCGGCGGTGAGGCGCTGTATGCGGACATGGGCCAGTTCGGCCGGCGGCCGGTGCGCATCGCCTGGGCGGCGGTGGTGTGGCCGGCGCTGGTGCTGAACTACTTCGGCCAGGGAGCGAAGATCCTGGCCGACCCGAGGGCGGTGCACCTGCCGCTCTATCAGCTGGTGCCCGCCAGCGTGCTGCCGTTGATGATCCTGCTGGCCACCGCCGCTTCGATCATCGCCTCGCAGGCGACCATCACCGGCGCGTTCTCGGTCACGCGCCAATGCATCCAGCTCGATCTGCTGCCGCGCCTGCGCATCACCCAGACCTCGGCGCTGGAGCAGAGTCAGATCTACGTGCCGGTGGTGAACTGGTTGGTGATGCTGGCGGTGGCGCTGTTCGTCGTGGGCTTCCGCTCCTCGGCCGCGCTCGGCGCCGCCTACGGGGCGGCGGTGTCCGGCACCATGTTCATCACCACGCTGCTCGGGGCGCAGCTGGCGCTGGCGCAGTGGCACTGGCGCAAGCGCTTCGTGGGCCTGGTGTTCGGGCCGCTGATGCTGGTCGACCTGGTGTTCGTGGTCGGCAACCTGAGCAAGTTCCTGCAGGGCGCCTGGGTGCCGCTGACGCTCGCGGCGCTGCTGTTCGGGGTATTCATGGTCTGGCGCAGCGGCCGGCGGCAGCTGCGCGCCGCACTGCGCCTGAGCGCCGTGCCGCTGGCACAGCTGCCCAAGCTGATCGAGGGCATTCCGCGCGTACCGGGAACCGCCGTGTTCCTGGCGAGCGACCCGAAGTTCGTGCCGAGCGCGATGCTGCGCAACCTCGAGCACAACCACGTCGCGCACCAGCGCATCGTGCTGCTGACCATGGAAATTGCGCGCACGCCGCGCCACGATCCGGCCGACCGCGTGCGCATCGAGCTGCTGATGCCGGAGGTCTACTCGGTCACCGCGCGCTTCGGCTTCATGGAGACGCCCGACGTCAGCGCGGCGCTGAAGCAATGCCGCGCCCGCGGCCTGAAGCTGTTCGCGCAGGACTGCTCGTTCTTCATGGGATGGCACCTGGTGGTGCCCAGACCGCGCAGCGGCTATGCGGGGGTGGGCCGGCGCATGTTCGCCTGGATGCAGCGGCGCTCGACCCAGGCGGTGGATTTCTTCCGCATGCCCGACCGGCGGGTGATCGTGCTGGCGACGCAGGTGGAGCTGTGAGGAGCGGTCGTGCCTGACCAGGCCGCCGCCGGTGGTCCGTGCATCGCGCTGGTGGCCGCGATCGCGGACAACGGCGTGATCGGCCACGGCGGTGGGTTGCCGTGGCATCTGCCGGATGACCTGCGGTATTTCAAATCGGTGACGCTCGGCAAGCCGGTGCTGATGGGGCGGTGCACGTTCGAGGCGATCGGCCGGCCGCTGCCGGGGCGGCGCAACCTGGTGATGAGCCGCCAGGCGGCAGCCGGCGGCGCGGGCAACGCTGCCGCCGCTGCCGCTTCCGCCTCAGGCGCCGAGTACGTTCCGAGTCTTGCGGTGGCGCTCGAGCGGGTCGCGGCGGTGCCGGAGCTGTGCGTGATCGGCGGGGCTCAGGTCTACGCCCTGGCGCTGCCGCTGGCGACGCGGATCTACCTGACGCACGTGCACGCGCGCGTGGAGGGCGATGTTCACTTCCCGCTGAGCTACTGGGGCGAGTGGCGCGAGGTGCAGCGCAGCGAGCATGCGGCGGATGCGCGGCATGCGTATGCGATGAGCTTCCTCAGGCTGGAGCGGGCGAGGGCGTAGGGCGAGACATGGTCAGCCCAATCCGCAGCGGCAGCCGGGTGCGCCCCCGGCTGCCGCGGGCGCAGCAACTAGCCCGCTGAAGCCGGTCGTCGGTCAGTGCCTGGCCTGCTGGATCATCTCGATGCGGTTGCCGGCCGGATCGAGCGCGATGCCGATCATTATGCCGGAGTTCCCCATCGCGCGCGGCTGGCCGGCCATGGAGCCGCCGGCGGCCTTGATGGCTGCAACGGTCGCGGCCATATCGGTCACGTTCAGGATCAGATGCGGAACCGGGTCCTTAAGCGCGTCGGCGCGATGCATGATGACGATCTGCGCGGCCTGATTGGACTTGGCGGCGTCCACCGAGTCGCCGAAATTCAGCATGATTTCCAGATTACCGGGAAACGACAGCCGGTTGACTTCCTGCAGGCCGAAGGCCGATTCGTAGAACTTCGCCAGCGCGGCGACGTCCGTACCGCCCACGCGCGCAGCATTGAGCGTAACGCCGGCCTGGGCCGTGGCCGCCAGCATCAATGCCACGCCCGCCGTCATCGCAATTCTCACCGCTTTATTCACTGTATTTCTCCCCCGAAATGTCTGATGTGTGCGGCGATGATAGCGCGAGTGGGGCGCACGGGCGAGGGCGGCTCATCGGCAGCGACGCCGCTGGCATCCTGCCTCGCCACGGCGGTGCGCCCGACGACCCTACGATGCTCCGGGACGTCGATAATTGATGGTGGGCAGGCGCCTGGCCGCCTGCACGCTGGGGCGCGCACTCATGCGGTCATGCCAGTCCATCGTCCGCGGAGCGCGCCGCGCATTCATGAAGTCGCCATAATTGTGCGGCATGCCGGCTGCCATCGAGAACATGGCAATGTCCGCAAGCGAGAAATGCGGCCCGGCGAGCCAGGGGCCGCTCGAGAGCGCGCGCTCCATTTTCTGCACGCCCTCCTCGAGCGTGCGGCGCCACGCTGCGAGCTGCTCGGGCGGGAAGGATTGAGTGACCGCCATCCGCCATTTTTTGCGCTTCTCCTCGCGCGGGATGCGCGCAAGCTTGGCCGCGAGCTCCTCGGGCGGCAGCTGGTCGGTGAAGAGGTGGATCACCTCCTGCCAGGCGCGGTTGCTGAGTGCGGGACGGAAATACTCGTCGACGTATTTGGTGAACAGGCGCATGCGTGCGCACTCGAGCGGGTCGGCCGGCCGCAGCGGCACCTGCGCAAAGACCTGGTCGAGGTATTCGTTGATCACCGTCGATTCGGTGATCACGGCGCCGTCATGTACCAGTACCGGCACCTGGCCGTCGGGGTTGATCTCGAGAAACCATGGCTCGTGCTGCTCGAACGAGCGGATATTGAGCAGGTGCCCGACAAACTCCAGCCGCTTCTCGTACAGACACAGCAGAACCTTGAAGCTGTTGGAGCCGGGACCCGCGTGATAGAGCTCGAGCATCGTCAGGCCGCCAGGGCGCCAGGGAGCGCCACCACATCAGGTCCACACCGAGAAACGGGTCTATCGCTGCGCTGCCGGATCCTGGAACAGCTTCAGGCGCTGCTGGTCGCTGGCCGAATCCTCGCGGTTATCCTCGCAGACGTACTCCAGTATCTTGTAACCGGGGTCGCGCTGGTAGGTCCAGGTGAAAGACCAGGGTTGGGTGAGGTAGACCGGATCGATCACGGTGATCGCATCCTGGAACTTATCGGGCGACAGCAGCTTGATCTGCTCATTGATCTGCATCTGATCGCTGTGAGGGACGTCCTCCAGGCGCACATAGTCCTTGATGCCGATGGTGTTGACCATCAGTGTGTCACCATCCCAGTGTCCCACGGAGTGGCCCCAGAAATCCGGCTCGGCATCCGTGATGGGGGTAATCTGCTGCTGGTCGAGATAAATGTGACGTATCTGGCGGAAGGCTTCCTCGACCACAGTGATGTCTCCGGGTGCCTGCAGCACTTCCATCGGAAACATGCCCATCATCATGCTCGGCATGCCGTCGGGCAGGCAGTGCGAATAGCCGGTGGCGAGCGGCTGGCCGCGCAGGTCGGCCTCGTGGGACGCCTTCACGAACTCTTCCCACTTCTGCAGGTATCGGGGTTTGAGCGGCGGCGGCGTGTCGACGATGATTAACCGTGACGCGCGCGTTTGATTGAAGCTGTTGTCCTGGATGTGCAGCATGGCCAGCACCGCGTTCACCCGTGCGAACCCTGCAGGGTCGCGGGCGCGGGTCCAGGTGCCCTCGAGCATGCCGTGATCGAGCCGGAGCCCGTGGTTGCCGCCGGCTGCCTGATCGGCCGCAGGTGCAGTTGCAGCCTGCACGCACAGGGTGCACGAGAATAGCGCGATGGCGATGCTTGTTACACGCATCCGTCTACTCGATAGCTGCGTTGCCCGCGGCTCCGCCATCGCCGAATTTGTGGCCATCCGCCAACATGACCTGCTTGAGCAGGCCGCCCGGCTGCCCGGAGCGAAGTGGAGCGATGATGGTCGTGATCTTGTCGCCCACCTTGATCATGTTCCACTTCCAGCCGACCCGATCGAGTATGCCGGGGTTCGCGCACTCGATCGTGTAGCGCTTCACCGGCACCGTAGCACTCCCGGGGCCGGGATCCACGTCCAGATAGATATAGACGTGCGGGTTGGTCCACTGAAAACGCGCCACGGTCCCATACAGCTTGATCTGATGGCTGTGATCGAACATCGCGAAGGAATGATGCGCCAACGCCGGCGTAGTCGTGGCGGCGAACACCAGGTACCAGGCGCAAGTCCATGCGGCGCCGCGTGCGCGAGACCTTGCCATGATCGTTCTCCGATGTCCGCGGTGCGGATTATAGCGCCGACTCGGTCGCGATCACATCATCGTGCTTATGGCCTGGACTATGCGTGCGGCCGCTGCGCTCAGGCGCTGGCGTTGATCAGCAATCCGGCGCTTTGACCGGCGGCACCCTGGGTCTGCAGGTTCTGCAACAGCGATTGCAGGAAGCCCTGCAACGTCGGGGTGCTCGCCTGGCTGCCGGTCTGGCCCGATGCGCTCGAGCTGCCCGACATGTCCTGCATCAGCGCCTGGAACGAGGTTTCCAGGTTCGACACGCCCTGCGTGCCGGCGGTGGTGGAGGCGCCGTTGCCGGCACTGCTGTCGCCGTCCACTTCCTGCAGCAGCGACTGCAGCTGCGAGGAGATGTGGCCGTGGCCGCCGCCGTGCCCGTGCCCGTGGCCCTGATACGCGCTGGCGACTGCGGTGGAGCTGGCGGCCGCGCTCGCCGCGGCGGTCGCGGTGCCCGTGCTGGCGGCACCATTGCCGGCGCTGGGGGAGCTGGTCGCGCCGGCCTGATGCAGCGCCTGCATCAGTGCGGCCATGAAGCTCTGCAGGTCCTGCGCCTGCTTGCCGGCGCTCGTGCTCGCCGACGTGGCCGCTGTGGCCGTCGCGGCCGTCGCGGCCGTGGTATTGGTCCCCGGCGAGCTGGAGGCTGTCGAGGAGCCCGAGCCGGTGATCATCTGCTGCAGTGTCGCGATAATGTCCTGCAGCAGGCTGCCGCCGGATGAGCTCGAGCTCGATTGCAGTGCCGTGGCACCGCTGCCGCTACCCGAGCCGCTGTTCGATGAAGCGCCGAAAAGGTTGGAGAGCGAGTTCTGGGCCGCGAGCTGACTGATCCATGACGAGCCGCTGCCTATACTGCCGATCGACATCTGTCTGCACTCCTGACTGAAGCCGTTGCTGTTGGATGATCGCCGCGAATCACTGCCTGCGGCGCAGGCCGCCGGTTGGTCGCAGCCCGCGCTGATGGCGCGCGCCCGGCAAGGTTCTGCCGTGCGCGGGCCGTCTGCCGGCAAGCCGTCGCCGCCTCGACGCAGCCGATTGCCGCCCTGGGCGGACTATCGGCGCGCATGCGGCCTATCACGGCGGCCCCCGCGCCCCATAAGTCGTTGATTGCCGTAATGACTGTCGGCCTGCGGGTTCGTCCGGGCAACGGCATGGCTGAGGCGTGGCTGATCATCGGACCATAGGAACAGCAAGAGCGGTGCCAGCGGCACCGATGGGCGTCACAGAAGAACCCGGATGGCGTGCGCGGACGGCGCAGCGCCGGGCCGGCTAGGTGCCGGCGACGATGCGAGCGTGCTCGCCGCCGCGGTCGGCGGCGGCGAAACCGGAGGTGAGCATGCGGTGCGCCACCCACCAGCGCTGGCGCGCGCCGAGCAGCACCACCCAGACATGGTGGCCCGAGCGCTCTCCCAGCGCGATCAGGCAGCGCCCGGCCTGCGCCGTGTAGCCGGTCTTCAGGCCGACGACGCCCGGCATGCGGCCGAGCAGATGGTTGGTGCTGTTGAAGGTGAGCCGCCGCCCCGATTCGGTGGTGATCGAGGCGCGTCGCTGCGCCACGATCCTGGCGATGCGCGGATCGGCGTGCGCCACCTGCGCCAGCTGCAGCAGGTCGTGCACCGTCGAGTACTGTCCGGCGGCGTCGTAGCCGCACGGGTGCACGAAGTGTGAGTCGTGCATGCCCAGCTGTGCCGCGCGCGCGTTCATGCGCGCCGCAAAGGCCGCCAGCGTACCGGCGGCGTGCTCCACCAGGACCAGGCAGGCATCATTGGCCGAATGCATCAGCATCGCCGTCAGCGCGTCCTCGGCGCGGACCTGCTCCCCCGTGCGCAAGCCGACCCGGGACGGGGTCGTGTGAGCGGCGTCACGGCTGACGGTGAGGATCGCATCCGGCTGCCAGTTCGAGTCCAGCAGCACCAGTGCGGTCAGCAGCTTGGTCAGCGAGGCCGGAGCGCGGTGCGCGTCGAGATTGCGGCCCCAGAGTATGGTGCCGTCCACGACGATCGCATACGCCGCGGCGGATCGCTGATAGGGATCGCGATGATAGGCGTCGTGACGGTTGGTGTGCGGCTTGGCCCAGGCGCCGCTGGCCGCGCCGATGAGCATCAGGGCTACGAGCGATGCGCGCAGCAGCTTGCCGGTGTCGATCATGTCAACGCAGGTCGGACCAGCACCGGCGCACGCCGGCGATTGTTATCGTGCATGGGCGTGTTCGCGCCTCCCGTTGCCGCAGTCTAACGGCGCACACGCACGATTGGTAGAGAACTCGTCAGCAATCCTGGCGGTAGGTCACATCCGCGACGCCGACGCGCAGTGCGCCGGCGCGCAGCGCTCCCAGTCAGCGCTCCTTAGGCAGCGGGCCTGCCGGCATGGACTGTCTTGCCGGCGTGGGCCGCCTTGCCGCGTCCAGCCGTGGCCGCCGGCTGCTTGGCCTGCTGCGCGGTGGAGACAAGCAGCTGCGCGGGGGCGCTGGCGTCGAGCAGCTGCTTGCCGTTGGAAGAGCTGAGCTGGAAGTAGTACGGCTGCGAAGATGCCTTGAGCACGTAGTAGTCGCCGCTGCTGGGTTTGGAGATCGTCCAGGTTGCCAACTGGCCGGCATGCTTGCTGTCCCGGATGCCCAGCGTGAGCACCGGATGCTGCTGTTGCCATTGCGGCTGATCCTGCAGTCCGAGGATCCCGTCGACGTGAAGCTCGGCCACGGTTTGCGCCAGAGTGCGCGCATGCGCGCTGTCGATCTGCTGGCCGGCCGCCAGGGCGCTGTCCGTCCAGTTGGCGGGGGCGCCCGGGCCCGAAGGCGCCGGTGCGGCGGCTGCCGCTGCAGCGGTGGGTGTGGCCGCGGTGGCGGGCGCCGGGGCCGTGGGCTGGCGCACCAGCTTGAGTGCCGGCTGCGAGGCGGCCCCCGTGACGTCCAGCTCCGTCAGGCTGGTCGGATCGCGCTGGAGCAGGTTGGCGTCCAGCCAGTCGCTGTTCTGAGTCGGCAGCTCGTAGGTTGCCAGCTCCACGGTGTAGACGGCGTGTTGCGCGGAGGTGCGCGCGTCGGTGCGGCGCACGCCGGCCGAGCTGCCGAAGTACACCGTGCTGAGCGTCTTGCCGCCGCTGTCGAGCACCAGGCGGCGCTCGAAGTCGCCGTCGAGCAGCTTGAAGCGCTTGAGCGCCGCGGAGCTGGTCGCAATCGGCAAGCCGCGCTTGAGCCCGGCGAGCTCGTCGAGCACCGAGTTGAGCTTGAACTTGTCCGCCGGTGCGCCGAAGTACTTCGGCAGGATCCACTCGCCATTCTTCCTGGCGAGTTCGACGCGCGCCGAGTCGGCACCGGCGCCGGCGGCGGGCATGCCCTCGATGAGGATGTGATCGGCGTTCTCGACGCTGGCGCCGATCAGCGGTGTCTGTGGCGTGGTCGCCGCCAGCGGGTTCCTGCGTACGGCCAGCAGGGCCGCGAGGCCCAGCTGCACGGCCAGGATGACCACCAGCAGTGGAATGGTGCGTGGCATGGAGCGTTGCATGGTTAGCCCTCCTGCAGCAGCTTCAGGTGGCGCGCGCCGATCCGGCGGCGCCGGCGGCGATTGAGCCACCAGACCAACGCAAGGCCGCCCAGGGCCAGCGCGTAGTTCAGGTACTCCCAGAACTGCTCGGCGCCGCGGGTCAGCGGTGTCAATGTGCGCGCGAAGTGCTCGCGCCCGCGGATGGCGAGCAGTCCCTGGTCCTCGAGTGACCAGTCGATCACGTTCTGCGCGAACTCGACCGGCTTGGTGTAGGCCGTGCCCTGCGCCTCGCTGAGCAGGTTGAGCACCTGGTCGCTGAACATCGCGCTCGAGCCCACCAGGATCAGTCGGGCGGAATCAGGCGAGTGCTGGATCACGCTGTTGATCGCGGCATCGCCGGTCGCGATCTTGCCGGGCGGATCCTTGGCGCTCGCCGCCTTCGGATCGGTCTTCGCAGCCGCTGTGTCTGCGGCCGCGGCGGTTGCCGCGGCTGCGGCGAGCGGGGAGGGCTTGCCGGCAAAGGCCGAGTCGAACTGGCCCTCGAGCATCACGGCCAGGGTCTGCGGGCCGCCCGAGTGCTCGCCGGCAAAGCCGAAATCCGGATAGCTTTGGTAGTCGGGCAGCAGGTTGGTGGAGTCGGAGATCCAGCTGTTGGGCGAGGAGCGCAGCAGCATCGTGACCTTGCGGGTCTTGTTGACCGCGGTGTTCACCGTGATCGGCGCGGCCCAGGGCACGTCGATCTGGCCGAGGCCGCTGGTGAGCGGGGTGGCGGTGGACAGCCCGCGGCCGCGCACGTCGACGATGTAGGGATAGGTCGCGAGCTCCAGCTCATTGAGCGTGACGCCGCCGACGTCGCGCCGGACCGGGATCGGCAGCGCGCCGCTCTGACGGTCGACCACCAGGCCGTGACCGAGCGAGAGGCCGTAGCCGCCCAGCCAGTCGGTCAGGCCGCTCCTGATCTGGCGCGTGTCGATGTTCTGTCCGAACGCCACATCGGTCGGCGCCGTGGCGACCATCACGGTGCCGCCCTGCATCAGGAACTGATCCACCGCGAACAGCTGTTTCTGCCCCAATCCCATCGGGTCGAGCAGCATCAGCATGTCCGCGTCGGCCGGCACGTGGCCGTCGGCAAGGTCGGTGTCGAGCCAGCGCACCGAATTGCTCAGCGAGTTGCGCAGCGTGCTGAAGGTGTCCTCGCTGACGCCCTCGTTGCGGGCATCGGCCGGCGGCGTCACCACCGCGACGGTCTTGAGGAAGCCGGACGAGAAGCGCTTCACCGCCGCCTCGATCGCGCCCTGCAGCGCCTTCTGGTCGAGCGTTGCCGGCAGCGGCACCTGCTCGGTCTGGGTGGCATTGCCGAGCGTCATGTAGAACCAGAACGGGTGCGAGTCCGTCAGGCTCAGCACCATCGGCCGGAAGCCGAACGCTCGCGTCAGGCGCGTGTCGAGTGCGGTATTGCCATCGGGGTCCTGGAACGCGACCTTGAGCTTGCCGGCGGCTTGCTTCTGCACCTGGGTGAGCGCGCTGTCGAGCGCGGCGCGCGCGGCCTGCAGCTGCTGGGGCAGGCTCGCATTCGCCGAGACATAGCCGGTGAAGCTCAACGGCTGCTGCAACGTCGCGAACGGGCTGCCGCCGCCCTGGTAGCTGAGCAGTACCTTACGGATGGCGCCGGTCAGCGCGTATTCGGGGTTCTTCAGCTCCACGTTGATGTGGGTCTCGTCCTTGGCCTTCACGTCGATCAGGTCGCGGAACGTGAGCACCTGGTACTGGTCGCCATAGGACACCAGGATGTCGAAGTAGGTGTTGACCACCGAGGCGCGGTACTTGCCCGTGACCTCGAACGGCACCGGGCGGATGCCGTAGCGGCTGCTCGCCTCGGCCTCGACCTTGGGATCCTCGTGCGGATCGACGAATTCGACCCGCACCTTGTCGCCGCCGGCCACGGCGTATTCCTGCAGCAGATCGCGCAGCTGCGGCACCAGCGGCGCGAGCAGCGGATGGGTTGCGGAGCTGAAGTAGCCGCGGATCAGCAGCGGCTCTTGCAGCTGCGAGAGGTAGCTGCGGGTTGCGTCCGATAGCGTGTACAGGTGACCGCCGGTCAGGTCCACGCGGGCGGAGCCGATCTGGCCCAGCCACAGGTTGGCGCCGAGCAGGTTCGCCGCCGCCAGCCCCACGGCCCAGTACCAGCCGCGGTGCGCGGCCTGGGCGCGATTGCCGGCCCAGCGCAGCCGCTCCAGCGACAGGCGGTTGAGCAGCAGGAACACCGCGGTGATCGACAGGTAGTAGTACAGGTCGCGCAGGTCGAGCACCCCGCGCGTGATCGAGGCAAAGCGCGAGCCGAAGCCGACGTCGTGCAGCCACTCGCCGGCGCGATAGCCCACCAACGAGGTCAGCACGTCGGAGCCGACCAGGTAGAAGGCGCCGGCGATCAGCACCGTCACGATCAGGCTGACGATCTGATTGTCGGTGCGGCACGAGACCCACAGTCCGATCGCCACGTAGGCGGCCGCCAGCAGGATGGCCGCGGCATAGCCGCCGACCACCGGGCCCCAGTCGAGCGGCCCCAGCAATGACACCGTGATCGGCAGCGGCAGGGTCAGCAGCAGCGCGATCAGCACCAGCACCATCGCCCCAAGGAACTTGCCGAGCACGTGCTCGGTGGGCGTGGTCGGCGAGGTCAGCAGCAGCTCCAGCGTGCCGGCACGGCGCTCCTCGGCCCAGGCGCGCATCGTCAGCGCCGCCACCAGGAAGATCAGCAGCACCGGCATCCACTGGAACAGCGGACGCACGTCGGCAAGGTTGCGCTCGAAGAACGTCGCCGCCCAGAAGAAGATGAACAGCGTGACGCCGAGGAAGGCGGCCAGGAACAGCACCGCCGCCGGGGAGGCGAAGAATCCGGTGAGCTCTTTGCCGGCGATGTTGCCGATCTTACGCAGCACGGGGCACCTCCACCGCGCTGACCGTGGCGGCATTGACCTCGGCGAACACCTGCTCGAGGGTGCGCTGCTCGCGCAGCAGCCCGTAGAGTGAGAAGCCGGCCTCGTGGATCGCGCGGCTCACGGCCGGCGTTGCCGCCTCATCGGCCTGCAGGGCGTAGCGGTAACGGCCGGCCTGGCTGCCGAGCAGGTTGACCGCGCTCACGCCGCCGACACGCTGCAGCACCGGTCGCGCGGCCGCTTCGTCCTGGTCGAGCGTCACCAGCAAGCGCGCATCGCGCTGCAGCTCATCCAGGCGCGCATCCACCACCTTGCGGCCAGCGCGCAGGATCAGCACCCGCTCGCACACCGCCTGCACCTCCTGCAGGATGTGGGTCGAGACGATCACGGTCGCGCTAAGCGCGAGCTCGTGGATCAGGCTGCGCATCTGCAGGATCTGCGTGGGATCCAGTCCATTGGTGGGCTCGTCCAGGATGACGATGTCGGGTGAATGCAGGATCGCCTGCGCCACGCCGACGCGCTGGCGGTAGCCGCGCGACAGCGTCTGGATCGGCTGCGCGGCCTTCTCCTGCAGCGCGGTGCGGCGGATCGCCTGCGCGATTGCCCGCGAGCGCTGCTCGGCCGGCACATCGTGCAGCAGCGCCTGGTATTCCAGGAACTCCAGCACCGTCATCTCGGGCCACGCAGGACAGTTTTCCGGCAGGTAGCCGATGCGGCGCTGGATGGCCCCGGTGTCCCGCCCCATCACCAGCTCATCGATCA
The DNA here is from genome assembly GCA_036267195.1 of Steroidobacteraceae bacterium. GTDB lineage: Bacteria > Pseudomonadota > Gammaproteobacteria > Steroidobacterales > Steroidobacteraceae > FEN-1191. Next base: position 57,948 of record DATAWM010000003.1, read on the forward strand.
GGATCGAGCCACTGGTGGGCTCCAGGAAGCCGGTGAGCATGCGCATGATGGTGGTCTTGCCGGCGCCGTTGTGTCCGAGCAGGCCGACGATCTGGCCGCGCTCGATCTGGAAGCTCACGGCATCCACCGCGGTGAAATCGCCGTAGCGGCGCGTCAGACTGTCGATCTTGATCATGACTTTCCGATCCTGTTGCTGCGACGGTGGCGAGCGTGCCGGTCGAGGCGACCCGGCCGCGCGCCGCGGGCTTTGCGCGATCCGCACCACGCCGGGCTCGTTCGCCCGCCGGGCACGGCTCATCACGGGAGACGGTTCGAGTTCCTGTCAGGGGGGACCGCGGAGGCGAACAAACACGGCGTCGTCGATACCTGTCATATCACCGGCCGTCCTGTCGACGGGTGCCTGCCAACGCAATCATACAATTTTCGTGACGTCACACCGAATTCTGCCGTTGTCCTCGGGTGAGCGAGGTGACCGCGGCAATGCGCCGAAGTTCCCCCATTACACATTCTTAACGCTGCAGGCCGCGATACTCGAGCAGCGGGCCGATATCCGGCGCACCGCCGTAGAAGTCGCGGAACTGCACCTGGGTATCGCGGGTCCCGCCACGACACAGCACGTGGCTGCGCAGGCGCTCGCCGTTGGCGCGGCTTAGGCCGCCATGGGCCTGGAACCACTGTCCGGTATCGCGCGCCAGTACCTCGCTCCACAGATAGGCATAGTAGCTCGCGGGGTAGTCGTCGGCAAAGACATGCAGGAAGTAGAGCGAGTGGTAGCGCGGGGGAATCGGCGCGCCGCCGAGGCCGCTGCGCGCGATGGCCGCCGCCTCGAACGCCTCGACCTGCCCGGCGTCGGGGGCCTCGTCGGCCGCGATGCCGTGCCAGGCCTGATCGATCAGGGCGGCCTGAAGGTACTCGACCGTCAGGTATCCCTGGTCGAACTTCTGCGCAGCGATGACCCGCTGCAACAGCGGCTCGGGCAGCGCGGCGCCGCTTTGGTAATGGCGGGCGAACTGCGCCAGCAGCGCCGGCTCGCGCGCCCACATCTCGTAGAACTGCGATGGGTACTCGACGAAGTCGCGCGGTACGTTGGTCCCGGACAGCAGCGGGTAGCGCGCCTGCGAGAAGATGCCATGCAGCGCATGGCCGAACTCGTGGAACAGCGTGGTGACCTCCTCGAAGGTCAGCAGCGTCGGCTCGCCGGTGGGTGGCTTGGGGATATTGAGCACGTTGACCACCACCGGCGGCTGCGCGAGCAGAGCGGACTGGTTCACGAAGTTGCTCATCCAGGCGCCGCCCTGCTTGTCATCACGCGCGTAATAGTCGGTCAGGAACAGCGCCAGCGGGGCGCCGTCGGCATCAAAGACCTCGAAGACCTGCACGTCGTCGCGGTACAGCGGCAGGTCGTGACGCTGCCGGAACTGCAGCCCGTACAGGCGCCGCGCGGCCTCGAACACCCCGTCGCGCAGCACACGGCCGAGCTCGAAGTAGGGCCGCACCTCGGCGCTGTCGAAGTCATAGTGCGCCTGACGCGAGCGCTCGGCGTAGTACGGCCAGTCCCACGGCTGCAGCTCGAAGCGAGCGCCCCCGGCGGCGGCCTCGGCGTCGATCTGCTGCTGCAGCTGCGCGCAGTGCTGCCGGGCGCCGTCGCGCGCCGCGCCGGCGATCCGCTGCAGCATCTGCTGCACCGCCTCGGGCGTGCGGGCGTTCTCGTCGGCCAGCACGTACGCGGCATGGCTGCCGAAGCCGAGCAGCCGCGCGCGCTCGGCGCGCAGCCGTACCAGCTGCGCGATCACCGGGCGGTTGTCGGCGGCAGCGTCGCGCCCGCGCCCGATCGAGGCGCGATAGAGCTGTTCGCGCACCGAGCGATCGCGGATCTGCGCCAGCAGCGGCTGCATCGTGGTGTTCTGCAGGCCGATCAGGTAGCCGCCGGGCAGGCCGCGGGCCCTGGCCGCTTCGGCCGCGGCGCCGAGCTGCTGGGCGCTGAGCCCATCGAGCAGCTCGCGGCGATCCACCCGCAGCGCGCGTTCGCGCGTGGCCTGCAGGACGTTCTGGCGGAACTGCGTGCGCAGCGCGGACAGTTCCCGGTTCAGCACACGCAGGCGGGCCTGCTGCGCCGGCGGCAGCTGCGCGCCGGCCCGTACGAACAGGGTGTGATAGCGCTCGAGCAGCTGGCGCGACTCTTCATCCAGGCCGAGGCGCTCGCGCTGGCGGTGCAGCTGATCGATGCGCGCGAACAGCGCCTCGTTCAGATGGATCGCGTCCCGATGTGCCGCCAGCCGCGGCGCCATCTGCGCCTCCAGCTGCAGCATCGCCGCGTCGCCGTCGGACTGTGCCAGGTTGAAGAACACGCTCGATACCCGCTCGAGCAGCCGACCCGAGCGCTCCAGCGCAACCACGGTATTGTCGAAGCCCGGTGCGCGCGGGTCCGATGCGATGGCTTGCGCCTCGCGCTGTTGTGCTGCCATGCCGGCCAGCAGCGCCGGCCGGTAAGCGGCTATGCTGATGCGGTCGAACGGCGGCAGCTGATAGGGCAGAGGGCTCGGCTGGGCGAACGGGTTGTCCGCGGCCAGCATGGCGGGCTGCGCCGATAGCTCATCGGGCGCCGGATCATCCGGCAAGGGGGGCGTCCGGCTCGCTGGTCATGATGCCCTCTGGCGCCGCAGATGCGTCGCTGCGAGGAACGCGCGCACCTGCTCGCCGATCAGCTCGTAGGTTGCCAGATAGGAGCGCTGCAGCGCCTGCACGTCGGGCAGCCAGGAAAACGGCGCCAGCGCCCTGGGCGCGAGCACGCCGACCGGCGCCGGCACGATGCGCATGCCCGCCGCGGTGAATTCATGCGCCGCGCGCCACATGTGCGTGGCGCCGGTCAACAGGATGACCCGGTCCACGCCGTCGGCGCGCAGCAGCCGGACCGAGTTGCGTGCATTCTCGAAGGTGTCATAGGCCTGATTATCGACCCATCGCGGCGCGATGCCGAAATTACGCACCAGTGTGTCGCGCATCGCGGCGGCCTCCACGTGGTAGCCGGTCACGAGGATGGGCAAATGGGTCCGGCCGGCCAGGTACGCGCCGTAGGCGAGCTTTTCGAGCAGGTAGGGATCGGCTGCCGGTCCGCCATACTCGGGTGCATAGGCGCGCTGCCCGCCGCCGCCGAGGATCACGATGGCCTGCGCGCCGGTGGGCTCTGTGAGAGAGAGCGCGGAATAGTGCTCGGCCAGGCCGTCGAGCCGGTCGGCGATGATCGGCGTGGACAGCAACCACAACGAGGCGAGCCCGATCGCCAGCAGCGCGCGCGCGAGCCGTGGCCACCAGCCCAGCAGCAGTGCCCCGACGCCGGCGAGCAGCAACGGACCGGCCGGCGGCAGGATCAGGTTCTTCAAGATGGTCTTGGCGTGCTCGAGGGTCAATAGCAAGTCGGCGCTGCTCCGATTCGACGGCCGCGGGCACGGCCGGGACGCGTTGTATCATTTTTGCGGAGCATCCAGGAGGGGGTTTATTTCACCGACATGTGCCGCGCGCGTGAAGCCTGACGTTGCGCTGTTGGACATCGGCATGCCGGGCCTCAGCGGCTACGAAGTCGCGATGCACATCCGCGCAGAGGCCTGGGGCCGGCACATGTCGCTGATCGCGGTGACCGGCTGGGGCCAGGTAAGAAGACAAGCGCAAGGCGCGGGCGGCCGGCTTCGATCACCGCCTGACCAAGCCGATGGACCCGGGGTACTCGAGTCGATTTTCGCGTCAGGCTAGGGCGCGCTGTGCCGGCGATGCAGCCGGATCTCGAACAGCTTCGGCCAGTTCTTGCCGGTGACGAAGAGTCGGTCACCGGCGGCATCGTACGCGATGCCGTTCGGCACATCGGTCTGTCCGCGTACGATGTCCGCGCGGTGCAGTAGGCCGCTGATATCGATCAGCCCGACGACCGCGCCGCTGTCAGGGTCGATGCGCGCGATCCAGTTGGTCTGCCAGAGGTTGGCGTAGATCTGCCCCTTGACCCACTCCAGCTCGTTCAGGTTGCGCAGCGGCCGGCCCTGGTAGGTGACCAGCAGGCGCCCCGCCTCCTGCAGCGTGTCGGGATCCAGGAACCGCAGCTCCGGCGTGCCGTCGCTCATGATGATCCAGCGCTCGTTGTGGGTCAGACCCCAGCCCTCGCCGGTGTAGCTGAAGCGGTGCTGCAGCTTGAAGGTGGCGAGGTCGTAGGCGAAACCGGTCTGCGCCTTCCAGGTCAGCGCGATCAGTTGGCGCTTCCAGTTGACGATGCCCTCGCCGAAGTACTGCGACGGCACCTGGATCTGCTGCAGCACCTTGCCGGACTCAAGCCGCTCCTTGCGGATCGAGGAATGGCCATTCAGGCCGGTGCTCTCGTACAGGAAGCCGTCCAGGTAGAACAGGCCCTCGGTGAAGGCGTGGGTGTCGTGCGGGTATACGTGCACGATGTCGTAGCCGTAGACGGGCACGGCGGGTGCGGCAGGGGCGGCCGCCGCCAGTGCCATCATCCCGAATGCAATCCGCGCCAATGGGGGAGCGCGCGATTGCGGGGACCGTGGGAAGCAGACAGACCTGGCTCGTACCATCAGTGATGGTACGAGCCAGGTCTGTCTGCTTCCCGCGGTTGCGATCATTGCGTGCTCACCTGCTGACGCGAATTCACTTGACGGTGACCGGCGAGCGGTAATGGCCGTCACGCGCCAGGGGCGCTACAGGCCATGCCGGTCGAGCAGCTGCTGCGCATACGCCAGCGCCTCGCCCTGCAGCGGACCGAATCCGAACCGCGCCGACAGCGCGTCCAGCAGCTGCTGCTGCTGCGCGCCGCGCCGCTGCGCCTGCGCGTAGGGAATCTCGGGGTGAAACATCACCATCGAGTAGCGCGGGATGAAGCGGGCCGGAAAGCGGCTCTCCAGTTGCGCCGAGAGTGCCTGGCGCTGTGCGAACTGCGGCGAGCGTACCCCGTCGCGCATCTCCACGTAATTCTCCAGCGCCATCGCGGCGATCGCCTCGGTATCGGGCCGGCGCTCGTGCTCGAACCGGGCCAGGGCCGCCGACGGGTCGGCGGTGCCGTCCAGCAGCTGATCGAGCACGCGGCAGTCCTCGAAGCCGCAGTTCAGTCCTTGACCATGAAACGGCACGATCGCATGGGCGGCGTCGCCGAGCAACAGCGCGCGCCCGTCGAGCTGCCAGCGCTGGCAGTGTATGGTCCCGAGCCGTCCCTGCGGATGCGCCGCGAATTGCTGCTCCAGGTCGGTCATCACGGCGGCCGCGTCGGCGAACTGCTGCGCGAAGAATGCGCGCACCGCGCTGCCGTCGCGCAGCCGATCGAACCCCGGATCGCCATGGCGGGGCAGGAACAGCGTCGCGGTGAAACTGCCGTCGGCGTTGGGCAGCGCGATGAGCATGTGGCCGCCGCGCGGCCAGATGTGCAGCGCATGCGGCTCGAACAGGTAGCCCGGCGCGGCGGCAGCGGCGGGCGCGTCGCGTGCGCCGGGCGCATTGGGCGCATCGGGTGCGCTAGACGCGCGTGCACCGATCGTCAGCTCCTTGTAGTCGTGCGCCAGCGGCTCTTTGCGCACCTCGCCCAGGCCGTGGCGCTGCAGGGCGCTGCGCACCGCCGAGCCGGCGCCATCGGCGCCCAGCAGCAGCTCGAAGCTGGCCGTGCGCACGCTGCCGCCGCGCTCGTCCTGGATCCGCAGGATGCCGGCGGCCGGATCGACGTCGATGCAGCGGGCGTCGAACTGCAGCTCGATGCCTGGTTGTGCGCCAGCTGCCTCGATCAGCTCGCGATTGAGCCGCTCGCGGCTCACCGCGTGGATCAGCTCGCCTTCGTTGTGGCTGTAGCGCAGGAACCGCAGGCGGCCGTCCGCCTCGTGCAACATGCGGCCCGGCATCGGTACCAGGTGCGGCCGCATCCGTGCCATGAGGCCGGCCTGCTCGAGCGCCACGATGCCGCGCGCCGCCAGCGCCAGGTTGATCGAGCGGCCGCGCTCGGGCGGGCGGTGGCGCGGATCGGGCCGGCGCTCGATCAGCCGCACACTGCGGCCGCGGCGCGCGAGCAGCAGCGCCATCAATGTGCCGACCGGACCGGCACCGACGATGGTGCAGGCGGGAGCGGGGGCGCTGGTCACGCGGTCTCGAGGATGGCACCGAGCTGCCAGGCGGCGCGCAGCACATCCTCGTAGCGGTTATACAGCGGCACCGGGGCGAAGCGCAGGATGTCCGGCTCGCGCCAGTCACAGGTCACGCCCTGCGCGGCCAGGGCCTGGAAGGCGCGCCGGCCGCGCTCGCCGCCGCCGCGCACACGCAGCGACAGCTGGCAGCCGCGCTGCATGGCATCCGCCGGCGTGACCACGGCCACGTGCGCGCCGGCAAGCTCGCCGACCAGCGCCTCGAAGTAGCCGGTGAGGGCGACCGATTTGTCGCGCAGCCCCTGCAGGCCGGCCGCGCCGAACAGCGGCAGCGAGGCGCGCAGCGGCGCCGAGGAGAAAATCGGCGGATTGCTGATGGCAAAGGCTGCGGCGCCTGCTGCCGGCGCGAAAGCGGGATCCAGCGCAAAGCGCGTGGCCGGCGCATGTCCCCACCAGCCGGCCAGCCGCGGTGCGGCGCCGGCGGCGAGGTGCCGCTCGTGCACGAACGCGCCGCCGATCGCGCCCGGGCCGGCGTTCAGGTACTTGTAGCTGCACCAGACCGCGAAGTCGGCCGCATCGGCGTGCAATGACAGCGGCACGTTGCCGATCGCGTGCGCGAGGTCGAAGCCGGCGAGGCTGCCGGCCGCATGCGCGGCGCGGGTGATGCGGGCCAGATCGAAGCGCTGGCCGGTGCGGTACTGCACGCCGGGCCATAGTACCAATGCCAGGTGCTCGCCGTGCCGCCCGATCGCGGCCTCGATCGCCTCGATGCCGATCAGGTCCTCGCCCGGGGCCGGCGAGAGCTCGATCAGCTCGCGCGCAGGATCCAGCCCGTGCCAGGCAATCTGGCTCGCAACGGCATGCCGGTCGGAGGAGAACGCGCCCGACTCGATCAGGATCGCGCCGCGGCCGCGCGCCGGGCGATAGAAGCTTGCCAGCAGCAGGTGCAGGTTGACGGTCAGCGAGTTCATCGCGACCACTTCGCCCGGCAGCGCACCGGCCAGCTGCGAGAGTGGCTCGTGCAGGCCCTCGGCATACTCGATCCAGGCAGTGCGTGCATGTTCGTGCCCGAGCACGCCGAGCCGCTCCCAATCCTGCACCTCCGCGTCGATCATCGCCCGCGCCGCCAGCGGCGCGAGCCCGAGTGAGTGACCGCACAGATACGTCAGCGCGGTGCCATCGGGTGCGCGCGGCAGCGCGAAGCGCTGGCGAAAGCCGGCGAGCGGATCGGCCAGGTCCTGCGCGCGCGCCCACTCGAGCTGCCGCTCGAAGTTGCGCGGCTGGGGAGCCATGGCCGTGGGTGCCGGGGTCATCGGCTGCTCAGGCCGCGCGCAACGGGTAGAGCACCGGTCGCGAGGGCACCGCATCGCCCGCGATCGCCGGGCACTGCAGCGACAGCAGGTACCAGCCATCGGCGATGGCGTCGTCGATGTAGGCGAGCTCGGTGATGGTGCTGTCGCGCCGACCTGCCTGCTCCAGCGAGGCGCTGCCGCGCGGCAGTCCGAAGAACAGGCGGTGTGCGGTGAGCTCGCCGCCATCCTCGGCGCGGTCGGCCGACGGCAGGTCGAGCACCAGGTGTCCGATGCCGCGCGCCACCAGCTCGGCGGCCGCCTGCTGTGACAGGAACGGCGCGCGGACGCTGGCGGCGGCGGCGGCGCCAGGGTCAGGGCCAGCGCCGCCGGCCGTGTCGGCAAATTTCGCCGCGTCGTTGGGCAGCGTGCGGATCACCGCCGCGCGTGGCGCCAGCCGTTCCGACAGGGGTGCCGGCCAGGCCTGGGTTAGCGCGGCGCGTGTCACCAGCCGGTCATCGGCGGCCGGCAGCGGCAGGGTGCTCTCAAGGCTCTCGCCCGCGAGCTGCGGTGCCACCGTCATCAGCACCGCTACCAGCAGGCGCTGCGGAATCACCCGATAGGCGTCCACCGGCGCGGCGGTCAGGTGGCCGACGCCCTCGGTATGGGTACCGTTCGCGTGCGGGGTGAGCGTCAGCACGCTGCAGTTGCAGCCGGCTCCGTGCGCGACGGAGCCGCTGAAGCCGTCGACCACCAGCGGCACGCTACGGGCCGCCGCGGCGCCGAAGCAGCGCAGCGGTGCGCGCTGGTCGAACTGCACCGCGCGCGCCAGCGACATGCCGGCGGCCAGGTCCGACAGCAGCGCGACACCGTCGATGTCGAGCCGCGCCCACTGGGCGCGCTCATTGCGCGGCATGAGCGGCGGCCGGCGCGGCCGGCGGTTGCATGATGGCGTGGCAGCGCTCGCAGGTGCGCAGCGACAGGTTGCCGAAGAAGCGCTCGAACACCGGCGGAAACTGGCGCTCGATGTCGGTGAGCGCGAAGAACTCCTGGTAGAGCAGGTGCTGGCAGCGCTCGCAATACCACTGCAGCCCATCGAGCTCGCCGGCACGGCGGCGGCGCTCGACCACCAGCCCGACCGAGTGTGCGAACCGCTGCGGGGAATGTGGTACCTGCGGCGGCAGCAGCAGCATCTCGCCGGCGCGAATCGGCACATCGACCAGCCGGCCCTCCTGGATCACCCGCAGCAGCATCTCGCCCTCGAGCTGGTAGAACAATTCGTCGGCCGGGTCGACGTGAAAATCCTTACGCTGGTTGGGGCCCCCCACCGCCATCACGATGAAGTCATCGTCCCCATAGATGACCTTGTTGCCGACCGGGGGGCGCAGCAGCTCGCGGTTAGCGGCGATCCACTGCTCGAGGTTCAATGGATGCAGGGCACGCATGGCGCTACGATTTCCGGATCTTAAGCGTGGCGAAGATCAGGTATGGTAAGCGCAATGCTCCAGCGTGGCGACTTGACGAGGGACCGGCCATCATGCTGAACGAACCTGAACGCAGGCGCGGCGGACGCGGTGGAGACTCAGCGCGGCCCGCGGCGGTACGGCCCCGGCCCGCGGCGGTACGGCCCGCTGCGGTGCGGCTGGCGGCGCTGGTAACACTGGTGGGGCTGGGCGTGACAGTGCCGGCCTGGGCGCTGCACTGGCCCTGGACGCACGCGGCTGCGGCCGCATCGTCGCGGGCGGTGAGCGTGCTGGCCGTGACATCGGACGCCGCGCCGGCCGCGCGCAGGGCGCCGATCGCGCAGTACTGGGATCGCAACACGCTGCTGCTGGATCTGACGAAACTGAGCGGGGCGGGCGGCGCGACGCTGACGCCGGTCGCCGCCAATGGCGGCTGGCCGGTGCGGCTGGAGTTTCGCGTGCAGCCCGGCACCATCGCGCGCCTGCAGGTGACCGGCGCGCAGCGCGTGACCTTCATCGTGCCGGCGCACGGCGCGACCGAGGTGCTCAAGGTCGACCCGGGCGTCTACCTGGCCGATACCGCGCGCATCAGTCTTCGATGGAGCGCGGCTGACGACTTGCCACGCTGACCGGCACCGCATCGGGGCGGTCCAGATCGACCGCCGTGAGCGCCCCGCCCCACACGCAGCCGGTGTCGAGCCCGAGCAAGCCGTCGGCGCGATACAGGCCCAGTGCCGACCAGTGGCCGAAGACGACGCGGGCCGCGCGGCTGGCGCGCTCGCGCGCCAGGAACCACGGCAGCAACGGCGGTGAGACCGAATCGGGCTTGCCCTTGTGCTTCAGGTCGACCCGCCCCGCGGCCGTGCAGAAGCGCAGCCGTGTGAGCACGTTGACCGCCAGACGCAGCCTGCCCGGCCCGGAGAGCGTGTCCCGCCAGCGGTCGGGCTCATCGCCGTACATCTGCGACAGCAGCCCGCGGGCATCGCTGCGCAGCGCCTGCTCCACTTCGCCCGCCAGCGACAGCGTCTGTGCCACGGTCCACTGCGGCACGACGCCGGCATGGACCAGCAGATCGCCGGCCATTGCGTCATCGCGCTGAGCGCCTGTGGCGGCGGTGCCGGTGGTGACGCGACGGTTGCCAGCCGGTTGGAAGTGCGCCAGCGGCCGCCGGCACAGCCACTCCAGCAGCGCATCGCGGTCCGGCGCGACCAGGATATCGGCGAGCGTGTCGCTCTTGCGCAGCTTGGCGCCGGCCAAGGCCACCGCCAGCAGGTGCAGGTCGTGATTGCCGAGCACGCAGATGGCGGCGTCACCGAGACTGCGCACCAGCCGCAGCACCGCGAGCGAGCGCGGCCCGCGGTTGACCAGGTCGCCGACCAGCCACAGCTGATCGCGATCGGCCGAGAAGCCGATCCGCGCCAGCAGCGCCTCGAGCTCCTCGCAGCAGCCCTGCACGTCGCCGATTGCCCAGCGTGCCATGGCGTGGCGTCGGCGCGCTCAGTGCAGCATGCCGGGAATGGCCAGGCGGAAGGCCGGGATCGGCGCGTCGAAGCGCGAGCCATCGTCGGCGATCATCTGGTAGCTGCCCTGCATCGAGCCCACCGGCGTCTCCAGCTGCGCGGCGCTGGAGTAGCGGAAGCCCTGGCCCGGGTGCAAATGCGGCTGCTCGCCGACCACGCCCTCGCCTTGGTGCTCTTCCACCTGGCCGTTGGCGTCGGTGATCACCCAGTGCCGCGTGAGCAGCTTGGCCGGGACGTTGCCCTCGTTGCGGATCGTGATCGTGTAAGAGAACACAAAGCGGTGCTCGCGCGGCTCGGATTGATGCTCCAAGTACGCGGTCTCCACATCGACCCGGATTTTGTACTTGGCCTCTGGCATGGTCATCGCGGCGAGCGCTCCTAAGTCTGGCTCGAGGTCGTTCGATGCCGCGCGAGCGCCGCTGCCGGCTCACCCACCCGCACCGCGAGCACATCGCAGGGCGCCGCGTGCAGCACCGAGTCCTCGGTACGATGTACCAGCAGTGACAGTCCGTGCCGTTCGCGGCAGCCGATCACGATCAGATCGATGTGCTGCTCGCGCACGTAGCGCAGGATCTCGCTCTTGGCATTGCCGGTCTCGACACTGCCGGCATCGGCCGGCAATCCCAGCTCCGCCGCGAGCTCCTCGAGCTGCCGGCGCGCCCGCGAGAGCATCTGGTCATCGATCTGCACCACCGGCACCAGCGAATCGCTCATCGGCTCGATCGGAACGAACTCGATCACATGCAACAGCTTGACCACCCCGTCGGCGGTGCGCGCGAGCTCACAAGCCCGTGCGCTGACGGCACGACTCTCCTCGCTCAGATCGATGGCGGCCAGGATGCGGCGATAGGCGCCCATGGCGTTAGTGAAGCACAGCGGCGCCTGCCTGCGCCAGCGGGGGAGGCTGCAGCAGCGCGGCCGCCTCGGCCAGCCGGGCGAACTCGCGCGCCGAGAGCCGCTCGGCACGCCCCCCGGGGTCCAGTCCGAGCGCACCGATCTGCTCGGCGGACAGATAGCCGCGCAGGGCGTTGCGCAGGGTCTTGCGCCGCTGCGAGAACGCGGCCGCCACGATCGGTCCGTACAGGGGCGAGATCGGCCAGGGTGGCTCGATGACGCGCAGCCGTACCATGCTGGAGGACACCCTGGGGGCAGGCCTGAAGGCGCCCGCACCGACCTCGAGCACCCGCGTGCTCGCCACCCGCGGGGCCAGCATCACGGTGAGGCGCCCGTAGGCGGCGCTGCCGGGCGCGGCGACGATGCGGTCGACGACCTCCTTCTGCAGCATGAAATGCATGTCGGCGATCACGTCCGCGGACTGCAGCAGCCGGAACAGCAGCGGCGTGGAAACGTTGTACGGCAGGTTGCCGACCACGCGCAGGCGCGCACCGCGCGCGGCGGCGAGGGCTCGCCAGTCGAACTGCAGCGCGTCGGCCGCATGCACCGTCAGCGCGCCGGTGGCGGCAAAGCGCCCCTGCAGGGCGGCGGCTAGGTCGCGATCGATCTCGATCACTTCCAGTCGGCCGGCCGCCCGCAGCAGCCCCGCGGTGAGTGCACCGTGGCCGGGACCGATCTCCACCGCGGTGTCACCGGGCTGCAGATCGATCGCGGCGAGGATGCGCTCGATCACGCCCGGGTCGTGCAGGAAGTGCTGACCGAAGCGCTTGCGGGCGCGGATCACGGGGCGGCCGGTGCGCCGCTCGCCGCGGCGCCGGGCTGCGGCTGCGGTCGCGGCAGCGCGGCCATCTGTGCGGCCAGCTCCAGCGCGGCGAGCAGGCTGCCGGCATCGGCATTGCCGCGGCCGGCCAGATCGAGCGCCGTGCCGTGATCCACCGAGGTGCGCACGATCGGCAGGCCCAGCGTCACGTTGACGGCGCTGCCGAAGCCGGCGTGCTTGAGCACCGGCAGGCCCTGGTCGTGGTACATCGCCAGCACCGCGTCGTAGCGGGCGAGGTGGCGCGGCACGAACAGCGTATCGGCCGGCAGCGGCCCCTCGGCCGCGATTCCCGCAGCGCGCGCAATGCGGATTGCCGGGGCGATCACGGTGATCTCCTCATCGCCCAGGTGGCCGCCCTCGCCGGCATGCGGATTGAGGCCGCACACGGCGATGCGCGCGGCGGGCAGGCCGAAGTAGCGGCGCAGGTCGCCCGAGATGATCGCGAGGATCTGCGAGAGCCGCTCGGGCTCGAGCGCCGCGCTGACCGCGCGCAGCGGCAGATGCGTGGTTGCCAGTGCCACGCGCAGGCCGGCAGCGACCAACATCATCACCGGCAGCGCCGAGCGGGTGCGCGCCGCGATGTACTCGGTGTGGCCGGTGAAGGCGACGCCGGCCTCGTTGATCAAGCTCTTCTGCACCGGCGCGGTGATGACGGCGGCGAATTCACCCGCGAGGCAGCCATCGACCGCCCGGTCGATGAGCCGCAGCACCTGGCGCGCATTGCGTCGATCGAGCCGGCCCGCCACGCACGGCGCGCCGAGCGGCTCGTGCCAGACGCTCAGCCGGCCGGCGGCGTGGCTGACCGATCGGCCGGGATCATAGTCGTCGAAGTCGATCTGCAGGCGCAGCTGCCGGGCGCGCTCGGCCAGCAGGGCGCGATCCCCGAGGCACACCAGCGGCCAGCGGCGCGGCTGACAGGCCACGGCCAGGCACAGGTCCGGGCCGATACCGGCCGGTTCGCCGGCAGTCAACGCCAGGGGGCGCGAAGGCGGCGGACTCGGCGCTGGGTGGTGCGGCGGTGCCGTATCAGAGCTGGAGCTTGACGTAGGCCCCGTCCCGGATCTGCTGCAGCCACAGCTCCGTGGCCTCCTGCAGGCGACTGTCGCGCAGCGCATCGTAGGCGCGCTCGCGCACCGCGTCCTTGGAATTGTCGAAGTCACGTCGGCCGAGCATCTGCACGATGTGCCAGCCGAACGGGCTCTGGAACGGCTGGCTGATCTGGCCGTCCTGCAGCTTGTCCACCACCGCGGAGAATTCCGGCACGTAGGTGTCCACCTCGGCCCAGCCCAGATCCCCGCCATTGATGGCCGAGCCCGGATCCTGCGAGTTGGTCTTGGCCAGTACCGCGAAGTCCTCCTTGCCGGCGAGGATCTGGGTGCGCATCTGCTCGAGCTTCTGGCGCACCGTGGCATCGTCCTCCAGCTCGGTCGGCTTGATCAGGATGTGGCGCAGGTGCACCTGCTGCACGATCTGCGGTCCGCCGGCGGCGCGCCTGGCGACGAGCTTGACGATATGAAAGCCGCTGGATGCCCGGATGACATCGCTGATCTGCCCGGGTTGCAGATGCGCGATCACGTCGGCTAGGAAGGTCGGCAGCTCGCTGCCCTTGCGCCAGCCCAGCGAGCCGCCCTGCAGTGCGGTCTCGGCCTGCGAGTAGGTGACCGCGAGCTTGCCGAAGTCCTCGCCGTGCTGGGCGCGCCGATCGACGTCGGCGGCCTGCTTGCTGGCTGCGGCCAGCTGCTCGGGCGAGGCGTCCTGTGCGATCGGAATCAGGATGTCGGAGGCATTGTAGTCATACAGCCCCGAAATGGTGTTCTGCTGATTGGCGATGTACTGGTCGAGCTCGCGCGGGGTGATCACGATGCGCTGGACCACGTCGCGCTGCCGCAGCATCTCGCGCGCGATCTCGCCCCGCAGCTGCTCGCGGTAATAGCCGTAATCGACGCCGTCCTGCGCCATCCGGGCGGGCAGGTCCTCGAAGGCGATCCCCTGCTGCTTGGCAATATTAGCCAATGCATCGTTGACCTGCTGGTCGGAGACCTTGATGCCGCTGCGGTTGGCGCGTTGCGCCTGGATCTCATTGAGCACCAGCTGGTCGAGCACCTGCGAGCGCAGGACCTTCTCCGGCGGCAGCGCCACATTCTGGGAGCGCAGCTGTCCGGTGATCTGTCGCGTCATCGCTTCCAGATCGCTCTCCAGGACCACACCGTCGTTGACGATCGCCACGATGCGATCGAGCAGCTGCCCCGGCGGGGGCTTCGCGGCCGGCGCGCCCTTGGCGCTGGCCGCGCCGGCGCCGACCAGCAGCCCCGCGCCGACCAGCAGGCAGGCGGCCGCGAGCGGGCCGATCAGCGCAACGATCGATCCGGACGGGCTCTTTCCAGGTGAAGACGGGCCAGGTGAAGACGAGTTCCTGCCCGGTGAAACAGTTCTGCGACGCATGTGTTGCGAAGGGCCTCTCAAGCGCGGATGGTCGTAATGGAGGGGTGCTGCTCAGGGTGTGGGTGGGGGCGTGGCGGTCATGCGGCCGGCGGCAGCCCTGCCGGTGACGGCGGAGTATCCCCGAATCGACTGCTGCAGGAAAGTGTCCACCTGGCTTCCGACATTGGACAAGCCTGTCAGTTCCAGCTGCACCGAGACACCGGTATCGCGCTCGCCGGTGCGGGTGGTGACCGAGCGCTGCCATACCGCCCGCAGGCCCCAGCACGCGCCACGGTACTGGAAGCCGGCGAAATCCTCAATCGAGGCATGATCCAGCAGCGAGTACACCGCCCGCGCATACAGGTCCCAGTGCTGCAGGATCGGCCAGGCCACTGACGAGTCGATCTGCTGGAACTGTCCGTCGCGATACTGGTAGCCGATATTGGCCACCTGCTGGCCGCTGGCGCGGTACTGCAGCTGTGCCTCGGTCTGCTCGATGCGCGAGACCTCGTCGCTGGTGGCGGCATTGAGCAACACGTTCCAGTTACGGTAGGCCGTCAGGTCGACCTCCGCGATCAGATCCGAGTGATTCGCATCGAGCGTCTCCCCGGGCATCGTGACCCGCGGCGGCGACAGATACAGGCTCTGGCCGATGGTTGCGCTCAGGTAGCGTGAGCCGCTGGCGGTCGAGAACGTCTCGCTCGTCAGGCCGACCGTGACCTCGTTGGCATCGCCGATGCGGTCAATGCCGACGTAACGATTGGGCTGGAACAGCTCGATCAGGTTCGGGTCCTGCGTCGAGGAGTCGAACAGCGGCAGCTCACTCTGGTCACGATAGGGGATGTAGACGTACATCACGCGTGGCTCGAGCGTGACCGTGCGCACGCCGTCCAGGCCGGCCAGCCGCTCGAATTTCAGGCCGCTGTCGAAGGTCATGATCGGCAGGCTGCGCGTCGGGTCGGGGTCGTCGTCGCCGACGCCGCTCAGCGCATATTGCGTCAGTTCCCAGGTCACGTTCGGCCGCACGAAGTAGCCGGGCGCGGACAGATCCAATCCGATATGCGGCTGTGCATCCAGCCGCCAGCCATTGACGTTGATACCGCGAGGGAAGTCGAGCAGCACGCCCGGATCGTTCAGGCAGCCGTCCGTGACGTCCCTGGGCGGACAGGTGCACACGCTCTGGCCTGCCGGGCCGCCGCAGTCCGCGCGGGTGAAATCCACCAGCTCGCTGTCGAAGCCCATCCGCAGCAGCGGCCAGCCCGGCGGCGACCAGTCGGAAGCAGCGCTCAGCCGCGGTAGCTCCAGATAGGGACGAGCGATCTGCGGCAGCGTGTTGTCGTCGAGCGTCTCGTACCCGAGCGCCTGCAGCTGCAGGTTCCAGATATCGTCGCGATGCATGAGCTTGAGGCTGCGCGGCAGGAACGGCGTGCTGGTGGTCTGCGTGCCCTGGCTGAAGTCCTCGAAGTACTCGGTGTCGCTGACGCTCTCCAGGTCGGTCTGCAGGCGCGTGTTGTCGCCCAGCTCGAGCCGGTCGAGCAGCCGCGCGTAGTTGCGCTCGTCGCCGTAACGGCTGTCGTGCGGCATGAAGTCGCCATCGAAGGTGCCGCTGTCATCGGTGCTGAGGAAGCGGTATTCGGCTCCCAGGTCCAGGCCGCGGTCCGAGTAGTAGGTCGGCGTGAAGGTCGCATCCTGGTTCGGCGCGATGTTCCAGTACCACGGCACGCCGAGAATCAGGCCGTCGCGGCTGGAGCTGCCAACGTTCGGGAACAGCACGCCGCTCTGGCGCGCGGAGCTGAGCGGGAACGACAGATAGGGCAGGTACAGCACCGGGATGCCCTGGAAATCCACCCGCGCACCGCGGGCGACACCGCGGCTGATGTTGGTATCCAGCCGCAGCTCGCGCGCGTGGATGTCCCAATCGGCGTGCGGCGGCGGGCAGCTGGTATAGGTGACGCCGCGCAGCGTGATGACGTGGTTCGGCGTCATTGACAGATCGGTGGCGGTGCCGCGGCCGGGACGGGCGAGGAACTGGAACTGTGCGTGCGTGAACTGCGCCCCCTCGTTGCCGTAGTGGCCGGTGTCGCCCTGGACGTTGAGGGTAGGGTCGCCGTAGCGAACCCTGCCGCTGACGCTGATGTCGTTGGTGTTGCGGTCGTAGACCATCTGGTCGGCCTGGATACGCCGGTCGTCCATGTGGACGTCGGCGTTGCCCGAGAGGCGCACGCGCCCGGTGCGCTCGGCCGTTACCTGATCCGAGCTATAGGTGATCGGGCCGTTGATCCGGAACGAGCCGGGCTGCTTGAGCCGCTGCAGCGGATTGACCGGCGGAGCGCGGGAAGTGCCCGGCGCGGGCAGCGCGGCGGCTACCAGCACCACGCCCGGCCCGTCCTCCGAGGCCGGCAGCGGCATCGTGTCCGACAGCGGTGCATCCGGCAATTGCGCGTCCGGTTGGACATATCCGCGGCAGGGCTCGGCGCCGTCGTCCGGGCCCCAGCTGGCGATGGTGCCGAAGCCGGTGCCGGCGTCCGGCCGCAGCGATGCCGGCGAAGACAGGGAGGCCACTGCCTGGAACGCCGGCGGTGGCGCTGCGTCGGCGCCTG
>DATAWM010000004.1:0-31252 GCA_036267195.1 Steroidobacteraceae bacterium
CGCTGCCTCAAGAATGGGCTTGGTCCACTCCGGTGCGCGCTGCAATGCCTTGAGATCATTGGGGGCGGGCGAGATGACTTGGCCGTTTTCCATCTCAAATACGAGCAGAGGGTCCGGCACCGTGCCGTCGGCGGCCGCCTCCACGCTATTGTCGTAAACTTGGATGTAGGCCACGCACGGCATGAGCTTCATGAGATTCAACTGCGCGTTTGGATAGCGTTCGCGGATCTTTTCTTCTGCAATCGGATGGCCGCCCGCGGCAACGCGAGCCTTGACCCGTGTGATGTGCAGGTCGGGGGAAGACAGTCCGCAGAACCAAATCAACACGTCGTGCGATTTTGTGGCCTCCAAAAGCTTTGCAGTGACTGTCTTGCCTCCCAGTGTGGTTTCGAAGGCGTAATTCAGGCCCTTGGCAATCGCCTCGTCAAGGCGCCGCATGCCCTCTTGCCAGGCATGCGCGTTTGCCGTCTCCTGGTCGCATCCTGTTGCGGCCCGCAATTTGCGGGCGAACGTATCGGGGTTGAACCAGGTCAGTCCGTCGCGCTGAAGAAGATGACCGCCGATTGAGCTCTTACCGGCTCCATTTACGCCAGCAAGAACGTAGAGAACCGGGCGCGTCATCAGTAACCGGAGCCGGCCTTCACCTTCCCGCCCAACTTGGCACGACCACGAATCGTCGACTGCAGGCGATCCGCTGCGGATCGACCCTGAAGTACCGCAAGGCGCTCATCAAAGCTTTTCCGCAATCCCGCCAGCGCCGATTCGGCCTGAGCCTCCGACTGCCCTACGATTTGCATAAGGGCCTCATATTCCGCCACCGGAATGATGACGGCCTCGGGCTCATCGTGATTCGTGACCAATAGCTTTCCCTTACTCCGCAACGCATTCATCATTCCTCGCCACCCGAGCTTCTTGAGATCGGAGGCAGGTGTGCGAGGCAACTTCGCCAGAGGCAGAAAGGTGGCTGTCTTTGCCGAGGTCGTCATGGCGTCTCCCGATCTCGTAACCGTAGCGCATATTATACCCTAATAGCCTATTATTCCCTTATTTCCCAAATTGGGCTTTTTGGCCGTTTCATCCACGCTTGGCGTTTTTCAGGCAACTGCCGACGTCGCCTTGGGAATCTGCTTTTCCCCGATTTCTCAGTAGTTACGGCTGGCCCGCTTGTAGAGCTTCGCAAGTCCGACATCTGACACCCCGAGCGAGCGAACGATCGCGCCGGGCGCCCCGAGGCTCGGCGATCCGCTCGTCACTCGTCGGCGGTAGCTTGGGGCACAGCCGGATGGCGATGCTCTCGATCGGCATGGGCAGACTGGCAGCCGGCTCTTGCCCACAAGGCGACTCCAAGATCGTAGTGGAACATGCGCTTCGGGCGCCATTCCATCAAAGTGGCTGCGGTCAGCAAGCTCGATTCAGGGGGTCGGCGTGAAGCTCCACAGGTCGTTCAGCTCGTCCTGCTCGCCGAAGGCATCCAAGCCGTAGCCGCCGAACAGCCGGAGATTGCCGCTGCTGTCGAGCCATCCAACGGCCTGCTCACGCGCACCGGGAGCGTTGCCACTGGCCGGCGCGCCTTGCGTCCCATAGGCCCCGTTCGCCGCAATGATCGAGGAGCCGTCGATCCAGGTCCACACACCGGTACCGGGGCTGTATTGCCACAGATCGTTCAGAATGCCGAGCTCGCCGGGCTGATCATATCCGTGGCCACCGAATAGCCAGAAATTTCCGGAGCTGTCTGTCCACGACGCCGCCGCGACACGCGCGCCCGGGCCGTAGCCGGCGGCCCCCGCACCCTGCGTGCCGTACACGCCGGAGGCATCGGGCGCATCAGAGCCGCCGACCCATGTCCACTCGCCGCTGCCAGGGCTGTACTCCCATAGGTCGCCATATTCCTCCGAGATACCGCTCTGGTTCAAACCCTCACCGCCGAACAGCCAGACATTGCCGCTGGCATCCACCCAGGCGGTCCCGCCCATACGTGCACCGGGCACGTTGCTGGTGGCTGCAGCTCCCTGCGTGCCGTACACGCCTGCGGCATCGGGGGCGTTGGAGCCGCCCATCCAGGTCCAAAGTGCCGTGGTCGGGTTGTAGCTCCAGAGGTCGTTGAATACGGCGCCAAAGCTGCCGTTGGCGTTCAACTGCGCCCCGCCAAACAGCCAGAAGACACCGGAGCTGTCAACCCAGCTGATCGCACCGGTGCGCGCCGGTGGCAGGTTGGTCGCCAAGGCGACACCCAGCATCCCGTAGCTGCCAGCGTTACCGGCGGTGCTCGAGCCGCCCATCCAAGTCCACTGCGCGCTCGACATATCGTATTCCCACAGGTCATCGAGCTCCTCCGAGCTCTGAGCGGCGAGGCTATCCCCACCGAACAACCACAGATTACCGCCGGCATCCGTCCATCGTGCGGCTCCCTCGCGCGCACCGGGATCATTGCTGGCGGCGGGCGTGCCGAGCGAGCCGTATGCGGCCGCTGCACCTACGGTGTCGGAGCCGCCTACCCATATCCACTGCCCCGCAGAAGGGCTGTACTTCCACAGATCATCGAGCATGCCTACATTACCGGCGGTGGCGGCCAGGCCATAGCCGCCGAACAGCCAGAAATTACCGGCAACATCGGTCCATGCGGTGGGCTGCCGGCGCGCGCCAGGCGAATTGCTCGCCGCCGCCGTCCCCTGAGTGCCAAAGACGCCGGGGGCGTTCGCGTAATCGGAGCCACCAACCCAGGTCCATATATCAGTGGGAACCGTGGTCAAACTGCACACCACGGTGACATTGCTGACCGAAGCTGCGGCCGTACCGCTGCCATTGCTGACGGAGCACACCCCATCTGCCGGTTGCGTGGCGACAGTGACGTCATACGAGGCGTCTGGTTGCAGAGCAGTGGCAAAAGCGAATGAGCCACTGTTCGACAGCGACAGATTGTCGCCGCCATTGTCCTGCAGGACGACCGTACCGGAGGTAAGACCGGATATGGTGCCGCCAATCGAATAGGTCGTCGGAGCGGGGGTGGATGAACTACTGCTCTTGCCGCAGCCCGTCAGCGCAACGGCGAGTCCGATGGCCGAGAACGACAGGACACGGCGCATGACCGAGTCTCGTCGAGTAGCAGGCCGGGGCAGCCGGCTGGCCATTGTCCGCATTCCTGGGCTCCGTTCGGCGCAGGCAATGCCATCCCCGCATCGTCCTGGCACATGCATCCGGCTAATAACGCCGCAGCTGCGCCAGCGGTTGACCTGATGGGTGTCGGGCTAGACTTGCATCTCCCGCAAAGCACCCTCGGGGTCGCCGATTACGGACACTTGCGGTCTCGCCACCGGTTCGGCTTCCGGATCATCGAAGCGGCCAAGCGCGTATAAATCAGTCGCGCGCCGAGCGCCGCGCAGCGCCCATCGGGGCGTCATGCGTGTCAACTTCCACTATTTCACGTCGTCGGTGCCGCAAGATTCCCGCACGCGACGGTCAGCTTGTGATTCGCCGGCGAAGCTTAGTCTTGATCGTTGACCGTAATGTCGTTATGAACCGCCTTGACTCCTTCTGTGTGACGCGCAATGGATACGGCTTTCCGAGCCGCTTCCTGGGTCTTGGTGCTGCCGGATAGCCACACGACACCGTTCGCATCAGTGTCGACATGGATGCGATCCAGGCTGCTCAGGTGCTGCGCAGCCAGCTTGGTCTTGACCTTGGTCGTAATGGTCGAATCCTTTACGTACGCCGCCGCATGTGAGTCGGTCGAAGCCGCATCCTGATCGGCCAGCGCCACAGCGGATCCGAGCAGCGTGGCAAGCAGCGCGCAGGTAATTGCGAAGTTTGTTTTCATAGTCATTCCATAGTGGTAAACCCAGGCGATCATCCGCTTCGCGCGCGCGTCGGCCGGTGCGTGAGCGTACTCACATGCTGTCAGCCGACGCCTCTATCAAGGCCCCCACGGTGTTGTCCTTGGTACGCCAGTCAGCTTCCAGCGCTGGCCTGGGGGCCAGCGCGGCGGGTTCGCGCGCGTCGGCGGCCGCCTGGAGTGCCGGGCCACCCGTGGGCGCCTCAGCACCCGCAGCAGCCGGCACAGCCGGCTGGGGTAAGCTGACGGGTACGCCCGGACCGCACCGGAGCGAGAGTCCCGCGCCGGAGAAACACGCTGCGCAGCCCCTTCCAGCCCCCCCGCTCGCCGCGACAGTTAAGGTATCGATTGCACATCCCGGTGCAACGCTAGTACCTTATGCAAGCCACTTGCGCAGGCAGGCGTGTGGGCGGGCGTTCCGCGACCGGCACGCTGCCCGGTAGCTTGGTAGGTTGACGGCTGATAACTGTACTGAAACAAGGACTTCCGGCAACTGGTCGTTCGGCCGGCCGGACGAGCCGGTTCTACGGGGAACGGGCCACGGCGAGCACATGAAACACGAGTCTATGGCAACCACTTCACCTGGATCAGCGCCACGCAACTGGACCACGACGCTGATGTTTGCGCTCACCTTTGCCGTCGCGGTTGCGGTGGTGCCGTGGTACGGGTTTACCCACGGCTATCACGCCTCGGCCTGGCTCTGGTTCATGCTGTTGCTCGGAGCCAACGGCATGGCGATCACCTGCGGCTACCACCGTCTGTTCGCCCACGCCAGCTACGAGGCGCACCCGGCACTCAAGCTCGCATATCTGCTGTTCGGCGCGATGGCGCTGCAGAACAGCGCGTTGAACTGGGCCGCCTCCCACCGGACGCACCACTCGTATATCGACGATCCCAAGCGCGACCCGTACTGCGCGCGCCTTGGATTCTGGTTCTCGCACATCGGCTGGATGCTGCGCGATTACCCCAGCGGCGAGCGGGACTTCAGCCGCGTGCGCGACCTGCAGCGCGACAAGCTGGTGATGTGGCAGCAGCGCTACTACATCCCGATCGCGATGTCGATGAACTTCGGCCTGCCGTTGCTGCTCGGCTGGTGCTGCGGCGACGTCCTCGGCACGTTCCTGCTGGCCGGGGTATTGCGCCTCGTGGTCAGCCACCACGCGACCTTCTTCATCAATTCACTCGCCCACATGTGGGGCACGCAGCCCTACACTGACGAGCACACGGCACGCGACAACGGCGTGGTCGCGCTGCTGACCTACGGCGAGGGCTATCACAACTTCCACCATGTGTTCGCGCATGACTACCGCAACGGGGTTCGGTGGTGGCAGTGGGATCCGTCGAAGTGGTTCATCTGTGTCATGCAATGGTTCGGCCTGGCAAGCAACCTGAAACGTGTCCCCAGGTTCAAGATCCGGCGCGCGCTGCTGTCCACCCAGTTTCAGCGGGCGGAGCAGCAGCTGGCGCGGCAGTCCGGGCGGGCCCACGTCGAGCAGCTGCGTGCGCGGGTGGCCGAGGAATATGAGGCTTTCTGCGCCGCCGTAGCCGCCTGGACCCACTTGCACGAGCAGCGGCTGCTGCAGACCAAGCGCGCGATGATCGAGCGGTGGGAGCGCTCGAACCTGCAGTCACAGCTCAAGGAGCTGGAACACCGGCTGCAGCAGCAGTACCGCAGGATGCGGATATTGCGCGAGCAGCTCGGATAATTGCCCCGATAACCGGGGCGCGGGCTGACAGTTGCGGCGCGAACCGGCGGCGGCATGCCCCGCCGGACCGGCCGGACACGGATCGAGGCGCGACGAGCTTGGCGATTCCAACAAGAGTGCTTCAGTAAGGAGAGCATGCCATGAGCGCGGGCTCCGGACCTCAGGATCTCATCAACAGCGGCGACCCGGCATCGACCTCCGCCGGCGCCCGCAGCGGCTCGCTCGAGGCGCGCCTGCTGGGCCGGCTGCTGAGCAGCCTGGGTGATCCCCCCATCGAATTTCTGCTCGCCTGGAGCGGCGAGCGTGTAGGCCCGCGCGCCGTCCGGCCCGTGAGCCATGTCCGTATCCTGGATCGCAAGGTGTTGCTCGGGATGCTGCGCGACCCCCAGGTACGCTTCGGTGACGCCTATAGCGCCGGGCAGGTGGAGATCGACGGCGATCTGATCGAGTTCATGGACATCGTATACCGGGCGTTCGCCCGGGCAGACGTCGACCGCTCGCTCATTCACCGCCTCGCCGGGTGGGTGCGCCGGCCGCGCCGTAACACGATGGCCGGATCGCGCGACAACATCCACCGTCACTACGATCTGGGCAACGACTTCTACGCCTTGTGGCTCGGCGAGACGATGGCGTACACCTGTGCCTACTACCCGAGCGCCGCGGCCACGCTCGAGCAGGCGCAGATTGCCAAGATGGATCACGTGTGCCGCAAGCTGCGCATCGGCGCGGGCGATTCGGTGGTCGAGGCCGGTTGCGGCTGGGGCAGCCTGGCGCTGCACATCGCCAGCCGTTATGGCGCCAAGGTGCGCGCCTTCAACATTTCCAAGGAACAGATCGAATTCGCGCGTGCGCGTGCCCGCGAGCA
This sequence comes from Steroidobacteraceae bacterium, assembly GCA_036267195.1. Lineage (GTDB taxonomy): Bacteria > Pseudomonadota > Gammaproteobacteria > Steroidobacterales > Steroidobacteraceae > FEN-1191. The sequence goes on from DATAWM010000004.1 coordinate 6,401, forward strand.
GGGGCTCGAGGGCCGGGTCGAATTCGTCTCCGACGACTACCGCAACATCAGCGGCAGCTACGACGTGTTCGTTTCCGTGGGGATGCTCGAGCACGTGGGGCGCGAGAATTACCCGCAGCTCGGCCGCGTGGTGCGGCGTTCGTTGACCGCCGCCGGCCGCGGGCTGATCCACTCGATCGGCCGTAACCGGCCGGCACCGCTTCACCCCTGGATCGAGCGGCGCATCTTTCCCGGCGCCTACGCCCCCTCGCTGGCCGAGATGACGCAGATCTTCGAGCCCTTCGGCCTGTCGGTGCTCGATGTCGAGAATATCCGGCCGCACTATGCGCTCACGCTGCGCCATTGGCTCGAGCGCTACGAACGCACGGTCGATCGGGTGCGGTCGATGTTCGACGAGCGGTTCGTGCGCATGTGGCGGCTGTACCTGGCCGGCTCGGCCGCGGCGTTCGAGACCGGCACGCTGCAGCTGTTTCAGGTGCTGTTCACGACGCAGGAAAACAACGCCGTGCCGCTCACGCGCGAGTTCATGTATCCGGGCCGCCCCGCGATCACGGATGCGTAGCGCGCAGATCATTGTCGTGGGTGGCGGCCCGGCCGGTTCGGCCGCGGCCCAGCGCCTGAAGGAGGCCGGCGCCGATGTGCTGGTGCTCGACAAGGAAGCCTTCCCGCGCCACAAGCTGTGCGCCGGCTGGATCACGCCCGAGGTGGTGCGGGACCTGAAGTTCCCGATCGATGCCTACCCGCACAGTTTCCTGAGCTTCCGGCGGCTGCACTGGCACTTCAAGGGCATACGTCTGCCCGTCCCGAGCCTGCAGCATTCCATCCGGCGATTCGAATTCGATGGGTGGCTGCTCGAACGGTCCGGCGCCGAGGTCGTGCAGCACGCCGTCAAGGACATCCGCCGGGACGGCGAGGATTACCTGATCGACGGTTCGTTTCGCTGCCGTTACCTGATCGGCGCGGGCGGCACCTCCTGCCCGGTGCATCGCGCGCTGTTTCAGGCCGCATCACCCCGCGCCCGCGCATTGCAGACGGTCACGCTGGAGCTGGAATTCCCCTATGAGTGGCAGGATCCGGATTGCCACCTGTGGTTCTTCGACAAGGGATTGCCCGGTTACAGCTGGTATGTGCCCAAAGCACGGGGTTGGCTCAACGTCGGGGTGGGCGCCATGGCGACCCGCCTCAAGCAGCGCGGCGAGAACATCTGGCAGCACTGGCAGCACCTGGCGGCCAAGCTGGAGCGTCAGTTCGGCATCCGCACCCCGGCGGACCCGACCGGCTACAGCTATTACGTGCGCGGGCCGCTCGAGCTGGTACGCGTCGGCAATGCATTCCTCACCGGCGATGCCGCCGGCCTTGCCACCCGCGATCTGTGCGAGGGCATCGGACCCGCCATCCGTAGCGGCCAGCGCGCCGCCAGCTCGATTCTGAGCGGCGCCGCCTATGCGCTCCAGAGCGTCACGGGCGCCAGTCTCGGCGGCGGCCTGGTCAGCCGCTGGATGGACTGGGGTTTCACCCGCGGGGCGAGCCCGGCCGCTCCGCAGGCATAGCGCGAGCCGCACTACTTGCGCCCTGGAGCCCTGCGTTTGGGCGAGAGAATCTCGGCCCCTTGGCCGACCAGGCGGCTGAGAACTATTCCGGTACCTTGGCTGCAAGCTGCCGATCGGTCATTTTGCCCGTAGTGACCAGCCGCTTCTTCAGCTCTCCCTTGGCCTCTTCCTGCCCAGGGCCGCGATCACGACATCGTAGTAGATGTTGAGCCCGCCTGTGGGCTCACTACCACGATAACAGCCTTGTGATGATCGATCCAAACGCCGGCATTGTCCTTCATCGAAGGGACAGCTCCGTATCGACCGACCGCCACTCCTTCGATTGCAGCAGCTGCTCCATCCGCACCGGCAGCTCGCGCACACGCACGCCGGTGGCGTGGAACACGGCGTTGGCGACGGCCGCGTTCATGCCGACGTTGCCCAGCTCGCCGATGCCCTTGATGCCGAGGCCGTTCACCTGGGTGTCGAGCTCGGGCAGCATGATGGTCTCGATATCGGTGATGTCGGCGTTCACCGGAATCAGATATTCGGCCAGATCCTTGTTGTAGTAGCGTGCGTAGCGCTGATCGACGTCGGTCGCCTCGAGCAGCGCGGCGGAGATGCCCCAGATCTGGCCGCCCATCAGCTGACTTTTCGCCGCGGTGGGGTTGATGATGCGGCCGCAGGCAAACGCGCCCACGGCTCGGGGAGCACGTACCTCGGCGGTGCGGGCATGAACGCGTACCTCGACGAACTGGGCGCCGAAGGCGAACTGGATCCGATCCTCCAGTGCGGCGCCGCCGGCGAGCATGACCTGGCCCTGGTAGAGCTTGTCCACCGCCTGGGGCTTCATGCCTGGGGGCGTGTTCTCGCAATAAACCTCGATGTAGCCATCCCCAACGCGCCGGATTGCCCGCTCCAGCGGCTCGCCAACGGTCGCTGTGCCGCCCGCGGCACCCTCGGCGCACACCAGCTGGCCGTCGCGCAGCCGCAGACGCGCCGGATCGGTCTGCGCGAACGGGCTGATGGGGTCTGCCACGGCGGCCCGTGCGATGCGGTCGCGGATCTGCTCGCAGGCCCTGGCGACGGCATTGCAGAGGCTGGCGGTGGTATTGGAGCCGCCGGCCACGGGGGCCGGCGGCAGGGCGGTGTCGCCGGTCTGCACCTGGATGCGCTCGACCGACAGGCCCAGCTGCTGGGCGGCCGTGATCGCGATCGCGGTGCAGACGCCGGTACCGATCTCGTGGGTGGCGCTCTGGACCCGCACCCGGCCCTGCGCCGTCAGCCGCACGCGCACGACGGCCGGCGCGATCTGCGTCGGATACATCGTCGTGGCCGTTCCCCATCCGACCAGCCAGTCGCCGTCTCGCATCGAGCGCGGCGCGGGGCTGCGCCGTGGCCAGCCGAACGCCTGGCCGGCGGCCTCGAAGCACTCGCGCAGGTGCCGACTGGTATAGGGCAGGCCCTTGATCGGCTCGCGCTGGGTGTCATTGAGCAGCCGCAACTGCACCGGGTCCATGTCCAGCGCATAGGCGAGCTCATCCATCGCCGATTCGAGCGCAAACAGGTACGGCGTCTCCGGCGGTGAGCGCATGTATCCGGGGGTATTGCGGTCGGCGTGGACGATGTGAACCCTGGAGGCAACGTTCGGACAGGCATACAGCCGGGTCGACGCATCGGTGCCAGCGACCGAGTAGGCATCGGGACGGGAGGTGATCTCCCAGCCTTCGTGGCTGAGCGCGCACAGCTGTCCGGCGCGCGTCGCCCCCAGGCGGACGTGATGGCGCGTCTCCGCCCGGTAGGTGGCGATCGTGAAGCCCTGGTCGCGCGTCGCCACCAGCTTCACCGGCCGGCCCAGGCGCCGCGCCGCCAGCGCGATCAGCGCGGTGCGCTGAGTCAGCGAGCCGCGCGAACCGAACGCGCCGCCGATGAACGGCGAGATGACGCGGATGTCCTCGGCGGGCATGCGCAGCTGTCGTGCCAGCCCGTGCTTGAAGCCCCAGACGTTCTGGCTGGCCTCCCATATCGTCAGCTTCGGCCCGTCCCAGGCGGCCACCGTGGTGAACAGCTCGAGCGGATTGTGATGCTGCGCCGGGGTCGCGTACTGCGTGTCGATCCGGACGTCGGCCGCCGCGAACGCCCGCTCGAATTCCCCGACGTGCGGGTCCTCGCTCTGCGCCTGCATTCCACGGGCCGCCGCCGTCGTCAGGCCGACCGCGCCGAAGCCGGCTGACGGTGCTTCCTCGGCATAGCGCACGTTGAGGCGATGCGCGGCCTCGCGCGCAACCTCGAAGCTGTCGGCGAGCACCACCGCAATGATCTGTCCGTCGTGGCGCACATGCTCATCCTGCAGCGGCGCCATGGTGCTACCCATGTAGCCGCCCTCCTCCTGCAGCTCGCCGGCATATACCTCGGCGCCAACGTTGCGGAAGGTGAGGATCTCCAGCACCCCCGGCACGGCGCGCGCGGCGCGCTCGTCGATCGTACTGATGCACCCCCTGGCGATCGCGCTGGTCCGAAGACAGGCCCAGACCAGCGCTTCCGGCGCAAAGTCCGAGCCGTACCGGGCCGCGCCGGTCACCTTCGCACGCCCGTCGATGCGCGGGGTCGGGCGACCGATGACCTGAGCGGCAGCGCCGGCGGCCTCGTCAGCGAGCTGCCCGGCGGTGGCGGCAGCGACCTTGTCGTCGGCCATCAGCGCCGCTCCGGGGAGCCTTCCGGCAGCTGCATCGCCTGAGCCTGCAGCAGCGCGCGCACCAGTGTGGCTGCGCCCAGCGCCGGCTTGAAGGCGTTGCGACCGTGGATCTGTGCCGCGGCGAAGGCGGCCCGGGCTGCCTGCCGCGCCGACGCCTCGTTCAGTTCCCGCCCCATCAGCACCGCCTCGGCGTCACGGGCCCGCCACGGACGATAGGCCACGCCGCCCAAGCCGATGCGCACGGTGCGTACCTCGGTGCCCTGCAGGTCCAGCGCCACCGCGGCGCTCGCGATGCCGAACTCGTAGCTCTCGCGGTCGCGCACCTTGACGTAGGTCGAGCGCCGGGTCCACGGGCCGGCCGGCACGCTGAACTCAGTGATCAGCTCGCCCGGCCGCAGCACGGTCTCGTGCTCGGGATGCTCGGGCCCCCGGTGCAACTCTGCAAACGGCAGCGTGCGCGTGCCCTGCGGGCCGAGAATCTGCACTGCGGCATCCAGAGCCACCAGCGCCTGTGCGAAGTCGCCCGGGTAGGCGCTGATGCAGCGTTCGTTGACGCCCAGCACCGCGTGGTTGCGGTTGACGCCGGCGAGCGCCGCGCAGCCCGAACCGGGATTACGCTTGTTGCACATCGACCAGTCGTCGTGGCGGAAGTAATTGCAGCGCGAACGCTGCAGCACGTTGCCGCCCAGCGTGGCCATGTTGCGCAGCTGTGCGCTGGCGGCCAGCTGCATGGTCTGCGCAATGACCGGATAGTCGCGATTGACGATCGGATCGTCGGCCACGGACTGCATACGCGTCAGGGCCCCGAGCCGCAGACCGTGCGTATCCGCGCGGATGTAGTCGTGCCCCTCGCGCAGGTCCGCAAGGTCGATCAGCGTGCGCGGGCGCATGGTGCCGAGCTTCATCAGATCGAGCAGCACCGTGCCTCCGGCGAGGAATTGCACGGCAGCCGACGTCGACGGGCCATCGGGCTGGCCGGCGGCACGCTTCAGCGCATCCGAGCTGTTCGCGGCGCGGCTGTAGAGGAAGGGCTGCACGGATTTCGCCCCGGAGCGCCTCAGGCCGCGGGCTGGCGGGACGGCATCTTCGTCCTGGCCGCGCGGATCGCCGCGACGATGTGCGGATAGGCCGCGCAGCGGCACAGGTTGCCGCTCATGTATTCGCGGATCTGCGCATCGGTGTGCGCCTTGCCCTCGTACACGCAACCGATCGCGCTCAGGATCTGTCCCGGGGTGCAGTAGCCGCACTGGAAAGCATCGTGGTCGATGAAGGCCTGCTGCATCGGGTGCAGCGTGCCGTCCGGTTGCGCCAGCCCCTCGATGGTCGTCACCGGCTCGCGCACCGCCGCAGCCAGCATCAGGCACGAGAGCACCCGCCGCTGCCCGAGCAGCACCGTGCACGCGCCACATTGGCCGTGGTCACAGCCCTTCTTCGAGCCGGTCAGTTGCAGGTGGTCGCGCAGCGCATCCAGCAGCGTGGTGCGCGCATCCAGTAGCAGATTGCAGCGTCGGGCGTTGACCGTCAGCGACACCGGGATCCGAACAGTGCCCGCGCTGCGCCGCCAGGCTACGCCGCTGTCCGCCTCGGCTTCGGCGACGTCGGCGCTCTCGAGACGCTCGTTCGGATTCATCGATGACCGCTCTGGCCGTGCATACCCGACGACGATAAGCGCACGCGGCGTCCGCAGACCTCAGCGCCCGCCGCAAGGCGCATCGGCGAAGCAGCAGCCCGGTGTTCGCCCAGTCTGACAGGCGCCGGCGCCCGCGCCGCGCCGCGCCGCGCCGCCGACACGGGCACCGCGCTGGCGCCGTTTCAGCCGACCCGCTCGGCGTCGGGGTCCTCGGCGGCTTCGGCCGGTTGCGCCGGCAGGATCAGGTTGCCGTTGCCGTGCTCGAGCAACAGCGCAAATTGGTCGCAGGTGATGGGCTTGCTGTGAAGGTAGCCCTGCGACTGATCACATCCGACCTGCCATAGGAAGTCGAGCTGTTCCTGCTGCTCGACGCCTTCGGCCACGGTGGTCATGTTGAACGCCCGCGCCAGCGTGATGATCGTCTTCACCACGGCCTTGCCGGCGACATCGCCGGGAATCTGGCTGATGAAGCAGCCGTCGATCTTCAGCGTGTCGACCGGCAACGCCGACAGACGCCGCAGCGAGGAATAGCCGGTGCCGAAGTCGTCGATCGCAATGCGCACGCCGCTGCGGCGAAGCAGGTTGAGCCGCTGCATCTCATCGGCGCGCTCCTCCTGCAGCGCACCTTCCGTGACCTCGATATCCAGGCCCCAGGCGCTCGTCGCCCATGGCTGCACCGCCGCCAGGAACCGGGCAGTGAAATCGGGCTGCTGCAGCTGTGCACTCGACAGGTTGACCGCCACGCGCACCGGCGGCAGCCCGGCGCGCAGCCACTGCTGGCAATCGTGCGCGGCCTGCTCGATCACCCAGGCGCCGACGGCAGCGCCGAGGCCCGCCGATTCCAGCACCGGCAGAAACGCGCCGGGCGCGATCAGCCCGCCGGCCGGATCGCGCCAGCGGATCAGCGCCTCCACCCCCTGGATGCGCCGCGTGATCACGTTGACCTTGGGCTGATAGTGCAGCTCGAACTCGCGCCGCTCCAGCGCCGCTCGCAGCTTGTGCTCCACTGCCAGTTTGCCGATGCGGTCGGAGTGACGCTCGGCGCTGTAGACCAGCTGGCGCTCGGCGCCGGTGCGCGCATGCAGCAGCGCGGCCTCGGCGTGCTGCAGCAGCGTCTCGGCATCCTCTGCCTGCTGCGGATACAGTGCGACGCCGCAGCGCACCGCGACCGGGATGTCACGCTGCTCGACCGCGAACGGCTCGCCGAAGACCGCCGCCGCGTGCGCCTGTGACTCGGCCAGCAACTCATGCGCCGCGCCCGGGTCCGGCGCGGGCGCAGGGCCCGCGGCCGGCTCCCACGTCAACGCGAAGGTACCGCCGCCGAGGTGCGCCAATCGATCGGTTTGGGGGCAGTGCCGCTTCAGCCGCGCCGCCACGTGCTGCAGCAGCAGGTCGCCGGTGCGGCGGCCGAAGGAATCATTGATCAGCCCCAGCCGCTCGATGTCGAAGACCGCCAGCGCGTGGCGCGAGCGGCGCGCGGCCGGCTCGAGCATCAACTTGGCCAGCCGATCGCGCAGCAGCGAGCGCTTCGCCAGTCCCGTCTGCGGATCGAAGTGCGACAGGAACCGCACCGTGGTGTCCCGCTGCAGGTACTGCAGCGCGAACGACAGAGTGCCGGCGATCTCGCGCAACATCTGCAGCTCCTCGTCGCCGACGAGGCCGGGCTCGCCCGTGGTCAGCAGCAGCGCGCCGACCGCAGTATCGTCGATCAGGATCGGCAGCGCCACGACGGAGCGCAGGCCGGCCTGCACCATCAGGCTGTTGAAGGTCGCGGTGGCTTCCAGCTCGCCGGTGTCGTTGCACACCACGGCCTTGCCTGACTTCAGTGCCCGGCCGATCAGGCTATCCGCGCGCGCGGCCGATTGGGCGCAGATTGCCCGCAATGCCTCGGCCAGCGCGTCATCGCCGCTGCACCAGGCCACCGGCTGCACCACCGGATTACCGCCGACCTTCAGCACCGCCACCGCGGCGGCATAGCCGCCGATGGACACGGCCACCCGGCAGCTCTCGCGCAGCAGTTCGGTGCGGTCGCGGATGCGGACCGCGGCGCCGCTCACGCCGCCCAGCATGCGCAGCACGCGGTCGAGCCGTGCAATCTGCGTCTCGTGCCGCCGCCGGACCGCCGCTTCATCGACCGCCCGCCGTACCGCCGGCCCCAGGCGCGCCAGATTGCTCTTGAGCACGTAGTCGACCGCCCCGCTGTGCAAGGCTTCGATGGCGCGCTCCTCGCCCATTTGTCCCGATACGAAGATGAACGGCACGGCCGGTGAGAGCTCGCGCGCCACCCGCAGCGCCGACAGTCCGTCGAACTGCGGCAGGCTGAAATCCGACAGGATGATGTCCGGTTTGGGGCCGAAGAGGGCGGCGCGCAGTTCCTGCTCGGTCTGCACGCGCGCAGCGACGTGCCGTACGCCTGAACGCGTCAGTGTATTGAACTCCAGATCCGCGTCGATCTGTGAGTCCTCGACCATCAGGATGCGGATGGGCGCCGCGTCGCGTGGGGGCTCCGGCGGCATGCTCTACCGTCCTGCCGGCGCCGCCGCGGCCAGGCGCGTGATCGCCGCGGGCACCTGCGCGGCCGGCATCGGGCGGGCGAACAGATACCCCTGCGCCTGGTCGCATCCGATCCGGTGCAGCGAGCGCAGCTGCTCGACGGTTTCCACGCCCTCGGCGACCGCCTGCATGCCGAACGCATGCGCCAGCGACACGATCGTGGACACCAGGGTGACGCCGTTGGGCATGTCGCTGATGCCCTGGATGAAGGAGCGGTCGATCTTGAGCGTATCGACCGGCAGCCGCGCGAGCAGCCGCAGCGATGAATAGCCGGTGCCGAAGTCGTCGATGGCGACACCGATGCCGGCTTCGCGCAGCTGCGCGAGCTTGCGCATCGACAGCTCGATATCCTGCATCAGCATGCTCTCGGTGATCTCGATGTCCACGCCGGCCGGCCGCTGCACCGCCGCGTCGATCCGCCGCAGCACCCGGTCGACGAAATCGCGCCGGCGCAGCTGCAGCGGAGAGACGTTCACCGCCACCCGCAGGCCGGGGAAACCGGCCGTCAGCCACCGCCGTATGTCGCTGACCGCCTGCTGCAGCACCCATTCGCCGACCTCGGCGATGGCGCCGGAGCGCTCCAGCAGCGGCACGAACAGCGACGGCGGCACCAGGCCCTCCTGCGAGTCCTGCCAGCGCAGCAGCGCCTCCAGGCCGTGCATCTGGCCGTCGGCCACATCGACCTTCGGCTGGTAGTGCAGCAGAAACTCGCCCCGATCCAGTGCGCCGGCCAGCCGCGCCTCCAGCGCCAGGCTTCGGCTCGTGGGCCGCTGGGTCACGAAACCGTACAGCATGTAGCGCTCATTGTCCTCGCGCGCTGCCTTCAGCGCCGCCTCGGCGTTCTGCACCAGCGCATCGGCGCTGGCGGCATCGTGCGGATAAAGTGCTACGCCGGAGCGCACCGCCGGCCGCAGCTGGTGCTCGTCGATGTCGAACGGCTCGATGAACAGCTGCGCGGCCGCGTTCTGCAGCAACCGGCCGGTATCGGCCGCGTTGCCGGCATCGGCCAGCGTCAGCGCGAAGGTGCCGCCGCCAAGGTAGCCGACGCTCTCCGGATCGGCATAGGCCCGCTTGAGCCGGGCGGCGATCCTTTCCAGCAGCCGGTCGCCAATGTAGCGCCCGAACGAGTCGTTGATCGCGCCGAGCTGCTGCACGTCGAACACCACCACCATGCGCGAGCGGCCGCCGACGGCATCAGCGCTCATCATTCGTCCCAGGCGCTGGCAGAACAGCGCCCGCTTGGCGAGCCCCGTCAGTCCGTCGAAGTACGATAGGAACTGGACCGCCTGGTCCTTCTCCAGGTACTGCAGCGCGAACCCCAGATTCGCGGTCAGCTCCAGCAGCACCGGCACTTCCGCATCGTTGAACACCTCGCGCTGCGCGCTGAACAGCGTGATCACGCCGATGACGGTGCCGTCGACGAACAGCGGCAGCGCCGCCGCCGCACTGTAGCCCTGGGCCAACAGCGCCTCGCGATGCGCGACCGGCGGCTGCGCGGCCGCCAGATCATTGTAAACGGCCGGTGCACCGGAGCGCAGCGCGCGCGCCGCCATGCCGGCGGACTGCGGGCCTGTATCCAGTGCGGCGCGATCGATCAGGCGCAGCGTCTGCGAATCCGCTCCGGCCGACGCGTGCGCTCTCAGCACCTTCGCGTCCGGATCCATCAGCGCAATGACCGCCCTCTCATAGCCGCCCTGCTGCACGGCGATGCGGCACACCTCCTCGAGGAAATCGCCGCGTTCGCGCAACCGCAGAATCGCCGAGCTGGTGCTGCTGAGCATCCGGTAGGTACGCGCCAGGCGCTGCAGCCGCGCTTCCTGGTCGCGTCGCACGGTGATGTCGCGGTCGGCGCCGCGGTAGCCTATCGGCCGGTGCAGCTCGTCCCGGATCGTGACGACGTTGCGCTCCAGCCAGCGCGCCTGCCCGCTGGCGCTGCGCCAGCGGGCCACCGCGCCGGTGAGATGCGTCTGCCCCGCGCTCGGCAGCAGCGCGGCGGCGTTGGCCTGCTCGTCCGGGTGCAGGTAGGTGCGAAAATCCTTTCCGATCAGCTCGTGCGGATCGTAGCCGAGAATTGCTGCGACCGCGCCGCTGCAGAACTTGATGCGGCCGTGCGCATCCAGCTCCCAGATCCAGTCCTGCGAGGTCTCCACCGTGTCGTGCAGACGCCGCTCGTTGTCGCGCAGCTTCTGCTCGGCACTGCGCGAGGCGCGCCGCAGCTGCGCCTCGCGCAGGGCGCGCTCCACCGCGGCCGACAGGCGCGACAGGTTGGTCTTGAGCACGTAGTCGGTGGCCCCGCGCCGCAGGGCGTCGATCGCGCGTTCCTCCCCGATCGTTCCGGACACGAAGATGAAGGGCGTCTCTGGCGCCTGCTGGACGGCAATCTCCAGCGCCCGCAGGCCGTCGAACTGCGGCAGCGAAAAATCCGACAGGATCAGGTCCGGTCCGAGCTCGCGCAGCGCCTGGCGGAAATGCGGCTCGGTCTGCACCCGGTGGAACACGCACTCCAGGCTCGATTTGCCCAGGTGACGCGCGAGCAGATCAGCATCGGTCTCGATGTCCTCGACGATGACGACCTGCACCCTGGTCTTCATGCTGGCGCGACCGGCAATGCGAACTGGAAGCTTGCGCCCTCGCCCGGCGCCCCCTGGGCCCAGATGCGCCCGCCGTGGCGGATGACGATCCGATGCACGATCGCCAGCCCCACCCCGGTTCCGGCGAACTCCTCGGTGCCATGCAGCCGCTGGAATACGCCGAACAGCTTGTGCGCGTAACGCATGTCGAACCCGGCGCCGTTGTCCTCCACGCGGTAAACGGCCTCGCGGCATGCGCCCTCGCGCTCCTCGATGGCGCCGCTGACGCGCACGCACGGCTCGGGGCGCTTGGCGCTGTACTTGAGCGCGTTGCCGATCAGATTGGACCATACCTGGCGGATCACGGTCGTGTCGCCCGCGCACATCGGCAGGTCCTCGATCTGCAGCTGCGGCGGCGGACCCGTGTACACCGCCAGCACCTCCTCGGCCGCCGCCCGGGCGAGCGCGGTCATGTCCACGCCGACCAGCGTGAGCGGTTGGCGGCTGGCGCGCGAGAATGCGAGCAGCCCCACGATCAGTTGCTCCATCTTGCGGCTGCCGTCGCGGATGACGCCGACGATGCGGCGGCCCTCCTCGTCCATCTGTGCACCAAAATCGTCCTGCAGGATCTGTGCATAGCCGTCCACGGCCCGCAGCGGCGAGCGCAGGTCGTGCGAGATCGAATACGAAAACGCCTCCAGGTCCTGGTAGGCGGCGGCCAGCTCCTCGGAGCGGCGCCGCTCGCGCTCCTGCAGCGCGGCGTTCTCGTGCCGCAGGCGCTGCACGTCCAGCGCCCGGGCAATCACCGGCAGGATGACGTTGAGCCGGAACGGCTTGAGGATGTAGTCGAGCGCACCGACCTGCATCGCCTGCACCGCGGTGTCGATGGTACCGTGACCGGTCATCACGATCGCCCCCAGGGCCGGGTCGATTTGCCTGGCGGCTTTGATCAGCGCGATGCCGTCGATCTCGGGCATCATCAGGTCGGTCACCAGCAAGTCGAACTGTCCCGGCCGCAGTGCCGCCAGCGCCTGCCGCGCCGAGCCGAAGCCCTCGGTGGCATAGCCTTCCGGCGCCAGCGTGTCGCACAGCGCACGCATCTGCGCGGTCTCATCGTCGACGACCAGCAACCGGGGATGCTCGCCGCCGCTCATGAGACCAGCTCCGCCGATTCGGTCAGCTCGGCCAGCGCCGCGCGCAACTCGTGCAGCCGGGGTGGCTTGCTGAGCACCTTGTCGACGTGCGCGGGAGTGTCGTTGGCCGCGATCATGCGCTGCCCCCACCCGGTCAGCAGAATCACCGGCGTCGTGGGCGAGGCCTGTTTGACCGCCGAGGCGACCTTGCGCCCATCCACGTGCGGCATGCCCAGGTCCGTGATCACCACGTCAATGCCCTCGCCGCGCTGGCGCGCCGCGATGAAGGCATCGATACCCGCCTGCCCGCCGTGCGTCGCGGTGATCTGGTGGCCGTCCTCCTGCAGCGTGTCCTGCAGCGACTTGATCAGCAGCGGATCGTCGTCGACCAGCAGGATGCGCAGCCGCCGGTTCGTCACCGGCTGCCGCGCGACTCGCGCGCTCGCGACGGCCGAGGCCGTGTACGCCGGGAAGGTCAGGCGCACCGTCGTGCCCTGCCCCTGAGCGCTGTCGATCTGCAGCTCGGCGCTGTGACGCTGGACCATGCCGTACACCATGGCGAGCCCCAGCCCGGTGCCGCGCTCTCCCTTGGTGGTATAGAACGGCTCGAGGCAGCGCCGGCGCGTGTCCTCGTCCATGCCGATGCCGCTGTCGCACACCTCGACCACGACGTCCTCGGCGTCCTCGCGCTCGCGCACCACCCGCGTCCGCATCACCAGCGTACCGCCGCCGGGCATCGCATCGACGGCGTTGAAAATCAGGTTGGTGAGCGCATCGCGGATCTCGTGCTCGGCGCCCATGACGTCCGGCAGCGAGGCCGCCAGCTCGGTGCGCAGATCCACCATCACCCCGCGCTGCTGCGGCAGATCGCTCCAGCGCGGACGCGTCAGATCGACCACCTGCAGGATGGCGCGGTTGAGATCGACCCGCTCGAGCGTCATCTGCGCCTCGCGCTCGCGGTAGAATTCGCGCATGCGCGCCACGGTCCTGGCCACGTCCTCGATGGCGCGCTGGATCGTGACCAGGTAGCCGCGGGCGCGCTCGCTCAGGCCCGGCTCGCGCTCCAGCAGCGACTCGGTATACAGCGACACCGGCGAGATCGCATTATTGATGTCATGCGCGATGCCGCTGGCCATCTGCCCCAGCGCCCGCAACCGCTCCTGCTGCATGACGGTATGCTGCGACTGGCGCAGATCGTTGTACGCCTGCTGCAGGGCTCCATACAGCCGCACCTGGTGGCTGGCGAGCGCGACGTGCTCGCTGAGCTGGCGCAGGAACTCGCACTCGCCGCTGCTGAACGCGTCTGCGCGAGCGCGCGCACATACCAGCACACCGAATACCTGGTTCTCGACGATCAGCGGTGCGATCACCACCGAGCGCAACCCGGCGCCGGCCAGTCGCTGCGGAAAGGCAAACGGCACCTGCTGCACGTCCGGCTCGTACACCAGCTGCCCGGCGACGCAGCGTGACAGGCCGTTGGGATCGATCGGGACGATCAGGCCCTCGGTCAATCCGAGCTTGGCGGCGAATCCGCCCGCGACCCCGAGCGTGCTGATCGACAACGACGGCGCCACCGGGTCATACAGCAGGAAGCCGCCGAAATCGACCGGCAGATTTTCCTCCAGACTGCCCAGCACCACTTGGAAGATGCTCGCCAGATCCTGGCGCTCCCCGGTTGCGCGGGTGATGTGCTGCAGCAGCCCCAGGCGCGCCAGCTGCGCCTGCAGCTTGCCGTCGGACTGCTGGACCTGCGTGAGCATCTGGTTGAAGGTGCCGGTGAACAGATCGAATTCGGCGATCCCGGTGCGCCCCGCCCGCACGGTGTAATCGTGCCGGTCCGATACGGCTCGGGCGGTGTCGGCGAGCGCCAGGATCGGCTGCACCAGCCGCTGCTGCAGCCGGCGCGAGATCAGGTAGGCCAGTGGCAACGACGCTGCGATCACCAGCGCGGCGATCAGCGCGTATAGCCGCAGACGCGCATACATCGCCTCCAGGTCGGACTGGACGAACAGCGTGCCCAGGCGCTGCGAGTCTTCCACGACCGGCTGGAAGCCGGTTAGCCTGGAATGCCCGAAGGCATAACCCATCGGGCCCGGGTGGCTTGGAAAACTCGCCGCCGGCAAGCCGCGCGGATAGGTGGCGAACAACCTGCCGCCTGCGTCATACAGCGCTGCGGCGACGATGTGCGGCTCGGCGCGGAAGGCGGCCAGCACCGTGGCGGCGTCGGCGGGATTGTCGAATGCCAGCGCGGCGGTGCTGTTGGTTGCGATCGCGCGACTGAGCGTGCGCAGCTGCTGCACGCTCGACTGGCGGAAGTTCACCAGCTCATAGGTACAGAACGACGCGATGGTCAGCGCCAGCACCGCGCCGCTGGACAGGAAGATCATGCGCATCAGCGTGCGACGGATGGTGGGGGATGCCGCGGCCATGGGCTTTTAGCTCCCGTCGGCGCTGCGCACGATCTGCGCCAGCCGCAGCAGATTCGAACTGATGGTCAGGCCGGCCGCGCGCGCCGACGCCACGTTGATGCGCAGTCGCACGCGGTTGTCCTGCGTGGCCAGCTGGATCATGACACCGCGCTCGGAAGCACCATCGACATCCGACACGGTCAGCACGCTGTGGTGATCGAGCGCGGCCAGGATCTGGCCGAGCCGGGCATCTTCGGAGCTGTCGATGAACAGGATCCGGCAATCGCCGATCTGCGCAACGTCGCTGAAGCGGCGCACGATCAGCGGATGCTGATCGACCTGTTCACCGCGCACGGCCTCGTCCAGACGCTCGCCGAACGGGTCGGCGCCGAGCACGCCGATGACGAACGGCTCGTTCGGCGCGCTGAACGAGCCGGCGGGCCAGTCCACGAAACGCGAGAAGTTGTACAGGAACACGGCCTTGACCTGGTACTCGGTCGGGGCCGCGGCCGCGGCGCTCATGTGCAACGCCGCCAGCAACGCGGCGCACAGCAGCAGCGCCGCCCGCGGCAGCGCCCGTAACCGCAGCCGCCGCATGCGCACGGCGCCGTTCTTCTGCTTTCCGCGGTGCACTCGTTCGATCGCCCTGGACGTATTATGTACGATACGTTGCGCGCTCGACCCGAGAATTACAGTGAGATTGCTCTCAGTTTGCCACGCCTGCGGCCGCCGGCCGGCTGCTTAGCGCTCGATCGGCCTGCCGCAACGGGCCAGCACGCCGCGCAGGTCACGTATTGCCGGGAATACCTCGTTGTTCCAGTCGCCGCCCTGCGTGTCGTAGGCACGCTGCTCGTGCTCGACGATCTGCTTGTCCTCGCGGAAGATGTTCTCGGTGAAGCGCACCACGAACGGCCAGACGGCATGGATCAGGCCGGGCACCGGCGGCTTCTTCACCGACAGGAAACCGTAGGTGCGGTTGGTGCGCTGCTGCGCATCGAGCGGCGTGTAGCACAGCCACACGTCCAGCACCGGATCCTGGGTCGGCTGGATATCGCGGCCCAGCCAGACCTTCAGGCTCTGCACCGGATAGTCGGTGCGGATGCACATGTGATCGGTGAAATCCTTCTTGGCCTTGTTGCCCTTGCGCACCAGGTCGACGATCACCTGCTCGCCGACCGAAGGCTTGCCTTCGGTGCGGCTGAAGCTGTACTCGACCTGTGCCCAGTGATCGCCGTGCTGGCGCCCCAGGCACATGGCCCGGATCGAGCCCATCTGCTTGCGATGCATGAACTGATGGTTCATGTCGAACAGGTTCTCGTGCATGAAGGTGTAATGACAGGCCACCTCGCGGTTCAGCCGCCGCGTCTTGTAGTCGCGGCGCTGCGAGGAGCCGAGCAGCGCAGGCGCTCGCTCCTGCGCCAGCGCGGGGTCGCCCGGGAACACGAAGATCAGGCCGCAGACCTCGCGCGCCGGATAGCTGCGCACGCCGTTGGGCAGCCGCTCCTTGCCGAGGTAGGGCACGTCCACGCAGGTGCCGCTGCCGTCATAGGCCCAGCCGTGATAGTGGCACTTGAGCTGCTCGCCTGTCACCACCCCCAGATGCAGCGGCACCTGCCGATGGGCGCAGCGATCCTCCAGCGCGAACACGCGCCCGCTGTTGCCGCGATAGAGCACGATCGGCTCGCCGGCGAAGCGGCGGCCGAGCGTGCGCCCCGGTTTCAGCTCATCGGACCACGCTAACGGGTACCAGTAGTCGGGATGCGCGCCGACGCGGCGCAGATCGAAGCCATTGGGCGAATTCGCGCTGCGCAGCGCGACCAGATTCGAGTTTTCTTCCGGCATCAGCCCTCGTCCCTGTGGAGCCGCCGGCAGGGGTACCGTGCCGGCGAGCCCGAAATCGTCAAGCGCCGCAATATAGCGCGCCCGGCCGCGCTGCGGTACCTCACCCCGCGGCGAGCCGGTCAGTTGTTCAGTGCCTGCAAGGGCGCCGGAATCCGTCCGGCGCGCCTCACGAAGCGCTCGGCGCTGTGGGCGTTGACCGCCATGACCGGCGCGCGCCCCAGCAGCCCGCCGAACTCGACCCACTCGCCCACCGCCTTGCCGGGCGCCGGAATGATGCGCACCGCGGTGGTCTTGCGGTTGATCATGCCGATCGCCGCCTCGTCGGCGATGATCGCCGCGAGCGTCTCCACCGGCGTGTCGCCCGGCAGCGCAATCATGTCCAGGCCGACCGAGCACACCGAGGTCATGGCCTCGAGCTTGTCCAGCGAGAGCGCGCCAGCGGCGACCGCCTCGATCATGCCGATGTCCTCGCTCACCGGGATGAAGGCGCCCGACAGGCCGCCGACGTGTGAGGAGGCCATGGCACCGCCCTTCTTGACCGCATCGTTGAGCATCGCCAGCGCCGCGGTGGAACCGTGCGTACCGACGCGCTCCAGCCCCATCGCCTCGAGGATGTGTGCCACGCTATCGCCCTGGACCGGCGTGGGCGCCAGCGACAGGTCCACGATGCCGAACGGCACGCCGAGCCGTTCGGAGGCCCGCCGCCCGATCAGCTCCCCCATGCGGGTGATCTTGAAGGCGGTGCGCTTGATGATCGAGGCGAGCTCGCCCAGGTCCGCGTCCGGCGCCCTGCGCACCGCCGACAGCACCGCGCCCGGGCCGCTCACGCCGACGTTGATCACGCATTCGGGCTCGCCGATGCCGTGGAACGCGCCCGCCATGAACGGATTGTCCTCGACAGCATTGCAGAAGATCACCAGCTTTGCGCACGCCAGCCCGTCACGCTCGCGGGTGCGCTGCGCGCAGTCGCGAATGACCGCACCCATCGCGTTCACCGCATCCATGTTGATGCCCGCGCGGGTGCTGGCGACGTTCACCGAGGCACACACCCGCTCGGTGGTGGCGAGCGCCTCGGCGATCGAACCGATCAGCACCCGATCCCCGCGCGTCATGCCCTTGTGCACCAGGGCCGAGAACCCGCCGATGAAGTTCACGCCCACCTCGCCCGCGGCCCGTTCGAGCTGCTGCGCCATCAGCACGTAATCCCCTGCGTCCGAGCTCTCCGCGACCAGCGCGATCGGAGTGACGGCGATGCGGCGGTTGATGATCGGTATGCCGTATTCGCGCTCGAGGCTGTCGCCGACCGCCACCAGCGAGCCGGCGCAGCGGCAGATCTTGTCGTATGCGCGCAGCGCGGCCGATTGCAGCGAAGGATGCGCGCAGTCGCGCAGGCTGATGCCCATCGTGATGGTGCGGATGTCCAGATTCTCCATCTGGACCATCTTCACCGTCTCGAGGATCTCCTCTGGGTCGAAGCGGAAGCTGCGCATGGGTTTGCCTACCGCCGCGACGTCACACGCGGTGCATGAACTTGAAGACGTCTTCGTGCTGCGCGTCGATCTTCATGCCCAGCTCGGCGGCCTTGGCCGCGAGCCTGGATTTGAGTTCCTCGAGCGCAACGCTGGCGTGCGCGAGGTCCGCGATCAGGATCATCACGAAGAATTCCCCCAGCAGGGTCTGAGAGATGTCGATGATGTTGACGTTGGCGTCGGCCAGCACCCGCGAAGTCTCGGCGATGATGCCGGTGCGGTCCTGGCCGACCACCGTGACGATGATGCGATTGGAGGATTCAGGCAAGATGTTGCGCCTGCAAACCGTAGGTGCTCGTTCGCTGGAGCTGCCGCGCCCGCGGGGCCACGATCGAAGCCGTAAAGGTGCGCATAGTGTAGCAAATCAACCAGGTTGGCTGGCCGCCGACCTGTGCTACGCTTGAGCCGGCCGCAGCGCGACTGCCCGCGCGCGCCGCACGAATCAGGCCACCGATGTCCGCATCCGCGCCCACGACCACGATCACGAGCAAGCCTCCGACCACGGTCCCGTTGCAGGGCGATCCGGGCCTCGCCGGGGGCACGTGGCCGGCCGGCAGCCTCGCCCCCTTGCGTGCGGCGCCCGTCGCATTATCGTGACACCGGCCGCCGGCCCGCAGGCGCAGCGCGCGGGGTGGCTGCACCGGGCCGGCGAGCACGCCTGGCGGCTGCTGCGCCTGCGTTCCTGGTTCCCGCAGGTCCCGCTCGCCGTCATGGTGGGAGCGACGGGCCTGGTACAGTTGCTGCTGGCCTCCGGTTCGCTGCGGCGTCTGATCGCGCTCTCGGCCGACGGTCGCTCGATCGAGTCGCTCGCCGGCGGACTGATCATGCCAGCGATCCGCGGCGCGCCGCAGGAGCTGCTCGGCGTGCTGCAGCTGCTGGTCGCCATCGGGCTGCTGTGGCGCTGGCGGCTGGCCTGGGTGCTGGCGTTCCTGCTGACCATTGCGGTCCTGGCACTGGGCCTCTCGCCGCTGTCAACGTCCTCCACGGCGCTGATCGCGTTCAACGGACCGCTGCTGGTACTGCTGCTGCTCTGCCGCCGCAGCTTCACGCATGCCAGCCTCGCCACCGGCACGCTCTACGCCCTGACCGGGGTGCTGGTCACACTCGGCTACGGGGTACTCGGCTCGTTCGTGCTCGGCGCCGACTTTCACCCGCGCATCATCCGCTTCGTCGACGCGCTCTACTTCGCCATCGTCACGATGTCGACCGTCGGCTACGGCGACATCACGCCGCAGACGTCCACTGCGCGTCTGTTCACCGCCTCGCTCATCGTGCTCGGCCTGGTGGTATTCGCCACCTCGCTGACCGCGATCGTCGGACCGCTGATCGACAACCGCATGCGCAAGCTGCTGCAGCCCAAGAGGAAAAAGATGAAACGCTCGTCCCATGTAGTCGTGATCGGCGACGGCCCGCTCGCACGCAACGTCATCGGTGCCCTGTCTGCGCGCGGGCTTACGGCCACCGCGGTGTGGTCGGCGCGGCCACCGGAAGGCGCGGAGGAGCCGGCGGATCTCGTGATCGGCGACGGCAGCGACGTCGAGGTGCTGCGCACGGCCGGCGTCGCGCAGGCCAAGGCGGTACTGGCATTGAGCGAAGACGACTCCTACAACGCCTTCGTCGTGCTGGCCGCCAAGGAGATCCAGCCCGGCGTGCGCACGGTGGCCGCGGTCAGCAATGCGCGCAACACCAGCCGCGTGGAGCGCGTGCACCCGGACGTGGTATTCGCGCTACCGATGATCGGCAGCGAATTGCTGGCGATGGCCCTCAGCGGCGAGGAGATCCGCGCCGACGCGCTGATCAACCAGTTGCTCAAGCTGGGCTGAGGGCGGCGGGCGGCAGAGAGCCGATGGCACGCACGCCTTTGGGCCACAGCGCGCGTCGGCCTATCACAAAATCCGGCTGAACCACAGCAGCGAGAGGCCCGCGGAGGCCAGCGCCAGCAACGCCGCCGCCGCGGTGAACCACGAGGTGATCTCGGTTTGCTTGGTTTCGACCACGATGCTCTTGCTCAGGATCCGGTACACCGCCTGCAGATCCTCGGCGCTCGCCGCGCGGTAATACTGGGCGCGGGTGATGTCGGCGATCCGCTTGAGCGAATCCTCATCGAGCTGCGCGCGCATGCGCCATCCGCCGAAACCCACGATCTCGCCCTCGGCCGTGCCGAAGCCGACGGTGTAGACGCGCACGCCGTGATTGGCGGCCGTGCGCGCCGCATCGATGGGATCCGGCCCGGCATTGGTGGCCCCGTCGGTGAGCAGGATGACGACGGCGGATTTATCCGAGCCGGGCTCCACCAGCACCGCTTTCTTCTTGGCCGGGGCGCCGAGCGGCGTGCCGAGGCTGTTGAAACGGTTCAACGTGGGATCGAAGGCATTGCCGCCGGCATTGAACTCATTGAGGCCGAAATCCTCCTCCGGAAACAGCGTCGCCAGTGCGGTGAGGATACCCGAGCCCACCGCGGTACGCGGCTGCAGCTCGAAGCGGTCTATGGCGGCATCGAGGCTGCTGTGGTCGGAGGTCGGGGGCTGGACCAGGAAGGCGCTGCCCGCGAACGCAACGATGCCGATGATGACGCCCCGGGGCTGGCGGGCGATGAAGGCCTTGGCGGCCGCCTGCATGGCCTCGATGCGCGAGGGCTTGACGTCGGTGGCGCGCATGCTGCCGGACACGTCCATCGCCAGGATGACCGTCGACTTGTGCGAGGCGACGCTCATGACCGCGGCGGGGCGCGCGATCGCCAGGATCATCAGTGCGAAGGCGGCCAGGAACAACGCCGGCGGCACGTGCCGCCGGATGCGGTTGCCCGGGCCCGCCGCCTGCTTGAGCATCCCGAAGTTGCCATAACGTACCGCGGTCTTCTTCCGGCGGCGTAGCAGCACGAAATACAGCGCCACGGCCAGCGGCACCACCAGCAGCAGCCATAGATTTTCCGGTGACAGAAACGACACACCCGGCAGGTGCAGACCGGTTAGCAGCGATTTCATCACGCGACCTCTGGGGCAGATGCCGGCTCGAGCGCCGCATCGGGGAGCGTGCCGCCGGAGCCGCTCTTGTGGTGCTGCTTGCGCATCTGCGCGAAGCGCACCACCGCGTCCAGCAGATCGTCCTCGGTCGACAGTTCCAGGCAGTCGACGCCTGCTTTTGCAAACGTCGCGCGCAAGGTATCCTGCTGCCGTTGCGCGGCCGCCGTGAACCGCCGGCGCAAGCCGGCATCGTTGGTATCGAAGAACATCTGCTCGCCGGTTTCGGCGTCCTCGAAGGCGAGCAGGCCGATGTCGGGAATGCGTGTCTCGGACGGATCGAACAGCCGGATCGCCACCACTTCGTGGCGGCGGGCAAGCAGGCCCAGCGCCCTCTCCCAGCCCGCCTTGCTGATGAAGTCCGACACCACGAACACCATCGAGTGGCGGCGGATGACATTGGCGGCCTGTCTCAGGATCGCGCCCAGATCGGTCGCAGGCGCGCGCACCAGCCGCGGGCGCGCGGCCAGCAGGTCGAGCAGGTGCAACACCTGCCGGCGACCGCCGCGCGGCGGCACCACGCGGTCGACGCCGCCGCTGAACAGCAGCGCCCCGCAGTAGTTGCCCTTTCCGGTGAGCAGCCGCGCCATCACGGCGACGAATTCCGCCAGCACCATGCGCTTGGAGACGGCATCGGAGCCGAAGTCCACCGACGGGCTCAGATCGAGCAGGAACCAGGCCGTCAGCTCCCGATCCTCCAGGTATTCGCGTACGTGCGGGGTCTGCAGGCGCGCGGTCACGTTCCAGTCGATGTAGCGCACATCGTCGCCTTCCTGGTACTCGCGCAAATTCGCCAGATCGATGCCGGAGCCGCGAAACAGGCTGCGGTAATCACCCTGCAGCAGCCCGTCCAGGCGGCGCAGCACCGTCCATTCGAGGCGGCGCAGCAGCGCTTCAGGCGTTCGCGCTGATGCGGGCATGGGAATCCAGAACTTTCTCGGGCGCCGGCACGCAACGCATGATGCGCTGCAGGACCTGATCGGCATCGAGATTATCGGCCATGGCTTCATAGGACAGCACGATGCGATGACGCAGCACATCGAGCGCCACGTCGGTCACGTCCTCGGGCAGCACATAGTCGCGGCCGCGCAGATAGGCGAGCGCGCGGCCGCCCTCGATCAGGTAGATGGTGGCGCGGGGCGACGCTCCGTACAGCATCATCGGGGCAAGATCCTTCAGCCCGACCCGGCCGGGATTGCGGGTCGCGGCCACCAGCCGCACGGCGTAGGTGATGAGCGCGGGATCGACATACAGTGCGCGCGCGGCGCGCTGTGCCGCCAGCAGCTCCTCGGCGGTGGTGACGGCCCCGATCGCGGCGGCCGCCCCGGTCACGCGCTCGACGATGACAAACTCTTCCGCCTCGCTCGGATAACCGACCAGGACCTTCATCATGAAGCGGTCGACCTGTGCCTCCGGCAGCGGATAGGTGCCTTCGGTCTCGATCGGATTCTGCGTCGCGATCACCACGAACGGTGTCGGCACCCGGTGCGTCTCGCCGGCAATCGTGACCTGGCGCTCCTGCATCACCTCCAGCAGTGCGCTCTGCACCTTGGCGGGCGCACGGTTGATTTCATCGGCGAGCAACAGGTTGGCGAACACCGGCCCCAGCGCGGTGCTGAACTCCCCGGTCTTCTGGCTGTAGATGCGCGTGCCGACCAGGTCGGCGGGCACCAGGTCGGGCGTGAACTGAATGCGGCGGAACTGGCCCTGCATCGCCTTGGCCAGGGTGTTGACCGTGAGCGTCTTCGCCAGCCCTGGCACGCCCTCCACCAGCAGATGCCCCCCGGCAAGCAGCGCCACCAGCACGCGCTCGAGGAAATGGTCCTGCCCGACCACGACCTTCTTCACCTCGTAGAGCAGGTGTTCCATCTGCGAAGCCTGCCCCGCCACTGAACCGATAGTGCCGTTTGTCATGCCTGCTGGCCTCTCGTGTATGCCTGTTGGCCTCTGGTGTGAGTATCGTCCGGACGTCGTCGGTGCGCACGCGGGTGCGCTCAGAGCGGATTCTCGCCGATGGCGCGCGCCGCATTCTCGATCGGAACGGCAAAGCCGATCCCGGCGAAAACGCGCGCGCCGGAGGGGTTGACGATGGCAGTGACGATTCCCAGCACCTCGCCGTCACGATCGACCAGCGGACCGCCGGAGTTGCCGGGGTTCACCGCCGCGTCGAACTGGATGAGGTTGGAGAGCTTGCGCTTGTCGTCCGGATCGTCGAATTCGCGCTTGAGGCCGGAAACGACGCCCGCGGTGACCGACGGACCGATGCCGAACGGAAAGCCACTCGCGACCACCTCATCGCCCGGCCGCAGGTCGGCGGTGGAGGTCAGTGTCGCCGGCTGCAGCTCGTCCGGCACATGCTTGGGCTGCAGCACCGCCAGGTCGTTCTCGGGCTGGGTGCCGACCAGATCCGCATCGGATTTGGAACCGTCGGCGAACACCACGACCCAGTGATCGGTGCTCGAGATGACATGCAGCGCGGTGAGAATTTTTCCGCTCGCGGTCACCACGACACCGCTGCCGATGGCATCGGGTTCGGGCTCATCCGGCGAGCCGGAAGCCAGCGGCTTGTCCGGCAGCGACGGCACGCCGGGCCGTGCCGTCGCATGCCCAGCCGCACCAGGCTGCTGGGCCGGGCGGTGGCCCTCGGCCGGGCTATGGTCCTCGGCCGGATCCTTGGCTGCGGACTTGGCGGACTTGGCCGCCTTGCCGGCCAGCGCGGCGGCATGCTCGGGCGAGAGGAAACCCTCCACCTCCACCACCGAGGGCGCAATGATGGCCGCCGCGCGGGTCGAGTCGGCCGGGGAGCGTGGGTTGTGGGCGAGCGTATATTGCACGGCCCCGTCGATGTCGTGCTGCGTAAGCACGTGCGGCGACGGATGCAGCAGCGCATGAGCCTCGATCACGGCCAGCGAGAGCAGCACGCTGGCGGCCACCAGCAGCGGCCGGTCGTGGCGGCGGTAGAAGCCGCTGACATAACCTCGGGCCGCGGTGACGGCGGAGGGGCCGTTGCCCGGTTCACCGGCTTGCACGGCTGCACCCGGCGCGGTTTGTCCGCCGTGCTTGCCGGCAGCGGGACCGACCCAGGCGGACGCAGCGGCACTTCTGGTCCGTATCGCACGGCTATATAGGGCTTTCCTCTTCATGGCGTCCCGCCTTTCCGGGCCGGTGGTCACCGAATCCGAGCCACGGCAGGATTCGGCCGAAGAGCAAACCTATGCCAACTTCGAGCACAGTGCAAAGGACCGTACTTGCGGGTGCGCAGGCTGGTGCCGGCGCGGCAGCTCCGGCATTACGCCGCCATCGTGCGGGCGGCGTGGGTGGACAACTAAGTCCCTGAAATCTTGGGGAACGAACGCCCCCCGGGCGCCGATCGCGCTAGTCCAGACTCCGCAGCCAGCTCCTGGCGTCCTCGATGTCATCGAACGGCCGTATCGGCAAGCTGGACAGCGAAGCAGACCGAATACGCTCGAGGGCCAGCTTGCCGAAATACGACTCGGAATGCTTGGCTGCGACGGCTCTCAATCCTGCCGCCTGGGCGCGCGGCATCCAGCTCTCCACGATCCATGCCTGATCGTCGACGTGAATGGTCGGCAACGCGCTATCGTCGCCGAGGATCTTGCCGATACGATGCTTCTGCAGCAGGCGCAGGAGGCTCTCGTGCACGAAGCGCAGCTGCGCGCTGGTCGCATACCTTTTCCAGGCGACCACGATGCAGGGGATCGTGGCATCCACCTCGACCGAGCAAATCGGGTTGTTCCTGAGGCTCTTCAGCAGCTTCGCGCCGTCGCTCGATTCTGCCTGAACCTGTCTTCTCAGCCGCTCGAGACTTTCATCAGGCTTGTATCCGGACATGGAGCTCACTACTTGCAACCTGGCCGACAGGATATTGCACGCTGCGCTCGCGCCCAACCTTGGAACGCGACCTGTGCTGCAAAATGAGAAT
>DATAWM010000005.1:0-19458 GCA_036267195.1 Steroidobacteraceae bacterium
AGGCCCGCATCGAGCGCCACATCATAGATGTCGCTGAGAAGCTCCGGGACCTGTCCCTGTTCGGCCATGCGCGGTCATCCTGTCCGCGGCGCCCCGCTGGGGCGATGCAACCGGCTCGAGCTTCGATGGTACACCGCAGCGGCGATGAGGGGTATCTGCGCGCTTAGGTCATGGTGGCTTCGGGTCTAGCCGCTCGCGCTGGCCGCTAAAAACCGGCGCAATCGCGCCCGATCAGCACCAGCACGGACTGCTGCTTGAAGCGCTGCCGATAGGTTTGGCGAATCTCGTCGAGCTTCTGCTCTATGCCTATGTTCATTGCGCCAGTGACAACGAGGAGCAGCACCTGCGAGCGCTCGCGAACGGCCGTCCCATCCCGTGCGCGCCATTGGCCGCTCGCCTCGAAGACTGTGAAGCCGTCGGGAAAGCGCGGCATTATCTCCGCATCGACGAAGCGGGCCCAATCCGCGTCGCTGACGGTCGACGCGGCGCCGATGTTGCGTCCGAAGATCATCTCGACGCTCTGCGCCGGGCTCAAGCCCGTGGGACAGCCGGCGCGCTCGATCGATGCGCACCCTGTGAGTGCTAGGGCACACAGCAGCAGCGCCAGGTAAGCAGACTTTCCCGGATGACGGCTCATTCCAACGGGTCGGGGATTACTGCCCCGGGATCGGCAGGCACTCCATGATCTCCACCGCATCGCCGGGGAAGATCGCGAAGTGCGGGTGATTCTGGAACAGGCGTGCCGCGACGTCATGCGACTCGGCGCGGACGATCACGTAGGCCGCCATGTTATTGCGGGTATCGGTGATGCCCTGGGACGTGGTCTGCTTGGTCTTGCCGAGCGGGCCGCCCGTGTCGACCAGGACGGCCTGATGCGTCGTCATCCAGTCTCGCCAGGCTTTGATTCCCGCGGCCTCGCGTTGCCTGCGCTCCTGCTCTCCCAATTGGTCCCATTGCGTCTTGTTGGCGGAGGTGGGACTGCCGGTATAGATCGCCAGAAACTTCTTCATCGATGTTCTCCTGCGTGGTCCTAGTATAGAAGACGACCGGGTGCCCGGCGGATCGACGGCGAAGGCAAAATATTGTCGCTCCTGAGCATCCGGATATACTTGAGGCAATCAGCTTCATCGGCTCCAACGTGGCGAATCGCGACACCACTTCCATCTCCAGCCGCGATCGTGCACTGGAACGGCGCCTGACCTCCGCGCTGGAAGGAGAGGTTGCCTTCGACCCGTTCACGCGCGGGCGCTTTGCCACCGATGCATCGATCTACCAGATCATGCCGGCCGGGGTGGCCTTCCCGAAGAGCGCCGCCGACCTGGAAGCGATCCTGAAGATTACCGCCGAGCACGGTATCGCGGTGATCCTGCGCGGGGCGGGTACCTCACAGAATGGTCAGCCCATCGGCTCCGGACTGGTCGTGGACTGCAGCCGCCACCTGCACGCCGTGAAGCACTACGACACACAGGGCGCGGAGGTCATCGTCGAGCCCGGCATCGTGCTCGAGCGGCTCAACGCGCGCATCCAGCGCGATGGCCTGTTCTTCCCGGTGGAGCCTTCCACGGCCTCGCGCTGCACGCTCGGCGGCATGGCGGGCAACAACTCCTGCGGCGCGCGTTCTCTGCGCTACGGCAAGATGGTCGACAATGTCACGGCCATCGCCGGTCTGCTGGCTGATGGCGAGCCCTTCCAATTCTCAACCGCCACCGGGGCCGACGCTGCCGCCGATACGGGCGTGCGCGGCGGCGATCGCGTCCGCGAACTCGCGCGGCGCATGCTTACCCTGGCGGCGAGTGAGCGCGCCGACATCGAGCGGATATTTCCCAAGCTGCAGCGCCGGGTGGGCGGTTACAACCTGGACGAGCTGCTGCGGCCGCAGCCGAACTTGCCGGGGCTGCTGATCGGCTCGGAGGGGACGCTGGCGGCGATGACGGCGCTGCACCTGAAGCTGGCGCGGTTGCCGGCGCACCGGGTGCTCGGGATCTGCCACTTCCCGTCCTTCCGCAGCAGCATGGAGATGACGCAGCACATCGTGCGCCTGGGACCCAGCGCCGTGGAGCTCATCGATCACAATGTGCTGTCGATGGGCGCGCAGATTCCGCAGTTTCAGCGCGCCCTCGCCGAGATCACGCGCGGCCAGCCGCAGGCGCTGCTGCTGGTGGAGTTCGCCGGTGAGCAGCTGCAGCCGCTCGAAGCGGATCTGGCGCGCCTGAGCGCCTGCATGGCCGATCACGGTTTTGCCGATGCGGTAGTGAGCGTCACGGAAGCGGCGCGCCAGCGCCGCGTGTGGCAGATGCGCGAGGCGTGTCTGAACATCGTGGTGTCGATGAAGGGCGACGGCAAGCCGGTGTCCTTCATCGAAGACTGCGCGGTGCCGCTGGAGGCGCTGCCCGAGTACACCGATGCGGTGACGGAGCTGTTCAGCCGGCACGGCACCCGCGGGACCTGGTATGCGCACGCCTCGGTGGGCTGCCTGCACGTGCGACCGATCCTGAACATGAAGGAGCAGGGCGACATCAACAAGATGCGCGCCATCGCCGAGGCTGCCTGCGAGCTGGTCAAGCGGTTCAAGGGTTCCTATTCCGGCGAGCATGGCGATGGCATCTCGCGCTCGGAATTCATCGCGCCGATGTTCGGCGCGGGTCTGACGCGGGCGTTCGAGGCCGTGAAGGACGGCTTCGACCCGCACGGCCGCCTCAACCCCGGCAAGCTGGTACGCCCCTATCGCATGGACGATCGCTCGCTGATGCGCTTCGGTGCCGGGTATCAGGCCGCCGAGCCGGCGCGCCCGGTGCTCGACTGGTCGGAGTGGGGCGGCTTTGGCGGCGCGGTCGAGATGTGCAACAACAACGGTGCCTGCCGCCAGTTCGTGGCCGGTACCATGTGCCCCTCATACCGCACGACGCGCGACGAACAGCACGGCACGCGCGGCCGCGCCAACACGCTGCGCCTGGCGATCTCTGGCCAGCTCGGGCCCGGCGCCTTCACCGATCCGGCGATGAAGGCGACGCTGGATCTGTGCGTATCGTGCAAGGGCTGCAAGCGCGACTGCCCGACCGGTGTCGACATGGCCCGGATGAAGATCGAGTTCCTGCATCACTACTACGCGCGGCACGGCCGGCCGTTGCGGGAGCGCCTGATCGGGCAGCTGCCGCGCTATGCGTCTGCGGCCGCCGCGCTCGCACCGCTGATGAACCTGCGCGATGTCATTCCGGGTCTGGGTTGGCTGAGCGAGAAATTGCTCGGCTTCAGCGCCCGCCGCACGCTGCCGCGGTGGCGCAAACCGTGGCGCGAGGGCGCAGAGGATGCGGCGCACACCGCGGACGCCGCACCCGCGAGCCCCGCCGATGTGCGCGGCGACGGCCGCGACCTGGTGCTGTTCGGCGATACGTTCAACCGCTATTTCGAGCCCGAGAATCTGGCCGCGGCCGAGCGCGTGCTGCGCGCGGCCGGCTATCGGCTGCATCGTGCGCTCGCCGGCGGGCAGCGGCCGCTGTGCTGCGGGCGCACCTTCCTCGCCGTGGGCGACGTCGCCAACGCGCGCCGAGAGGCCCAGCGTACGCTGCAGGCGTTGGGGCCGCTGGTGGCCGCCGGGGCGCGCATCGTGGGCCTGGAGCCCTCGTGCCTGCTCACCTTCCGTGACGAGTTCGCGGCGTTGCTGCCCGCGGGCGAGGCCGCGCCGTTCGCGCGCGCCGCGCTGCTGTTCGAGGAGCTGCTGGCCGCCGATCTGGCCGGCGGCGGGCCGGCTGCTGCGCGCACCAGGCTCGCCCTGGCCGATCAGGGCGGCCGCACGGCGCACCTGCACGGTCACTGTCACCAGAAGGCCTTCGACGCCATGAGCGCGGTGCACACCGTGCTGGGCTGGATTCCCGGACTGGTCGTGAAGCCGATCGAAGGCAGCTGCTGCGGGATGGCCGGTGCCTTCGGCTACGGCGCTGAGACCTTCGACGTCTCGATGGCGATGGCGCAGCTGTCGCTGCTGCCGGCGCTGCGCCAGGCCGGCGCCTGCGACCTGATCGTGGCCGACGGCACCAGCTGCCGCCATCAGATCCGCGACAGCCTGGGGCGCGAGGCACTGCACGTGGCGCGCGTGCTGGACGCGGCCCTGGTGGGCGCAGGAGTTGCTTTGCACACACGACATCGATAGCCTGACCGTCGCCGGCAATGCAGCATGGCTTCGCTGCACGCCGGCTACTCCAAAAAACTCTACCGATCGTCAACGGAGCAGCCCGATGTCTTATCAGCCAGGCCCGCATTTTCTGCGACTGCCGGGGCCCACCAGTTGCCCTCTTGCAGTGCTGCAGGCGTTGGCGTTGCCGACGATCGATCACCGCGGCCCGCAATTCGCCGTGCTGGCGCGCGAGCTGCTCGCGGACATCAGGACGATCTTCAAGACCCGCGAGCCGGTCATCATCTATTCGGCCTCCGGCACCGGTGCATGGGAGGCCGCGCTGGTCAATACGCTCTCGCCGGACGATCAGGTGTTGATGTTCGAGACCGGTTACTTTGCGGCGCTGTGGCAGCGGCTGGCGCAGCGTCTCGGGTTGCAGGTCGAGTACCTGGGAGGGGATTGGCGCTCGGGAACGAACGCCGCGGCGATCGGCGCGCGGCTGGCGGAGGATCGCTCGCACAGGATCAAGGCGGTCGCCGTGGTTCACAACGAGACCTCGACCGGGGTGCTCTCCGACATCGGCGCTGTCCGCAGGGCGATCGATCAGGCGCATCATCCGGCATTGCTGATGGTCGATGCGGTCTCGTCGCTCGGCGCAATCGACTACCGTCACGAAGAATGGGGCGTCGATGTGACCATCAGCGGCTCGCAGAAGGGACTGATGCTGCCGCCGGGGCTGGCATTCACTGCGGTGTCGAGCAAGGCCCTTGCGGCGACTGCTAGCGCGCGCCTGCCGCGCTCCTACTGGGATTGGCAGGACATGCTCGACTTCAACGCAACGGGCTACTTCCCCTATACGCCCAACACCAACCTGCTGCAGGCGCTGCGTGTGGCGCTCGAGCTGCTGCACGAGGAGGGGCTCGAGCAGGTATTTGCGCGGCACCGGCGGGCCGGGCAGGCCACACGGCAGTGCGTGCAGCACTGGGGGCTGGAACTGCAGTGCCGCGTGGCTGAGGAGTATTCAGCGGTCGTGACCACCGTTCGCGTGCCGGACGGCCATTCGGCCGACGCCCTGCGTGCGGGAATCCTCGCCCGCAGCAACATGTCGCTCGGGTCCGGTCTCGGCAGGCTCGCCGACAAGGCATTCCGGATCGGCCATCTGGGCGATTTCCACGATCCGATCGTGCTGGGCACGCTCGCTGGCATCGAGATGGGGTTGAAGGCAGCAGGCATTCCATACCGCCCGGGCGGGGTCGACGCCGCCATGAACTATCTGTAGACTGCGGCGGCCTCGAAGGTTCCGATGGCCTGCGGCGCTCTGGTGCGTGCGTCGATGCGGCGGTGTCGATCACAGCAGGCTCGCCACTGCGGCGCGCAGGGCAGGAAGGATTTCGGCCTCGAACCACGGATTGCGCCGCATCCAGATAGCGCTGCGCCAGCTCGGATGCGGCAGCGGAAAGAATCGCGGCGCATATTCGTCCCAGGCGTGCACCGTTTGCGTCAGCGTGACCTTGCGCCGCGAGCCGAGGTAGAAGCGCTGCGCGTACTGACCGAGCAACAGCGTCAGCCGGACCTGCGGCAGTTCGTCCAACAGCCGCCGGTGCCAGCGTGGCGCGCATTCCGGGCGCGGCGGCAGATCGGCGCCGCCGGGCCCGCGTCCCGGATAGCACAATCCCATCGGCACGATCGCGACTGTGGCCGCATCGTAGAACTGCGCCGATTCGAGCTGTAGCCACTCGCGCAGCCGATCACCGCTGGCATCGCTCCATGGCGTGCCGCTCTCGTGCACCTTGCTGCCGGGCGCCTGGCCGACGATCAGCAGCCGGGCACTGGCGGCCACCTGCACCACGGGCCGCACACCCAGCGGCAGGTGGGCCTCACAGAAGCGGCAGGCGCGCACCTCGCGCAGCACGCGTTGCAGCGATGTTCCTTCGAGATTGGAGCTGTGTTCGCTCATGAGGGACGGCGGCACTTCGGGCGTGGTTAAATATAGTCCAGCGACGTGCGTTCGGCGATCTTCCGCGTGCGATTCAGCGAGCAGTGCGCGCCGCCGCCGGCCGGGCACGATGCACTACACCACTCTCAAATTCATCCACGTCAGCGCCGTGGCGATCTCCGGCTCGGGCTTCGCCGCGCGTGGCCTGGGCGCATGGAAGGGTGCCGCCTGGGTGCGCAGCCGTGCGGCGCGTACGCTGCCGCACCTGGTGGACACGGTGCTGCTGTTGTCGGCGCTGGGCATGCTGTGGACGATTCGGCTGTCGCCGTGGGCACTGCCGTGGCTGCGGGCGAAGATCATCGGACTGGTGTTCTACATCGGTTTCGGCGCGGTGGCGCTGCGCCGGCTGCGCGGGCAGAGCGCCGGCGAGGGTGTGGCACTGGCGGCGTGGCTGATCGCGCTGCTGATATTTGGGTACATCGTCTCGGTCGCGCTGACCAAGAACCCGCTGGGCGTGTTCTCGCTGTAGGGGACGCGCCCGCTACCCGTCCCTACCGCCCGACGAACTGCACCAGCAGCACGCCGTTCAACGCCATGATGATCGCGGCCGTCGACCAGCCGGCGAGGCGCAGCCAGCGCGGGCTCACCAGCGCGCCCATGCGGCGCGGGTCGCTGGTGAA
The DNA here is from genome assembly GCA_036267195.1 of Steroidobacteraceae bacterium. Classification (GTDB taxonomy): domain Bacteria; phylum Pseudomonadota; class Gammaproteobacteria; order Steroidobacterales; family Steroidobacteraceae; genus FEN-1191. The sequence continues at coordinate 6,728 of DATAWM010000005.1, forward strand.
ACGGATCAGCGGCACGATGGCGAACGGCAGCTGCAGGCTCAGAATCGCCTGGCTGAGGATGAGCAATCGTGCGATGCCGTGCTCGCCGAGGCACACGGCTACGGCGAAGGCCGGTAGCAGCGCGATCGCCCGGGTGAGCAGCCGCCGCGCCCACGGCGCGATCCGCCAGTTCAGCAATCCCTCCATGACGACCTGGCCGGCAAGCGTCGCGCTCAGCGCCGAGGCCTGCCCGCTGGCGATGAGGGCCAGGCCGAATAGCACGGCCGCGCCGGCGCCGAGCACCGGCGCCAGCAGGCGGTAGGTCTGCTGGATCCCGATGACGTCGTGGTGGCCGGCGGCGTGCAGCACGGCTGCCGCCAGCACCAGCAGGCCCGCGTTGACCACGAACGCCAGCGACAGCGCACCGACCGTATCGACGCTGGCGAATTGCAAAGCGGAGCGCTTGCCCTGCCGGTCGCGGCGGTAGCGGCGCGTCTGCACGATCGAGGAATGCAGGTACAGGTTGTGCGGCATCACGGTCGCACCGATGATGCCGACGGCGAGGTAGAGCTTGTTCGGATCGGACAGGATGTCCGCGTGCGGCAGCAGCCCGCGGCCCAGCGCCTGCCAGTGAAGCTGCGTCAGCAGCAGGTTCAGCGCGAAGCAGACCCCGACCACCAGGATCAGCGCCGTCACCACTGCCTCGACATAGCGGAAGCTGCGCTGCTGCAGCCACAGGATCACCAGCACGTCCAGCGCCGTCAGCGGGACGCCCCACACCAGCGGAATGCCGAACAGCAGCTGCAGGCCGATGGCCGTGCCGATCACCTCGGCCAGGTCGGTGGCGCAGATCGCGATCTCGCAGCTGAGCCAGTACCAGCGCGTCGCGCGTGCCGAGTAGCTGGCCCGGCACACCTGCGCCAGGTCCATGCCGGTGGCCACCCCCAGGCGTACCGCCAGCGCCTGCAGCAGCATCGCCGCCAGGCTCGACAGCGCGACGATCCACAGCAGCGAATAGCCGTAGGCCGAGCCCCCGGCCAGGTCGGTGGCCCAGTTGCCCGGATCCATGTAGCCGACCGCGACCAGGCAGCCCGGCCCGAGGAAACCGGCGAGGCGCTGCAGCCACGGGCCGGTTTCCGCGATCCTGACGCTGCGATTGACCTCGGGTAGGCTCGGGATCAAGACGGACGCGTGGAGGAGGGCTTGTGCGGCTTGGTACGCGCGCTCGCGGCCGGCGCGGCAGCGCTACCTTGCTGCTGCAATCCGTCACCAGCCCCGTCCATGCCCAACTCCGCTCCGGTGGGCGGATCACCGTCCGGATCGGACGCGGTCCGCTGCGCCATCGCGTGCAACGTCTGCGCCTCATTCTGCGTGAGATTGACGCTGGCGCTGCCGTCGCCCCCGTCGACGGCGCACTGCTCCTCGCGCTCGGAGATCACCTGCCACTTCTCGGGGTTGTTCCATGGCCCCTGCGCATCGCCGGGTCCCTGCGACATGTTGAAGTAGACCTTGGTGTACTGCGCCTCGGCCGCCATCTTGCCCGGCGGGAAGTTCGGCTCGATGGCGTATAGCGCCTTCTCGAACGAGAGCTGATGCGCCACCTCGCGTGTCATCAGGAAGCCGAGCGCCTGTTTGACGTCGGCGTCATCGGTCAGGTTGATCAGCCGCTCGTAGATGATCTTGGCGCGCGCCTCGGCGGCGATGTTTGAGCGCAGGTCTGCGGTCGGCTCGCCGATCGTGTCGATGTATGCGGCGGTCCAGGGTACCCCGGCGGAGTTGACCAGCGGGGAGCCGCCGCCGTAGAGCAACTGCGTCAGATGGCTGTCGTTGCCGGCACCGGTGATGGAACGGTACAGCTGGCCCTGCTCCTCCGCCCCCTCGGCCAGACGGCCCTTGGCGCCCTTGTTGAGCATCGCAACCAGGCTGCCGATCACTTCCAGGTGGCTCAGTTCCTCGGTGGCGATGTCCAACAGCAGGTCCTTGCGGCCCGGATCCTCTTCCGACAGGGCCTGCGTGAAGTAGCGTATGGCCGCAGCGAGCTCTCCCTGCGGGCCGCCGAACTGTTCGAGCATCAGGTTCGCCAGACCGGGATTGGTCTGGTTGGCGCGAACGGTGAATTGCAATCGCTTGTTGTGGACGAACATAGAAGCTCCTGGACCTAGGCCCGTAGGTGTGGCTCGCGGTAACTGTGATCGTGCGGATTTGCAAGGGCCATGCCGCGCGATCGTTACGCCGCCGGCTACCCGACGGAGCCTCACCACGCCGTCGGGAGGCCGTCCCTCCTCGCCGCGCAGCCGTGCGGTGCGAGCCGCCAGTAATTGCTACAAGCCCCGGCTCGGCTTTAAGCAAAAACGGCGCGGCCGCACGGGTCGCTGCAAGCGATGCGGTTACCGCAGCGATACCGTTACTGCCGCGCGGCCGTTACTGCCGCGACGCCGTTACTGCCGCGGGGCCGGCGGCTTGCGCGGTTGCTGCTGTGCGGGCCGCTATGTGACAATCAACCGTTAGGATTACGCCAGCCTCACCGCACCCACACCGCACCGCAGTCGATCGTTCCCCTTCAGTGCCAGTCATCACCTTGCCGGACGGCAGTCAGCGCAGCTACGAGCGCGCCGTCAGCGTCGCCGAAGTCGCAGCCAGTATCGGTTCAGGTCTCGCACGTGCCGCGCTCGCCGGCCGGGTGGACGGCAAGCTGGTGGATACCTCGTTCGTGCTCGAGCATGACGCGGCGGTCAGCATCGTCACGGAGCGCGATGCCGAGGGCCTGGAGGTCATCCGCCACTCCAGCGCCCATCTACTGGCACAGGCGGTCAAGCAGCTCTACCCCGAGGCGCAGGTGACCATCGGCCCCGTCATCGAGGATGGCTTTTATTACGACTTCGCCTATGAGCGCGCCTTCACACCGGAGGACCTCACGGCGATCGAGGCGCGCATGCGCGAGCTCTCGCAGGCGGATCTGCCGGTCACGCGCCGCGTGCTGCCGCGCGATGCCGCCGTGCGGCTGTTCGAGAGCCTGGGCGAGCACTACAAGGCGCAGATCATCGGCGCGATTCCCGCTACCGAGCCGATCAGCCTGTACGGCCAGGGCGATTGGGTCGACCTGTGCCGCGGCCCGCACGTACCGTCGACCGGCAAGCTGCGCGCGTTCAAGCTGATGAAGGTCGCCGGCGCCTACTGGCGCGGCGATTCGCGCAACGCGATGCTGCAGCGGATCTACGGCACGGCCTGGCCGGATCAGAAGCAGCTCGACGCCTACCTGCATCGCCTGGAAGAGGCCGAGAAGCGCGATCATCGGCGCATCGGCCGCGACCTCGACCTGTTCCATATGCAGGAGGAGGCGCCCGGGGCGGTGTTCTGGCACCCCAAGGGTTGGCGGGTGTTCCAGAGCCTGATCGGCTACATGCGCGCGAAGCAGCAGGCGGCCGGCTTCGAGGAGGTCAACGGTCCGGAGCTGATGGACCGGAGCCTGTGGGAAGCCTCGGGCCACTGGCAGCAGTTCGGCGAGAACATGTTCACCACGCGCACGCCCGATGAGCGCGTGTACGCGATCAAGCCGATGAACTGTCCCGGCCACGTACAGATCTTCAAGCAGGGCATCCGCAGCTACCATCAGCTGCCGATCCGCTATGCCGAGTTCGGCAAGGTGCACCGCTACGAGCCCTCGGGGGCGCTGCACGGGCTGATGCGGGTACGGGCGTTCACCCAGGACGACGCGCACATCTTCTGCACCGCGGAGCAGATCACCGCGGAGTCGGTCGCGGTCACCCGCCTGATCCTCGACGTCTACCGGGACTTCGGCTTCGACGATGTGCGCATCAAGTTCTCCGACCGGCCGGCCAAGCGCGTCGGCGCCGACGAGGTCTGGGACAAGGCCGAGGCCGCGCTCCAGCAGGCGGCCCGCGCGGCCGGGATCGACTACAGCCTGAACCCCGGCGAGGGTGCCTTTTACGGCCCCAAGCTGGAATTCGTGCTCAGAGACGCGATCGGACGGGACTGGCAGTGCGGTACGCTGCAGGTGGACCTGAACATGCCCGAGCGGCTCGGGGCGCACTACATCGACGAGCATAGCGCCAAGCGCACCCCCGTGATGCTGCACCGGGCGATCTTCGGCTCGCTCGAGCGCTTCTTCGGCATCCTGCTCGAGCACCATGCCGGCCGCCTGCCCGCCTGGCTGGCCCCGACGCAGGCGGTGGTGATCAGTATCACCGACCGGCAGCACGAATACGCGCAGCGGACCACGGAATTCCTGCAAAATCAGGGGGTTCTGGCCCAACCCGACTTGCGTAACGAGAAAGTCGGCTTTAAGATTCGCGAACACACGCTGCAGCGGGTTCCGTACTTACTGGTGGTAGGGGACAAGGAAGTTGCGGCGAATCTGCTATCCGTGCGATCCCGCAGTGGCAAGGATCTGGGCGCGATGACGCCGCAGACGTTCGTGGAACGTCTGCACATCGAGCTCAAAAGCCGCGGGCGCCGAACATTGGAGGATTGATATATAGCCATTTCATCGAAGCGAATCCGTCGTAACGACGAAATCACCTCGCCGACGGTTCGTGTCATCGGGGCTGATGGAGGACAAGCGGGGGTCATGACGCGCGCGGAAGCGCTGCTGCTGGCCAGCTCCGCGGAGATGGATCTGGTCGAGGTCTCGCCCATGGCGGAGCCGCCGGTGGTGCGGGTCATGGATTACGGCAAATTCCTGTTCGAGCAGAACAAGAAGGCGCATTCTGCCAAGCGCAAGCAGAAGCAGATTCATGTCAAGGAAGTGAAGTTTCGTCCCGGCACGGAAGAGGCGGATTACCAGGTCAAACTGCGTAATCTGCTGCGCTTCCTGACCGAGGGCGACAAGGCCAAGGTGACCCTGAGGTTCCGTGGCCGTGAGATGGTGCATCAGGACATCGGTCGCAAGCTCCTGGAGCGGGTGCAGGGCGATCTCGCTGCCCACAGCGTGATCGAGCAGCAGCCGCTGATGGAAGGCCGGCAGATGGTGATGCTGTTTGCACCGAAAAAGAAGTGATCGGTCCGTAGGGACGTAGGTGCCCGACGGCTGATCCGCAAGCAAGCGGGCTTCGAGCGATCGAGGCCTTGCGAGCTATGGCAACAATGATTGGAGTGGATCATGCCCAAGTTGAAAACCAACCGGGCCGCGGCCAAGCGTTTTCGCAAGACGGCGAAGGGCTTCAAGCGGTACGCGTCTTCCCGGCGCCATAATCTCGGCCATAAGGATCCCAAGCGCAAGCGTCAGGCGCGCTCGGGCGGCACGAGCCTCGTGCACGAAAGCGACGTCGGTCGCCTGGTGCAGCTGCTGCCATACCACAAGTAGCCGCTGCCCCTACCATCCTAACGGAGTCGAGAAATGGCAAGAGTCAAACGCGGTGTGACGGCCGGACGCCGCCACAAGAAGGTCCTCGGTAAAGCCAAGGGCTATTACAACGCGCGACGCAAGGTCTATCGCGCCGCCAAGCAGGCCGTCATCAAGGCGGGCCAGTACGCCTATCGTCATCGGCGTGCCAAGAAGCGCGATTTTCGCGCACTGTGGATCATGCGCATCAACGCCGCGGCGCGTGTGCATGGCCTGTCCTATAGCCGCCTGATCGCCGGGCTGCGTGTGGCGGGGCTCGCGCTCGATCGCAAGCTCCTGGCCGACCTGGCAGTCAACGATGCCAATGCATTCGGCCTCATCGCCGAGCAGGCCAAGGCGCATCTGCCGCCGGAGCCGGACAAGGCCGTGCAGCCTGCCGAGGCCGTGCAGCCTGCCGCCTGAGCGGACGGGCATGAGCGGGGAGGGGCCCGCCGAGCAGGCGGAACCGGGCGAGCCGGCGGCACTGGTCGAGCAGGCGCTCGCGCAGATTGCTGCCAGCGCCGACGTCGGCGCGCTCGAGGAAGTGCGGGTGCGCTGGCTCGGGCGCAAGGGCACGCTGACCGAACAGCTCAAGGGGCTCGGCAGCCTGCCGCCGCCCGAGCGGCCGGCCGCCGGCGCACGCATAAACGCTGCCAAGGAGCGCATCGAGCGGGCGCTCGAGGCGCGCCGCGCGCAGCTCACGCAGGCCGAGGTCGAGCGCACGCTCGCCGCCGGCGCGATCGACGTGACGCTGCCTGGCCGCGGCGAGCAACTCGGCGGCCTGCACCCGGTCACGCAGGCGCGGCTGCGCATCGAGCAGATCTTCCAGCGCGCCGGCTTCGAGGTGGCCGAGGGGCCGGAGATCGAGGACGATTTCCACAACTTCGAGGCGCTGAATATCCCGGCCGACCATCCGGCGCGCGCGATGCAGGACACGTTCTACCTCAAGGATGGGCACCTGCTGCGCACCCATACCTCCCCGGTGCAGATCCGCGCGATGCAGTCGCGAGCGCCGCCGTTGGCGTTGATCGCCCCGGGGCGCGTGTACCGCTGCGACTCGGACGTCAGCCACACGCCGATGTTCCACCAGGTCGAGGGGCTGATGGTCGGCGAGCACGTGAGCTTCGCGAACCTCAAGGCGACCCTGCACGGCTTCATGGAAGCGTTCTTCGAGCAGGATCTGTCGATGCGGCTGCGGCCGTCGTACTTTCCATTCACCGAACCGTCGGCCGAAGTCGACATCACCTGTGTGCTGTGTCAGGGCCGGGGCTGTCGTGTGTGCAAGCAGACCGGATGGCTGGAAATCGCCGGTTGCGGCATGGTGCATCCGCGCGTGTTCAGCGCCTGCGGCATCGATCCGGAGCGCTACACCGGCTGGGCCTTCGGCGCCGGCATCGACCGGCTGGCGATGCTGCGCTACCGGGTCAACGATCTGCGGCTGTTCTTCGAGAACGACCTGCGCTTCCTCGCGAGCTTCGGCGGAGCCGTGCCGTGAAGCTGCCGCTGTCGTGGCTGCGCGACTGGGTCGACTGGCCGGCCGAGTGGGACGCGGCCGAGCTGGCGCGACGGCTGACCATGGCGGGCTTCGAGGTCGAGGCCATGATCCCCGCTGCGCCGGCCTTCAGCGGCGTGGTGGTCGCGCGCATCACGCAGGTGCAGCCACATCCACAGGCCGACCGGCTGCGGGTGTGCCGCGTCATCTGGGATGAGGCTGGCGCGGGCTTGGCGGATGGGGGTGCCGCTGCGGGCGCGGCGCTGCAGATCGTGTGCGGCGCGCCGAATGCGCGCGCCGGGCTGGTCACGGCGCTGGCGACGGTGGGGGCGACGCTGCCGGATGGAAAGGTGATCACCGCCGCGACGCTGCGTGGTGTGGAGTCGAGCGGCATGTTGTGCTCGGCGCGCGAGCTGGGGCTGTCGGAGGCCTCGGAAGGCCTGATCGAGCTGCCGCCGGATGCGCCGCTGGGAGTGCCGCTGCGGCGCTACCTCGACCTGGACGACGTGGTGCTCGAAGTCAACGTCACACCCAACCGCGGCGATGCGATGTCGGTACTCGGCATCGCGCGCGAGGTGGCGGCGCTGAGCGGCGCGGCCCTGAAGGCGGCCGATGCGGTGGAGGCAGGGGATGCGACGGAGGCGGCGGGCGCCACGGACCTGCCGGCAGCCGCCGATCGGATGGTCGCAAAGCTGCAGCCGGCGGCCGGTGCGGCGCGGTTCGCCAGCTGCGTGCTGCGCGCCATCGACAACACCGGCGCGACGCCGTGGTGGCTGCGCGAGCGGCTGCGCCGCGCGGGAGTGCGCTCGATCAGCCCGGTGGTGGACGTGACCAACTATGTGATGCTCGAACTCGGCCAGCCGATGCACGCGTACGATCTGGCCAAGCTGCACGGGGGTCTGGCGGCGCGGCGCGCGCGCAGCGGCGAGCGGCTGCAACTGCTCGACGGGCGCGAGATCGAGCTGGGCGAGGACGTGCTGGTGATCGCCGACGGCAAGGCGGCGGTCGGACTGGCCGGCGTGATGGGCGGCGTTCGTACCGCGATCGGGCGCGAGTCGCGCGACATCGTGCTGGAGGTCGCCTGGTTCGCCCCCGCGGCGATCGCGGGTCGTGCGCGCCGTTACGGGCTGACCACCGATGCGAGCCAGCGCTTCGAGCGCGGGGTCGACTGGCGCGGACAGGAGCGCGCGCTCGCGCGGGCGGTGCGGTTGATTCGCCAGATCGCCGGCGGTGCGGCCGGTCCGGTGGCGCTCGCCGAGCGTGCGCGCGAACTGCCGCGCACGCCCACGGTCGCACTGCGGCCGCAGCGACTGGAGCGGCTGCTAGGGGCGGCAGTGGCGGGGCCGGAGGTGGAGAGGCGCCTGGGCGCGCTCGGCATGGCGGTGGCGCGGCGGCGCGGCGGCTGGCAGGTGCGGCCGCCACCGTGGCGCTTCGACATCGCGATCGAGGTCGATCTGATCGAGGAGGTGGTGCGCCTCGGCGGGTTCGACAGTATCGAGGAGCGCGCCGCCACCGTGCCGATCGTGCCGCACGCAGCGCCATCACGGCAGGTCGATCAGCGGGTGGTGATGCGCACGCTGGCCGCCCGCGGCTACCAGGAAGTCATCACGTTCGCGTTCGTCGACCCGGCGCTGCAGCGGCAGCTGTTCGGCGAGCAACCGTCGATCGAGCTCGCCAATCCGATCGCCGCAGAGCTGGCGGTGATGCGCAGCTCCCTGTGGCCGGGGCTGATCGGCGCGGCGCGCGAGAATCTGCGCCGCCAGCAGCCGCGCGTGCGGTTGTTCGAGATCGGCAGCCGCTTCGGGATCGTACCCGCGGTGGCAGGCGTCGCCGGCGGGGATGTCGCCGTAGTGGGCAAGTACCGCGAACAGCAGATGCTGGCGGGCATTGCGCTCGGCACGCGGCTGCCCGAGCAGTGGGGTAGCGAGGCGGCGCCGCTGGATTTCTACGACATCAAGGGCGACGTCGAGAGCCTGCTGGCACTGGCCGGAGGATCTGCGCCGATGTCATTTGCGCCGGCCGAAGTCCCTTGCCTGCATCCGGGGCGCAGTGCCTGCATCCGGCGCGGGGACACGGCCGTGGGGGTAGTGGGCGAGCTGCATCCGCGGCTGGTGGGCGCGCTGGACTTGACATATGCCCCGATCCTGTTCGAGCTCGAGTACGCCGTGGCCTTGCGCACCGAGTTGGCGCAGTTTCGGGAAGTCTCGCGCTTTCCGCGGATTCGACGGGATATTTCGCTCACGGTACCGGAGCGTATCGCCTTCGCGTCGGTGCGCGAACGTGTTAGTGTTACCGCATCCAGCCTGTTGAAAGAATTGCGGGTTTTCGACGTCTACCAGGGAAAGGGAGTAGAACCAGGTCGAAAAAGTCTCGCCTTAGGCTTGATTTTACAGGATTTAAGTCGCACTCTTACTGACGAGGATGCAGATCGCCTCGTCCGTGCGGTGCTCGACGATCTGCAGACAAATCTGGATGCCAGGATAAGAGAATAAGGCAATAACACGGAAGCGACGGCGATGGCTCTGACGAAGGCTGAGATGGCCGAGGCGCTGTTCAATCAGCTCGGTCTGAACAAACGTGAAGCGCGCGAGCTCGTGGATCTGTTCTTCGAGGAAGTGCGTGGCGCGCTGTCGCAGGGCGAGCAGGTGAAGCTGTCCGGGTTCGGCAATTTCGACCTGCGCGACAAGAATCGGCGCCCGGGACGCAATCCGAAAACCGGGCAGGAGATTCCGATCAGCGCACGGCGCGTGGTGACGTTCCGTCCGGGACAGAAGCTCAAGGCGCGCGTCGAAGCCTATGCTGGAACCAAGGAACAATAACGAGCTGCCGGCGATCCCGGGCAAGCGCTACTTCACCATTGGTGAGGTCAGCGAGCTGTGCGGGGTCAAGCCGCACGTGCTGCGCTACTGGGAGCAGGAATTTCCTCAGCTCAAGCCGGTCAAGCGGCGCGGCAACCGCCGCTACTATCAGCGCCAGGACGTCATCATCATCCGCCAGATCAGGAGCCTGCTGTACGAGCAGGGCTTCACGATCGGCGGCGCGCGTAACAAGCTGATGGGCGATGAGGCACGCAGCGATACCTCGCAGAGCCAGCAGATCGTGCACCAGGTGCGCATCGAGCTGGAGGAAGTGCTGAAGATCCTGCGGCGCTGAAGGGCGCGGCAGCGCGCGCGGCGGCGCCGAATGCGGCGGCAAGGGGGCAGCATGCAAGCTCATAGGTGGGTCCATTGGGTCGCCGGCGTGCTCGCGGCGGTGCTGCTGCCGATGTGGCCGGTCGTGCCGGCACACGCAGCTGCGCTCGACGGCTCGGTCCAGCAGCACATTCGCACCGCGACGTTCGAAGTCGTGCAGCTCAAGCCGCCGGATGGGGCGGTTCAGTACGAGCGGCCGCTGCCGCTGGACCTGATTCCATACCAACAGCGCACCGACAAATATCGCTCGATCGGCACGGCGTTCGCGATCGGCGCCAATCGCTACGTTACAGCCGCCCATGTGATGATGGCCGGCAACGGCAGCCAGTTCGGAGCGCCGGCGCTGCGCGATGCGGCGGGCAACGTCTACGCGATCGACAAGGTACTGAAGTACGCGGACCGCGAGGACTTCGTGGTGTTCTCGCTGCGCGATCAGCCGAAGGGGGTGCAGCCGCTCGAGATCGGGGTTCGACCTGCGATCAATGACACGGTGTTTGCGGTCGGCAATGCCCTGGGGGAGGGCATCGTCATCCGCGACGGTGTCTACACCTCGGACACACCGGAGGAGCTGAACGGGGAATGGAAGTGGCTGCGGTTCTCGGCTGCGGCCTCGCCCGGCAACAGCGGCGGACCGCTGGTCGATCAGCAGGGCAAGGTCGTGGGAGTGGTGTTGCGCAAGACCGAGGCCGAAAATCTCAATTATGCGCTGTCGATGGATCAGATCCGCGCGGCCCCGGATGGCCAGGGCAGGATCGAGAACCGCTCCCCGATCCGGCTGTCGATCATGGATGCCGCCGGGACGATGGAGGTCCACGAGCAATTCAAGCTGCCGCTGTCGTTACCCGAGTTCTATCACGACGTGGTGACGATCGCCGCGAATGAGATCGCGCAAGGCAGGGCGCATCTGATCGCTCAGTATTCCGCGCGGCTGTTTCCGCACAGCAGCGGCTCGGCGCAGCTGCTGCATCAGACATTCAATTCGCCGTTTCCCAGATTCATCCATGAGAATCAGGACGGCGTGTGGATGATGGCGGGAGCGCAGCCCCAGGTCTTTCAGCTGGGCAACAACGGCTTCCTCAGGATCAGGGGCGGCATGATCCGGCTGCGCGCTCCGGATGACGTGAAGCTTGCCAGCCTGTATGGGGACTCCAAGCTGCTCATGGATCTGATCCTCAAGGGTTACCCGCTGCAGCGTCAGGTGGGCAGCGAATCGGTGCGGGTCACCTCACTCGGCAAGGCGCAGGAGCAGGGCAATTACACCGACAGCTATGGTCGGGTCTGGCAGGTCCGAAGTTGGGCCGTGCCTTATGCGGACCTGTTGCTGTCGGCGCTGTGCCTGCCGACGCCCGAAGGCTACGACGTGATGCTGGTACCGGTGCAGACGGGATTTCAGGCCATAGCGCTGACGCAGCAGGAATTCCTGACGGACTACCTGTATGTGACGATGACCGGCACGCTGGCGCAATGGCGCGATTACCTGGGCCAGAAGGGCGTGCAGCCGCGGATATTCACCGCATTCAAGCTGGACATCGATCCGGATCAGCATGTGCGGTACCGATCCAAGCGCTTCAGCCTCGACGTGACGCCCGATCTGATCAAGCTCAGCAAGGACAGCATGCTGACGCTCGACTTCGACTTCTACCGCGATGCCGGCGCGGTGGTCTGGGATGTCGGCGGGGCAGTCGTGCGGGAGAGCGATCAGAAGAGCAATTGGATTGCAGTCGGACGCATCGCCGAGCCGGAGCCCTCGTTGCCGCAGGGATTTCAGAGCACCTGGAGCAAGATCGAGGAGCGCGAGTACCCTTTCAACTCGATGGTATTCACCACCAACGGCACCAGCCGAATCCGGACCGTGGCTGACGCCGCATCGGGGACGGGGGCGGGGCCGAAAATTCAATACATCCTGACGGTGGTTGACGAAGGCGATCAGTCGCAGGCGCAAATGAGCCAGCAGCTGGCGCTGCTGCAGCACTCGTTCAAGCCGCTCGAGCATTAGGCTCCTCGGCACCGGCGCCGCCGTGGGCGATCACCTCGGCACGGTACCCGCCGTTTTGGTGGAGCCGGACGGCGCCAAAAGAGGTATCATTGGCCGGCACGGCGGTACGGAGCCGCCAAGTGCCCATAAGAGCTGATCGTGTCGGAGCGTGGCGCAGTCTGGTAGCGCACTTGCATGGGGTGCAAGGGGTCCCGAGTTCAAATCTCGGCGCTCCGACCAGCTTTTTCTAGCGTTTCACTAATCGATTGGGTACACCTTTGGGTACACCTTTCGGTTGACCTCGGATCTCCCTCATTCGCTACGATGGCGGGGCCCTGCGCCCGCTCTCGATTGCCACCTTTCCCATTGGCCTTTGCCGAGCAGAAGTTGTGCGCCATGGAATTCTCGCCGGCGCTCGCCTGCTGCCCGACGCTCAAGCACTGCGCGAACGCAGCCGGGCCGTAACTAGGCAAGGTCACTAGCAACACCAGTAGTGTCAGCAGACGTAATGGGCGCACGGTCAATCAGCCCGGATCGGGGCTGCCCGATTGCAGCCCCACGGACTTAAAGGACAGGAGCAGTTACGAACGATCCATGAGATTCCCGTGCACTCGCCAGCAGCTAACCAGGGTTATCACGCCGGGCTTCTGCCCCATGCGCTGGGAGTGCATTTTGAAACAGTCCGTCAGCTGGGCGTCGGTGGGAACCGTGGCCGCGGCGAATGCAACCGGTACGACCGTGGCAACGGCGAGC
>DATAWM010000006.1:0-33249 GCA_036267195.1 Steroidobacteraceae bacterium
AGCCATAGTCACGCCGCGTAGTTGCTTACGCGTCCTAACATACTACAAGCGCCGCGGTTGTAAAGACGCAGCCGACTGCCGTCGATCAATGTCATGCAATCTACGTGGTCGCAAACTGCGCCGGATGATATTGATACAGCCACGTCTCCGATAACGTCTGCTGTCCGTTCCTCAGAAACAAGCGCATGTCCACCGGCTGCGTACCCGCTGCGGTGAAATCGAATTCCGCCCGCCAGTGCCCCGGCACGCCGTCCGGCACGGCCTCGGTGAACACGTTCGAGAACGTACCGCTCGCCGCCCACAGCACCGGCTGCGGCTTGACGCCGTACGCGAGCCCGGCGAGCGGGCCGCCGAGGAATTCCACCACGAACTTGCGCACATCCTTGGGCCGCGGCCGGCCGGGTTGGCCGCCGCGGCCCAGGCGCGTGGCGAAGCAACGGGCCAGCGGGCTGGGGTGCGGCTCGTCGGCATCCCAATAGAGCCGATAGCGCAGGCGGTAGTGGGCGCCGGCCTTCGCCGGCTGTTTGGGCACCCACATCGCGACGATGTTGTCGTGGATCTCGTCGTCGGTCGGCAGCTCGATCAGCTGCACCGAGCCTTCACCCCAGTCGTCCAGCGGCTCGACCCACAGGCTCGGGCGGCGGTCGTAGCGTACGCCGTCGAGATAGTGATCGAACACGCGGTCGCGCTGATCCAGGCCGAACCCCCGTGGTGTTTTGTCGGCGAATGCCGATGCGACCGCCTGCTGCGGGTCGTTGAGCGGGCGCCAGATGCGCTCGCCGCGGCCGGTCCACATCGCCAGTCCGTCGGAGTCGTGCACCTCCGGACGCCAGTCCACCGCCGTAGGCTTGGCAGTCTCTGAGAACCAGTACATCGAGGTCAGCGGTGCGATGCCGAAGCGCTCGATGTCGTGCCGCAGGAACACACGCGCTTCGACCTGCATCAGCACTGCCTTCTCGCGCCGCATCTGGAATCGATACGCGCCGGTGATGCTCGGCCCTTCCAGCTCGGCGTACACGGTGACCTCGAGTTGCCCGTCGAGCGGCGGTACGAAGTAGAAACGGGTGAAGCTCGGGAATTCCTCCGGATGTCCCGCCGTGGCCACGTTCAAGGCGATGCCGCGCGCCGACAGCCCGTATTGGTACAGCGCGCCGATCGCGCGGAAGTAGGAAGCCCCGAGGAAGGCGACCCAATCGTTCTTGCGCCAGTCGAGCTTGCGCTGATCGCCCAGGCGACTCTCCTGGAAGCGAAAGCCGGCGAAGCCCGCGCCGGTGGGAAGCGCCCGCGCGGGGCTGCCCGGCGGCATGATGAAGTCGCTCGGGTCGTACACGATCTCGCGCGCGACGGCATGATCCGCGCCATCGGCGGGGCCGGACAGCAGGTGCATGTGCACCGGCGTGCGGAAGAAGCGGCCGAGCGGAAAGAACGTCACCGGGAAGTCGCCCGGCCCGTCGCGGAACAGCGCATGGTCGGTGTTGAAATGAATCTGGCCGAGCGCCTGGTAGTCGATGCGGTCGAGCACGGCCGCCGGCGGCGCGGGCTCGGGCTGGTACGGCTGCCCCGCGCGCGCCTGCATCCGCTGCGTGAGTCCCTCGAACGAGAACGCCTGCGCGCGGCCGAGCGGCAGGCCCGCGGCCGGTCCCGCGGCGCTCCTCCCGGCCTCCGCGGCCGCGGCCATGGACGGCAGCCCGAGGGCGGATAACGCGATCGAGGCGCCGGCACCGGTGAGTACAGAGCGACGGTCAACCATGAGCGCATCCTACGGCGTCGCTGGCGATCGCCGCTATCGGGCGCCTGATGACACGATGATCGGCACCAGCGCCGCCATACACGAGAGCGCAGCGGATGGTGCGGGAACGAGGCCGAAGCGGCACCGTGGAGCCGCTCAGGACAGCAGCTGCTCGAGTTCCTCGCGGCTGAGGCTGCCGATCGGGCCGCTGTCGGCGCCGACGATGGCGTCGGCCAGGTCGCGCTTCACGTTCTGCAGCTCCAGCACCTTTTCCTCGATCGTGTCCCGTGCAATCAGTCGGTACGCGAACACGCGGTTCGCCTGACCAATCCGATGCGCGCGATCGATCGCCTGCGCCTCGACCGCGGGATTCCACCACGGATCGAGCAGGAACACATATTGGGCGGCGGTCAGGTTCAGGCCGTGGCCGCCGGCCTTGAGGCTGATCAGGAACAGCTTGCAGGCCGGGTCGGTCTGGAAGCGCATGACGCGTGCCTCGCGATCGCGGGTACGGCCGTCCAGGTAGGCATACTCGATGCCGGCCGCGTCCAGGTGCTGCCGCAGGATCGCGAGCATGCTGGTGAACTGCGAGAACACCAGCGTTTTGTGGCCCTCCGCGAGCACCTCGAGCAGCCGCGGCAGCAGCACGTCGAGCTTGGCCGACGCATCGCCGCCGCGCCGCTCATCCAGCAGGCCCGGATGAATCGCGGCCTGCCGCAGCCGCAGCAGCGCCTCGAGGATCTGGATCTTGGAGCGGCCCATGCCGCTGTGCTCGACGCGCTGGAGCAGCGCCGCGCGGTAGTGATCGCGCAGCTCGTCGTACAGCTTGCGCTGCTTGCGGTCGAGCTCGCAGTACAGCGTCTGCTCCACCTTGGGTGGCAGGTCCGGCAGCACCTGCTCCTTGGTCCGGCGCAGCAGGAACGGACGCAGGATGTGGGACAACAGGCGGCGCGCCTCCTCGTCGGGACTGCGCCAGGCGGCCTGCGTCAGCTTGAACACGGAGCTGGTGCCGAGCATGCCGGGGTTCAGGAACTCGAACAGGCTCCACAGCTCACCCAGGTGGTTCTCGACCGGCGTGCCGCTGAGGGCGAGGCGATGGTCGGCCTGCAGCAGCCGCGCGGCCTTGGCGGACACCGAGTCGGCGTTCTTGATCGCCTGCGCCTCGTCGAGGATCACGTAATCGAATCTCCGATCCTTGAAGTCGATGGCGTCGCGCCGCAGCGTGCCATAGGTGGTTAGCACCAAGTCGTAGTCGTCGAAGTGTTCGCTGCCGCGCTGGCGCGTCATGCCGGTGTGGTCGAGCACACGCAGATGCGGGGCGAAACGCGCGGCCTCCTGCTTCCAGTTGAACACCAGCGATTTCGGCACCACCACCAGCGAGGGACCGACGCGGGGACGCTGCTCGCGGCGCTCCTCCAGCAGCGCCAGCACCTGCACGGTCTTGCCCAGGCCCATGTCGTCCGCCAGGCAGCCACCGAAGCCGAAGCTGCACAGGAAGCGCAGCCAGCCCAGACCCTGCTTCTGGTAGGGACGCAGGTCGCCCCGAAAGCCGGCAGGCGGCTCCGCGGCGTGCACACCGGCGAAATGGATCAGCTCCTCGCGCACGCGCGCGAACAACGCATCGCAGCTGGCCTCGGGCTGGGTGGACAGCAGTGCATCGAGCACGCCGGCCTGGCCGCGGGTGAAGCGCAGGTGATCCTCGTGCGCGTGGCCGAGGCCGGCGAGCAGGCCGTATCGGCGCAGCCAATCCTGCGGCAGCAGCCCATAGCTGCCGTCATCCAGGCGCACCATGTGCTCGCCGCGGCGCGCGGCGGCCAGCAGCGCGGGCAGGTGCGCGACCGCGCCGCTGCCGAACTGCACGGTGCCGTGCAGCTCGAACCAATCGATGCCGGAGGTGACCTGCACGTCGATGTGATCTGGCGAGCGATACAGCTTACCCTCGGCCTCGATGTGCCAGCCTTCGGCGATCAACTCGCGGACCACCGAGGGCAGCTGCATGGCCGCGAGCTCGAGCACCGGCCAGCCAGCAGTGGGGTTGCTGCGCGGCGTCCACCCGAGCCGCCGCAGGCGCTCACCCGCGGCGTGCTCGGCGGCCGCATCGCGCAACAGCACGCGGCGCCGCGCACCCGACGGCGAGGGGCCCTGCACGATGCCGCAACCGCAATCGTCAGCGGTGATGACCGTGCCGTCGTAGTCGAAGCTCAGGCTCCCGTGCAGCCGCTCGCGCTGCCAGCTCTCGCGCCCGGTCCGGATCGACAGCCGCGGCCGCGGCGTGCCAGTGAGCTGCTCATAGCGCAGCTCCTCGGGCAGATCGAGCGGCGGCAGGCGCGGCTGGCGCAGCAGCTCGGTGAGGAACTCATCGCACTGGGCCGCCGGCACCTCGATCGAGGGATGCTCGCGCAGCAGGCCGACCCAGTCGAACGCGCCGTGGTGCTCGAAGCGTGCGATGCGCTCGCGCGTAAACAGAAAGCCGGCATGCAGCAGCAACAGCGGTGCGGGCAGCTCCATCCGCTCAGCGCCGCGGGTCAGCGCGCCAACGACCTGGTAGTGCTCGGGGTCTGCGCCGGCTCCGCGCCCGCGCACTTCGACGGCGAATTGCCAGGGCTCGCCCTCATCCCAGCTCGCCTGCAGCCATTCGCTCTCCAAGTCCTGCGGCTGCAGGCGCAGGCGGCAGCGCGTCGTGCGGCACAGCAGCGGCAGCAGCAATTCCAGCTGTGCTTCACGCAGGCGGTACCGATGCGGCAGCAGCTGCTGCTCCGTAGCGGAGGGAAGGAAGCCCGAGGCCCCGTATTCGGCGTCGGTGCGGCCGTAGAGCGGCCGCGCGCCGGCCAGGATGGTCAGGATCTGCCGGTCCTGCGCATCCGGCACCCGTTGCAGCCAGTCGCTCGCGAGATAGCCGGACTTTGCCTTGCCCCAGCTGCCATCCTTCTTGCGGTCGCGGGTGAAGATCTCCAGCGATACGCCATTGCCGGTGCGTGTGCCGGTGATGTCGATGACATACAGCGGCTCTCGCGGCGACGCGTGCTGCAGTCCCGGCGCTGCCCCCTGCGCGGCCGGATACGCCATCGGATGCGCCCCCGGGGGGGTGGGACGCAGGCGCGAGAGCTGCTTGCGCCAGCTCGGCGGCGTACGGGCATTGGGCACGGTTCGCTGGGGTTGCACCGCGGCGTGGCCCGCTGCGCCGGCAGGCGGGAGCGGCGGTCCGTGCATGAAGGACTGCGCCGTGTCATCCGTGTCACCCATATCGAGGTCGTCTTCGGTCCATAACGGGTGCAGCAGATGGACGTCGGCATTGTCACCATTACCGCGCAGCAGCCGCTGCGCGTCGGCGGCGAGGACGGCTGCCCAGATGTGCTTGCACGGCGCGACGTCGAAGTACGGACAGCTGCAGGCGGCATGGATTTCCCCGCCCTCCCTGGCCAGCTCGACGCGGTAGGAGCTGGTACCTCGCACCGTGGCCACGAGGCGCCACGCATCGCCCGATTTGATGCGCACGCGCCCGCCGTGGAAGTAACTGGTGCCGCGCTGCCGGATCAGGCTGTCGCAGGTGCGCGCGAGGGCTTGGGCGAGCGAGGTCGTCGGTGACGTCAATGGTCTGCCTGGAAACATGGGGCACGCATGATTCGATTATCGGACAAAAACGCTGCGAAGAATTTCTTTTAGTGGGTACCGGCCACGCTGACGCGCTGCAGGTCGCTGTGCCGCCGCCCGCGCGCGGCCCTGGCGGCTCATCGGCCTGCGCGCTCGGCCCGTGCCGCCGCCGGCCGCAGGGAAAGCGTCTCCCACGCGGCGACCACGATCAGCACGCCGGTGGTCGCGGCGCCGATCATCAGCGGCGGCAGCGGCGCGGATCCTGCCGCCGCCGCCAGCAGCGACGGCACCGCCAGCACGGCCAGCAGCGCGAGGCCTGCCAGGTGCGACAGCGGCAGCCGCCGCGCGCTGGCGCGCTTGAACAGCAGGTTGCCGGCCAGGTACAGCACCGGCCCGGCGATCAGCGTCACCGCGTCGCGCAACGCCGCGTGCGCACTGGGGCGGGTCAGCAGGATCTCGTCGGCCACCGCCACGACGACGATGCCGGCGACGATCAGCACGTGCACGTAGGTATAGGCCGCGCGCGCGAGCCGGCCCGGATCCGCCGCCGACGCGATCTGCTCGCTGCCGCGCTCGGCGCCGATGTTGAAATAGATCCACCACATCGCCACCGTCCCCAGGAATGCCACGCTGAAGGCGAGCACCGTCGCCGGCGTCGCGCGCTCCGCGGCCGCGGTGGCGCCCGTGACCAGCACCGACTCGCCCAGCGCGATGATCACGAACAGCGCGCAGCGCTCCGCCAGGTGTGCGCCGTCGACGTTCCAGTCCTCGGTGCGCGAGCGTCCGAGACCCGGCACGACGAAGCCGATCGACGGCGCGATGCACTCCAGTGTCACCGCGACGATCCAGGCCGCCAGGCGCGGGCCCCCCTGCAGCAGTACCCCGGCGATCCACAGCGCCCCGATCAACGCATGCCAGCAGGCGATGCGCTGGAAGTTGCGGAAATTGCGGCGCTCGTGCGCGCGCAGTGCCCACAGCATGAAGCTGCTGCGCCCGATCTGGATGAACGCGTAGGTTGCCGCGAACAGCAGCGCCTGCGCGCCGAACGCGCCGGGGATCGAGGCCGACAGCAGCAGCCCGGCGAACATCAGCACGAACAGCATCAGCCGCACGGCGCTGCGCTGCGGATCGAGCCAGTTGGTGACCCACGAAGTATCGATCCAGGCCCACCACACCGCGAGCAGCAGCACCAGCGCCTGCACCGCGCCGAGCGGGCTGAGCTGCCGCATCAGCAGATGCGATAGCTGCGTGACCGCGAACACGAAGATCAGATCGAAGAACAGCTCGACGTAGGTGACGCGCCCGTGCTCATGCGCATCGCGCTCACGCAGCAGCGGCCCGTGGCCGGCGCGTGTCGCGCTCATATCTCTTAAGGAGCGCCGGCGGCAGACGCAGCGCCGCCGGGCGCGCCGGCGCCGCCGAGGGCCGCACCGACGATCGCCTGCGCCTCCTCGAGCACGCGGCGCAGGTGCTCGGCGCCCAGGAAGCTCTCGGCGTAGACCTTGTAGATGTCCTCCGTGCCCGACGGGCGCGCCGCGAACCAGCCGTTGGCGGCCACGACCTTCAGGCCGCCGATCGGCGCGCCGTTGCCCGGCGCCTGCGTGAGCACCTGCTCGATGCGCTCGCCGGCGAGCTCCCCGGAATGCACCTGCTGCGGCGACAGGCGCGCCAGGATGCGTTTCTGCTCGGGGGTGGCCGCGGCGTCGACACGGTCGAACAGCGGCTCGCCGAGTTCGCGCGCGAGCTCGCGGTAGCTCTCGCCGGGGTCGCGGCCGGTGCGCGCGGTCATCTCCGCCGACAGCAGCGCGGCGGTGATGCCGTCCTTGTCGGTGGTCCACGCGCTGCCGTCGCGGCGGATGAAGGCGGCGCCGGCGCTCTCCTCGCCGCCGAATCCCAGCGAGCCGTCCAACAGTCCCTCGACGAACCACTTGAATCCGACCGGCACCTCGTACAGCCGCCGTCCGAGCCGCCCGGCGACTCTATCGATGATGCGGCTGCTGACCACCGTCTTGCCGACCGCGGTGCCCGCCTTCCAGTCGGGCCGATGCTGGAACAGGTAGGAGATGGCGGCGGCCAGGTAATGATTCGGCGGCATCAGACCCGCGCTGCGCGTGACGATCCCATGCCGGTCATGATCGGTGTCGCAGGCGAACGCAATGTCGAAGCGATCCTTCAGGCCCACCAGCCGTCGCATCGCATAGGCCGAGGACGGATCCATGCGGATCTGGCCGTCCCAGTCGAGGGTCATGAAGCGGAAGGTCGGGTCGACCGCATCGTTCACGACCGTCAGATCCAATCCATAGCGCTCGGCGATCGCGCCCCAGTAGTGAACACCGGCGCCGCCGAGCGGATCGACGCCCAGGCGCAGCCGCGCGCCGCGAATGGCTTCGAAGTCCAGCACCTGCGCCAGATCCTCGATATAAGCGCTGCGGTAGTCGTGCCGGTGCGTCGTCGGCGCGCGCAGCGCCTGCTCGAACGACAGCCGCTTGACCCCCGCCAGCTGCGCGGCCAGCAGCGCGTTGGCGCGCGTCTCGATCCAGCCGGTGACGGTGCCGTCGGCCGGCCCGCCATTGGGCGAGTTGTACTTGAAGCCGCCGTTGTCGGGCGGATTGTGCGACGGCGTGATCACGATACCGTCCGCCAGCGCGCGCTCGCGCCGCCGGTTGTAAGTGATGATCGCGTGCGAGATCACCGGCGTGGGCGTGTACTCATCGTCCGGCGCCAGCATCACCTCCACGCCGTTGGCGGCCAGTACCTCCAGCGCGCTGGCACAGGCCGGAACGGACAGCGCATGCGTGTCGATGCCGAGGAACAGCGGCCCGGCGCTGCCGGCGCGGACACGAAATTCGCAGATCGCCTGCGTGATGGCCAGCACATGCTGCTCGTTGAAGGTGCTCTTCAACGATGAGCCGCGATGTCCGGAGGTGCCGAAGGCCACCCGCTGCGCCGGCACCCTTGGGTCCGGCAGCGCGCCGTAGTAGGCCGTGATGAGCCGCGGCACGTCAACCAGCGCCGCCGCCGCGGGCGGCTGCCCCGCCATCGCGTTGATGCGGCCGCTCGCGTCGCCACCTACGGGCTCGTTCATCGGATCACCTCGTTGCCGTCTGCGCGCTCCGCGCCGTCCGCGTGCAGCAGCGCCGCGAAATCGTGCCGGCGCAGATCGCCGATGCGCTCGATGCTCAGGTCCGCGGCCGGGTAGGCCGTCAGGTTGCGCGGATCGAGCGCATAGTGACCCTGGCGCGCAAATACCGTGGTCAGCCGCTCGCGCAGAATGGCCTTCATCGCCGTCAGGATGCGCAGCTTGTCATCCACCATCACGTAGCGGCGTGCCGGGTAGCGCCGCTGCACGTCCTCGAGCATCTGCTCCTTGTGGATATAGATCAGCACCCGTCCCTCCACTGCGTCCCACAGGCCGGAGCGCTGGATCTTGCGCGGCTGGAACACCACGTCGCCGTCCGAGAGGATCACGGTCGACCCCCATGCATGCAGGTGCGCGATGGCCTCGAGCGCTCCCGGATACAGGCAATCCGCGAACGGATAGTCCACCAGGAACGCGGACATCTGCAGCAGCCGCGGGTCGTTCATCTGTCCGGTCAATTCCGCCGAGCGGTAGCGCTGCAGGGCGCCGAGGTAATCCGCATAGCCCAGCTCGCTGCGCAGCTGCTCGAAGATCGCCCAGTAGCGATCGCGGCTGGCCGCGCCGAACTCGCGCTCCAGATGCGCTTTCAGGTCATCCTGCACGCGGTCGTTGTCGAGCAACGTATTGTCCACGTCGAGCAGGAACACGATTTCAGGATCGGGCATGGGATCATCATAGCCTGCCTCATCGGTGGCAGCGTCCGCCGTCGGACCCCTCCTACGCGCAATGGCTGCGTAAGCGGGCGCAGCGTAGCGGACCGCGCCGAGCCTGCGGCGCCGGCCATCGGCGATGATTGCATCATGCAATACGCAAGCCGCCCGGGTCGCCGTGTGCTCACGCAGCTGGCGTGCGCGCTGCTGGTGTATGGCGCCACTGCCGTGGCGCTCGGCGCGGACGCGCCGCGGCCAGCGCAGGCCGCCGAGCCGGCCGCCAGCTCGCCATTGCCGCCGCTGGTCGAGCCGGCGAGCACCCAGCACCACGCCGGCAAGGTGATCTGGCTCGACCTGGTCACGCCGGATCTGGACGGCGCCAAGCGCTTCTACTCCGGCCTGTTCGGCTGGAACTTCCGCGATGCGCAGGTCGGCGGCCGCGACTACGCCACCGCGTGGCTGCAGGGACAACCGGTCGCGGGGCTCATCCAGCGCGCCCCGCCGCCCGGCGCGCGGCGCCGTCCGGTGTGGTTGACCTTTCTGTCAGTGAGCGACGTCGACGCCGCCAAGCGCTTGGCTCTCAGCCACGGAGCCCGCCTGCTGGCCGACACCCGGGATTACCCGCAGCGCGGCCGCCAGGCAATCTTCGCCGACCCGGAAGGCGCCGTGTTCGCGGTGCTCGCCTCCAGTGCGGGCGATCCGGCCGATGATCTGGCCGATCCCGGCGAGTGGATCTGGAGCGCGCTGTTTGCGCGCGATCCGGACCAGGAGGCCGCGTTCTACCAGGCGGTGTTCGGCTACGACGTGTTCGACGTCGACGACAGTGCCAGCAGCAACGGCAGCGGCGGCGACCGCTCCGATCATCTGATCCTCTCGGGAGACGGCTACGCGCGCGCCAGCGTGAATCAACTGTCCGGCGAGCGCAAACGCCACACGCCGCACTGGCTCAATTTTGTGCGGGTGGCGGACGTCAGCGCCACCGCGGCCAAGGCGGCCGCGCTCGGCGGCCGCGTACTGGTGCAGCCGCGCGCGGACCGCCAGGGCGGCAGGCTCGCGGTCATCGTCGACCCGAACGGCGCGCCGCTCGGA
The DNA here is from genome assembly GCA_036267195.1 of Steroidobacteraceae bacterium. Lineage (GTDB taxonomy): Bacteria > Pseudomonadota > Gammaproteobacteria > Steroidobacterales > Steroidobacteraceae > FEN-1191. Next base: position 10,199 of record DATAWM010000006.1, read on the forward strand.
TTGATGGAGTGGTCCGGCGGCGCCGACAACTATCCCGGCAGCGTCGCGGCCCCCGGCAGCGGAGCCGTGCAATGAGCATCGTGCCCCGGTGGTGGCGGCCGATGTCGCTCGGGCTGGTGCTGCTCGCCGGGCTGTACGGCTGTGTCGTCGGCCCGGGCTACTATGACGAAGGCGTCGGCGTCGGCTACGTGGGTGGTTACTACGAGCCGTATGACGATGACTATGGCTGGGCGCCGGGCTTCTTCGTCGGCCCGCCGCGCGGCCGCGTCCCGCGGCACGGCCCGGGCCCGCACCGTCCCTATCGCCCGGCCCCGAGCTCGCGGCCGGTCCCGTCGATTCCGAATCACCCGCGAGGGCACCTGGGCGCGCCAGCGGGGCCGCGCGGCGGTGGTCCACGCGGCGGGGGCCCGCGCCGTCGCTGAGCCTCCCGCGCGCAGTTACTGCTCCATCAGCGCCACGCTCTTGATCTGCGCGTACAGCGTGCTGCCCTGCGCGAGCCCGAGCTGCACCGCGGAGCGCCGCGTCACACGCACCAGCAGCACATCCTGGCCCACCTGCACCCGCACCAGCACCTGCGCGGGATCCGCATCGGCGCGCAGATCGAGCACCGTGCCCCCCAGGATGTTGGTGATGCTGCTCTCCCGCGGCGGCTGCAGCGCGAGGCTCACGTCGCGCGCGTCGATGCGCACGCGCACGCGCTGGCCCACCGGCAGCGGCTTGAGCGACACCGCCAGTCGTCCGCCCGACAGGGCCACGTAGCTGAGGTGGAAGTGCGCATCGTGCTCGGCGATGACCCCCTCGACGATGGCGGCGGCGTGCTCGGCGGCGCCCAGCGGCAGATCAGCGCGCGTCAGCAGCTGCTGCAGGGGACCTGCGGCGCGCACCCGGCCGGCATCGAGCAGCACCAGGTCGTCGGCCAGCCGCATCACCTCCCCAAGGGCATGGCTGACGTAGATCACCGGGATCGACAGCGCGTCGTGCAGCCGTTCCAGGTGCGGCAGGATCTCGGCCTTGCTGGTCTCATCGAGACTGGAGAGCGGCTCGTCCATCAACAACAGCTGTGGACTGGCCAGCAGCGCGCGCGCGATCGCGACCCGCTGGCGCTGGCCGCCGGAGAGCTGTTCGGGCCGATGCGCCAGCAGCGACTCCAGGCCGAGCAACCGCACCGCCTCGTCAAATCCGATGCGCCGCTGCGCCGGCGACAGCCGCGACAGCCCGTACTGCAGGTTGCCGCGCACGTCGCGGTGCGGGAACAGGCTCGGCTCCTGGAACACATAGCCGACCGAGCGCCGATGGGTGGGCAGGAAATGATGCGCGTCCTGCCAGACCTCGCCGTTGAAATGCACCCGCGCCGCGGCGATGCGGTCCAGCCCGGCAATACAGCGCAGCAGCGTAGTCTTGCCGCAGCCGGAGCGGCCGAACAGCGCGGTGACGCCGCGGGTCGCAAATTCGGTATCGACTTGGAGGGAAAAGCCCGGGCGCGACAGGCTGACGCTCAGTGCCAGCGCCATACCCGCACTCCGCCGCGTCCGTGGCGCCTCGCCGTGTACACGGCCAGCAGCAGCACGAAGGCGATCACCACCAGTGTGGCTGATAGCCGGTTGGCCGCGCCGTATTCGAGCGTCTCGGCGTGGTTATAGATTGCGATCGAGGCGGTCTGCGTGCGTCCGGGGATGTTGCCACCGATCATCAGCACCACGCCGAACTCGCCGAGCGTGTGCGCGAAAGAGAGCACCGTGGCTGTCAGAAAGCCGCGCGCTGCCAGCGGCATCGCCACGGTGACGAAGCGGTCCCAGGGGGAGGCGCGCAGCGTGGCGGCCACCTCCAGCACGCGCGGGCCGAGCGCCTCGAACGCATCGCGCAGCGGCTGCACCACGAACGGCAGCGAATACAGCATCGAGCCGATCACCAGTCCGGTGAAGGTGAACACCGGAGAGGCGAGATGCAGCGCGTGCAGCGCGCGGCCGAGCGGGCCCAGCGGCCCCAGCAGAATGAGCAGGTAGAACCCCATCACCGTCGGCGGCAGCACCAGCGGCAGCGACACCACCGCGTCTAGCGGCAAGCGCCAGCGCGAGCGCCCGGCCGCGAGCCACCACGCCAGCGGCGTGCACAGCACCAGCAGCAGCGCGGTGCTCACGGCGGCCAGGCGCAGCGAGATCCACAGCGCGGTCAGATCAGCGCCGGCCATCCTCAGTCGGCCAGGTGGTAACCCGCGGCCTTGATGATGGCGGCCGCCGCCGGCGCGGTGCGCAGCCAGCGCGTGAAAGCCTGTGCCGCCCCCTGGTTGTGGCTGCTCGCGAGGATCACGCCGTCCTGATCGATGGACTGATACATCGACTGCGGCGGCAGCCAGTAGGAGCCGCCGATCTTGCCGCTGGCGTCGATGAGCTGCGAGAGCGCCACGAACGCCATGTCGACGTTGCCGGAGGCGGCGAACTGCCAGGTCTGCGTGATGTTCTCCCCGACCACGATTTTCTTGTCCTGGTTGAGCCGGTTCCACAGCCCGAGCGCCGTGAGCACCTGCTGCGCCGCCGCTCCGTACGGCGCGTCCTTCGGATTGGCTACACCGATGTAGCGGAAGCCGCCGGCGCGCAGCGCCTCGCCGCCGCCGTGAACGGCACCGGCGCGCGGGCTCCACAGCACCACCGTGCCCACCGCATAGGTGAAGCGGCTGCCCGCGACGATCAGGTGCTGCGCCTGCAGGCGCTGCGGCCGCTCGGTGTCGGCCGACAGGAACACATCGAACGGCGCCCCTTGCGTGATCTGCGCGTACAGCTGCCCGGTCGCGCCGGCGCTCGGGACGACGGTATTGCCGGTGGCACGCGCGAATGCCGGGGCGAGCTTCTGCAGCGTGCCGAGGAAGTTCGCGGCGACCGCGACGTGCAGCTGTGCCGCCGAAACGGGTCGCGGCTGCAACCACAGCAGCAGCACCAGCGCCAGCGCGCATGGCAATGTGGCCGATGATCGGAACGCAGTCTTCATACGCTTCACCTCAATCGCTGACGGCAATGATCACATGCGATGCCTTGATCAGCGCGCAGCAGGCGGCGCCGACCACCAGTTCCAGTTCCTCGACGGCCTCGTTGGTGACGATTGCAGTGAGGCGGCGCACGCCGGGCAACTGCACGATCACCTCGCTGTTGACGCTGCCGCGGATGATCTGCGCCACCGTGCCGCACAGCCGGTTGCGCGCGCTGGTGCGCACCTCCCGGTCGGGGCTCAACAGTACGAAGCTCGACTTGATCAGCGCGGTGGCCTCGCGGCCGCGTTTGAGCGCGAGGTCCGCGACCGCGTCGTTGGTGATATTGGCGAAGATCGTCAGACCCTCGCCCAGGTCGAGCAGTACATCGGCATTGACGGCGCCCTTGCGCACCGATTTCACGGTGCCGCGAAACTGGTTGCGTGCACTGGTCTTCACGGTGATGGCCCTCAGGAATTCGTTGAGCGCATCGAAGTCGTGCGATTGAGCCTGCATCTGTCCCAGCAGCCGCTGGTAGCCGGATTCGAGCAGGCGATAGAGCCGCACGATCTGATGGGCATGGGCGGTGAGGTGGCTGCCGCCGCCGTGCCGGCCGCCGGGGGCGCGGATCAGCAGCGGTTGCTCGGCCAGGTTGTTCATCGCATCGACTGAGTCCCAGGCCGCCTTGTAGCTCAGGTCCACGTCCTTCGCCGCCTGCGAGATCGAGCCGAGGCGGTCGATCGCTTCCAGCAGCCGGATGCGATTGCCGCCCAGGTATTTGCGACCCCGGCGGGATAGCTCGAGGCTACCGCCGATCTCCAGGTTCCCGGGCTTGGCCTTGGCCTTGGGCAAGTATTCACACCCGTGCAGCGGATCGGGCGGGGCGGGCTGCCGATGCATCCTGGCCCGCCGCGATCGATATACACCAAAGGATATAACGGCGCAGCTTTCAATGCTACCGCTGTTCTTTCGCCGCCAGCGGGGCGATTGGCCGCCCTCGTGCTGCCCCGTCCGCTCGCGGCCGTCTGCGTGTGCGTCGGACTGGGACGACGTCGAGGCCGAGAAAGATGCGATAAGATGCCCGCCCCCGGGCGCTAAGCGCATCGCTACAGCGTCCGACCAGCTTCGATGGAGGTCGACCTATGAGCTTCACTTTGCCCTCGCTGCCTTACTCCACCAACGCCCTGGCCGAGCGCGGCATGTGTCAGGAAACCCTCGAGCTGCATCACGGCAAGCACCACTTCACCTACGTCACGACACTGAACGGCCTGGTGGAAAAGAACCCCTCGCTGCAGGGCAAGTCGCTGGAAGAGGTGATCCGGCTGTCGCACAAGAATCCCGAGCTCACGCCGGTGTTCAACAACGCCGGGCAGCACTGGAATCACAGCGCGTTCTGGCAGTCGCTCTCGCCGCAGGGTGGCCGCGTACCGGGGTCGCTGGAGAAGCGCCTGACCGCCGACTTCGGCAGCGTCGACAAATTCAAGGAGAGCTTCAAGGCCGCGGCGTTGGGACAGTTCGGCTCGGGCTGGGCCTGGCTGGTGCTCGGCAACGACGGCAAGCTCAAGATCACCAAGACGGCGAACGCGGACTCACCGCTGGCGGCCGGCGACGGCAAGGCCCTGATGGTGCTGGACGTGTGGGAGCACGCCTACTACGTCGACTATCGCAACCGGCGCGCCGAGTTCGTCGACAACTTCCTGGCCAAGCTGGCCAACTTCGAGGATGCCGCCGAGAAGCTCGCGCGCGCCTGAGGTTCTGCCGCCCGCGCCGGCGGTGGTGGCACGGGGCCGGGCACCGGCCCCGGATCGGGCAGCGGCGGGATCGGCTGCGGCGGTTGTGTCCCCGGAGTCGGGGCACCGGGCCGTGGCACAGGCAGCGGAAATCCCGGCGTGGCGGGCATAGGCTCCATGGCGGCTCCAGCGTGGCGCAGGTGCAGGGGCAGTGCCCGGATTGTGCAGCCGCCCCGCGCCCGCCCGGACCTCGCCACCGGCGCACCAGGCTGTAGGATGCGAGCACCTCATGCCATCGCCCCTCGCCATTTCACTGCAGGACATCCGCGCCGCGCGCGCGCGCATCGCTGATCAGCTCGACGCCACGCCCTGCCTGCACTCGCGCACCCTCTCGCAGCTGACCGGCGCGCAGATCTACATCAAGTTCGAGAATCTGCAGTTCACCGCATCGTTCAAGGAACGCGGCGCGCTCAATCGGCTGTTGCAGCTGTCCGCCGACGAGCGGCGCCGCGGGGTCTGCACCATGTCGGCGGGCAACCACGGCCAGGCGGTGGCTTACCACGCGCAGCGCCTGGGCATTCCCGCCACCATCGTGATGCCACGGCATACGCCGTTCGTGAAGGTCGAGCACACCCGCGCCCATGGCGCGCAGGTCGTGCTGCACGGGGACACCCTGGATGAGGCATTCGCGCACACGCAGCGGCTCGGCGCCGCGCAGCAGCTGGTGTTGGTGCACCCATACGATGATCCGTACGTGATGGCCGGCCAGGGCACCGTGGCGCTGGAGATGCTCGAGACGGTGCCCGACCTGCAAGTGCTGCTGGTGCCGATCGGCGGCGGCGGCCTCGTCGCCGGGGTCGCGGTCGCGGTCGGCGGCGTGGTCGCGGCCGGCGGCGCGCCGATCGAGGTCATCGGCGTGCAAGCGCGCAGCTACCCGTCGATGCCGGCGGCGCTGTGCGGTGAGCAGGCCGTCTGCCAGGGCAACACCATCGCCGAGGGCATCGTGGTGAAATCCGCCGGGGTGCTGACGCGTGCGGTGGTGCGCGAGCGGGTGCACGACATCGTGCTGGTGAGTGAGAGCGAGCTGGAGTGCGCGATCGCGCTGCTGCTCAACGTCGAGAAGACGGTGGCCGAGGGCGCCGGGGCCGCGGGACTGGCCGCGCTGCTGGCGCAGCCGGAGCGCTTCCGCGGCCGCCGGGTAGGACTGATTCTCTCGGGCGGCAACATCGACCCGCGGCTGCTCGCCTCGGTGATCATGCGCGAGCTGGTGCGCGAGCAGCGCATCGTGACGCTGCTGATTGCAGTGGCTGATCAGCCCGGCGCCCTGGCGCGCGTCACGCAGATCGTCGGCGAGCAGGGCGGCAATATTCTCGACGTGTTCCATCGCCGGCTCTCGCTCGAGGTGCCGGCCAAGTCGGCCACGCTGGAGCTGAGCTTCGAGGCGCGCGATGCACCGCACGCACGCGCGATCGTCGCGGCCATCCGCGCCGCCGGCTTCGATGCAAGCGAGCGCTGAGCGCGACGCGGTTACTGCGTCAGCCGCAGACGGCTGCGTTCACACGTCGCAGACACGCCGCGCAGCCGTTCGATGAAGCGGCAGGTAGCTTCGCCGATCAGTTTCCAGTCGTACGCCGACAGGTCCGGGCGGCCGTGGCGCGTCCGGTGGCGCATCCAGTTGGCGAACTGCTCCAGCACGGTGCTGGTCAGCGGCCCGTCATACAGGTACACCCAGTCGGCGCCGACATTGTGCTGCAGCTCCGGCAGGCTGCCGAGCCGCGGGGCGAGCACCGGCCGATTGCGCGACAGCGCATACAGCGCGGCACCGCTGTTGAGGATCTCGCGGTAGGGCAGCACCACCGCGTGGCCGGCATCGATGGTGGCCTCCAGCTCCGCTTCCGCCAGCGGCTCGGCGCGCAGGTCCAGCCGCACGTTGTGCGCCGAGCGGGCAAGGCCGGCGATCCGGACCGCCAGTCCCTCGTCCTGCCGCAGTCCCGCGACCGTCAGGTGAATGCCGTGGTGGGCCACCCGGCTCGCACACAGCACCAGCTCGTCGATGTTCTTGTATGGGCGCACCTGGCCGAAGTGCACCAGCCGCACCTGCCGCGTCGGCCGCTGCACCGGCGGAGCCGGCGTCACGTGCTCGTCGCAGTAGTGACCGTGCACGGTGACCAGCTCCAGCGTCGTGGCGGACAATCGATAGAGCGAGCGGATCGCGCTGCGCGAATGCTCCGACAGGTAGATCACGCCGTCCACCAGGTCGAGGAAGCGCTGCGTCAGCGCGGGGGAGCGCGGCTCGGTGTCGTGCGGCCGCGCGTTGTGCGCCACCCACACCAGCTTCAGTCCGCGCAGGCGCCGCAGCGAGCGCAGCATCTGCAGCTTCAGCGCCGCCTTGGAGGTCGCCAGGTGCGAGCTGGTGGCGAAGAACTCGTTCGGCCAGTGCAGGATCGCGATGGCGGTGTTGGCCAGATGCAGCGGATTCCAGGCGAAGTCGACCACCTCGAAGCCGCCGGCAGCGATGCTGGCGGCGAAGCGGTTGATGAACCGGTTGTGCAGGGAGTATGCAGGTGCGACGGCAATGCGCGCGGGGGTGCGGTCGGTAGACGCTGCGACATCCATAGGCGCTCGGTCAGCTACGGCAGGGCTTGAGCGAACCACATCACCTCGTGAGCAGCGGTGCGGCGAGCCTAGCACAGGGTGCCGGGGCGCCGTGTCCCACACGACCGTAGGATTCGTCCAGCAGCAGCTGGCGCTCAGTCGATGTCGATGCGCGCCTGCTCGCCCTCGCGCACGCAGCCGCGCAGCATGGCCGCGGTGTTGTGGCGCATGACGATCTGGCCGTGATGGTCGATCGCGATCAGGCCGCCGCGCGCACCCAGACGCGGCGCGCGCTCGCCGATGGCCTCCAACACCGCGCGCGCCAGGTCCTGGCCGCCGTAGCGCAGCCGCGCGGCGATGTCGTAGGCCTGCACCAGGCGCAGGAACCACTCGCCGTCGCCGGTGGTGGAGACCGCGCAGCTGGCATCGTCGGCATAGGTGCCGGCGCCGATCACCGGCGAGTCCCCCACGCGCCCGCTGCGCTTACCGGGCGTGCCGCCGGTGGAGGTGGCTGCCGCCAGCCGCCCGTGCCGGTCGCGTGCCACCGCGCCGACCGTGCCCAGCGTGTGCACGGACCCAGACCCCATCCCCGGCCCGGGCTGCGAGCCTGCAGGCAGCGGCTGCAGCGCTGCCAGCTGTTCGCGGCGCAAGGCAGTGATGAAGTAATCGTTGGCCACCTGCGCAAGTCCGGCCTCGGCAGCGTAGGCGTCCGCTCCCTCGCCGGCCAGGAACACGTGCGGCAGCTCCTCGAGCACGCGGCGGGCGAGCCGGATCGGATTCTTCGTGTGCCGCACTTGCGCGACTGCGCCGGCGCGCAGCCCCGTGCCGCTCATGATCGCCGCATCCAGCTCGACCGTGCCGTCCAGGGTCAATACTGCGCCACAGCCGGCGTTGAACAGCGGGGCGTCCTCGAGCACCACGACCGCGGCTTCCACCGCGTCCAGCGCGCTGCCGTCGGCTGCCAGCACGCGCTCGCCGGCCGCCAGTGCCGCCGTCAGGCCGCGCCGCAGATCGCGTTCGCGCGCCAGTTCGGGGCGGGACAGTGCGCCGGCACCGCCATGAATGGCGAGGGCATACATGGCCCCAGGTTAGCTGAGATGTGGCATAGTTCGCCGCCAATTGATGTGGTGGCTGCTGATTGACGTGATGACTGCGGCCGCTGCAAGGTGGGCTGGAACGTGGAACTTGCGACGATGAGGCGCTCGAGCGGGATGACCTGTTTGCTTGCGGCCCTGTGCCTGCTGGCGCTGGCAGCCGGGCCGGCGGGCGCATTGGCTGCTGCCGGCAGCGCGGCCGGCGGCTCGGCGGCCTTCGCCTCTGCGGCCGTCAAGGCACCCACCGACGTGCTGCGCGCGACGCTCGCCAACGGCCTGCGCGTCATCATCGTGCGCAACACGCTGGCCCCGGTCGTGTCCACCTCGATCAACTACCTGGTCGGCTCGGACGAGGCCCCCGACGGCTTCCCCGGCATGGCGCACGCGCAGGAGCACATGATGTTCCGCGGCAGCCCCGGCCTGACGGCCGATCAGCTGGCCGACATCGGCGCGGTGATGGGCGGTGACTTCAACGCCGACACCCGCGAGAGCCTGACGCAGTACCTGTTTACCGTGCCGTCGGACGACCTGGACGTCGCGCTGCATATCGAGGCGGTGCGCATGCGCGGGGTGCTCGATTCGGCGCAGGGCTGGGAGCAGGAGCGCGGCGCGATCGAGCAGGAGGTCGCACAGGACCTGTCGGATCCGGATTACGTGCTCTACACCAAGCTGCGCGCGCTGGCCTTCGCCGGCACCCCGTACGCGCACGATGCTCTGGGCACGCGCCCCTCGTTCAATCAGACCACCGCGCCGATGCTCCAGCGCTTCCACTCGCAGTGGTACGGGCCGAACAACGCGATCCTGGTGATCGTCGGCAACCTGCAGCTGCAGCCGACGCTGGCCGAGGTGCGGCAGCTGTTTGGCGATATCCGTCGCACGCCGTTGCCGGCGCGGCCGGACATCGTGCTGCAGCCGATGCATGCCGCCTCCTTCACGGTCGACACCGATCGTCCCAACGGCGCGCTGATGCTGGCGGTGCGAGTGCCCGGCATGCACAGTCCCGACTTCGCGGCGCTCGAAGTGCTCGCCGACGTGCTCAGCAGCCGCCGCTTCGACCTGTACGGCCTGGTCGCACAGGGCAAGGCGATCGACACCGGCTTCTCGCTCGATCCGCTGCCGCAGGCCGGGCTGGCCTACGCCACCGCGGCGTTCACCGCGGACAAGGATCCGAAGGTGCTCGAGCAGCAGGTGCGCGCCATCCTGGCCAGGGTCGCGAGCGAAGGGGTGCCTGGGGACCTGGTCGAGGCGGCCAAGCTGCAGGAGCAGCGCGAGGCCGGCTTCGAGAAGAATTCCATCGAGGGGCTGGCCTCGATCTGGTCCGATGCGGTGGCGCTGTACGGATTGAGCTCGCCGGATGAGGACCTGCAGCGCATCGAGCGCGTCACGGTCGCGGACGTCGACCGCGTCGCGCATGAGTATCTGAAGCTCGACCAGGCGGTGTCGGCCACGATGCTGCCACAGGGCTCGGGCCGGCCGGTGGTGGCGAGCGGCGGCTTTGGCGGCCAGGAGAACATCTCGCTGGGCGAGGCCCAGCCGACGGCGCTGCCTACCTGGGCGCGCCAGGCAGTCAATCGGCTGACCGTACCGCCGGCAACGACCCATCCGGTGGTCACCCAACTGCCCAACGGCCTGACGCTCATCGTGCAGCCCGAGACGGTCAGCGACACGGTCAGCGTGATCGGTGACATCCGCAATCGTTCGGACACCGAGACCCCGCCCGGCCAGGAGGGCGTCTCCGAGCTGCTCGATGCGCTGCTGCCGTTCGGCACCGAGCACCTGAGCCGCCTGGCCTATCAGCGCGCGCTCGATGCGATCGGCGCGCAGGAGCAGGCGGGGGCCGACTTCGCGGTGCAGGCGCTGTCGCAGAACTTCGACCGCGCGGTGCAGCTGCTGGCCGACAACGAGCTGCATCCGGCGTTGCCGCAGGCCGCGATGAGCTTCCTGCAGCCGCAGCTGGCGGCGATGGTGGCCGCCCGCGACAAGAGTCCGGGCTACCTCTCGCAGCGCTCGCTGGTCACGGCGCTGTTCCCGCCGCAGGATCCCAGCCAGCGCCAGGCCACCGCGCAGAGCGTGCACTCGCTCACGCTGCAGAATGTGTGGGACTACTATCACAGGGTTTTCCGGCCGGACCTCACCACCATCGTCGTGATCGGCAACGTCACGCCCGGGCAGGCCCAGGCGACGATCGCCAGGTACTTCGGCGAGTGGCACGCCACCGGGCCCAAGCCCGACACCGACCTGCCGGTGGCACCGCCGAATCACGCCAGCGTGGTCAATGTTCCCGATGCCAGCCGCGTGCAGGACGTGGTCGAGCTGGCCGAGGACCTGTCGCTGACGCGCTCCGATCCCGACTACTACGCGCTGGAGCTCGGCAATGCGGTGCTCGGCGGCGGCTTCTACTCGACCCGGCTGAGCATCCAGATGCGCAAGAACACCGGGCTGGTGTACACCGTGGGCTCGCAGCTGCAGGCCGGACGCACGCGCTCGGTCTATACCATCTACTACGCCTGCGACCCGCAGAACGTGTCCAAGGCGGCTGCGATCGCGACCGAGGAGGTCGGCGCGATGCAGAAGGCTCCCCCCAGCGCTGACGAGCTGATGCGCGTCAAGGCGCTGCTGCTGCGGCAGATACCGCTGGGCGAGGCCAGTACCGACCAGATAGCGGACGGCTTCATCCAGCGCCGCGAGCTCAACCTGCCGCTCGACGAGCCGACCCAGGCGGCGCGCCGCTACATCCAGCTGTCCGCCGAGGACGTACAGGCCGCCTTCAAGAAATGGATGCGCCCCGACGCGATGGTACGCGTGGTGCGCGGCCCGCCAGCCGGCTGAGGCGCGGCTACAGCGGCAGCGACGGATCCACCGCCGCCTGCCACGCCAGCAATCCGCCTTCCAGCTGCAGCGGCAGCGCCATTCCCGCGCGGCGCGCGAGTGCGCAGGCCTTCAGACTGCGCACGCCGCTGCGGCAGATGAACACCGTTGGTGTCTCGCGCGGCAGCGACAGCCCCTGCTGCTCGATGAGGGCCAGCGGGATATTGACCGCTCGTGGCAGGTGCCCGACGGCGAACTCCTCCGGATCGCGCACATCGATCAGGCTCAGCGGCGCGCACGCGTCCGCGCCCGCACCAGTGTCCGTGCCCGCCGCCGCGAGCCGGCGCGCCAGCTCCAGCGCCGAGATGCCCTCCATGCGCCGCTGCTCCTCGATGCTGCAGAACCCCGGCGGGTCCGTCGGCGCGAGGATGCTCGGCTGCTCGCCGCAGACCGCACAATCCAGCCGTCGGCTGATGCGAAACTCGTCGAAGCGCAGCGTGAGCGCGTCGTACACCAGCACGCGCCCGAGCAGCGGCTCGCCGATGCCCAGCAGCAGCTTCATCGCCTCGGTGGCCTGCAGGGCGCCGAGCACTCCCGGCAGCACCCCGAGCACGCCCGCCTGCGAGCAGTTGGGCAGCACCGCGCCGGTCAGGTCCGGGAACAGGCAGCGGTAGCACGGGCCGCGGCCGGGCGCGTAGCTCATCGCCTGGCCCTCGAAGCGGTGGATCGCCGCCGACACCAGCGGCTTGCCGTAGATCACGCAGGCATCGTTCACCAGGTAGCGCGTGCCGATGCGGTCCGAGCCATCCACGACCAGGTCGTAGCCGGCGAAGATTGACTGCACGTTCGCGGCCGTGAGCTCGATCTGGTGCGCAATGATCTGCAGCCCGGGGTTGAGCGAGAGCAGCCGCTCGCGTGCCCGCTCGGCCTTGGGTTGGCCGATGTCCGCGGTGGTGAACAGCACCTGGCGCTGCAGGTTCGACTCCTCGACCTGGTCGAAGTCGAGCAGGCCGATCGTGCCGACGCCGCCGGCGGCCAGATACAGTGCAGCCGGACAGCCCAGGCCGCCGGCGCCAATCACCAGCACCCGCGCCGCCTTGAGCCGTTGCTGGCCGGCGGGCCCGATCTCGGCCAGCAGCAGGTGGCGGCTGTAGCGCGAGCGCTCCGCCTCGGACAGCGGCGAGAATCCGGACGAGGGCGAGGACTTGGACGCGGGGGAGGACATCGGTGTCAGTTGGCAGCAGTCAGTGGTACTTGGCCGGGTGGCCGGTCAGCATTGCCACCCGGTTGCGCTGCTGTCAACGTTGCACTGCGCAGGGCCTGCCCGAATGCGCGCCGGTACAGGATAATGCCCGCGGGCGAAATATTCGCTGCCGCCTGCCCGTGTGCGCGTGAACCATCCATCGTCCGGCTCCCGCTCCGATGGGGCGCACCCGTACCCGCGCGTCGCGGTGGCGTCGCTGTGGGTGGCGCTGGCGCTGGTGTGGTTCCTGCCGCTCGATACCCCGCACCTGTTCAACCCGGACGAGGGGCGCTACGCCGAGATTCCGCGCGAGATGGTCGCCAGCGGCGACTGGGTGACGCCGCGGCTCGATGCCATCAAGTACTTCGAGAAGCCGCCGCTGCAATACTGGGCGACCGCGGTGGCCTACGAGGCGGCCGGGCAGCACGCCTGGACCGCGCGGCTGTGGTCGGCGCTGTGCGGCTTCCTCGGGCTGGGCCTGACCTACGGCCTCGGCCGCCGGCTCTACGGCGAGCGTGCGGCGCTGTTCGCGGTGATCGTGCAGGGCGGCGCTCTGCTCTATTTTGGGCTCGCGCGCGTCGCGACCCTCGACATGGGGCTGTGCTTCACGCTGCAGCTGGCGATGACCGCGCTGGCATTGCTGGTGCACTGGCCGGGGTCACGCCGCTACCTGCCGCTGCTGCTGGGCGTCGGGGTGGCCCTGGCGATGCTGTCCAAGGGCCTGATCGGCGTGCTGATACCCGGGGCGGTGGCGCTGCTGTTCATGCTCGTCCATCGCGACGCTCGTCTGCTGCGCTCCTCGCGTCCCTGGTGGACGCTGGCCGCGCTGGTGGTGCTGGCGGCGCCGTGGTTCGTGCTGGTGTCGCTGCGCAACCCCGCCTTCGCGCGCTTCTTCTTCCTCTTCGAGCATTTCCAGCGCTTCCTGAGCCCGGCGGGCTTCAACCGCTACCACGCGCTGTGGTACTTCGTCCCGGTGCTCGCGGCAGGGCTGGTGCCGTGGATCACGCTGCTGCCGCGCACGCTGATCGGCGCGGTGCGCGCGGCTCTCGCCGGTGAGCGTGCCACCGCGCTGCTGGCGATCTGGGCGGCGTTCGTGTTCGTCTTCTTCAGCCTGTCGCAGTCGAAGCTGGTGCCGTACGTGCTGCCGGTGGTGCCGGCGGTGGCGCTGTTGATGGGCCGCGCGCTGGTACACATGCCGCCGCGGCGGCTGGCCGCCCACCTGCGGTTCGTCGCGATAGCCGCGGCACTGCTGGCTGCCGCCCTGCTGGTGGCGTGGTGGCTGCCGGTGATGGCCAGGCAGGTGGCCAATGCCTCAACCGCCACCATCATCGGGTTCATCGCCGCCTTTGCGCTGATGGCGCTCGGCGCTGCCGTCGGCACCGCCTGGTCCCGGCGCGGCCATATGCTCGCCGGGGCCGCCGCCGCGGCGGCCGGCGCACTGCTGTTCTCGCAGTCGGCGCTGCTGGCCATCGACCAGTTGCCGCGCATCCGTGCCACGGTGACGCTCGCACAGCAGCTGCGTCCCTGGATCGACGACTATCGGCACTTCTACTGCGTCGGCGCCTATGTGCAGACCGTCCCGTTCGAGCTCAAGCGCACCTGTACGCCGGTCGGCTACCGCGGGGAGCTGGCTTTCGGGCTGACGCTCGAGCCAGGGCGCGCCGTGGCCGACCTGCCGCAATTCCTCGCAATCTGGCGCGAGCAATCCTCCGCACTGGCGATCCTCGAGCCGGCGGAGTACCGGCGGCTGACCGCATTGGGCGCGCCGATGCACGTGATATACACTGCGCCGTCGTTCGTCGCGGTGGTCAGGCAATGACGGTGGTCAGGCAATGAGAGGCGCGGACCTGGCGCTGATTCTCACCGGCGTGTTGCTCAACGCCGCGGCGCAGCTGCTGCTGAAGGCGGGCGCGCGCGCGCTGTCCGGGTTGCCGCTCAACCTGAGCAATGCCGCCGTGGTGCTCGAGCGCGCCGCGCTGAACGGCCCGATTCTCGGCGGCGTGGCCTGCTATGCCGTCAGCGTCGGCGTGTGGATCCTGGCGCTCACGCGCGTGCAGGTCAGCGTGGCCTATCCGATGCTCTCGATCGGCTACGTGGTCAACGCGGTGGCCGCGTGGCTGCTGTTCGCCGAGCAGCTGTCGGCACAGCGCATGGCCGGCATCGGCGTGATCGTGCTGGGCTGCTGGCTGGTGGCGCGCAGCTGAGCAAGACGGGCACGGTGAGCACAGCGGTGCGGAGTGCGGATATGGCAGTGAGCCAGGAGGAGTTTCTGCCGTTCACGCGGCCGTCGATCGACGAGCAGACCATTGCCGGCGTCGCCGAGGTGCTGCGTTCGGGCTGGATCACCAGCGGCGCGCAGGTGCGCGAGTTCGAGGCGCGCCTGTCGGACGGCTTCGGTGGCCGCCCGGTGCGTGTGCTCAGCTCCGCCACCGGCGCGCTCGAGATCGGCCTGGCGCTGCTCGGCGTCGGTCCCGGCGATGAGGTGATCACCACGCCGCTGTCGTGGGTTTCCACCGCCAACGTGATCGTGCGCGCCGGCGCGCGCCCGGTGTTCGTCGAGGTCGACGCGCGCACACGCAATATCGATCTGGCGGCGCTGGAGGCGGCGATCGGGCCGGCCACGCGCGCGCTGTTGCCGGTGGATCTGGCCGGGCTGCCGGTCGATCGGCAGCGCCTGTACGCGATCGCGCAGCGGCACGGGCTGCGGGTGCTGGAGGATGCAGCACAATCGATCGGCGCCAGCTGGGGCGATGCGCCTATCGGCGCCACCGGCGACCTGGTCGCGCTGAGCTTCCATGCCAACAAGAACATCACCACCGCCGAGGGCGGCTGCCTGGTGCTCAACGACGCCGGCGAGACGCGTCGCTGCGAGCTGTGGCGGCTGCAGGGGGTGGAGCGCTTTGCCGACGGTAATCTCGACGCCACGCTGCCCGGCGGCAAGCACAACATGACCGACATCGCGGCCCGCCTGGGCCTGGGCCAGCTCGCGCGCCTGCCCGAGTTCACCGCGCGCCGGCGCGCACTGGCGCGACGCTACTTCCAGTGCTTCGACCCCGCGCTCGGCTGCGAACTGCCGCTGGCCGACTTCGAGCACAGCAACTGGCATATGTTTCAGATCGTGCTGCCCGACGGCGTGGAGCGCGCCGCGTTCATCCGCCAGATGCATGTGGCCGGTGTCGGCGTCGGCGTGCACTATCCGGCCATCCACCTGCTGTCGTTGTACCGCGACATGGGCCACCGCAGCGGCGAATTCCCGATTGCCGAGCGCATCGGCGCGCAGATCGCGACCTTGCCGCTGTTCCCGGCGATGCGCGACGAGGACGTCGAGCGCGTCTGCCGCGCCGTCGCCGCCACGCTCGGCCAGCTCGCGTCCCCGCGCCGCTGAACCGCCGCACCGCCTCACCCATGAGCTCCGCCGCCACGCCGCAGCTGTCGGTCATCATCCCGGTGTACAACGAGGAGGAGGTGCTGCCGGCCCTGTTCGCGCGCCTGTATGCGGCGCTCGACGCGCTCGCTCGCAGCTACGAGGTCGTGTTCATCAACGACGGTAGCCGCGACCGCTCCGCCGGATTGCTGCGAGCCCAGTTCGAGGCCCGTCCCGACGTCACCCGCGTGGTGCTGTTCGCCGGCAACTTCGGCCAGCACCGCGCCATCCTGGCCGGCTTCGCCCACAGCCGCGGCCGCTACGTGATCACCCTGGACGCCGACCTGCAGAATCCGCCCGAGGAGATCGGCCGGGTGCTCTCGCAGCTCGATGCCGGCCATGACTACGTCGGCACCATCCGGCGACAGCGCCAGGATGCGGCCTGGCGCCGCTACGCCTCCCGCGTGATCAACTACGTCCGCGAGCGCACCACGCGCGTGCGTATCACCGACCAGGGCTGCATGTTCCGCGGCTACTCGCGCACCGTGGTCGACGCGGTCAACCAGTGTTCCGAGTACAACACCTTCGTGCCGGCGCTGGCCTATACCTTCGCCACCGATCCGACCGAGATCCACGTGGCGCACGAGGACCGCGGTGCCGGGCAGTCCAAGTACTCGGTGCTGCGGCTGATGCAGCTGAATTTCGACCTGATGACCGGTTTCTCGACCGTGCCGGTGCAGCTGTTCTCCGCCTTCGGCATCTTCGTCTCGCTGCTGTCCGGGCTGCTGTTCGTGATCCTGATGGTGCGGCGGCTGTTCTTCGGCTCGGAAGCCGAGGGCGTGTTCACGCTGTTCGCGCTCGCGTTCATGTTCATCGGCACCGCGCTGTTCGGCATCGGCCTGGTCGGTGAATATGTCGGCCGCATCTACGACGAGGTGCGCCGGCGGCCGCGCTACATCGTCGGCGCGGTGCTCGAGCGCACCGCCGCGGCCCCCGCACGCGGCGAGGAGCGGCCGTGAGCACGGCGCCGCGCGCGGTGGTGTTCGCCTACCACGACGTCGGCGTGCGCTGCCTGCGCACCCTGCTGGCGCACGGCGTCGAGGTGCCGCTGGTGGTGACGCACCAGGATGCGAGCGACGAGCACGTCTGGTTCGACAGCGTCGCCCGTCACGCCGCCTGGCACGGTATCCGTGTGCTGATGCCGGAGGATCCCAACACGCCCGGGATCATCGCTGAGGTCGCCGCGGCGCGGCCCGAGTTCCTGTTCTCGTTCTATTACCGCTCGATGCTGGGTGCGCAGCTGTTGTCGCTGCCCGCGCGCGGGGCCTACAACGTGCACGGCTCGCTGCTGCCCAAGTACCGCGGCCGCGCGCCGGTGAACTGGGCGGTTCTGCACGGGGAGCGCCAGACCGGCGCGACGGTGCATGCGATGATCTCCAGCCCCGACGCCGGGCCGGTGGTCGCGCGCGAGGCGGTGCCGATCCTGCCGGACGATACCGCGCTCGAGGTGTTCCGCAAGGTGACGGTCGCCGCCGAGCTGGCGCTGCATCGCTGCCTGCCGGCGCTCATCGCGGGCACCGCGCCGCATGTGCCGCAGGACGCCGCGGCCGCGAGCTATTTCGGCCGCCGCCGCCCCCGCGACGGCGCCATCGACTGGCGCCGCGGCGCCGCCGCCGTGCACAACCTGGTGCGCGCCGTGGCACGGCCGTATCCCGGCGCCTTCAGCGAGGCCGAGGGCATGCGGCTGCTGCTACATCGCTCGCTGCCCGCGCCCGCGCCCGCGCCCGCGCCGCTGCCGCCGGGCTCCTCGTCGCTGCAGCTGCCGGCGCCCCCGGTGCTGTGCTGGCAGGACGGCACGGTGTACGCGCGGTGCGGCGACGGCGCGCTGGCGCTGCTGGAATTCGAGCTGGACGGGCGCATCGACAGCCCCGAGGCCTTTCGACATGCTTTCGGCACGCGCGCGCTCGCGCTTACACCGGTCATGGAGTCACCGTGAAAAATATCCTGATCCTCGGGATCAACGGCTTCATCGGCCATCACCTGTCCCAGCGCATCCTCGACACCACCGACTGGCGCATCTACGGCATGGACATGTACAGCGAGCGGCTCGCGCCGCTGCTGCCCAATCCGCGGCTGCAGTACTTCGAGGGCGACATCACCATCAACCGCGAGTGGATCGAGTACCACGTCAAGAAGTGCGACGTGGTGCTGCCGCTGGTGGCGATCGCGACGCCCGCCACCTACGTGCGCGAGCCGCTGCGTGTGTTCGAGCTGGACTTCGAGGCCAACCTGTCGATCATCCGGCTGTGCGTCAAGCACGGCAAGCGCGTGCTGTTTCCCTCGACCTCCGAGGTCTACGGCATGTGCCGCGACGCCGAGTTCGACCCGGCGAGTTCCGAGCTGGTGTACGGGCCGATCGAAAAGCCGCGCTGGATCTATGCCTGCTCCAAGCAGCTGCTCGACCGCGTGATCCACGCCTACGGCCTGCGCGGCGAGCTCGATTACACGCTGTTCCGGCCGTTCAACTGGATCGGGGCGGGCCTGGACAACATGCACGCGGCCAAGGAGGGCAGCTCGCGCGTGATCACGCAGTTCCTCGGCCACATTGCGCGCGGCGAGGACGTGCGCCTGGTGGACGGCGGCCGTCAGCGCCGCTGCTTCACCGCGATCAGCGACGGCGTCGACGCGCTGATGAAGATCATCGACAACGCCGGCGGCCGCGCCAGCCGCAAGATCTACAACATCGGCAACCCCGCCAACAACCTGTCGGTGCGCGAGCTCGCCGGCGAGATGCTGCGCCTGGCCGCGGACTATCCCGAGTATCGCGTCAACGCCGCCAAGGTGCGGCTGCTCGATGTCAGCGCCACCGAATACTACGGCAGCGGCTATCAGGACATCGATAACCGCGTACCCAAGATCGACAATACCCGCGCCGATCTGGACTGGACCCCGCGCGTGTCGATGCAGCAGGCGCTGCAGCAGATCTTCGAGGCCTATCGCGGCGAGATCGCCCAGGCCGGCGCGCTGCTGGAGCAGGAGCCGCGGCCGTGAGCGGTCGGCGCGCCTGACGGATGAGCCGCGCCGCCAATGCGCCGGCCGCCCCGCCGCAGCTGGCGCTGAAGATCGACGTCGACACGTTGCGCGGCACACGCGAGGGAGTCCCGGCGCTGCTCTCGGCGCTGGCCGCGCACGGCGCCGACGCGACCTTCCTGTTCAGCTTAGGTCCCGACCACACCGGCCGCGCGATCCGGCGTGCCTTTCGCCCCGGCTTCTTCAGCAAGGTATCGCGCACCTCGGTGCTCGAGCACTACGGCGTGCGCACGCTGCTGTACGGCACCTTGCTGCCGGGGCCCGACATCGGCCGCAGGGCCGCGGATGGCATGCGCAGCGTGCGCGCGCAAGGTCATGAGGTCGGCGTGCATTGCTTCGATCACACCACCTGGCAGGACTTCGTCACCCGGCGCGACGGCGGCTGGGCGCGCAAGCAGATGCAGCTCGCGGTCGAGCGCTTCCACGAAGTGTTTGGCTCCGCGCCGCGCGTCCACGGTGCCGCCGGCTGGCAGATGACGGATGCGGCGCTGCAGGCCGAGGAGGCTCTCGGCTTCACCTACGCCTCGGACACGCGCGGCGCCGGCCCGTTCGTCCCCTGTCTGAATGGCCGCCGCGGCACCTGCCCGCAACTGCCGACCACGCTGCCGACCCTCGATGAGCTGATCGGCCTCGACGGCATCGACGCCGGCAACGTCCATACGCACCTGCTCGCGCGCACCCGTGATCTGCCTGCCCACCAGGTGTTTACGCTGCACGCCGAGCTCGAAGGCATGAAGCTGCTACCGGTGCTGCAGCGGCTGCTGCAGGGCTGGCGCGCGCAGGGCTATGCGCTGGTGGCGATGCACACTCTGCTCGTCACCCTCGACGTGGCCGCACTGGCGGCCGCGCGCGTCGAGTCCGGCACGGTGCCGGGCCGCAGCGGCACGCTGGCGGTGCAGGGCGCGCCGCGCAGCGCGTCAACCACCTGATTCATCGGAGGACCGCATGGCCATTCAGCACATCACCCCATTTCTTTGGTACGACGCCAACGCGGAGGAAGCCGCCCGGTTCTACGTCTCGGTGTTTGGCGGCTCCCGCATCACGCGGCTATCGCGCTACGGCGATGACGGACCGGGCCCCAAGGGCAGCGTGATGGTGGTCGACTTCGAGCTAGATGGCCATCGCTTCACCGCGATCAACGGCGGTCCGGCGCACAAGCTGTCCGAGGCGTTCTCGCTGCTGGTGGACTGCACCACGCAGGCCGACATCGATCGCCTGTGGAAGGCGTTGGGAGAGGGCGGTAAGTACAACGTCTGCGGCTGGCTGAAGGACCGCTTCGGCCTGTCCTGGCAGATCAACTACGCCGGGTTCGCCAGGCTGATGAGCGGCGACGCCGCCAGGGCCGACCGGGTGATGGGCGCGTTGATGAAGATGACCAAGGTCGACGTGCAGGCGCTGGAGGGCGCCGCGGCGGAACCGGGTTAAAGGTCGCCCCGGCATGAAGCTCTATTGGATCAGGGCGCAGGCGCCCGCGGCCTTGACCCAACATATCTTCATCGGCTAGGCTGCCCCTACTTTGAAGCCGCGCTCGTCGCGGCTTTTGCGTCTTCGGCGACCGCGCATCGGCCTCCCTGCCGCGTACAACCTCACCTCGATGACGCTTGCAGCCCGGCGGACGCGTTGTGGCCTGTTTCTTTTTGTCCCAGCAAGGGATGCGAAGAATCAGGAGCCGCAGACATGCCGACGATCGAAGGATATCTGACCACGCAGGACGGTGTTCGTCTCCATTACCGGAAAGTGGGTACCGTACCTCCAACCGTCATCATTCCCAACGCCATCTCCCTGTTCGATGACTTCAGGACGCTTGCCGACGGTCGCACACTCATCTTCTACGACCTGCGCAATCGGGGGCGTTCGGACGCCGTCAGTGGCGTGAGGATGCTTGAACGAGGTATTCACCACGACGTGGAGGATCTCGAGGCGGTTCGGGAGCACTTCGGCATCGAAGAGTTCCAGGCCATCGGCTTCTCCTACCTCGGCATGATGGTGATTCTGTATGCGATGCAGTACCCGGGCCGCATCAGCCGCGCGGTGCAGCTCGGGCCGATCCAGCCGGATCCGGCGAAGTCATACCCGGCGACTCTCACCAACGACGACGGCGTGCTGCGAGAGGTCGTGCAGCTGATGCGCGCTCGCGCAGATGAGACGGCGAGGGAAGTCTATCGCGCGATTGGCCCGAGCATTCGCCGCATGTTCGTCGCCCACGCCGTCAACGTGCACAAATTGGATCATTGGGATTTCGCCGATATTCCCAACGAGGTGGGTGCAATGAAGCACTGGCTGGAGAACATAGAGCCGTCGATCCGCCGACTTCAGCTCACGCCGGCCGATTTCGAGCGAGTCCGCATCCCGGTGCTCACGATACACGGGCGGCTGGATCGCAACGCACCCTATGGCGGCGGCCGCGAATGGGCGCTCGTGCTGCCGGACGCGCGCCTCGAGACGATCGAGCACGCGGCCCACGCGTCCTGGGTCGACGCGCCTGAGCGGGTCTTCAGTGCCATTCGCACCTTCCTGGGAGGCGATTGGCCCGCAACCGCCGAGAAGGTCACGTCGCTCGAGTCCGATGGTGTCCACGCCGCCCCGATCGCGGCAGGTCGAACACCGCGTACTTGAGAGACACGCAACCCCGTAAGCGGCATGGGGGGGCCCCCATGCCGCACATGGTGTGCCACTCTCTTGTAAGCGCTGGGTGCCTCTGCGCCGTGCAGCCGCACTCGCCGTCACCCCACCGCCAGGAGCCTGCGCCTCAGCGCGATCCCCACCCCCATCACCACGGCGATCCCGGCCAGGTGCAGCGCCAAGTCGATCACGGTGACGTCGAACGGATGGAAGAACTCCAGGATGAAGTCCGCCAGTGCCGCCACGCCCAGCGTTCCCAGCGCGGCGACCGGCAGCGGCGCGATCGGGCGCGCGCGCCGCAGGACCGCGAACAGGCCGATCGACAGCGGCACGCTCACGCCGACGATGAAGCCGAAGCAGTGAGAGCTGTCACCGACGAAGCCGCCCGGGCCATGCAGGCTCCAGCCGTTGCGCAGGCAGCCGAGCCCGCTGACCCCCAGCCACAGCGCAAACGCCGGCAGCGGCAGCGCTGCCCAGCGCGCCGAGCGGCCAGGCACCGACAGCAGGAACGCGGCAAATACGGCGCAGATGCCGGTCACCCCGGCTGCCGCGCACTCCAGCGCGATGCGCGGCACCGCCATGCGCTGCATCACCCGCGCCCAGTCGGCAAAGCCCAGCAGTGCCAGGCCGACCAGCACCGCCACCGCCGCCAGCCACAATCCCGCGCGCAGCGGCGGTGACCGCAGCCGCCGCACCGGATGCAGTGCGCCCACCAGATCCTCGATCAGCTGCTCGGTCTCCATCACGGTTTCTCGCGTGTCTGCATCCATCCTCTCAGTGCCTTGAGCGCTCGATGCGCGTTGACCTTCAGTGCGCCGGCGCTCTGGCCCGACACCTGCGCGGCCTGCGCGGCGCTCATGTCCCGCAGTTTCAGCATCTCGAGCGCTTCGCGCTGGCGCGCGGGCAGCTGCTGCAGCAGCTGCGCCACCTCTTCGGCCGAATGTAGTGCCTCCACCTCGTTATTCGCTGCAGCACCGGCAAAGGTTTCAACCAGTTCCGGGTCGGCGGTCTCATATTTCGAGACACGTTGCCGCCGCCGCAGGATGTCGATCGCCCGGCGTGTAGTGATCGCTGCCAGCCACGCGCTGAAAGGCCGGCCCGGGTCGTAGGTATGGCGCACGCGGTGTACGGTCAGCAGAGTGTCCTGGACCATCTCCTCCACGTCGGACGGGTTGCGGCAACGGCGCCGTGACAGCGCGCGCACGAATGGCATGACTTCGCGCAGCAGCCGCTCGTAGGCCGTGCGATCACCTTCCTGGGCAGCGCGCATGAGCTCCCCCCATGCGGCGCTGCGCTGTTGCGCTGTCGGCTCCTCGGCCACGCGCGCAGTGTAACCGTTTACCCTGCGCGCCGCGCCGGACGCCCGCGCCACAGCCTGCGCGCGCCACGGCCGGCGTGCGCAGCACGCCCGGCCTGTAACCTTTTGCGCCGGGCGAGCGAATAGCAGGGGACTGTCCATTTTCTTGACCGCCGCGGCGGGTCCATGACGGCCGCTCAAACGCCTAACCGGAGGAACACCATGTCCAATCGAGCCACATCCATGCTG
>DATAWM010000007.1:0-35291 GCA_036267195.1 Steroidobacteraceae bacterium
GTGGATACGCTTCACCTGCACGTCGAACAGCGCCTGCGGGTTCACCACCACGCCGGTACGCTCGCGAATCAGCGAGGCGAGAGCGGTCTTGTTGGAGCGCTTGATGTCGCGCCACTGCGCGCGGAAATCCGCATCCTCGGCCAGCGGGGCGAGGCCCTGCAGCTGCTCGAGGTCCAGCAGCCACTCATCACCGATGGCGTGGGTGATGCAGCGGGACAGACGCGGGTTGCACAGGGCGATCCAGCGGCGCGGCGTCACCCCGTTGGTCTTGTTGCTGAACTTCCCCGGCCACAGATCGTGGAAGTCACGCAGCACGTGGCGTTCGAGCAGCTCGGTGTGCAGCTGCGCTACGCCATTGACGGCGTGGCTGCCGACGGTGGCCAGATGCGCCATGCGCACGTAGCGCTCGCCGCTTTCGTCGATTAGCGACATGCGCTCGACGCGCTGCTCGTCGCCGAAGAAGTCGATGCGCACCTGGTCGAGGAAACGTGCATTGATTTCGTAGATGATCTCGAGATGGCGCGGCAACAGGCTGCCGAGCAGGCTCACCGGCCAGCGCTCGAGCGCCTCGGGCAGCAGCGTATGGTTGGTGTAGCCGAAGGTGGCGCGTGTGATCGACCAGGCGCGGTCCCAGTCGAGCTTGAGCTCGTCGACCAGCAGGCGCATCAGCTCGGCGATGGCTATCGACGGATGCGTATCGTTGAGCTGGACGGCGAATTTCTCGTGGAAACGCTCGGGAGGGATGTTCTGGACCCGGATGATGCGCAGCATGTCCAGCAGCGAGGCGCAGACGAAAAAATATTGCTGCTCCAGCCGCAGCGACTTGCCCTGCAGCTGCTCGTCGTTGGGATAGAGCACCTTCGAGATGTTTTCCGAGACGACCTTCTGGTTCACCGCGCCCCAGTAGTCGCCGCGGTTGAACACCGAGAAGTCGAACGATTCCGGCGCCTCCGCGCGCCACAGGCGCAAGGTGTTGGCGGTATTGACGTGGTAGCCGAGGATCGGGGTGTCGTACGGCACCGCGTTGACTATGCGCTCGGGCACCCAGCGCACGCGCTGCCGGCCGCGCTCGTCGATGTAGCGTTCGGTGCGACCGCCGAACTTGACCTCGACGGTCCACTCGGGCCGCACGATCTCCCAGGGGTTGCCGTAGCGCAGCCACTTGTCGGTCTGCTCCACCTGCCAGCCGTTGACGATCTGCTGCTGGAAGATGCCGTGCTCGTAGCGGATGCCGTAGCCGAGGCTCGGTATCTGCAACGTCGCGAGCGAGTCGATGAAGCAGGCTGCAAGCCGCCCGAGCCCGCCGTTGCCGAGTCCGGGCTCATCCTCCTGCCGCAGCAACTCATCGAGACTGAGGCCCAGATCGGCGACCGCCTGGCGCACGACCTCGTGGATGCCGAGGTTCAGCAGATTGTTCGCCAGGTGCGGGCCCATCAGGAACTCGGCGGACAGGTATGCCACGGTGCGCGAGCCATGCGCCGTATAGGCGGCCGCGGTGCTGATCCAGCGCTGCATCATGCGATCGCGCACCGTGTAGGCGAGCGCCAGGTAATAGTCCTTGCGTGTGGCCAGCGCCGGAAATTTGCCCTGGATGTAGTACAGGTTGTCGATGAAGGCCTGTTTGAGTGCCTCCTTGCCCAGCGCGACGCGGTCACCCTCGGGCCGCAGGTGATCAGGGGTAGACAATGGATCGGCCGCGATCATGATTGACGGCCCCGGCTTGGGGATGGTTCCGCCCGCAGGGCGGTCGCAGGCGCGGCTGCGGGCGCGGCATCCGGGGTGAATTGGCTCTGCCGCTGAGTCATCGGGCGGTCCTCTCGAGGGAAATAGGTGCCGGCGATCTCGTCGTGCACGGCCGTGATGTGCAATTGCACCTTGTCGATGAGTTCGTGCAGTCCGGGTTGATCGAGGGCGCCGAGATCGGCCGCGGCGAGGAATCCGCAGGTCAGCGCCAGCGCGCTGCGCGCGCCGGCGCTGTGCGGCAGGCCGTGCAGGCACAGTTCCATCTGCCGCAGGCACAACAGGCAGGCGCGCGGGAACTGCTCGTCGCGCAGCACGAACTCGAGCACGTCGGCGCGGTTCACGCGCGTGCGGCGGCCGAGCCGGTACATTTCGTAGCCGGACAGGGAGCGCAGCACGCTCATCCACTGGATGGCATCGAACGGACGCAGCTCCGGCACATCGGCCGGCAGCAACTGCGCGGAGCGCACATCGATGATGCGGCTGCTCATATCGGCGCGCTCCAGGTTGCGCCCGAGCAGCATGAACGTATGGGCCTCATTGCGGCTCATGGTGCCCTCGAGCATGCCCGTCAATGTCTGGGACATCAGAACGCTGCGCTTGAGGAAGTCGAAGCGGGTGCGGCGGCTCAGTCCGCTGGGCAGCTCCTCGGAGAATCCCATGAAGAAGCGATTCAGCTCCTCCCAGGCCTCGGCCGGCAGCACATCGCGCAGCGTGCGTGCATTCTCGCGCGCCATCTCCAGCGAGGTGACGATCGAGCCGGGGTTGGCGCGGTCGGCGATCAGGAACTGCACCACGTCGCGCTCCTCGGTGCCGCGGTAAGCCGAGTCGAACAGGACGCGGTTGCCGGTGATGTCGACCAGCGGCAGCCAGCCGGGCGCGATGCCCACGGGCAGGTCCAGCAGCAGATGGGTATTGACGCTGATCAGGCGCGCAGTATTTTCCGCGCGTTCCAGGTAGCGCGCGAGCCAGTACACATTTTCGACCGTGCGTGCCAGCACCGGCTCACGCCTCCGTATCCACGATCCAGGTATCCTTGCTGCCGCCCCCCTGGCTGGAGTTGACGATCAACGTGCCCTGGCGCATCGCCACGCGGGTCAGGCCGCCGGTGGTGACGTAGGTGCGCGCGCCGCTCAGGATGAAGGGTCGCAGATCGACATGGCGCGGCTCCAGGCGATTGCCGGTGAAGGTCGGCACCGTGGATAGCATGACCACCGGCTGGGCGATGTAGCCGCGCGGCGAGTGCTTCAGCGCCGCGGCGAACTGCGCGCGCTCGCCCTGCGAGGCGGATGGCCCCATGAGCATGCCGTAGCCGCCCGACCCGTCGATGGTCTTGACGACCAGCGAATCCAGATGGGCCAGCACGTACTCGAGCTGCTGCGGCTCGAAGCAGCGCCACGACGGCACGTTGGGCAGGATCGCGTCCTCCCCCAGGTAGTAGCGGATCATTTCCGGGACGTAGGTATAGACGAGCTTGTCATCGGCGACCCCGGCACCGGGCGCATTGGCGAGCGCGACATTGCCGGTGGACCAGGCGCGCATCAGGCCGGGTACGCCCAGCGTCGAATCGGCGCGGAACACCTCGGGATCGAGGAAATCGTCATCGATGCGCCGGTAGATCACGTCGACCTGGGTCCAGCCCTGCACGGTATGCATGTACACACGGTCGTCGCGCACCGCCAGATCGCGGCCTTCGACCAGCTCGCAGCCCATCTGGCGGGCGAGGTATGCGTGCTCGAAGTACGCGGAGTTGTAGATTCCGGGCGTCAGCACCACGATCTCGGCGCGTCGCTCGCGCCGCGGCGAGAGCGCCGTGAGCATGTCGTGCAGCCGCGATGGATAGTCGTCCACCGGTAGGATGGCGGCGCTGTCGAACATTTCGGGAAACACGCGCTTGATGACCTGGCGGTTCTCCAGCATGTACGACACGCCGGATGGAACACGCAGGTTATCCTCGAGCACATACACGGTGCCGTCCTTGTCGCGCACCAGATCGGTGCCGCAGATATGCGCCCAACACCCGAGCGCCGGCTTGATCCCGACGCATTCACGCCGAAAGTGGGTGGAGGAGGCGATGATCTGCCGCGGTACCACTCCATCGGACAGAATGTGCTGCGCGTGGTACACGTCGTCGATGAACAGATTCAGCGCGGTGACACGCTGGCGTAGGCCCGCCTCGATACGCAACCACTCGCTGCGGCAAATCGTGCGCGGGATGATATCCAGCGGCCACGCGCGATCGATGGAGCCGCCCTGTTCATGATACACCGTGAAGGTGATGCCCATCGATTTGATGGCGAGCTCCGCGGCCTGCTGGCGCAGCCCGATTTCGTGCTGGTCGAGCCCGGAGAGGTGACGCATCAGCGCGCGGCCCGCGGCGCGCGGGCCGCCGTCCGGCCCGACCAACTCGTCGTGCAGTCCGGTTGCCGAATAGGCGCTCCAATCCACCTGCATGGAGATCGTCCGCACCCTGTCGCGACCCGCGGGTCCTAAGACGAGAACCATAGCAATGCAGGGTCGTCGTGAGCAAACAGTTAATGTGGCGTGACGTATTTTGGTGCGGCATGCGCCAAACGAGTGCAACGAATGCTCGCGCCGCCATCCGTATAATGCGGATCCGCTCCGGTGAGCAGAGGTCATCGTGTCGATTCACGTCGCGCTCAACCACGTCTCGCAATATCGCTACGACCGTTCTGTGCAACTGGGCCCGCAACTGGTGCGGTTGCGGCCGGCGCCACACTGCCGTACCCGCATCATTTCGTATTCATTGAGAATCGATCCGGCGAAGCACTTCATCAACTGGCAGCAGGATCCGCACGCAAACTATCTTGCCCGCGTCGTATTTCCGGACAAGACCGGGACGTTGCGTGTCGAGGTGGACCTGGTTGCCGAGATGGACGTATTCGATCCGTTCGATTTCTTTCTCGAGCCGTACGCGGAAGTATTTCCGTTCGCGTACGAGGCGGGTGTGCAACGCGAGCTCGCACCCTATCTGGTAAAGCTGCCGTGCGGACCGCGCTTCGAGCGCTACCTGGCGGACACGCCGCGCTTGCGCAAGCGCAGCGTCGAGTTCCTGGTCGAACTGAATCGCCGCCTCTCGCACGAGGTGCGCTACCTGGTACGTATGCAACCTGGCGTACAGACGCCGGAGGAGACGCTCGAGCGCGCCGCCGGATCATGCCGCGATTCCGCGTGGCTGCTGGTGCAGCTGCTGCGGCAGCTGGGGCTGGCCGCGCGCTTCGTCTCGGGCTACCTGATCCAGCTCAAGGCCGACGTACCCTCGCTCGACGGTCCGTCCGGGCCGGCCGAGGACTTTACCGACCTGCATGCCTGGTGCGAGGTGTATCTACCGGGCGCCGGCTGGATCGGCCTGGATCCGACCTCGGGGCTCCTGGCCGGGGAGGGACACATTCCACTGGCCTGCACGAGCGAGCCGGCGGACGCGGCACCGATCACCGGGGTGGTGGAGCAGTGCGAGGTCGAGTTCCATCACGGCATGCGGGTCGATCGCATCTGGGAGGCGCCGCGGGTCACCAAGCCGTACAGCGAGCAGCAGTGGTTCGAGATCCACGGCGTCGGGCTCGCCGTCGACGCCGATCTGGCGGCGCTGGATGTGCGTCTGACCATGGGCGGGGAGCCGACCTTCGTCTCGATCGATCGACCAGACGCCGCCGAATGGAATATCACCGCGCTGGGAGAGGACAAGCGCCGACTGGCTGGGGCGCTGTACCGGCGGCTGAAGGCGCGCTACGCCCCGCATGGCCTGACGCATTTTGGTCAGGGAAAGTGGTATCCGGGCGAGCCGTTGCCGCGTTGGTCGCTCAATTGCTTCTGGCGCCGCGATGGGGAGCCCATCTGGCAGCAGCCCGTACTGTTTGCAGACGAGGCAGTTCCGGGGAGCGCGACCGAGGATGCGGGCCGCCGTTTTCTGGCGGCGGTCGCGAGCTGCCTGGGCGTGCCGGCCGAGCTGTCGTTCCCGGTCTATGAGGACGTATTTCATTACCTGTGGCGCGAGCGCCGCCTGCCCTCGAATGTCGATCCGTTCGATTCCCATCTGTCCGATCCGCTGGAGCGATCGCGCCTGGCCGACGTGTTCACCCGCGGACTGGACCAGCCCGCCGGCCATGTTCTGCCGCTGGCGCGCGACGGCGCCAGCGGGCGCTGGCGCTCGAGCTCGTGGTTCCTGCGCGATCAGCGCTGCTACCTGGTTCCGGGGGACTCGCCGATCGGTTACCGCCTGCCGCTGGATTCACTGCCGTGGGTCAAACCGACGGACTACCCATCCATTCATGCGCCCGATCCCACGCAGGCATTCGAGGCGCTGCCCGCTCCGGATCAGATTCGCCGCGAGCTTGGATTAACGCAGCCGCCGGCAGGCGGCGAGGCAGCAGCGGCGGTAGAGGCAGTCGCAGCGGCCCCGGCGGCCGACGGTACCGCGGCGGCGGACGATGCGCACCCGCCGGGTTCACCCCAGCTGCCCTGCGCCGCCTCGGTCATGCGCACCGCGATGTGCGCGCAGGTACGCACGGGCGTGCTCTACATCTTCATGCCCCCGGTGGCGTCACTGGAGGAGTATCTGCAACTCGTGGCGGCCGTGGAGCACACGGCGAGCGCGCAGTCGCAGCCGATCGTGCTGGAGGGTTACGAGCCGCCTCGGGACCCGCGGCTCGAGTCCTTCCGCATCACGCCCGACCCCGGGGTGATCGAGGTGAACATCCATCCGGCGGCAAGCTGGAGCGAGCTGACGGATCGGACCGCCTTCCTCTACGAGCAGGCGCGCCAGTGCCGGCTCACCTCCGAGAAATTCATGCTCGACGGCCGCCATACCGGCACCGGCGGAGGCAATCATTTCGTGATGGGCGGGGCCTGCACCGGCGACTCGGCGTTCCTGCGCCGACCCGATCTGCTGCGCAGCCTGCTCGCCTACTGGCACAACCATCCGTCGCTGTCGTACCTGTTTGCGGGGCTGTTCATCGGTCCGACCTCGCAGGCGCCGCGCATCGACGAGGCGCGCAATGACGCGCTGTACGAGCTCGAGCTCGCCTTTCAGCAGCTGCCGCCGCCGGGGCAGGCGTGTCCGCCGTGGCTCACGGACCGGGTATTCCGCAATCTGCTGGTCGACGTCACCGGCAACACGCATCGCGCCGAGTTCTGCATCGACAAGCTGTATGCCCCCGAGGGCGCGGCCGGGCGGCTCGGGTTGCTCGAGCTGCGAGCCTTCGAGATGCCCCCGCACCCGCGTATGAGCCTGACGCAACAGTTACTATTGCGCTCGCTAGTGGCGCGCTTCTGGCGCACCCCGTATAGCTGCCCGCGACTGGTACGCTGGGGTACGCAGTTGCACGACCGATTCATGCTGCCGTACTTCGTGGAGCAGGATTTCGCCGATGTCATTGCAGAGCAGAACGCGGCCGGTCATGCGCTGCGGCACGAGTGGTTCGCGCCGCATCTGGAATTCCGCTTCCCGAAGTACGGCGACTTCGCCACGCAGGGCATCGAGGTCGAGCTGCGCCAGGCGCTCGAGCCCTGGCTCGTGCTTGGGGAGGAGGGCGCGGCCGGGGGTGCCGTGCGCTACGTGGACTCCTCGGTGGAGCGGCTGCAGGTGCGGGTGAGCGGGCTGTCGCCCGATCGCTACTGTCTCGGCTGCAACGGCCGGCGTGTGCCGCTGCGCGCGACCGGCACGGCCGGGCAGTTCGTGGGCGCCGTGCGCTACCGCGCCTGGCGGCCGGCAGCGAGCCTGCACCCGGGCATCGGTGTGAACACGCCGCTGGTGTTCGATCTGATCGATACCTGGATGCAGCGCTCGCTCGGCGGTTGCCAATACCACGTCATGCATCCGGGCGGGCGCAATTACGCCACTTTTCCGGTGAACGCATTCGAATCGGAAAGCCGGCGCCGCGCGCGCTTCCAGCGCATGGGCCATACGCCCGGCGTGGTCGTGGCGCCACCCGAGCCGGACAACCCCGACTTCCCATTCACGCTCGACTTGAGACGAGCCTGTCCGTCATGAGCATGGCGCGGTCGGCGACGGCGGCCCAACTGGCCGGGTACCAGCCCGATGAGCGCCGTTACGACGAGCTGCTCGATGGCGGGGGCACCGTACGGGCGCACTGGCAGCCGCTGATGGCGCGGCTGACCGCTCCGGGTATTCGCGACAGTACGCATCGCTACCTGCAGCTCACGCGGCGTCTGATCGCCGAAAATGGCGTCACCTACAATATATATGCCGATCCGCAGGGTGCCGACCGCCCCTGGACGCTCGACCCTCTGCCGCTGGTGTTGACCGCGCCGGAGTGGGCGCAGATCGAGCAGGGGGTGGCTCAGCGCGCGCGCGTGCTCAATGAGCTGCTCGCCGATCTGTACGGGCCGCAGCGGCTGCTGGCCGAGGGACTGGTGCCGCCGCAAATACCGTTCGGTCATCCGAATTTTCTCTGGCCCTGCCACGGCGTGGTGCCGCGAGACGGGGTGTGGCTGCACCTGTACGCGGCCGACCTGGCACGCGCGGCGGACGGGCGCTGGTGGGTGCTGGCCGACCGCGCCCAGGCGCCCTCGGGCGCCGGCTACGCGCTCGAGAACCGCGAGATCATCGAGCAGGTGCTGCCGGACGCGATCCGCGAGCTCGGAGTGCGGCGCGTGCGCGGCTTTTTCGGGGAAATGCGCGAGCAGATGCTCGCCCATGCCGGCGCGGACGAGAGCCGGCTGGGGGTGATCCTGACGCCAGGTCCTTACAATGAAACCTATTTCGAGCAGGCCTATTTGGCGCATCAGCTCGGCTGGCCGCTGGTGGAGGGCTCCGATCTGACGGTCCGGCGCGATACCGTGTACCTGAAGACCCTGGGAGGCCTGCGGCGCGTGCACGCGATCATTCGCCGGGTGGATGATGATTATTGCGATCCGCTCGAGCTGCGCAGCGGCTCGGCGCTCGGCGTTCCGGGCCTGATCGGCGTGGTGCGCGCCGGCCGCGTCACGCTCGCCAACGCGCTCGGCAGCGGCGTGCTCGAATCGGCCGCGTGGCTAGGATTCCTGCCGGGGATTGCCGAGCGGCTGCTCGGCGAGCCGCTGCGGCTGCCGTCCGCCGCGACGTGGTGGTGTGGAGAGCGCCCCGCGCTCGAGCACGTGGTCGGACAGCTGGACCGGCTCGTGATCAAACCGACCTATCCGACTCAGCGCCTCGAGCCGCTGTGGGGCGGCTCGCTGGCCGGCCCGGCGCGCGATGAGCTGATCGCCCGTCTGCGCGCGCAGCCGCACGCGTACGTGGCGCAGGAACACGTTGCGCTGTCGCAGGGACCAACCTTGCGCTCGGACGGCACCACCGCCATTGCGGCCAGGGCGCTGTCGATCCGTGTCTACGCGCTCGCGAGCGCTCACGGCTACGCGGTCATGCCGGGCGGACTGGCGCGTGTGGCCGCCGAGGGGGCGCTCGACGTGGTATCCAATCAGCGCGGCGGCGGCAGCAAGGACGTCTGGGTGCTGCCGCCCGATGCGGCGGGCGACGTCGAGGTCCCGGCGCACACCGTGAGCGCGCCGGTGCGCCACGACGACATTCCCTCGCGCCTGGTGGAGAATCTCTATTGGTTCGGGCGCTACAGCGCGCGCTGCGAGGACAAGGCGCGGTTGCTGCGGGCCACGCTCGCGGCCCGCATCGACGCCGATGTTTACCGCTGCGCGATCGGGCTGTGCCGCGAGCTGGAGGCGGCCGCGGCCGAAGGCGGGCGGCTCGTGGCGCTGCGCGATGACGACACGCCGCAGGGCATCATCGCCGATGCGCGCCGGCTGGTTTGGTGCGCCTCGCAGATCCGCGGCCGGCTGTCGGCCACCTATTGGCGCACGACCGCGGAGCTGCAGCGACAGTTGCAGGACGGCTCGGCGGCGCGCGGCGATCAACGCAAGGCGCTCGAGAGCCTGCTGCTGTCGCTGGCCGCCTTCGCCGGGCTCGCGCTGGATGATATGCGACAGGACGAGGGTTGGCGGCTGCTGAGCATCGGCAGACGGATCGAGCGGCTGCAGTTCTCGACCCGACTGCTCTCGCGCTACCTGGCCGCCGAGACCGCCGCGCGGCAAGGGCACGTGGAGTGGCTGCTGGAGGCCTGCGACAGCCTGCGCGTGTACCGTCCCCGCTACGCCGCCGCACCACGGCTCGGTCCGATGCTCGATCTGCTGATCCGCGACGCCGAGCACCCGCGCTCGCTCGCATTCCAGTCGCATGCGATCGCACACGATCTGGCGGCGCTGGCCGGCGCGTGCGGCACCGATGTGACGGATCGGCTGTCGGAGCCGGTGCCGCTGTTGACGGATGCGGATCTGGTGGCGCTCGAGGGCAGCGATGGCGGCGCGCACTTGGCGCGCTCGTTGCTCGCCCGGCGGCTGGAGTCGCTGTGCGAGACGGCCGAGCAGCTCTCGGACCGCCTGTCGATGCGCTACTTCTCCCACACCCGGCTCGACACGCACGCGCTGGCCAGCTGAGCACGCCGCGTGCGCTACCACATCCGCCACCAGACCCTGTACCGCTACGGTGCCGACGTGGTGCACTCGCATCAGCTGCTGCACCTGGTGCCGCGTCCGGCGCCGTACCAGCAGTGCCTCGAACATACGCTGCAGATAACCCCCGCCTCGCACGAGCGGCGCGACCAGGTCGATGTGTTCGGCAATCCGATGACCTGCATCGAGCTGGAGCATCCGCACCGGCGGCTCGAGGTGATCGCCGACATGGAGGTGCAGGTCTACGCTCGTCCGGTATTGCTCGCCGGCGATTCCGCGCCGTGGGAGACGGTGCGCGATGCGCTCGCCTATCGCGCCCATGCGCCGCCGTCGCGCGAGCAGCTGGAGGCCGCCCGCTTCCGGCAGGAGTCCCCGTACGTGCGCATCAAGCAGGCGTTCACCGACTACGCGGCGGACTGTTTCGTCGCCGGCCGTCCGGTGCTGGCGTGCGCCGACGCGCTGACGGGGAAGCTGAACCGCGAATTTCGCTATGCGCCCGGGGAAACCGCCATCAGCACCCCGCTGCTGGAGGTGCTGCGGCACCGGCGCGGCGTGTGCCAGGATTTCGCGCACGTGATGATCGCCTGTCTGCGCTCACGCGGGCTGGCTGCCCGCTACGTGAGCGGTTACGTGCGTAGGCTGCACCGGCCGGCCGAGGCGCCCGCGGCCAAAGCAGTGACAACGGCCAAAGCCGTGCCTGCGACCGGGGAAGCAGGCGCGGACGGCGCCTCACACGCCTGGGTCGCGGTGTACGCCCCGCCGTTCGGGTGGGTGGAGCTGGATCCTACCAACGATACTCGCGTGGCCGGCGATCACGTCGCCGTGGCCTGGGGACGCGATTTCGGGGATGTGTCGCCGCTGCGCGGAGTGATCCTCGGCGGCGGTACGCACGAGCTGTCGGTCAGCGTCGCGGTGGCGGCGCTCAATCCGTCGTGACCTCGACACCGACGGACATGGACAGGTAGGCATCCGTGGCGCCCTTGAAGCTGCCGGTGAGCGGGACCGCTTGCGAGGGATCGCGCGTGACCGCGACGCGGATCAGGTTGCGCCCGCCGACCAGCCCGTTGGTCGGATCATATTCGACCCAGCCGGCGCCGGGCAGGTAGATCTGCACCCAGGCGTGCGTTGCGCCGGTGCCGACCAGGCCGCTGCCCGCACCGATGCGCTGCTCGTCGTACAGATAGCCGGAAACGAAGCGCGCGGCGAGGCCCAGGCTGCGTGCCGCCTCCATCATGAAGAGCGCGAAATCGCGGCAACTGCCGCTGCGGCACTCCAGGGTCTGGAGCGGCGACTGCACGCCGGCGGCGTCGCGCGCCTGGTAGCGGAAGCCTTGCTTGACGGTCGTGGTCATCGCGGCCAGGGCATCGAGCGTGCGCGCCCGCGGCACCTGCTGCAGCACCGTCCGTGCCCACTGGTCGATCCTATGCTCTGGATCCGGATAGTGCCGCTCCTTGGTACGTCCCAGGTCCTCGGCGTCGTTGGCCGAGTAGCTGAACGGAAAGTTGGCAGCATAGGGCTCGACAGCGATCTCCTGCGCAGCGGAGGGAAAGTGCTCGGCGTGGAAGTCCGACGTGAACGTCAGCTGCCGCGCGGAGGCATCGAAGCTCACGATCGCGATCGAGTTGCCGAACACGTCATGAATCCAGCGCACGTGGCTCGCGCCCGGCTCGATCACCAGCGCAGTATCCAGCAACCGCAGATCGTGGCTGTCCCGCGGCCGGGTCATCAGGCGATGCTCGCCGAGCTGCACGGGCGTGCGATATTCGTAGCGCGTTTGATGGCGGATGTGCAGGATGGTCATGGGGAGAGCCGGGGAGAATTGCCGCAGTCTACGAAGTTTTCCCTGCACGCGGCAATCGTCTGCACAACCGCCATCCGTCCTACTCCACTGCGATCGTGTGCCCGCGGTCGACCGGCTTGGGGCGGCCTTTGAAAACGACCAGCAGCGGGATCACGGCGAGCGGATTCCAGGCGCGCCGGATGGCCGGATTGTCGAACAGGCGGTTGACCGCGGTGACGTGCTGCACGATGGCGGCATGGTTGTCCTGGGTGTTGCGCGTGAGCAGGGCGGGCGCCCACGATCGAGATGCCGATGCGGGAGCCGACGTTGCGCGATAGGTTGTAGAGACCGGCGCCCTCGGCGCACACGGCGGACGACAGTGTCGAGAGGCTCACGACGCTCAGCGGCGTGAACAGCAGCCCCAATCCGACACCCTGGATGATGCCGACCACGACCACCAGATCCTGCAGGTAGGGGGGCTGCAACGCCAGCGATGCATAGAAGGTGAGGCCGATGACGGCGACGAACAGCACGCCGGCAGTGAAATTGCGGTCGCGGAACAGCGCGGGCCGCACGAAACCGGCCCGAGAACCGGGGCGGCCATCACCGCCATGCCCCAGACCGCCATCGCCGATCCCTGGCGCTCGGGCGGATGTCGATCTCCACGCTCATGCCGGCGCGCAGCTCCGCACGCGAATTTCCCTCATGCACGAGCGTTTATGGGAGAATTTGGTTTCGAGACGGCACCGAAGCCTTGAAATATCCGCGCGCTTGCCAACCTGGAGCGTCGGACGGGAGGGGGACATGAGCAAATTCCTGCGGAACGTCGCGGCGTTGACGCTGCTGCTGGTCATCGGTGCGCCTCTGGGCCACACCGACGCCGCGCCTGCGGCCGCAGACGCCAGCCTGATCCAGCGGGGCCAGTACCTCGCCTATGCGGCCGACTGCGTTGCCTGCCACTCGGTGCCCGGCGGGGCGGCCTACGCGGGGGGGCGCGGCATGGGGCTGCCGCTCGGCACGGTCTATACGACCAACATCACCCCGGACCCGCAGACCGGCATCGGGCGCTACTCGCTGCAGGATTTCGACCGCGCGGTGCGCGCAGGTGTCGCCCGTGACGGGCACCGCCTGTATCCATCGATGCCGTATCCGTCGTACGCCAAGATTTCAGATGGCGACGTCGCCGCGCTGTACGCCTACTTCATGAAGGCGGTGAAGCCGGTCCACCAGGCGAATCGGCCGGCGCAGATCCCCTGGTACCTGAACATCCGCTGGGCGCTTCCGGTCTGGAATCTACTGTTCGTCGAAAACGGATCCTTCCAGGCCACCGCGAGCCATGATGCCCAGTGGAACCGCGGCGCCTACCTGGTGCAGGGACTCGGCCATTGCGGCGCCTGCCACACCCCTCGAGGCTGGCTGTTCGAGGAAGAGGCCCTCACCCAGAACAAGCGCGTCTACCTGTCGGGGGCGTCGCTCGACAGCTGGTCGGCGGCGGATCTGGACGGTGACGCCACCTACGGTCTGGGCCGCTGGAGTGAGGCGGACCTGGTGCAATTCTTCAAGACCGGGCACAACGCCGGCGGCACCGCCTTCGGCTCGATGATCGACGTCATCAACTACAGCACGCAGTACCTGACGGACGCGGACAACGCGGCCATCGCGCATTACCTGAAGTCGCTGCCGCCGGCGCACCCGGACTCACCGCAGAACTGGAGCTACGATCCGGCCACGGCGGCAGCTCTGGTCAACCTGCAATTCAAGGCACCGGGCTCGTTGATCTATTACCAGTATTGCGCGTCCTGCCATCAGCGTGACGGCAAGGGCCAGGCGCCATTCATCCCGGCGCTGGCCGGCAACCCGGCCGTGATCGATAGCGATCCGGTCTCGCTGATCAACATCACGCTCAACGGCTCCTCGCCGATCGTGGTCGCCGGCGACCCCGACTACTACCGCATGGTCTCGTTCCGCGGGCTGCTCGACGACCGGCAGGTCGCCGATGTGCTGAGCTTCATGCGCGGCGCCTGGGGTAACGGGGCCGCGGCGGTGACGCCCGGGCAGGTGGCGGCACTGCGCACCCGGACCGATGCGGTGCACGTCGAGGAGCTCAATCTGCTGCGGATGCGCTGATGCTTCTGGTGGCGCTGCCACCGCCGCATCATCACCGACTATCTGCTGGCCGAATGCGTGCCGGTGATGCACATCATGGGGCCCGGCAAGATCGAGGCCGCCACCCCCACGCCCGGCGTGAAGCCCCAGGCGGACGGCACGCTGATCTATCCGGCGCCAGGCTAACCTAGCCGGCGCATCGATACATTAGACAAAATTAATCCCCCCCTTTTCAGAGTTTGACTCTTCCGCCTATAGTCTTGGACGTCTGCTCTGGAGGAGTTGATGGCGACGACGCAACCGATCTTTATCCATTCGCTCTTTCGCTCCGCGAGCACGTACTTTTTTCAAAAGTTCCGCTCGGTGGGAGGGGGCCTCACCTGCTATCAGGAGCCGTTCAACGAGATGCTGGTGGCGCTCAACGAGCCTGCGTCGCACGAGCGGCTGCTGGGCGCACAGGACGGCTCGCTGCGCCATCCGCCGCTGGACATGCCCTATTTCTACGAGTTCTGGACCCGCAGGCATCAGCTGGCCGGCCTGTATCAGCAGGCCTTTGCCTACGAGCAGTACTTTCCGGACGAATCTGGCCGCCTGCCCACGCCGCAGGCAGCCTATCTGTCGGCGCTGATCGAGCAGGCGGCCGACCGCCCGGTATTGCAGTTCTGCCGCAGCTCGGGGCGCATCGGCGCGCTGCGGCGCGCGTTCGGGGGCGTGCATATCCACGTGTGGCGCGAGCCCCGCAACCAGTGGTGGTCGTACAAAGTGGCAGGGTATTTCGATCGGGTCACCCAGTCGATCTACGGCTGCAAGCAGCTGCCTTCGGCGCTGCGCAGCATCCGGGACCTGGCCGACATCGGCGGCAAACGGGTGTACGTGCTGCGTCCGCGGGAGAGCTACCTGGCCTTCTACGGTGTGTGGCTCGATGCGTGGCTGCGCCTGCAGTCGCAGGCCGAGTTGTCCATCAGCATGGATGGCATCGTCACCTCCGGCGCCGAAAATGCCGAGAGTTCGCGGCGGCTCAGCGAGCTGACGGGCCATGCGCTGGATCTGTCCGACGTGCGCTCCTCGGGGATGGTGTTCACCGCCGAGGAACAGGCGTTCTATTCCGAGATCGAGGCCGCGGTGAACGGCGTTTTCATGCAGACCGGCCAGGCGACCTGGCAGCAGATCGAGGCCGCGGGCGAGGCGGCACGCGCTGCCCGGCGCCCGTATGAGCGTCTTAAGCACGATCCGGTGGTCGAACGCAACCTGCGGCAGGCGAGTCTCGCGATGATGGAGCAGCTGGCCGGGCTGGAATGGGTCGGCACCAGGATCCGCGTGACGCAGTTCGACCCGAGGCTGCTGCGCGACTACTGGCGAGTGCTGACGCTGCTGTGGTCGCGCTTCGCGCGCGGCGGCCGGACCGGTCCGATCGGATCATCCGCGGACCCCAGGCCGGGCGCGGCCCCCGGCGCGGGCCCGGCCGCGGAGCCGGCCGTGCACGCCAGGCCCTCCGTGCGCGCGAGCCGATCGCGCCTTCTGTAGAAGCCGCCGGCCGGCTGTCCGGAGCGGTATGCGGTGGCGGTGGGTGGCCGGTGCGGTATCATCCGGCGCACTGAGAATGGGGGGACAGTATGCGAGTCAAGGGGTTGATATCGGCTGCCAGAGCCGACCGCGGAATCGTCGTGGCCGTCATCGCCGCGCTTGCCCTGGGCAGCGCACTGGCTGCATCCGGCACGGCGCAGGCGCAGGGTGCGGCGGCAGCGGCACCGCCAGCGGCGCCGGCAGCGGTCCCAGCCGCATCGGCGCGGGCACCGGCCCCGGACAAGGGCCTGACGGCCGGCACGGAGCAGGGCTTTGCGATCTTCCAGAACACCTGCCTGGCCTGTCACGGCAATCCGGCGTTCAAGAATGCCCCTGATCCGTCCGTGCTGCGCTCCTATTCGCCGGAGCGGATCTACACCGCGCTGAGCACCGGTGCGATGAAGGCGGTCGGCAGCGGGTTGACCGACAATCAGCGCCAGCTCGTGGCGCAGGCAGTGGCCGGGCGGCTGCTCGGTACCTCGCCGCAGGGCGATGCCCGGTACATGGCCGATCACTGCAGCGCCAATCCGCCGATGCAGCCGCCTGCGGCGGCGCCGGCGTGGAACGGCTGGGGCAACAATATCGACAATAGCCGCTTCCAGCCGGCGGCGGCGGCGGGGCTGACGGCGGCGGATCTACCGCGCCTGAAGCTGGTATGGGCGTTCGGGCTGCCCAACTCGACCTCCTCCTACAGCCAGCCCACCGTGGTCTCGGGCCGCGTGTTCGTCGGCTCGGATACCGGCTACGTCTACTCGATGGATGCGAAGAGCGGCTGCGTCTACTGGTCGTTCCTGGCGCCCTCGGGCGTGCGCAACGCGCTGCGGGTCGAATCGCTGCGCGTGCACGGCAGCAAGCGCGACGTGGTGTTCTTCGGAGACCTCAAGGCCGATGTGTTCGCGCTCGACGCGCGCACCGGGCAGCAGCTGTGGACGACCCACGTCGAGAAGCAGTACACGGACCGCGTGACCGCGCCGCCGGCGTATTACGAGGGCAAGCTGTTCGTGCCGATCTCCTCGTGGGAGGAGTTTTCGGCCGCCGCGCTCGATTACCCGTGCTGCACCTCGGTCGGGGAGA
This sequence comes from Steroidobacteraceae bacterium, assembly GCA_036267195.1. Lineage (GTDB taxonomy): Bacteria > Pseudomonadota > Gammaproteobacteria > Steroidobacterales > Steroidobacteraceae > FEN-1191. The sequence continues at coordinate 16,742 of DATAWM010000007.1, forward strand.
TTGTGGCGCTGGATGCGCACACCGGCAGGAAGCTGTGGAATACCTACGTGATCCCACGGCGGCCGCAACCGACCCACAAGAATTCCAAGGGGGTGCAGCAATATGCGCCCGCCGGAGGGTCGGTGTGGAACACGCCGGCGGTCGACCCCGAGCGGCACGCGATCTACTTCGGCACCGGGGATGCCACCACTGCTCCGGCTGCTGACACCTCCGATGCGGTCATGGCGCTGGACATGCGCACCGGCCGCATGCTCTGGTACCACCAGATCACCAGCGGCGATGCCTTCCTCGGCGGCTGCTATGGCAAGACCCGCACGGATAACTGCCCGCCGACCGAAGGGCCGGACTGGGACGTGCCCGATTCCCCGATCCTCACCCGGCTGCCCGACGGCCATCGGCTGATCGTCGTCGGCACCAAGCCGGGTGACGTGCTGGGGCTCGATCCCGATCACAAGGGCAAGCTGGTGTGGCGCACCAACGTCACCGGGCAGCTCGCCCGGCGCGTTCCCTTCGGAAGCCCCGGCATGTTCACCCAGACCGGCATCCAGTGGGGCGGCGCGATCGACCAGGGCACCGTCTATTACGGCCTGAAGAATGGCGGCGGCCTGGCCGCCATCCAGATCGCGACCGGCAAGCGCTTGTGGCAGATGCCGATCGATACCGGCTCGAGCTATACACGGGTCGGCTTTGACTCTCCGGCGACCACGATTCCAGGAATCGTGTTCCTGGGCGGCTCGGACGGCAGCATCGTCGCCGCTTCAACCCAGGACGGCCACGTGCTATGGAGCTACGACACGGATCGCAACTTCGACACCGTCAACAAAGTGCCTGCCCATGGCGGCGCGATGGGCTCCCAGGGCATCACCGTGGTCGGCGGCATGGTATTCGCCGGATCGGGCTACTCGGTCGGGCAATCCGGCGCCGCACACTCCGGCAACGTCGTGCTGGCGTTCGCGCCGCAATAACCGCCCACGCGGCGGCGCGCCGCCGTCAGTGTGACTGTGCCAGTCGCTCGCGCAGCTGCGCGGCGGTGAGCGCGCCGGTTGCCAGCGGCTGCCCCAGGTCGAACTCGCGCGTGCGAGCGAGCGAGCCCACCACCACCGGATCGAAACCGGCCTCGCGCACCAGTTGCTGCGCGACCCGCAGGGCCTCGGGGTCATCGCCGCCGATCGGTATCGCGATGCGCTCGGGGCGGCGGTCGGCATCGCTCGCCAGCGACGCGGCGGCGATGCAGTTGAAGGCGCGCACGATGCGCCGGTTGTGCAGGTACTGCGAGGTGGCGATGCCGAATGCCGCCGCCTGCCGCGGCGTGCCGGCATGCGCGTGCGGCCCGATCTGGGCAACCAACCCCTGCAGCTCCTCGGGGTGGCGTGAGCGAATGCTGGGTGGCGCATGGTTCGAGTCGACCCCGGTGCGGCGGCTGCAGTGGGAATATATCCAGAAAGTGCTGGTCGAGCACGATGGTAACATCTGCAAGACTGCGCGCGTTCTGGGGTATCCGGACGCCCGCACCCTGCACAGAAAGCTGACCAAGCGGCCCTCGAGAACCTGACCGATGCAACCACCTGCGCACACCCCATTCCCGCAGACCCTACCGCCGCAGATCCAGCCGCTGCAGACCGTGGAAGTAGAGACCGGCGCGCGGCCGGACGGCTGCGTCATCTGGTTGCATGGGTTGGGTGCGGACGGACACGACTTCGAGCCGATCGCCGAGGAGCTCTCGGGCGGCCGCTCGCTGCGGTTCGTATTTCCGCACGCTCCGGTGCGGCCGGTGACGATCAACGGCGGTGCGCAGATGCGCGCGTGGTACGACATCCTCGGACTGGATCGCGAAGCGGTGCAGGATGAGGGCGGCGTGCGTGCCTCGGATGCGGCGATACGCGAGCTGATCGGCCGCGAGGTGGAGCGTGGCATCGACAGCGAGCGCATCGTGCTCGCCGGCTTCTCCCAGGGCGGCGCGATGGCGCTGTTCTGCGGGGTGCGCTATCCGCGCCGGCTTGCGGCAATCATAGGACTGTCATGCTACCTGCTGCTCGCGCCGAGCCTGCAGGCCGAGCGCGACGCCGCCAACCGCGCCACCCCGATCCTGCTGGCGCACGGCGCATACGATCCAATGATAGATCTGCGCTTCGGGGAGAGCTCGCGCTCGCTGCTGGAAGCGGCCGGCCATGCCGTGGAGTGGCACCGCTATGCCATGGGCCACGAGGTCTGCGGCGAGGAGATCGCGGCGATCGCCGCGTTCCTGAAGCGCGTGCTGTGACGCGGATGAGCTCGTCCGACGGCGCCCGGTCCGGTGGCACCCGCCCATCATGGCCTGCGGCTGCCCGGCTTGTGTATCATGCGGAACTTGCCGCCCGTCAGGCGGTCTTTTCCTCCATTCACAGGTAGCAGGACATGGGGCTCGCGACCAGCATCGCCTCCTTCATCCCATACCTCGCGCCCTGGGAGTTTTCTCCGACGGTCGCGCTGGTGTGCGCAGCGACGGCCGCGCTCTACATCAGGGGCCTGGCCGCGCTGCGTCAGCGCGGCGTGCGCGCGGGCTTCTGGCGGCCGTTCTCGTTCCTGCTAGGGCTGGTGCTGATCTACGGGTCTCTGCAGACCTATTTCGATTTCCTGTCGCAGCACATGTTCTGGGTGCATCGGCTGCAGCACCTGGTATTGCACCACCTGGCCCCGTTCCTGATGATCGTGGCGGCGCCGGGCCCGATCTTGCGGCAGGGCATACCGGCCGCGTGGCGCGGCGCGGAGCAGGGGCTGTGGCACCGCAGCGCCGTGCGGCCGGTGCTCAAGCTGCTGCAGAACCCCTGGGTCGCCGGGTTCCTGTTCGTCGGGCTGGTCTATTTCTGGCTGATACCGGCCATCCATTTCGGCGCGATGCTGGATGCCGACCGATACCGGCTGATGAACTGGAGCATGGCGGTGGACGGTGTGTTCTTCTGGTGGCTGATGTTGACGCCGCGCAGCGCCCAGGGCGCCGCTGCGGTGGCGTACGGGCCGCGATTGACGGTGCTGGTCGTCACCGGTTTCCTGCAGCTGTTCCTGGGCGCCTTCATCGTCATGGACAAGGGGATCCTATACGGTGTCTACGGGATCTGCGGGCGTGCCTGGGCGATCAGTCCGCTGGTGGATCAGCAGGTCGGCGGCTGCCTCACCTGGATACCGCCGGCGATGATGTCGCTGCTAGGCGTACTGGTCGTGATTCATCACGCGCTGCATGACTCGGAGCCCTCCACGGCGCTGGCAGGGCCGGTGACGGCGCCGGCCATGATGCCGGCGGCCGTGCGCGCCGCCGCACCGGCCGCCGTGGCCGCGCAGTAACCGCACGGCGTGGGCTTCGGCATGGATGTGCGCACGGACGTGGGCGGCAGAGACTGGCGGACGGGAGCGCGGACGTCGCGCGGGCGCAGCCTCCTCGGTGCACTGATGCTGGCCGCCGCCGCTCTCGCGGCTCTCGCGGGCTGCGCCCGGCAGCCGGCGTTCAAGCTGCAGAGTATCAACGGGCTGCTGCCGGCGCTGAAGTTCAACCTCACCGACGATGACGGCCGGCCGGTGACGGCACAGGATTACCGTGGCGACGTGGTCCTGCTGTACTTCGGCTATACCCATTGCCCGGATGTGTGCCCGGCCACGCTGGCGATGCTTTCGCAGGCACTCAAGGGACTGGGCGCGTCGGCCTCGAAGGTACGGGTGCTGTTCGTCAGCGTGGACCCGCAACGCGACACCACGGCGCTGCTGAAGCGCTATGCCGGCTATTTCGGCCCGCAGTTCATCGGCCTGCGCGGCGACGACGACACGCTGACTCGGCTGGCGAAGCGCTATCGCATCTCCTATCACCGCGACCCGCCCGATCAGTACGGCAACTACGCGGTCGAGCACAGCAGCGCGGTGTTCGTCTTCGACCAGAAGGGCCGCGCGCGGCTGCTCACCGGCGAGAGCGACCCGCCCGCGACCGTCACGCAGGATTTGAGTCGCCTGATCGCCTCGAACTGATCGGCTCGAACGCGGACCGCCGGGGAAAGCCGTCAGGCAGCGGCCGCGAGTCCCAGCGCCCGGGCGACGGCCGGATGCACGATCTGTCCGTGCGAGACGTTGAGGCCCGCGGCCAGTCCCGTATCGCGCTGCAGGGCGCGCTCCCAACCCAGGTCCGCGAGCGCACGCACGTACGGCAGCGTCGCATGGTTGAGAGCGTACGCCGAGGTGCGCGGCACCGCGCCGGGCATGTTGGTGACGCAGTAGTGGATCACGCCGTCGACCACGTAGGTCGGGGCGGCATGCGTGGTCGGCCGGCTGGTCTCGAAGCAGCCTCCCTGATCGATCGCGATGTCGACCACGACCGAACCGGGGCGCATGCGCGCAATCATCGCCGCACTCACCAGCTTGGGCGCCGCAGCGCCCGGCAGCAGCACCGCGCCGATCACCAGGTCCGCGTCGCGCACCGCGCGCTCGATCGTATCAGCGGTCGAATACAGTGTGCGCACGGCGCCGCGAAACTGCGCGTCCAGCTGGCGCAGGCGCGGTATCGAGCGGTCGATTGCGCTTACCTGGGCGCGCAGCCCGTGGGCCATCTCGATCGCATTGGTGCCGGCCACGCCGGCGCCAATCACCACCACATTGGCGGAAGCCACTCCGGCCACGCCCCCGAGCAGGATGCCGCCGCCGCCGGCCGGCTTCTGCAGATAGGCGGCGCCGACCTGGATCGACATGCGCCCGGCGACTTCGCTCATGGGTGTGAGCAGCGGCAGCGAGCCATCCGGCGCGGTCACGGTCTCATAGCCGATGGCCACGCAATCGCAGCGGCGCAGCGCCTGGGCCTGGGCCGGATCGGCCGCAAGGTGCAGATAGGTGAACAGCACCTGGTCACGATGCAGCTGCGCACACTCGGGCAGCTGCGGTTCCTTGACCTTGACGATCAGCTGCGACTGCTCCCACACCGTCTCGGCCAGCGGTGCGATGTCCGCACCCGCCTGGCGGTAGTCCTCATCGCTGCAACCGATCCCGCCGCCGGCGCCGGTCTGCACCAGCACCGGGTGGCCCGCGGCGGTGAGCTCGCGCACCGCCGCCGGAACCAGCCCGACCCGGTATTCGTGGACCTTGATCTCCTTGGGCACCCCGATACGCATGGACTGATTGTCGTACCCCGGTGCGGCAGTCGATTGCAAAATCACGCCTGGAAGACGGAGTTACTCGCATAATCTTGCGAAATCGAGATAAAATCGCACGATATGAAGCTTGACAGGGCCGATCGGAGAATCCTGCGCGAGCTGCAGCTCGACGGCAAGCTGTCCAACGCCGCGCTGGCGCAGCGTGTGGGTCTGTCCGAATCGGCCTGTCTGCGGCGCGTGCGGCTGCTGGAGCAGGGCGGGGTGATCGAGCGCTATACCGCGGTGCTGAGCGCGTCGCGGGTCGGAGTGGCGGTCAGCTTCATCATTCGAATCACGCTGCGGGCGCAGACCGACTTGGACCTCAGCGCGTTCGAGCGCGCGGTCGCGGGGGTCCCCGAGGTTACCGAGTGCGACCTGACCACCGGCGAATCCGACTATGTGCTGCGTGTGGTTGCGCGCGACGCCGAGGATTTCGAGCGCCTGCACAGCAAGGTGCTGACCAAACTTCCGGGGGTGGCGCGCGTGGATTCGAGCTTCGTGCTGCGCTCGGTGGTGCGCAACGCCGGCCTGCCGATTCCGTCGTGATTAATACAGTTTAATGTCCCGGCCATCTCGACTTAATCGACGCTCGTGTACCGTCGAGGCAATGACACCGCCACGCTCGTCGAGGTCGAAATGCTGCGCCTGGCTGCCGCTCGCCGCTGTGCTGGCGGGGCTCGCGGCCTGCAGCGTGGGGCCGGCCTATCGCCGGCCCGAGGTGCCGCTGCCGCCCTCCTGGAGTAGCGCGGCGCAGGGCGCGACCGCCGCGTGGCCCGCCGCGGAGTGGTGGCGCGCCTTCGGCTCCCCGGCGCTGGATGACTACGTGTCGCAGGCGCGCCTGGACGGCGACGATATTGCCGCGGCGATCGCGCGGGTGCGCGAGGCCGATGCTCAGGCGCGTATTGCCGGTGCGGCGCTGCTGCCGGCGGTGGGGTTCGACGCCAGCGCAACCCGCGAGCGGGCGATACCGCTGGGCGGCGGTGCGGCGGTGACCGCGAACCAGTTCAGTCCCGAGGTGACTGCCAGCTACGAGCTGGACTTCTGGGGCAAGAATCGCGCGACCCGCGATGCGGCGGCGCTCGCTGCGCAGGCGAGCCGCTTCGACCAGCAGACCGTGACGCTCACCGTGATCGCCGGCGTGGCGCAGAACTACTTCCAGGCGCTGGAGATGCACGACCGCCTGCAGGTGGCGCAGAACGACCTGGCCAATGCGCAGCACACGCTCGACGGCCTGACGCTCGAGCAGCAGGTCGGGACCGCCACGGCGCTCGACGTGGCGCAGCAGGCCTCGGTGGTGGCCGTGGTCAACGCGTCGATCCCGCCGCTGCGAGAGCAGCTGCAGCAGAGCCTGAACGCGCTCGCGGTGCTGCTGGGCCGCGCGCCCGAGACCATCGGGCTGGGCGGCGGGGGCCTCGGACAGATCCGCACCCCGCCGGTGATCGCGGGACTGCCGTCGCAGCTGCTGGCGCGGCGGCCGGACGTGGCCGAGGCCGAGGCCCAGCTGCACGCGGCCAACGCCAACATCGTGGCCGCGCGCGCCGCCTTCTTTCCGAACGTCGATCTGACCGGCAGCGGTGGTTTTGCCAGCGCCGTCCTGGGCACTTTGGTGTCCCCGGCGAGTCGAGTATTTGCAGTGACCGGTGCCCTCAGCCAAAGCATCTTCCAGGGTGGCGCGTTGCGCGGGCAATACCAATACTCGCGCGCGCGCTATGCCGAGTTGTTGTCCGACTATCATAAGACGGTGATGACGGCGCTCAGCGACGTCGAAAATGCGCTGATTGCGGTGCAGCAGGCGGCCGACCAGCAGCAGCGGCAGCAGAACGCGACCGATAAGGCACAGCGGGCATTCGACTTCGCGCAGATGCAGATGGCAGCGGGCACCACCAACATATTGACGGTGCTGAACACGGAGACGACCTTGTTTACGGCGCAGGACGAGCTGGTGCAGGTCAAATTCCAGCATCTGCAGACGCTGGTGCAGCTCTATCAGGCCCTCGGCGGCGGCTGGCAGGTGCAGCAGGCGAAACTATGATGGGACAGGCGAAACCATGATCGATGACGGCTCCAATCCCGGCGCCGATGTGTCCCCGCCGCGCGCACAAGCGCGCCACGGGGGCGTGCTGCAGCGGCGGGCCCGGTGGCTGTGGGGCGCCGCGGTGGCGGCACTGGTGCTCGGCGCGCTCATTTGGTACACCCACCAGCCGGTGGCGGCCGCGGCGGCGCCGAAGGAGCCCGCAGCGGTGGCGGTGCATACGGCGGTGGCGATGCGCAGCGACGTGCCGGTATACCTGCAGGGGCTCGGTACCGTCCAGGCCTTTTACACCGCGACCATGACGGCGCGGGTCGATGGCGAGCTGGACAGCGTCGACTTCATTGAGGGCCAGCACGTCAACAAGGGACAGGTGCTGGCGCAGATCGATCCGCGCCCATATCGCGCCGCGCTCGATCAGGCCATGGCCACCCAGGCCAAGGATGCCGCGCAGCTCGAGAGCGCCAAGGGCGATCTGGCCCGCTACATGGTGCTCGCGCCGCAGAATCTGACCAGCAAGCAGACGGTGGCCGATCAGCGCGCGCTGGTCGCGCAGCTGACCGCGCAGGTGCAGATCGACGGCGCGGCCATCGACAACGCGCGCACGCAGCTGGCCTACACCACCATCGTCGCCCCATTCGCCGGGCGCACCGGCCTACGGCTGATCGATCCGGGCAACAACGTGCATGCCACCGACACGACCGGTATCGTGGTGCTCACGCAGATGCAGCCGATCTCCACGGTGTTCACGCTGCCCGAGGATGAGCTGCTGCAGATCAATCAGGCGCTCGCGCGCGGCGCGGTGAGCGTCACGGCACTGTCGCAGGACGGCAGGACGCAGCTGGATGTCGGCACGCTCACCGTGGTGGACAACCAGATCGATCCCACCACCGGCACCATGCGCCTGAAGGCGACCTTCCCCAACCCCCACAACACGCTGTGGCCGGGGGAGTTCGTCAACGTCCGGGTGCTCGCGGCGCAGCAGCGCGGCGTGGTGACCATACCCTCCGCGGCGGTCCAGGAGGGCCCTGATGGGCCGTTCACCTATGTCGTGCAGGCCGACTCGAGCGTGCAGGTGCGGCCGCTGAAGCTCGGTGAGCAGAGCGGTGAGCTGACCGTGATCGCCTCCGGTCTCACCGCCGGCGAGCGCGTGGTGACCAGCAACCAGTTCCGCCTGCAGCCGGGCGCGCGCGTGCAAAGCTCATGAACATCTCCGAGCCGTTCGTCCGGCGGCCGATCGCCACCTCGCTGCTGATGGGCGGGATCCTGCTGGTAGGGATCGTGGCGTGGCCGCTGCTGCCGGTGGCGCCGCTGCCGCAGGTGGAATTCCCCACCATCTCGGTCACGGCGCAGCTGCCGGGCGCCAGCCCCGAGACCATGGCGAGCTCGGTGGCGCAGCCGCTGGAGTATCAGTTCGCGCAGATCCCCGGCCTGTCGCAGATGACCTCGAGCAGCGTGCTCGGCACCACGTCGATCGCGCTGCAGTTCGATCTGGACCGCAACATCGACGCGGCCGCGCAGGATGTGCAGCAGGCGATTTCCGCCGCGTCCGGACAGTTGCCGAAGGATCTGCCGACTCCGCCCACTTACAAGAAGACCAACCCGGCCGACTCACCGATCATGATCCTGGCGGTGCATTCCGACGTGCTGCCGCTGACCACGGTCGACGACTATTCCGAGAACGTGCTGGCGCAGCAGATCTCGCAGATCCCCGGAGTCGCGCAGGTCAACATCGGCGGCCAGCAAAAGCCGGCGGTGCGGGTGCAGATCGATCCGGCGAAGCTCGCCGCACTGGGCATCCAGCTCACTGACGTGGCCAACGTCATCACCGAGGCGACGGTGGATGCGCCCAAGGGGTCCATCAACGGCGCGCTGCATAACTACACGATCTACGATAACGACCAGCTAGACACGGCGGCCCCCTGGAACAACATCATCGTCGCCTACCACAACGGCGCGCCGGTGCGCGTGCGCGACATCGGCACGGCGGTGAACGGCCCCGAGAATACCCAGATGTCGGGCTGGCAGTGGGTGCAGGGCTGGCCGCACGCGAAGAACGGCATCCTGCTGCTGGTGTACAAGCAGGCCGGCGCGAACGTGATCGACACCTCGCAGCGCATCAAGGCCCTGCTGCCCAAGGCGATGCTGTCGATCCCGGCCTCGATCCACATCGATCAGATCGGCGATCGCACCGCGACCATCAATGCCTCGTTGCACGACGTGGAATTCACGCTGATGCTGACGGTGGCGCTGGTCATCATGGTGATCTTCCTGTTCCTGCGCAGCGCCTGGGCCACGATCATTCCGGGCGTGACGGTGCCACTGGCGCTGCTGGGCACCGCGGCGCTGATGTACGCGCTCGGCTACAGCCTGGACAATCTGTCGCTGATGGCGCTGGTGATCGCGGTGGGTTTCGTGGTCGACGACGCCATCGTGATGCTGGAGAACATCTACCGCCACATCGAGGCGGGCCTCCCGCCGCTGCAGGCCACGCTCAAGGGCTCGCGCGAGATCGGCTTCACGATCCTGTCGATCAGCATCTCGCTGGTGGCGGTGTTCATCCCGCTGCTGCTGATGAGCGGGATCGTCGGCCGCCTGTTCCGCGAGTTCGCGATCACGGTGACCATGACCATCGCCGTCTCGGCCTTCACCGCGCTGACGCTCTCGCCGACCATGTGCGCGCAGTTCCTGCGCAACCAGCACGACATCAGGCACGGCCGGGCGTACCTGCTGATCGAGCGCGGCTTCGAGCGCGTGATCGCGGCCTACGGCCGCGGGCTGGACTTCGTGCTGCGCCACCAGCGCCCCACCCTGGTGGTGTTCTTCGCCACCATGGCGCTGACCGTGGTGCTGTACGTGCTGATACCCAAGGGCTTCTTCCCGCAGCAGGATACCGGCATCATCCAGGGCCTTTCGGACGCGCCCCAGGACGTCTCCTACCAGGAGATGGTCCGGCGTCAGCACGCGCTCACGGCCGTGATCGAGCACGATCCGGCGGCGCAGGGCTACGTCACCTTCGTCGGCGGCTCGCGCCCGCTCAACAACGACTTCCTGCTGGTCGGCCTGAAGCCGCGCGACCAGCGCAGCGCCACCGCCGATCAGATCATCGCGCGGCTGCGGCACGACGTCGCCAAGGTGCCGGGGGCGACGCTGTACCTGCAGTCACGGCAGGACATCAATGTCGGCGGCCGCACCACACGCACGCAGTACCAGTACACGCTGACGGACATCAACCTGGACGAGCTCGACGCCTGGGCACCGAAGCTGCTGGCCAAGCTCAAACCGCTGCCGCAACTGAGCGACGTGGCCACCGACCAGCAGACCGACAGCACCATGCTGAGCGTGGACATCGATCGCGATCAGGCCGCCCGCTTCGGCATCCAGCCCTCGCTGATCGACCAGACGCTGTACGATGCCTTCGGGCAGAACGAGGTCACGCAGTATTTCACCCAGCTCAACAGCTACCACGTGGTGCTCGAGATCACCCCGTCGCTGCAATCCGATCCCGCCACGCTGCGCAAGCTGTACATCAGGTCGCCGGTCACCAACCAGATGGTGCCGCTGTCTACCTTCGTGCACTACGACACGCAGCACGTGACCGCGCTGTCGATCAACCACCAGGGCCAGTTCCCCGCGGTGACGCTGTCGTTCAACCTGGCCCCCGGCTACGCGCTGGGCGATGCCGTGGATGCGATCGAGCGCACGACGGCGAGCATCGGCATGCCCGGCTCGATCACCGGCAGCTTCCAGGGCACGGCGCAGGCCTTCCAGGCCTCGCTCAAGGCCGAGCCGTACCTGATCCTGGCCGCGGTGGTGGTGGTGTACATCATCCTGGGCATGCTGTACGAGAGTTACATCCACCCGCTGACCATCCTGTCGACACTGCCCTCGGCCGGCGTCGGCGCGCTGCTGGTGCTGATGCTGTTCCACTACGATCTGTCCGTGATCGCGCTGGTCGGCATTCTGCTGCTGATCGGCATCGTGAAGAAGAACGGCATCATGATGGTGGACTTCGCGATCACCGCCGAGCGCGAGGGCGGGCAGTCGCCCGAGGAGGCGATCCGGCAGGCCTGTCTGCTGCGCTTCCGTCCCATCATGATGACCACGATGTCGGCGATCCTGGGTGCGCTGCCGCTGGCGCTGGGCCGCGGCACCGGCTCGGAACTGCGCCAGCCGCTGGGCGTCACCATGGTCGGTGGATTGATCGTGAGCCAATCTCTGACGCTGTTCACCACCCCGGTGGTGTACCTGTACCTGGACCGCCTGGCCAACCGGCGCGGCCGGCCTCACCGCGTGTCGAGGCTGCAGCGCGCCCTGGCGGGCGCGCCCGCCGGGGGCGCGACGGCCGGTGCCGAGCCGATCACCGATGTGCAGCGCACGCGCGGCGGCGGGCCGGGCATCAGCGGGGTGCTGCCGCAGGATGCGACATGAAGGTATTGCTGGTGGAGGACAACGAGCGGGTTGCGCAGTTCGTGCTCAAGGGCCTGGCCGAGTCCGGGCACACCGCCGACCACGCGGCCAACGGGCGTGACGGCATGTTCCTGGCCGCCGGCGAGCCGTACGATGCGATCGTGCTGGACCGCATGCTGCCCGGCGACGTCGATGGCCTGGCGATCGTCGAGGCGCTGCGCAAGGCCGGCAAGCGCACCCCGATCCTGATCCTCAGTGCGCTGTCGGAGGTCGACGAGCGCATCCGCGGGTTGCGCGCCGGCGGGGACGATTACCTGACCAAGCCGTTCGCGTTCGGCGAGCTGCTGGCGCGACTGGACGCGCTGATCCGCCGCTCGCAGGCCGACGGGGTGCAGACCCAGCTTACGGTGGCGGATCTGCGCATCGATCTGCTGGCGCGCAAGGTAGTGCGCGGTGACCGGGACATCGTGCTGCAGCCGCGCGAGTTCAAGCTGCTGGAGTACCTGATGCGGCACGCCGACCAGGTAGTCACGCGCACCATGCTGCTGGAGAACGTGTGGGACTACCACTTCGACCCGCAGACCAACCTGATCGACGTGCACATCAGCAAGCTGCGGCAGAAGATCGACGCCGATTTCGAGCGCCCGCTGCTGCGCACGGTGCGCAACGCCGGCTACACGCTGACCTCGCATGACTGAGGAGCGGCTCGCATGACCGGGGGGCGCGACCGATGAGGGCGCTGCGCTCCTCGGCTCTGCGGCTTGCGGTCGGCTACATCAGCCTGGGGCTCGCGGCGCTGGCGTTGTTCGCCGCACCGCTGTGGTATGCGTGGCGCGTGACGGTCGAGGATGGACGGGCGGAGATCCTGCAGGCCGACGCCCAGCGGCTCTCCGACGTGTTCACGCGCGATGGCGCACAGGGGCTGGTCAGCTACATCAATGCGCGTGTCGGTCTGCAGATCGCCAATGAGCGGCTGCTGCTGTTCGCCGATCCGCACCTCAAGCCGCTGGCGGGCAATATTGCCGCCTGGCCGGTGAACGTACCGGCGATGCCGGGGGTCTACACCATCCGCCTGGATCTGGGCGGACACCATACCGATGTTGCGCTGGTGCACACCACGCTGCCCGACGGCTATCACCTGCTGGTCGGCCGCGATATCGCGCGTTACCTGCCGCTCGAGCGGCGCTTCTGGTATGCGCTGGCCGGCGCGGTCGCGATCCTGTCGGTGTTCGGCGCGCTGGGGGGGATCCTGATCCGGCGTGCGCTGATGGCGCGCATCCACGTCATTCGCCAGACGGTGTCGGCGATCATGCAGGGAGACCTCACGCACCGGCTGCCCACCCGGCGCGGGAGCGATGAGCTCAATACGCTCTCGCAGACCATCAACCGCATGCTCGCGCAGATCGAGCAACTGGTGCACGGCGTGCGCAACGTGTCCAACGCCGTCGCCCACGATCTGCGTACGCCGCTGGCGGAGCTGCGTGCGCGTCTGGAGGAGCTCAGCCTGACACGACCCGCGCCGGAACGCAGCTTCGCCGAGATCGAGGCGGCGGTGGCGGACGTGGACCGCGTCATCAGCATTTTCAACGCGCTGCTGCGCCTGGCGGAGATCGACAGCGGCATGCGCCGCTCGGGCTTCGTTCCGGTCGACCTGGCGGAGGTGGCCGCCGCGGCGGTGGATTTCTACCAGCCCGCCGCCGAGCTCAAGGGGGTGAGCCTGCAGCTGCAGGCCGCCCCGGCCCCGGTGCGCGGCGATCCGGTGCTGCTGGCGCAGGCGCTGAGCAACCTGATCGACAATGCGCTGAAGTACACCCCCGAGCAGGGCCACATCGAGGTCTCGGTCGAGCGCCGCACCGGCGGCGGTGTGCGCATAGCGGTGGCCGACAGCGGCCCGGGCATCGCCGATGCCGATAAGGGTAAGGTCGTCGAGCGCTTCTACCGCGGCGATGTCAGCCGCGGCACGCCCGGGGTCGGACTGGGACTAAGCCTGGTGGAGGCGGTGGCGCGCCTGCACGGCAGCGCGCTGCAGCTGCAGGACAACTGTCCCGGCTTGCGCGCCTGCATGGAGCTGGGGCAGGATACGCGGCCGATCGCCGGCACCGCTACCGCGGCGATGTCCCAAGAAGGAGAATTTCAGCATGAGCCTGTCTATTTATGACGTCTGTATCCCGACCTTCACCCGAGCGCTCGGCAATCTGGCCGCGGTGCTGGAGAAGGGCCGCGCCCATGCCGAAGCAGAGAAGATCGAGCCGTCGGCGCTGCTCGGCATGCGGCTGTATCCCGACATGCTGCCGCTGACGTACCAGGTGCGCATCGCGTCCGACAACGCCAAGGGCTGCGTGGCGCGCCTGGCGCAGATCGAGCCGCCGAAGTTTGCCGATGACGAGTCGAGCTTCGCCGAGCTGCACCAGCGCCTGGAGAAGACCATCGACTTCGTCAAGGGCATCCAGCCGCGGCAGCTGGAGGGTTCCGAGAGCCGCCCGATCGAGCTGAAGTTTCCTCAACGGACCCTCTCCTTCAAGACCGGCCTGGACTACTTCACGTCGTTTGCGCTGCCCAATGTGTACTTTCACTGCACCACCGCCTACGACATCCTGCGCCACGGCGGCGTCAAGATCGGCAAGAGCGACTTCATAGGGCCGGTGGCCTAGGCAAGGCGCGGGGCGCCGGCGCATGAAGCGCGCACTGATCACCGGTGTCACCGGCCAGGATGGCGCCTACCTGGCCGAGCTGCTGCTGGAGAAGGGCTACGAGGTGCACGGCATCAAGCGCCGTGCCTCCTCGTTCAACACCGACCGCATCGATCACCTGTACCAGGATCCGCACGCACAGCGCGTGCGCATGCAGCTGCATTACGGTGACCTCACCGATGCCACCAACCTGATCCGCATCATCCAGCAGGTGCAGCCGGATGAGATCTACAATCTCGCGGCCCAGAGTCACGTGGCGGTGTCGTTCGAGACCCCGGAGTACACCGCCAACGCCGATGCACTCGGCACGCTGCGGGTGCTGGAGGCGATCCGCATCCTCGGCCTGGCGGACAGGACGCGCTTCTACCAGGCCTCGACCTCCGAGATGTACGGCAAGATCCAGGAAACGCCGCAGCGCGAGACCACACCGTTCTACCCGCGCTCCCCGTACGGTGTCGCCAAGGTCTATGCCTACTGGATCACGGTCAATTATCGCGAGGCGTATGGGCTGTTCGCCTGCAATGGCATTCTGTTCAATCACGAGTCACCGGTCCGCGGCGAGACCTTCGTCACGCGCAAGATCACCCGCGGGCTCGCGCGCGTACACGAGGGACTGGAGGAGTGCCTGTACCTCGGCAACCTGGATGCGCGCCGCGACTGGGGCCATGCCCGCGACTTCGTGCGGGCACAGTGGTTGATGCTGCAGCAGGAACGGCCCGACGACTTCGTGATCGCCACCGGCGAGCAGCACTCGGTGCGCGAGTTCTGCGAGCAGGCCGCGGCGCTCCTGGGCGAGCGGCTCGAGTGGCGCGGCAGCGGCGTCGGGGAGCACGGGGTGGCGGCCGGCAGCGGCCGCACGCTCATCAGGATCGATTCGCGCTACTTCCGCCCGACCGAGGTCGATACGCTGCTCGGCGATGCCAGCAAGGCACGGCAGCAACTGGGCTGGCAGCCGCAGATCGGCTTCGAGCAGCTGGTGAGCGAGATGATCACCGAAGATCTGGCGCTCGCGCGCCGCGACGCGTTGATGGCCCGAGAAGGTTTCAAGACCTATCAGTATCGCGAATAGCCCCGTGACCCTGTCCGACTCGCCGATCTACGTCGCAGGCCATACCGGCCTGGTCGGCGCGGCGCTGGTGCGCCGGCTCGCCGCCGCCGGCGCGCGGCAGCTGCTGCTGCCCGCACGCTCCGAGCTGGATCTGCGCCGGCAGGGCGAGGTCGAACGCTTCTTCGAGCTGCATCGGCCACAATACGTGTTCCTGGCGGCCGCCAGGGTCGGCGGCATCGAGGCCAACCGCAGCGAGCCGGCGCAGTTCATGCGCGACAATCTGCAGATCCAGACCAACATCATCGATGCGGCGCAGCGCCACGGCACGCGCAAGCTCCTGTTCCTCGGGTCCAGCTGCATCTACCCGCGCGACGCACCGCAGCCGATGTCCGAGGAGTGCCTGCTGACCGGGCCGCTCGAGCCCACCAACCAGTGGTACGCGATCGCGAAGATCGCGGGGTTGAAGCTGTGCCAGGCGTACCGGCGCGAATTCGGCTTCGACGCCATCAGCGTGATGCCGACCAATCTGTACGGCCCGGGCGACAACTTCAGCCTGCGCAGCTCGCACGTGCTGCCGGCGCTGATGCGCAAGTGCGCCGAAGCCACGCTCACCGGCGCGGCGATGGTGGAGGTCTGGGGCACGGGCACGCCGCGGCGCGAGTTCCTGCACGTCGACGACCTGGCCGACGCCTGCCTGCACCTGATGCAGCACTACAGCGACGAGGCCCCGATCAACATCGGTTGGGGCACCGATGTGAGCATCGCGGAGCTGGCGCACATGATCGCCGAGGTGGTCGGATTTCGCGGCGAGCTGCGTTTCGACCCCTCGCGGCCGGACGGCACCCCGCGCAAGCTGCTGGATGTGTCGCGCCTGAGCGCGCTGGGTTGGCGAGCCGGCATCCCGCTGGGACAGGGGCTGGTGTCGACCTACGAGTGGTACCGCAGCCACCGCCAGCAGCTGCGGCTCTAGGCCAGCTCGTTCTGCGGCACCATCTGTCATAACGGCGGACGTCCCGGCGGCGGTTAAGTCTGGGTTAATTTGGCGGGGCGTAGCCTCGCTGTGTAATATCCGGCGCCCGCTTGAGCGGGTTGTCACTCCAAAGTTGAGGGATCCGATACCATGAAGTTCAATGTTGCAGTTCTGGCCGTTTTGGCGGCTACCCTGGCTGGCGCGCCGCTGGTCGTTTCAGCCGCGGACAGCGGCAGCGGCACCACGACCGAAGCCTCGGCTCCGGCCAAGGGCAAGCACCACACGCATCACAGCAAGAAGAGCAAGAAGAGCAAGAAGAGCGATAGCGACAGCGCCCCCAAGTAAGCCCGGGTTAGTGCGGTAGCCGGCTCGATCGGGCCGGCTACCGCCCAGCCGGCGGCTCGGGCGGCTTTGCCGGGCATCTGGCGGCCCATCAATCAACGCGGTGGGAGTACGGCAGCGGGTCGCTAGCCGGAAAGGTCTGGGCGAGTTCCTCGTCCAGCTCTGCTTCGCTTGGGGACGGCTCGAACTGCGCGGCCGGCGGATAGACCACCGGAGCCTGCGGCACCTGGGCACGCCTCGCTCGCGGCTGCTCGCGCCCGGCCCGAGGCCCGCAGTCATCACCCGCTGCACGCCGCCGGGCGCGTTCCGCGGCCACGGCAATCCCGACACCGACCAATCCGGTTGCCATCCCCACCACGATGCCGGTCGTGAACGCAACCCAGCGCCGCGCAGGAAGTGCGAGCGGTCCCGTCGCTGTGGGCGCGGTGCCCAGCGGTGCAGTGACGTTGCGTGTCATGGCGCGGGATGTCATGCGGTGATGCTACTGTGACGGTGGCCGTGCCGCAGGCATGCGTCGGCGCGCCCGCAGGTCGGATTTTTCCGACGCCCGGGGGATCTCAGGCGCCTTCGCCGGCCTCCAGCCTGGCATTGAGCGAAACCTCGGCGCGCAGCAGGCGCGAGATCGGGCAGTTGGCCTTGGCATCGGCGGCGATCTGCTGGAACTTCTGGTCGGATATGCCAGGGATCCAGGCCTCATTCTCCAGATGCACGCTGGTGATGGTCCAGTTGCCGCTGACCTGCTCCAGCGAGACGCTGGCCTGCGTCGCCAGCCGCTTGGGCGTGAACCCGGCCCGCCCGAGGCTGGCCGACAGTGCCATCGTGAAGCAACCGGCATGTGCCGCGGCGATCAGCTCCTCCGGGTTGGTGCCTGCCGCGGTTTCGAAGCGCGTCGCGAAGCTATACGGGGTTTCCTTCAGCACGCCGCTGTGCGTGGCCAGTGCACCGTGGCCGCTCTTGAGGTCGCCAGACCAGATCGCCGATGCAGTACGCTTCATGGCATGCTCCTTCGATCCCACAGACGGTGTGGCGCTGACTCTACAAGCGCCGGCGATGTTGGCGCAAGGCGCATCGGATGACAGACGAACCGCAGTGGCTGCTATGGGCGCGCGAGCTGCAAGCGATGGCACAGACCGGCCTGACTTTCTCGCAGGATCCGTACGACCTGGAGCGCTATCGGCGCTTGCGCACCATCGCCGCGGAGGTGATGGCGGCCGCCTCCGGGGAGCCGAGCGAGCGCATCCGCATGCTGTTCGATCAGGATGTCGGCTATCCGACCCCCAAGGTTGACGTGCGCGGTGCGGTGTTCCGCGAAGGGCGGGTGCTACTGGTGCGGGAAATCAGCGATGGATGCTGGACACTGCCGGGCGGATGGGCCGACGTGAATCAATCGGCCAAGGAGTGCGTGGAGCGGGAGATCAGCGAGGAGTCCGGCTTCGAGGCGCAGGCGATCAAGCTCGCGGCGGTGTGGGATGCGCGCCATCAGGGTTACGCCTATCGCCATCCGTACTCGATTTATAAGCTGTTCTTCATCTGCGAGCTGATCGGTGGCGCCGCCCGGACGAGCATCGAGACCAGCGAGGTCGAGTTTTTCGCGCTCGATGAGCTGCCGCCATTGTCCATCGGTCGCGTCAACGCCCGCCAGATCGCGCGCATGTTCGAACATTGGTGCGATCCGGCGCTGTCCACCGAGTTTTGACTAGACATGGGGAGCATCATGCCAACACACCGTCCACTGATAGCGGTGCGCCATGAACGACACCGCAGATGTGTCGCGGATGCAACGAGACGAGGGCGGACGGGCCCGTTGATGGATCTTCGGCGGCTGGGCGCCGCAAGATGGTGCAAAGGCGGGTGGTGAGCTTGGAGGCGGTGCAGACCCAAGCGGTGTGAAACTCACCCGCCTTGCATCGGAGCCCTGAT
>DATAWM010000008.1:0-4271 GCA_036267195.1 Steroidobacteraceae bacterium
ACATCGAATTTGTCGGCGCAGCCAGGAACGGTCGCGAGGCGCTCGAGATGCATGAGAAGCTGCGTCCCACCATTGTGACGATGGACCTGACGATGCCGGAGATGGACGGTGGTGAGTGTGTCTCGCAGCTGGTCGAGCGGGATCCGGACATCCTCATCCTGGTGATTTCGGCGCTCGCGGACAAGCTCACCGCCATCGATGCGATCGAAAAAGGCGCCAGCGGCTTCCTGTGCAAACCATTTACCGATCGCCAGCTCAACAACGCGCTGCGCAAGCTGATCGAATAATCGCGCCGTCGTGCCGCTGCAGCAATCGTGAAGACCGAGTCCGAAGTCACCGTGTTCGTCGACGGGGTGCTGAACTATTTCGGCACCACCGTGCAGCAGGTGGCCGAATGCGGCACGCCGTACCTGGCGCTCAGCCGCACGCCCGAGATTTCCGACTACACCGGCATGATCAGGATCAGCGGCAAGCGCGACGGCGTGGTGTTCTTCACCGCACCCAAGAGCATGCTGTGCGTGATGCTGATGCGCATGCAGGAAACCGACATGAGCCACGACAACCTGTGCGACCTGGTCGGCGAGATCGCCAACACCCTGTCCGGCAATGCGCGGCGCGACTTCGGCCACCAGTTCAACATCTCGGTGCCCGCCGTGGTCCACGGCCGCAGCAGCACGGTCGAGTACCCGCCCAACAGCCGCCCGATCGTGATCCCGATCGAGTGGCGTACCTATCACGCACGCCTGGTGGTGTGCCTGAACTAGCCCCGCCCGGCCGGCGGGCCGCAGCGCATCCGAGCGGCGGCGCGGCGCATCTCAACGGCTGGCGTGGCCGGAGCGCTGTTCGGCGGGCTTGCGCGCATGGTAGAGGTTGTGCGCGGTGTTGATCAGCGCGATGTGTGACAGCGCCTGCGGGAAATTGCCGATCAGGCGCCGCTGGCGCGGGTCATACTCCTCGGACAGCAACCCGACGTCATTGCGCAGTGACAGCAGCCGCTCGTACAGGCGCTGCGCGTCCTCGCGGCGGCCGATCAACACCAGGTTGTCTGCGAGCCAGAAGCTGCACGCGAGGAACGCACCCTCATCGCCCGGCAGACCATCATGGCCGACTTCGGTGCGGTAGCGACGCACGAAGCCGTCGGCCATCAGGTGTGTCTCGATCGCCTCGACCGTGCTGCGCACGCGCGGATCGCTCGGCGGCAGGAAGCCCACCAGCGGCATCAGCAGCACGCTGGCGTCCAGCTCGCTGGAGCCGTAGCTCTGCACGAACGCGCCGAGGGAGTCGTTGTAAGCGTTGCGGCAGACCTCGTCATGGATCCGCTGCCGCAATGCGCGCCACTGCTCGAGCGGCCCCTCGAGGCCGAACTGTTCCACCGCCTTGATCGAGCGGTCGAAGGCGACCCACGCCATGACCTTCGAATAGGTGAATTGACGCCGGCCGCCGCGCACTTCCCAGATGCCCTCGTCGGGCTGCTGCCAGACGCCCTCCAGGTGCTGCAGCAGCTCCCGTTGCACCATCCAGTCGGCCCCATCGGGGGAGAGCTTGCCGGTGCGGCCGTGATGCAGCGCGTCCATCACCTCGCCGTAGATGTCCAGCTGCAGCTGCTCGGCGGCCGCGTTACCCACCCGTACGGGGCTGGCGCCCTCGTAACCCTTGAGCCAGGGCACTTCCCACTCGGTCAGGCGTCGCTCCCCGCGCAGCCCGTACATGATCTGGACCTGCGCGGCGTCTCCGGCGATTGCGCGCAGCAGCCAGCCGCGCCAGGCGAGCGCCTCCTCGTAATAGCCGGCGTTCATCAGCGCCAGCAGCGTGAAGGTCGCATCGCGCAGCCAGCAGTAGCGATAGTCCCAGTTACGCGGGCCGCCGAGCTGCTCGGGCAGCGACATGGTCGGCGCCGCGACGATGCCGCCGGTGGGCCGGTAGGTAAGCGCCTTGAGGGTGATCAGCGAGCGCAGCACCGGCTCGGACTGCTCAGCGCTGCCGGTGAAGCGCTGCGACCATTCGCGCCAGAACGCCTCCGTGCCGGCCAGGGCCGCCATCGGATCGATCGCCCGTGGCGGCTCCAGGTGCGAGGGGCCATAGGTCAGCACGAACGGCACCATCTGTCCGGCGCTGACGGTGAACTCTCCCACGGTCTTGCGCTCCTCGCCCCGCAGCGGCACCGGTGTGCGCAGCACCACCATGTCCGGACCGCACACCAGCCGCAGCGTGCCGTCATCCAGGCGCGTTACCCACGGCACCAGCGAGCCATAGTCGAATCGCACGATCAGTTCGGTGCGCAGGCGCAGCTGCCCGCGCCGGCCGATCACCAGGCGCACCAGGTCGGACGCCTCCCCGCGCGGCGGCATGAACTCCACCAGGGTCGCGCTGCCTTCGGCGCCCTCCAGCTCGGTCTCCAGAATGAGGGTGTCGCCGCGATAACGGCGGGTGGCGCGCACCTGCGGATCGCACGCCGCGATGAGCCAGCGCCCATTGCCCGGCTCCCCGAGCAGCGCCGCGAAGCACGCACCGCTGTCGAAGCGAGGCCAGCACAGCCAGTCGACCGAACCGTCACGCGCCACCAGTGCGCAGGTCTCGCAATCGCCCAGCAGCGCGTAGTCCTCGATCTTCGACGGCATGGCAGCTCCGCTCCGTGACGACGCACGGCTGAGCGCAAGAGTGGACCGAGCGGCGCTGTTTTTCCAGCCGCACCGCCCTCAGGCCGCCTTGCGCGCCCAGTACAGCGAGGTGTGCACGGTGAAGGATCCGTCCGACTCGAACGCCAGTGCCCGTTGCACTTCCGCCGGTGCCTCCCGCTGTAGCGCCCGGATCATCTCGACACGCTCCGGGGCCGTGCGCATGCGTTGCACCCATGGCCCGAACTGCAGCCGCAGCGGCCAGCGATGGTGCACGATCCGCTCGAAACCGCCTTCCGACAGCAGCGCACGCCACTGACTGACCGAGCGGTTGCGCACGTGCGAGCGGTCACGCAGCAGCTCCATCGCCTGCAGGTGGGTGTCGGCGAGGGCGTCCTCGTGCCCCTCGACGTCGATTACCAGCAGGTAGCCGGCCGGCTCGAGCACGCGGCGCAACTCCTGCATGGCCGCCTCCAGAGTGCGCCAGTGGTGCGCGCTGTAGCGGGTGCTGGCGAGCGCGAAGCTGCCGGCCTCGAACGGCAGCGATTCCGCGGCCGCCTGGCGCGTGTGGAGTGCGGTCAGCCCCTGGGTACGCGCACCCTGCTCGACCGCCGCCAGCATCTGGGCCGACGGATCCACCGCCACCACCCGTGCCAGGCAGCGAGCCAGCACGAAACTGAGGTGCCCGGGACCGCAGCCCACGTCCACGGCCGCGCCGCCGGCACGCACGGCGCCGCTGACCAGAGTGCGCGAGCGCTCCAGGTCCGGGCCGCGCGCGTGCACGGCACTGTGCAGGTAGGCCTGCGCCTGGGGGTCGAACTGCTGCTGCACGGTATCGTCGTGGCTCAACATATCGCTTCGGCTCCGCAGGCTGGCCGCATTGGCACCGTGGCACCATAGTCGCTGCCATATGCTGGTACAAGATTGGAGCTTATCCTATTATAAATAATGCGTGCCATCGCCCTGCAGACCACTGCGCGCCCCCATGCGTAAGCCGCCGGCGCCGCACTCCGCGGCCGACCGGGGTCGCCTGCTGGGAGAATTCCTGCGTGCGCGGCGCGACCGCTGCTCCCCTTCCGACTTCGCCCTGGCGGCCGGGCCGCGGCGGCGCGCGCCGGGGCTGCGCCGCGAAGAGGCCGCGGCGCTGTGCGGCATCAGTCCGACCTGGTACACCTGGATCGAGCAGGGACGCAGCGCCGGCATCTCGGCGGTGACGCTCGGTGCCATCGCCCGTGGATTGAAACTCTCGCGCGCCGAGCGCGCCTACCTGTTCGAGCTGGCGGCACGCCCGGGGGCACGCGCCGGCACGGCCTCACCGCGGGGCGCGGCGGCCGATCGCCACCGGCTCGATGCGCTGCTGGACATCATCCATACGCCTGCCTACGTGCTGGATCGGCACTGGGACGCGATCGCCTGGAATCGGGAGGCGGCCGAGCTGTTCGAGGGATGGCTGGCCCGTGGCTCGCCGCGGGCGCCACGAGCGCCCCGTACGCCCCGTACGGGACCGGTGGAACGCAACCTGCTGCGCTACGTCTTTCTCGATCCGCAGGCCCCCGCCTTCATCGCCGACTGGCCCGAGCGCGCGCAGCGCCTGGTGGCCGAGTACCGCGCCGACGTCGCGGCCTGGCGCGATGACCCGGCCAGCGAAGCGCTGGT
>DATAWM010000009.1:0-8725 GCA_036267195.1 Steroidobacteraceae bacterium
GAACTGCGGCTGCAGCCGCGCCACCAGGTCGAACTGCTCCTCGCCCTGCACCACTTCGGTCGCAACACCGCCACCGATCGCGGTATTGATCAAGTTGTTGATGTCGTCGACGTTGAGTCCGTAGCGCGCGATTTTGGCGCGGTCGATGTCGATGGCGAGGTTGGGCTGGCCGAGTTCGTGCACCAGCGTGATATCGGTGATGCCGCGCACCCGGGCCATCACTGCCTTGATCGCCTGGCCCTCGTTCTGCAGCACTTGCAGATCCGGCCCGTAGAGCTTCACCGCCAGCGCACTCTTCAGGCCGGTCTCCGCCTCGTCCACCGCGTCCTGCGCCGGCTGGGTATAGTTGAACTGGATGCCGGGGAACCTCTGCAGCTTGGCATCGATCGCATCGATCAATGCCTGCTTGCTGCGGTAACGGTCGTGCCACTGCGAATAGGGCTTCAGGCCGACGAAGAACTCATCGTTGAAGAACCCGGTGGAGTCGGTGCCGTCATCGGGTCGGCCCAGCTCCGAGGTTACGGTCGTCACCACCGGGAAGGAGCGCAACACCTGGCGGATCTCGGGCGAGATCTGCGCGGCCTTCTGGAACGAGATCGTATATGGCATCGTCGCGCGCACCCACAGCGCGCCCTCGTCGAGATTGGGCATGAACTCCGCGCCGATCCCCAGCGTCATCAGCACCGCTACCAGCAGCAGCAGGAACGACACCATCGTGACGCGCCACGGAAAGCGTTGCAGGTGCGAGAGAGCGCGCGCGTAGCCGCTCCTGAAGCTTTCGAACAGCGCATTGCGGCGCTCGCGCACGCCCTTGCGCATGAATACGGCACACAGCACCGGCAGCAGGGTGAGGGTGACGACCAGCGAGCCGATCAGCGCGAAGATCATGGTGTCGGCCATCGGCTTGAACAGCGTGCCCGACGGGCCGGTCAGAAAATAGATCGGCAGGAAACTCGCGACGATCACCGCGACCGCGTACACCAGCGGGCGGTCGATCTCGGCGGCCGCGCTCAGGATCACCTCCTGTATGCGGTAGTCGGTGCCGCGCCGCCCCGCCAGCTCGCGAAAGATATTTTCGACCATGAAGATCGCGCCATCCACGAGGATGCCGAAATCCACCGCACCGATCGACAGCAGATTCGCCGAGGCGTTCTTCAGATCGAGGCACAGGAATGCGCACAGCAGCGCGAGCGGAATCGTAACCGCAACGATCAGGCCGGCGCGTATGTCATACAGGAAGAAGATCAGCACCACGATCACCAGCACCAGTCCCATGGTGAGGTTGTGCATCACGACGTGCTTGGTCTGCTGAATCAGCGTGGTGAGGTCGTAGAAGGTATCGATCTTCACGTCCCTGGGCAGCACCTGCGTGTTCAACTCCCGGGTTTTGGCCTCGACCCGCTGCAGCACGTCCTGGGTCTTGCTGCCGGTGAGCGCCAGAATTACGCCTTCGACCGCGTCATCCTGGTTCATGTAGCCGAACTCCCCGAGACGCGGGGCGATGCCGATCTGGACCGTGCCGACGTCCTTCACCAGGATCGGGGTACCGTTGTGCTCGGCAAGCACGATGTTGCCGATGTCCTCCAGCGTCTGTATGCGGCCCAGACCGCGCACGTAGATGAACTGTCCGCCCTGGGTATAGAAGCCGCCCCCGGCATTGCTGTTGTTGGCCCCGAGGGACGTCTGCACCTGCGTCACGCTCAGGCCCAATCCGGCGAGCTTTACCGGATCGAGCAGCACCTGGTACTGCATGTCGCCGCCGCCGAATGCGGAATCGTCCGCGACCCCGGCCACCGAGCGGTATTGCGGCGCGATGACCCAGTCTTCGAGTGTCTTGAGCTGCATCGGCGAGCGGTCGGAGCTCTGCAGCACGTAACGGTAAACCAGACCGGACGGGGGCGACATCGGCGACAGCGACGGCGAGACTCCGCTCGGCAAGGTGATGCCGGGCAGATCGTTGTAGACGCTCTGGCGCGCGAAGTAGGACGTGACGCCATCGGCGAACGTCAGGGTGACGTCGGAGAGGCCGTAGAGCGATATCGAGCGCTTGGTGATCAGTCCCGGAATCGCATTCATGGCTAGCTCGACCGGGACCGTGATCAGCCGCTCGACTTCTTCTGCCGAGTGCCCCGGCCATTGGGAGATGATCTCCACGTATGGTGGCGAGAGGTCCGGGTAAGCATCCATCGGCAGGACCTCGTAGGCCCACACGCCGGCGCCCGCCAACGCCAGCGACAGCAGCACAATCAACAGGCGTTGCTCGAGCGCGAAGGCGACGACGCGATTGATCATCGAGGCCCTGCGGGGCGCCTCGCCTGGCGGAAGTGGAGTGCTCACTGCGTCTGGATGAAGCGCAGGAAGATACTGCCGTCAACGACCACTTGCTCGCCGCTGTGCAGTCCTTGCGGAATCACGAAGCGATCGCCCACGGGTGCGCCGAGAGTGATCGATCGCCTGGCGTAGCTGCCATCCGCGGTCACCACATACACGAACGGCAGGTTCTCCTCGTCGCGCAGCACGGCGGACACCGGAATCAGCAATCCCCGCTCCGGGTCGCGCGACTGGATGTGTACCTCGACGTACATGTCCTTCTTGAGAGAGCCCTTCGGGTTGTCCACACTCACACGCGCAGTCACCGAGCGCGTGTCGGGATTGACCACCGCGCCAACGTTGGTGACGGTGCCCGACAGTAGCGGGTTGCCCTCGCCGGTGCCGATCGTCGCGGGGTCCCCGGTCTGCATCCGCGCGACGTCATCGCCGAACACCTGCGCCATCACCCACATCCTGGAGGTGTCGGCGATCGTGAAGCAGGGGGAAGTGCCTGCGGACAGGGTCTGTCCGGGCGCGATCGACTTATCGACCACGCTGCCTGTAATCGGCGCGCGGATCGTCCCCTGCCCGAGCGCGAGCGGCTTGCCGGCGCGAATCGCGGCGATGGTTTGCGGATCCACGTGCAGCGCGATCAACCCCTGCAGCGCGGCGATTCGATCGGCGTCGGCGCTCACCGCCGTGGCCTGAGCGTCAGCATTCTCGCGCTGAGAGATTGCCTGATGCGCGTACAGGACGCCGTCGTTGGAAGCGACCGCATCGGCCGCGGCTGCGGTGATCAGCGCCTTGCGATAGGCACCCACCGCGCTCGTATAGTCGGGTGAGTTCACTCTTGCCAGCGACTGTCCGGCGGCCACGTGGTCACCGAGCGTCACCAGCACCTGCGTGACCGGCCCGGAAAACGGCGCCAGCACCACCGTCGCATGATCGTGATCGAAATCCACCACCCCCGTGGTCGTTATGCTGGTGCGGTACGACACCAGCTCGACCGTGACGACGTGGATGCTCTGCCGCTGCGTGCGAGTCAGCGTCACGTTCTGTGGCGTGCTCGCCTGGGGGGGCGCGCCCGGCGTCGCCGATGAGCAGCCGGCGAGCGACGCGAAAATGACAGCGAGCAAGCAGGAGCACAACCGCCCTGCGCACGCCAGCGCGCTTGCGCGATCGGGCTCTGGAGGCTTCCTGATCCGCCCTGCAACCTTCGTGATCATGGTGTGTTCAATCCCGGGTCCTGCCACCAACCACCCCCGAGCGCCTGGTACAGCGCGGCGGTATCCGCGAAACGATTGGCCTCGGCCAGCGCCAGCGCCGTGTGCGCCTGCTGATACGCCTGCTCGGCGGCGAGCAACTCGAATACGCCGATGTAGCCGTGATGCAATTGCAGCTGCGAGAGCTCCAGCGTTCGGGTCGCGGCACGCGCGGAGGCCGCCGCCGCCTCCAGGCCCTGTGCATCCTGCTGCACGGCCACCAGAGTGTCGGCGACGTTCTGGAACGCCGAGAGGACCGTGCCGCGATATTGCTGCGCTGCCTCGACATAGGCGGCCTTGGCGGCGCGTTCCTGGTGCAGTAGCTGGCCCCCCTCGAAGATCGGCGCCGTCAGCGACGCGGCGATGCCCCAGAAACCGGTGCCGGAAGTGAACACCTGGGAGATCGCAAGCGCGGTACTGCCGGCGGCCGCGCTCAGCTGGATGTTCGGAAGACGCTGGGCTGCCGCGATGCCGATCGCGGCGCTCGCGGCGTGCAGCTCGGCACGCGCCTGGCGCACGTCGGGACGTTGAGCCACCAGCGTCGACGGCAGGCTGACCGGCAGATCCTCGGGCAGATGCAGATCGGCCAGCGAGAACGTGGCCACCGGCGCCTGATCCGGGAAGCGGCCAGTCAGCACCGCCAGCGCATGCGCTGTCTGTCCGAGCGCTTTCACCAGCGTCGGCAGCGCGGTTTGCGCCTGCGCGAGCTGCGACTGCTGTGCGGCCACGTCCAGCCCGCTGGCATCGCCCCGCTGGAAGCGCAGTTGCAGAATGGCGAGGCTGTGCTTCTCCAGATCGATCAGCCTCTGGGTCGCCTGGATCTGCTCGCGCAGTGAGGCGGCCTGGACTGCCGTAACCACCACGTTGGCACTGAGCGTGGTCCACGCCGCGATCATCTGGAAGCGCGCGGCCTGCTCCTGTGCCTGCAACGACTCGTGCGTGCGCCGAGCCAGCCCAAACACATCCGGTGTGTAGGAGATGGCGACCTGCGGGGTGAACAGGTTGAACTGAAACTCCGTCGCAAATGGCACCGGTGACAGTGCGCTGGATGTGCGCTGATGACTCGCAGCCAGGCTCGCGGAGGCGGCGGGAAAGAACGCGCCGCGCTGCGCGAGCACGTCCTCGTACGCGACACGCAGCGCCGCCTGCGCCGCCTGCAGGCTGGGGTTGTTCTTCAGGGCGGCCGCAATCAGCGCATCGAGTGACTCGGAATGGAACAGCCGCCACCAGTCGGCGGGAATGGTCGCGCCCGTCTGGAAGCGCTGCGCCGCGCCGGCGGCGCTGCCGGAGGTGCCGGAGGTGCCGGAGGTGCCGACCGCCGTCGTCAGAGGCTGTGCGGTATAGCCCGGGGTTTGCGGCGCTGGCGGGGCCTTGAAGTTAGGGCCTACAGCGCAGCCCGCCAGCGACCATGCAACCGCGAGAGCCGCAGCCGAACGGCGAACGATCCATCCCACAGGCGCATTGGAACGAGACATGGCGGTAGACCCGTAACTCGGCAAAGGCCGGCATGCGCACTGTGAGCGCACGCCGGGCCAGTCGGTGCCTGCGAACGCAGGCTCTTGGCTCAGGCCGCGGGCGGGCCGCGCGCGTCGTAGAGTGCCGCCTCAGAATTGAGGGCGCCGACCCCGCTCGCCGGACAGCGATAACTGCAGAAGCGCGGGGCCGGAGACGGAATGATCCGCGCGAGCGCAGGTGGACTGGCGCTGCTCGCTGCGAACAGGCACAGCAGACAGTGCACGTGGGTGCTGCCCTGTACGAGCTCGCTCTTGTGATAGTGCGCGGCCTGCGCAACGCCGGCAAACAACACCGCGAACGTCAGGAGCAGGATGATGCGGCAGCGCCATCGCGGCTGCTGGAACAGCCAAATGGCGAGAGGACGACAGGGCGTCGGTTCCCGCGCGCGTGTGATGGGGGTCATGACAACAGGCAACAGCCTCGAGAACGATCGAGAAGATAGGGTCCGCTCGGCGACCGGCGCTGTCAAGCATCGCCGATCACGTCCGCTTTCTCCTCCTCGAACAGCCGGCAGCACCCGGGGTCATCTTCCGCGGGTTCGTGGCCATTGATGATGCCGCGATCCACGCAACCCCCCTCGTTACGCGGCGGGTAGCGGTCGACGCGACCAAGCGCGATCCAGGATTGCCAGCGAGGCAACGACTGATCCACGGCGCCATCGGCGGGGGACGGGTCCTTACCGAGGCGCAGATCATCGGGGCTTTTGCGAGAAGCGGAGAGCGGCATCGCACCGAGGTGGCCTGAGCACCCTTGGCCAGGGCCAACCATGGGACATTTCTGGGACACTGCGATCGTGACATCGTGTTCGGCTCGGCGTCATTTTTCAGAACTGCGGCTACCAAGCGCGCCAGCGCCTTGAATGCCATATGCGTGGCTTCACAGAAATGGAACCTTAATCGGTTCGCAAAGGCATTATGGCGCATCATCGGCCTGCAGGAGCCGTTGCGGCGCCGCCGCGTTTTCTGACCCAAAATTGCGTCTGCGGGAAGCGCGCGGCGGCCATTTGATCCGCGGGTCGACGGGCCGTTTTCAAGGGTTGCCAATGCCGCCTTCGCTGAGTGAGAGCCGATCAACTGGGGTCGCCGGATCGCCCTGGCGGCACCCCTCAGCGCTCGTGCGAATGGCAGGCGGCCTCGCTGTTGTCGCTGGAATGGCGGTGTTGCTGGGGTGGATACTGGGCATCACGGCCCTTACCAGCGTTCTGCCTGGGCTAACCAGGATGTCGCCCCTCACGGCGCTGACGTTCGCGTTTGCAGGAGCCGCACTGTGGATCGGAACCGTCTCGGCTAACCCGCGCGGGCCGCTTAGATTCCACCACGGCGCTGGCCGCGGATGGTTTTTCGGAATCGGCGGCGCAGTCATTGCACTGCTGGGCCTGTACAGGCTGTGCGACTACGGCTTCGGTTGGAATCTGGATATCGATCAGCTCGGCCTGATCGACAGGTCGCCTGCGGCCGGTGGCAGCGCTGTTAGCCTGATGGCACCAGCCACCGCGTGTGGATTTCTGTTGGTCGGGTCCGCTCTGCTCCTGGTCCCTGTGCGCCGCTTCTTCGGCGCGTTTCAGGCAGCCTGCCTGCTCGCAGCGATGATCGCGTGGCTCGGTTTCAGCCACTACATCTATGGTGGCGAGCCGCTGCTGCCCTATACGAAGATGGCCTTTCACACCGCGATGCTTTTCCTTCTGCTCAGCGCGGGCATTCTCTGCACGCGAGCCGATGAGGGACTGGTGGCGCTATTGCGCAGCGATGGCGCTGGCGGCACCATCGCGCGGCGACTTGTGCCAGCCGCCATCGTCGGCCCGGTGGTCCTCGGCTGGTTGCGACTCGAAGGACAACGCGCTGGACTGTTCGACACCGAAGCGGGTGTATCGTTGTTTGCCCTCTCCAACATCATCGTCTTTGGTGCACTGATATGGGCCAACGCCGAATCCTTGGATCGGGCGGACCTTGAGCGCAGAACCGCGCAGTGCAGGCTACGATCGCAGCTTGAACGGCTCAGGCTGCTCCAGCAGATTACGCACGCCATCGGCGAACGCCTGGACACGCCAAGTATTTTTCAGGTGGTGGTCAGGACTCTGGAGGACCAGCTTTCGGTCGATTTCGGCTGTGTGTGCCTGTACGACGCGGTCGGTAGCTTGCTCACGGTCACCAGCGTAGGCCTGCGCAGCAAGGAGCTCGCCATGGAGTTGGCCATGAGCGAGGAGGCGCACATCGAGATCGACGAGAACGGTCTGTCGCGCTGCTTACGAGGGCAGCTCGTCTACGAGCCGGATGTAGAACAAGTGCACTTCCCTTTTCCGGAGCGCTTGGCACGTGGCGGGCTGCGTTCGCTGGTCATTGCCCCGCTGCTAACCGAAAGCAAGGTGTTTGGTGTGCTGGTGGTCGCACGCCGCGAGCCGCGCAGTTTCAGCAGCACTGACTGCGAGTTCCTGCAGCAATTGAGCGAACACACCGCGCTCGCAGCTCATCAGTCCCAGCTCTACGGCGCGCTGCAAGGCGCGTACAACGACTTGCGCCAGACGCAGCAGGTCGTGATGCACCAGGAACGCCTGCGTGTACTGGGACAGATGGCGAGCGGCGTCGCCCATGACATCAATAACTCCATCTCACCAGTGGCGCTGTATACCGAATCGCTGCTCGAAAACGAGCCCGGGTTGACTGAGCGCGCTCGCAAGTACCTGAAGACCATCCAGCAAGCCGTGGGCGATGTGGCCGAGACCGTGGGGCGGATGCGCGAGTTCTATCGCGAGCGCGAACCTGAGACTGCGATGGCTGCGGTACATCTGAACGAACTGGCGCAGCAGGTCGTGGATCTCACGCGCGTTAGATGGAGCGATATGGCGCAGCAGCATGGGATCGAGATTCGATTACAGACCGAGCTGGCCGCAGCGCCGCCAGCCGTCATGGGATTCGAAAGTGAGATCCGCGATGCTCTCACCAACCTCATCTTCAATGCAGTGGATGCCATGCCGCGAGGCGGAACGCTGACTTTACGGACCAGGCTCACTCCTGGCGGCAGCGGCTCGTCGGATTCCGCGGCGCAGCAGCACGTCGCTGTCGAGGTAGCGGATACTGGTACTGGCATGGATGAGGCCACCCGCGCCAAATGCCTGGAACCATTTTTCACGACCAAAGGGGAGCGCGGCACGGGTCTTGGGCTGGCAATGGTGTACGGGATGGTCCAGCGCCACCGCGCCAGCATCGATATCGAAAGCGAAGTGGCCAAGGGAACCACGATGCGCCTGAGCTTCCCCGTTCCGGCAACGCAGGTTGCCGAGTCGACGCCGGCCCAGAAGGTAACGCCGCCTCTGCCGCGCTTGCGCATCCTGCTCGTGGACGACGATCCACTGTTGCTCAAATCGCTCCAAGAGACACTGGAAGGTGATGGCCACGCGGTGGAGGCCGCGACCGGCGGCCAGGAAGGCATCGATAGCTTCCGTGCCCGCAGCGATGCAGGTAACCCCTTCGCAGTGGTGATCACCGATCTGGGCATGCCGTATGTCGATGGACGACAGGTTGCCGGCGCCATCAAAGCGGCCTCCGCGGCGACGCCGGTGATTCTGCTCACGGGGTGGGGCCGGCGCTTGGCTGCCGAAGGGAATGCACCGCCGCACGTGGACTACGTATTGGCCAAACCAC
>DATAWM010000010.1:0-27929 GCA_036267195.1 Steroidobacteraceae bacterium
TCATGCTGACAGTGCTGCCCGGCCCCGTCTGTTCACCTTCGCCGCATCTTTCGGTGGTCTGCCTTCCTGCAGCTTCGAGGCTTGCGCGACGCTCAGTGCCTTGCCTGCGTCGGCTGCGTTCCGGAGGTCGCGCCATTACCGCTGGCCGCACCATGACTGCCGGTACCATTACCAGTCGCGCCGTTGCCCGGCTTTAGCACCACCTTGACGCAGTCCTCGCGCTTGTCCCGAAACAGTTCATAGGCGCGCGGCGCCTCATCGAGCGACAGGCGATGCGTGACGATGAAGCTCGCATCCAGCTCGCCCTTCTGGATGCGCTCGAGCAAAGGACGCAGGTAGCGGTGCACATGGGTCTGGCCGGACTTGAGGGTCAGCGCCTTGTTCACCACCGAGCCGATCGGCATCGAATCGATGAATCCGCCGTACACACCGGGGATGGACACTGTGCCGCCGTTGCGGCAGGCGCGGATCGCCTGGCGCAGCGCCCCGGCACGGCCCGTCTCCATGCGCAGCGCACGCTTGGCGCGGTCATACAGCCCGAACGCACCGGGCAGATGTGCCTCCATGCCCACGGCGTCGATGCAGGCGTCCGGTCCGCGCCCGCCGGTGAGCTCATCGAGTGCATCCGATATGTCGACCTGCGAGTAATCGAGCGTCACATCCGCGCCGGCGTGCTCGCGCGCCATACGCAGCCGCTCCTCGAACCGGTCGATGGCGATGACGCGCTCGGCACCGAGGAGCTTGGCGCTTACGATCGACAGTTGCCCGACCGGTCCGCAGCCCCACACCGCGATGGTATCGCCGGGCTGGATATTGCAGTTCTCCGCGGCCATGTAGCCGGTCGGCAGGATATCGGACAGGAACAGCACCTGCTCATCGTCGAGCCCGGGCGGTATCTGGATCGGCCCGACGTCGGCAAACGGCACGCGCGCGTACTCCGCCTGCCCGCCCGCATAGCCGCCGACCAGGTGCGAATAGCCGAAGATGCCGCACGGGGAGTGGCCCCAGAGCTTCTCGGCCAGCACCGCGTTGGGATTGGAGTTCTCACACAGCGAGAACTGTCCCTTCTTGCAGAAATAACAACCTCCGCAGGCGATCGGGAACGGAACGACCACGCGGTCGCCGATCGCGAGGTTGTCGACCGCCGGGCCGACCTCCACCACCTCGCCCATGAACTCGTGCCCGAGGATATCGCCCTGCTCCATCGTCGGGATGTAACCGTCGTACAGGTGAATGTCCGAGCCACAGATCGCCGATGACGTGATCCGCACGATGGCATCGCGCGGATTGATCAGGTGCGGATCGGGGACCTGCTCGACCCGCACGTCCTGCGCCCCGTACCAGCAGTTGGCTCTCATGGCTGCACCACGCGGTTGAAGGCCTTGACGGTGGCGCTGCGCCGTCCCGACGACTGACCTTCGGTGGTGGCGACCTCGCCGGTTTCGATCAGCTGCTTGAAGCGCCGCAGCTCCCCCTTGAGCTGTTGCTTGGAGATTGCGGCAAGGAGCCTCGCGACCGCGGCGCCGGCGGCCCCGATGGCGCCGGGCGGTGGCTGGTAGCGCAGCTGCAGCCGCACGATCGAACCCTCGCCGTCGGGCGCACGCTCGAAGCGCACGCTGCCGGAGGTGTGCAGCGGGGAGTCCGGCGCCGAACGCCACGCGATCAGCTCTCCGGGCAGGTCCTCGGTGATCAGTGCATCCCACTCCAGGCTTGAGCCCACCGGCCCCGCGCTTACCCAGTGCGAGCGCTCCGAATCGAGCACGCGCACCTCTCGCAGGTAGCGCATGAAGCGCGGCAGATTGGTCAGCTCGCGCCAGAACCGGTACAGCTCCTCGGCGGGGCGGTCGATCACGATCGAGCTATCGAGCTGCACCGGGCCTGCGCCCTGCAGCGCCGATTGGCTCATCCGGCGGCTGCAGGCCACGTCCAGCGCGGTGACCAGGCTCACCGTGCCGACCGTAGCGGCGAGCCGCACGCGATGCGGCGCGGGGGCCCGAAACGCCGATCCCAGCAGCGCCAGGTCCATCGCATCGCCGGCGACGCGCGACCACAGCCATGCCGAGCGACGCGGCCGCGACAGGATGCCCACGCCGCTGGCCAGCTCGCGCAGTCCCAGCGCCCGCAGCGTCCAGGGCCGGTTCACGCCGATGGCCTTGCCCAGCGTACGCGGTGCCATGAGTTCGGTCAGACCGAGCCCGACGCTGAACCAGCCGAGCGCCCGCGCCGCCGCATCGCCATCGAATCCACCTGGCGCGCCCGTGAGCGTGCGAGCGCCGCTTCCCCTGGATCTCGCCGCGCTGGATCTCGCCGCGGATGAAATCTGCTCCTGCGCCATTGCCATGCTGCACCTCGGATTATCTGGTTGATCGCTGGACGGGCCACGCGTCGCGGCCGTGCGCCGCTGCGCCCATGCTGCGGGCTGCAATCAGGGTTGCAATCGACGTACCAGCCGCTCAAAGGCCTGGCAGCAGCGGCAATACGACCGAGCTGCCGTCCCGCGTGGACAAAGTTGCTCAAAGGTCGGACAAAAGTTGCTCAAACCGCGCACCTCAGCGCGCACCGGTGGGCAGTCCTGCGCGCATTTTGGTGTGCCTCCTACGCCGGCTCACCCGTGCGCTTGCTTGACGGCCGTTGGACAGCTGGGATGCTTTGACCACTGTCACGCCGGCGACTTTCGAGCGCGCTCGTACGCCGTCGGGTCGTGTGCCGGTAAGGCGAGGAAACACATGAGGCATCCGCTCGAGGGCCGATACGGATTCGCGCTGGCGGTCGCGGTGCTGGCGCTGGCGCCGTACGTCGTGGTCACGACCGCCTATGTCCTCTATCAGAAGCAGTTGACGGCGGATCTGGGCACCGGCCGCGGCGCCCTGGAGGTCATCGCAGGCATCGCCACCGCAGGCTACGCCTTCGGCGCACTGCTGGGCGGCGACCTCACCAATCGATTCGCTGCGCGTCCGCTGTTCTTCACAGCCGAAGCCATCTTCATCATCGGCTCGCTGCTGGCAGCGTCCGCGGGCGGGACGGTCCAATACGGCAGCGGGCGGGTTTTGCAGGGCTTCGCGACCGGGCTGCTGCTGGTGATCGCGCTGCCGCCGGTCATCCAGCGCTTTGCGGCCGAGCGCATGCCGTTGACCGCCGCGTTCGTCAACATCGGCTTCTTCGGCGCCGCGACCGCCGGCCCGCTCATCGGCGGCGCCGTCGCCGGCGCCCACGCCTGGCGCTGGTTCTACGGCGGACTCGCCGCGCTCGGCGCCGCGGTGCTGCTGCTCGCATTCCTGACGCTGCCGGACCAGGAGGCGCGCAACAAGCAGCTGTCGTTCGACGCCTCCGGGCTGCTGCTCGGTCTCGCCGGCGCGGTACTGCCATTCTGGGCGGTGGGAGAGCTGACCGCGCACGGTTTCGGCTCGTTGCTGTTCATACTGCCGCTGGCGATCGGGCTGGCCTGCCTCGCGGCACTGCTGCTGACCGAGTACCACAAGGAGGAGCCGCTCTCCCCCGTCAAGCTGATGTGGTCGACCTTTCCGGTGGTCGGCACGCTGGTGGCGATGCTGGGCGGAGGTATCTATGTGACCTTCGTGGTCCTGCGCGTGCAGTTCCTGCTACAGGTCGAGCACCAGGCGCCGGCGGCCGCCGGGCTGTTCTTCTGGCCGCAGCTGCTCGGCGTCATCATCACCGCGGCGTTGCTCGGCCTGTTGCTGCGTACGCGCTACCTGCCGGTGCTCATCCTCGCTGGCATGGTCACGCTGCTGGGCGGCGGCGTGCTGTTGCTGTCCACGGACGCACACGTCATCTCCTCGGTCGCCAGTCTGGCTGCGGTCGGACTGCTCGGCCTGGGCGCCGGGGCCACGGTCTCGCCCGGCCTGTATCTTGCCGGCTTCTCGGTGTCCTCGAACATCCTCGGCCGCGTGTTCGCGCTGGTGGAACTGGTGCGCTCGGCGGCGGACTTCCTGCTGGCCCCGGTGATGGTCCAGGTCGCGCGCGTGTCATCCGGCGGCGCGACCTTGACCGACGGCGGCGTGCGCAAGGCACTGTGGATCGCGCTGGCCATCACGGTCGCATCGATCGCCGGCTGCCTCGCCGTCTATCTCACCGGCAGCCGCGCTCTGCCCAAACCCGACATCGAAGCGTGGCTCACCCGGCAACAATTGGCGATCGACTCACCGCCGCTGGGGGCGAGGCTGAAGAAGGCGTAACGGCGAGCGGTAGCGAACGAGCCGCGCGGAACGGTGTTCGCATTGATATTGCCGGCCGGGGGCTAACGGACCGGCTCGGACACGAAGATGATCGACGCGGGCTGCTGCGTCGTCGGATGCAGCGGCTCGCGGATCTCCACCAGCCGCAGACCGCAGCGGCGATGCAGCTGCACCCAGTCCTGCAGCGTGCGGAAGTACCAGGGCGCCGGCCGGCTGAAGGCCGCGCTGAAGCCGGCCCAGGAACCCTCGCGCCAGCCGGTTCGATACGGCAGGTCGCCGCCAGCGACCGCCGGGTGAAGCGTCTGGATGATGAGCGCGGCCCGTTCATTGAGCAGCGGCGGCAGCGCCGCCAGCAGCGCCTGCACCGACTCGTTCCCGAGCAATGAGAAGTTGCACACGGCGACATCGATCAGGCGTTGCAGCTGACCGGCGGCCGGGTGCAGCTGGCCGGCAGCGATGTCCTCGTAGGAGATGACAGCGAACTCGCCGCCGCCGGCCTCCCGCGCCCGCTCGACCAGCTCCGGCACCGCATCGACGCCGAGCACGGCGACCGCGGACGGAGCCATCGCGGCGATCACGGCGCGGGCGAGCCATCCTTCGCCGCAGCCGATATCCAGCAGCGAGCGCGGCGATCGATCGCTGATCGCCTGGACCACGGCCTGATCGGTCACCAGTCGGCGGCTGCCGATCTGCCGCTCGCGTACCGCCGCGGTCCATGGCGCGGCGTTCACCTGCCAGGAATCGACGATCCGCGCCTCGTTGTCCGTCTCGGGATTCAATTGAGCTCCCCTGCCAGCGAATGGAGGTAGACTATGCCCGCGTTTTCCACGGGCAATAAGGCTATCCGTTTCGATCACCCAGGAGGCGGCGATGGATCACGCAAGCCAGGGATTCTCAGCGCAGCGCCGCTCGGCGCGGCGGCGCATTCGCGGGCGGAGCGGCACGGCATGGAGCCGCGCGGCGGCGCTGGCGTGCGCGGCGACGCTGCTCGGTACCGCGGCCGGCGCCGGCGCCGCGCAAAGCGACTGGCCCAGCTACAACCGCACGCTCACGTCGAATCGCTACTCGCCGCTCGCGCAGATCAATACCGGCAACGTCGCCCGGCTCGAACTTCTTTGCAGCTACGACAGCGGGCAGCAGGGCGGCTTTCAGACCGGGCTGGTGCAGGTGGATGGAGCCCTGTTCGGCACGACCGCGCAGGACACGTTCTCGATCGACCCAAATACCTGCCGGCGCAACTGGCAGGCGCACGAGGACATTGCGCAGGGCGTGCTCAAGGTCAATCGCGGTGTCGCCGTGGCGGACGGCCGCGTGATCCGCGGCACGGCCGACGGCCGCGTGCTGGCCTATGACGAGAAGACCGGCCAGCGCCTGTGGGCCACGACCATCGCCGACCCCTCCAAGGGCGAATCCGTGCCGGCCGCACCGATCGCCTGGCAGGGGATGGTCTTCATCGGTAATGCCGGCGGCGACGACAAGGGCGTCAAGGGGCGCATGTATGCGCTGGATGCGGCGAGCGGGCGCATCCTGTGGGAGTTCTACCTGGTCCCGCGCCAGCCGGGCGATATCGAGCGCGGCCCGCAGGCCAAGGACGCGCCGTACGGCGTGGCCGCCGCCTCGTGGACGAACACCCAGGGCTTTCCGATCAGTGGCGGGGCCACCTGGACCTCGTACACGCTCGATCCGGCGAGCGGATTGCTGTACGTGCCGGGCGGCAATCCCTCGCCCGATTTCACCAATGCCTACCGCAAGGGCGACAACCTCTTCAGTGACACGGTGGTGGTGCTCGATGCCAGGACCGGTGCGTACCAGCGCCACTTCCAGATCGCACGCAACGATTTTCACGACTGGGATGAGTCGACCGCGCCGGCGCTGTTCACCACTCGCAGCGGCCGGCACATGATGGCGGTCGCACCCAAGGACGGACACCTGTACGGCTTCGATCTGGATGCCCGCCGGCAGCTCTACCGCAAGCCGGTCACGACCATGTTCAACGAGACCGCGGCGCTGACGCCGCAGGGCACGCGCTTCTGTCCCGGCACCCAGGGCGGCGCGGAGTGGAACGGGCCCGCCTACGACGCCTTGCACGACACGCTGCTGACCGGCGAGGTGGACTGGTGCACCACCGTGCACACGGAATCCAAGGATACGGTCAAGGATGCCTCCTTCGGTCAGCCTTGGAGCGGCTCGAAGGACGGCTTCGGCCTTCTGGACAAGCCGCCGCACTGGGCCGGCTGGCTCACCGCCAGCGACGTCACCACGGGCGCGAAGAAATGGCAGTTCAAGGCGCCGTTCCCGGTGCTGGGCGGCGTCACGCCGACCGCGGGCAGCATCGTGCTGTTCGCGGACATGGGCGGCAATTTCTACGCATTCGATTCCGCGGACGGCAAGCGGCTGTGGTCGACCAAGCTGCCCGGGGCGGTGGGCGGCGGCATCATCACCTACGATACCGGAGCAGGTCAGCGCATCGCGGTCGCGGACGGCATGGCCTCGCCGATCTGGCCGACATCGAAAATCACCGGCAGGATAATGGTGTTCGGGCTGCGCTAGCGCCGCTTCCGTACTGTCTTTGCAGTTCCCGTGCCCGTGCGCCGAGCCTCGCGCAGCAGCCGCACCCGCGCCAGCTCGCCCGCAGCCGCGGCAAGCTCGTCGAAGGCGACGCCCGAGCGTGCGGCGATATCGAGCAACGACGCGCCGCCGTCGGCCTGATTCAGGATCCATAGCAGCGCCTGCTCGCGCTGCGCGGGGCCGCCCCCGCCCGTGGAACCATACAGGCCGCGCTTACCCAGCTGCGGCTCACCCCTGGTGCGTGTGCCAATCCAGCGGCGGTTGTCCTCCAGCACCGAGACGATTCGCTTGCAGGCCAGCAAGCTCTGCGCCAGCGCCGCCGGCCGGATCAGCGCCAGGTCGTCAGCCGACGAGTGATACTGCGGGTAGCCGCCATTGACCGAGCGCGTGAGTCGCCCGACCGGAAGGTTGAATCCCGGGGAACACAGCTGCCGCTCGTCATAGCCGTAAGGCTCGAACGCCATCGTGCCGCCGCCGAAGGCCGGATCGGCGAGCACGTAGGCGGCCACGCGGTCGATCTCGCAGTCCCCACGGCGACTGCCCTTGTAGGTCAGCGGCGCGGAATCGCCCAGCAACCCGAGGACCAGCCCGTGCGCCACGCGCCCGAGTCGCCGCTCGTTGGCCTTGAGCCAGCACAGCGAGCCGATGGTGCCGGGAGCAAACACGGCACGGTAGCTGTAGCGGCGCGGTGCGCTCGCGAGCCACTCGGCCAGCGCCGGCAGCAGCGCCATGCCGCTCGCATTGTCATTGGCCAGGGACGGGTGGCACACATGCGTGAACAGCAGCACTTCCTCGCGCGTGCGCCCCGGCAGATACCACTCGCCGTAGGTCAGCGACCCGGCCTGCAGGCGGCTGCGCACCTGCACGTGGTAGCGGCCCGGCCGCAGCTGCCGCCAGCGGCGATGCGAGAGGCAGAAGCCCCAGCTGCGCTGGTAATAGCTGGTGCGGTACGGGATCCAGTCCGGGAAGGCCGGCAGTGTGTGCAGCCGCGCTTGCAGCTCTTCGAGTGGCAAGGACAGCTCCACCGGCTCGGAGTAGCTCACGATGTGCAGGTTGTGGTCCTTGAACGCCACCACCGGCTCCCCGTGCGGGTCCAGGATGCAGGCATCCTCGATGTTCCACTCGGCTGGAACCTCCCAATCGAACACCCGCGCCCCGCTCGGCACCTCGCGCAGCGCGAGCGGCACGCGCCCCCCAATCAGCGCGAGCGTGCGGCGCACGCCCGCGCCGGTGATGCTGCGGCAGATCGGATAGAGCTGGCTCGCGAATGCGTGCAGCTCGCGGCCGGTGAGCCCCGTCTCATCAGACGTCGTCCCGGCCGTCACGGCCGTCACGGCATCGCCGGTCACAGCAACGCCGGTCACAGCAGCGCGGGTCACGGCGTCCCCGCAGGCGGCATGGCGCGCCGTCGTTGCAGCTCGCGCTCGAAGCCTGATCGCTCGAACAGCGGCAGGGCGCGATCGCGCTCGCTCAGGATGATCTGCGTCAATGGCCAGCGAATGCCGAACGCCGGATCGTTCCAGCGCAACCCGGCCTGCAGCGCCGGCGCGTAGTAATCGTCCATCATGTAGAGAATCTCGGTGGCATCGGCGAGCGTCTGGAAAC
Source organism: Steroidobacteraceae bacterium (assembly GCA_036267195.1). Lineage (GTDB taxonomy): Bacteria > Pseudomonadota > Gammaproteobacteria > Steroidobacterales > Steroidobacteraceae > FEN-1191. The sequence goes on from DATAWM010000010.1 coordinate 8,367, forward strand.
CGTGCGCCACGCCGGATGGCAGATACAGCGCGTCTCCGCTCTCGGCATCCAGCGGCAGCGACAGGTGCTGCAGATAGCTGGCCGACTCGGGACGCAGATCCAGCATTACGTCCACCAGTCGGCCGCGCACACAGCGCACCAGCTTGCCTTCCCGCGACGGCGGCCACTGGAAGTGCAGGCCTCGCACGGTGCCGGCGCGCGCATTGAACGACAGGCTCGCCTGTACCAGGTCGAACGGGCGGGCCTGCTCGCCAAACTCGCGCTCGCAGAAGATCCGTGCGAACCACCCTCGCTCATCGGTGTGCGCATCGATGCACACCCGTGCGGCACCCTGGATCACCAGCGGCTCGAAGCGCATCATGACGGCGGCGCCGGCCTCCTCTCAGCGCCGGCTTCGCGCCGGCTTCGTATGATCACATATCATGAATTGCGTGTTCCAGCCGGCCGGCACCACGATAGCGGCTGTAGGACAGTTGGAACTATCAAGGTCAACTAATCGGCCAGCGAGTCACGCATCCCTCGTAGCTGAACCGGGCGCGCAAGCGCGCGTAGAGTACCTGACCAGATCAACGGTGCACGCTCATGCCCACACCGGCCCGCAGCTGCCGCTTTTGCAATCGTCCCCTGTCGCGCACCTTCGTCGATCTGGGCATGTCGCCCCTGTGCCAGACCCACGTCGGCGCCGAGCAGTTGCAGGACATGGAGCCGTTCTATCCGCTGCACGCCTATCTGTGCGATGCCTGCCTGCTGGTGCAGTTGCCCGAAATCGTCAACCCCGAGCGGATCTTCTCCGAGTACGCCTACTTCTCCTCCTACGCCGACAGCTGGGTGGAGCACGCGCGCCGCTACAGCGAGCAGATGTGCGAGCGCCTGCACCTCGGTCCGGGCAGCCAGGTGATCGAGATCGCGAGCAATGACGGTTACCTGTTGCAGCACTTCGTCGCCCGCGGCATACCATCCCTCGGCGTGGAGCCGGCGGCCAACGTGGCCGAGGTGGCCATACGCCGCGGCATACCGACCGAGGTGAGCTTCTTCGGTCGCGACAGCGCCCGCAAACTGGCCCAACGCCATCCGCGACCGGATCTGATGATCGGCAACAACGTGCTGGCCCACGTGCCGGATCTGAACGATTTCGTGGCCGGCATGCAGCTGCTGCTCAAGCAGGACGGCATCATCACGCTGGAGTTCCCCCATCTGTATCGACTGATGCAGTTCAACCAGTTCGATACCATCTATCACGAGCACTTCAGCTACTTCTCGTTCATCACGGTGGAGCGCATCTTCGCGGCTCACGATCTGGAGATCTTCGAGGTCGAGGAGCTGCCGACGCATGGCGGCTCCCTGCGCATCTACGCCCATCACGCCGGCGAGCGCTCGCATGCGCTCTCGCCGCGCGTTGCCGCCCTGCGCGCGCAGGAGCGCGCCGACGGGCTGGACCGCATCGAGACCTATCTGGCGTTCGGCGAGCAGGTCCGGCGTACCAAGCACGCGCTGCTCGAGTTCCTGATCGATGCCAGGCGCTCGCACAAGCGCATCGTGGGCTACGGCGCCCCCGGCAAGGGCAATACGCTGCTGAACTACTGCGGCATCCGCACGGATTTCCTCGACTTCACCGTGGATCGAAATCCGTACAAGCAGGGCAAGTACACGCCCGGCACCCGCATTCCCATCCGCGCGCCCGAGGAGCTGCTGGCCGCGCGGCCGGACTACGTGCTGATCCTACCGTGGAACCTGCGGGAGGAAATCATGCAGCAGATGAGCGCGATCCGGGCGTGGGGCGGACAGTTCGTGGTGCCGATTCCGACGGTGCAGGTCCTGTGACCCGCTCGAAACGAAGCTCACTTTGCTGTTGATAAGGAAGCCATGCTGTTATTGATGACCGGCACCGAAGGCTACATCGGCACTCGCCTCGCTCCATACCTGATGATGCACGGCCACGAGGTGCTCGGGCTGGACACCGGCTACTACCGCGACGGCGTGCTCTATCAGGATCCGCGATCGATGCCGGTCTCACCGCGTACGCGCATGCTGGACCTGCGCCGGGCCGGACCGGAGGACTTGCGCGGCGTCGATGCGGTGGTGCATCTGGCCGAGCTGTCCAATGACCCCCTGGGAGAGAACCGGCCGGAAGTCACCCACCAGATCAACCACGAGGGGTCCGTGCATCTGGCGAATCTGGCCCGCCGCGCCGGCGTACGGCGCTTCGTCTATACCTCCTCCTGCAGCGTCTATGGCCTCGGCAGCGGCGATTTTCTCGACGAGAGCAGCCCGGTCAACCCGCAGACGGCCTACGCACGCTGCAAGACGCTGGTGGAGCGCGATCTGCGGCCGATGTCGGGCAACGGCTTCTGCGTGACCTTCCTGCGCAACGCAACCGCCTTCGGCCCCTCGCCGCACATGCGATTCGATATCGTCATCAACGATCTGTGCGCGCTCGCCTGGACGACGCAGCGCATCGCGATGACCAGCGACGGCAGCCCGTGGCGGCCGGTGGTGCACATCGAGGACATCTGTGAAGCGATCCGCTGCACCCTCGAGGCCGCGCCCGACGCGGTCAACGGCGAGATCTTCAACGTCGGCAGCAATTCCGAGAACTACCGCATCCGCGAGCTTGCGCAACAGGTCGCCGAGATCTTCGAGGGTTGCGAAGTGCGCGCCGGCCCGGCCAGCCGCGACAATCGCAGTTATCGGGTCAGCTTCGACAAGATCGCCGCCCGATTACCGGGCTTCACCTGCCGCTGGAGCGCGCGCCAGGGCATCGAGGAGCTGCTGGCACTGTTCCGCAGGATCGAGTTCAGCCGGGAACAATACCAGTTCCGCGCCTTCACGCGTCTGAAGCAGCTCAAGTACCTGATCCGGACACGACAGCTCGACGAGGACCTTTACTGGCGCTGACAGGAGCTTGCACCATGCCGCACGAACCCAGCGCGAGTGAGCGCCCCCTACCAGCCGTCCCGCCGGCGCATCAGCCGCCGCATCAGCCGGCGCACCGGCCGGCAGTCGCGCGCCCCGTGGCCGCGGCCGGTACGGAAGTATCGCCATGAAAGTGGTGCTGTTCTGCGGCGGGCTGGGCACGCGGCTGCGGGAGCACTCCGATACGGTGCCCAAGTCGCTGGTCAATATCGGCTGCCGGCCGATCCTCTGGCACCTGATGCGCTTCTACGCGCACCACGGGCACAAGGATTTCATCCTGTGCCTGGGCTACCGCGGCGATCTGATCCGCCGCTACTTCCTCGAGTACAACGAGGCGCTTTCCAATGATTTCACCCTGAGCGGCGGCGGTCGCAACGTCGAGCTGCACGGCCGGGACCTGGACGACTGGCGCATCACCTTCATCGATACCGGCCTGCACAGCAACATCGGCCAGCGGCTGCTGCGTGTGCGCAAATATCTCGAAGGGGAGGAGATGTTCCTCGCCAACTACTCCGACGGCCTGTCGAACCTGCCGCTGGACCGCCAGCTCGCGGAGTTCGCGGACAGCGGCGCATTTGGGAGCTTCGCGGCGGTATCCGCCGCCCAATCGCTGCACGCCGTGCGGCTCGGTCCCAATGGCCTGGTCACCCGCATCGGCGCGCTCTCCAGCGAGGAGATCCTGATCAACGGCGGCTATTTCGCATTCCGTCCGCAGATCTTCGATTACGTGCGCGAGGGTGACGAGCTGGTCGAGGAGCCGTTCCGGCGCCTGATCGCCGAGCGCAGGTTGCGTGCGTTTCGCTGGAACGGCTTCTGGCGCTGCATGGATACCTTCAAGGACAAGATCACCTTCGATCGCATGGAGGGCGGCGGCGATTGCCCCTGGATGGTGTGGCGAGACCAGGCGGCAGCCGGATTGCCTCAGCGCAAGGCGGGACCCTGATGCGGGCGCTCGCCCTGGCCGATCACGCCGCGCGCGAGCGCATCAGCATCCTGTGCCTGGGAGCGCATTGCGACGACATCGACATCGGCTGCGGCGGGAGCCTGCTGGCGCTGCTGCGGCGCTACCGTGCCGACGTGACCTGGGCGGTGTTCAACGCCCACGGGGCCAGAGAGCAGGAGCTGCGGGCGAGCGCGCGCCGTTTCCTGCGCGGCGCCGTGCGTACGCGTCTGATCACGCGCGATTATCGCGACGGCTTCTTCCCGGCCTTGCTGGTGCCGATCAAGGAGGACTTCGAGACGTTGAAGCAAAGCGCGGCACCGGACCTGGTGTTCACGCACCACCGCGCCGACCGGCACCAGGATCATCAGCTGATCGCGCAGCTCACCTGGCAGACGTTCCGCCGTGATCTGATTCTCGAGTACGAGATCGCCAAGTACGAGGGCGATCTGACGACGCCCTGCACCTACGTGGAGCTGCTGCCGGCGCAGGCCGAGCGCAAGATCGAAATCCTGCTCGATTGCTACCGTAGCCAGCGCAGCAAGCCCTGGTTCACCGCCGACACCTTCCGCGCCCTGATGCGGCTGCGGGGAGTTGAATCCGGGGGCAAATCCGGATGGGCCGAAGGTTTCCACGCCGCCAAGGTGCTGCTGGCATGAGAGCGGCGGCCGGCGGTGGCAGTACACCCACGATCAGCGTGCTCACGCCAGTCTACAACGGCGAGCGCCACCTGGCCGACTGCATCGAGAGCGTGCTGGCGCAGTCGCGCACCGATTGGGAATACCTCATCGTCGACAACTGCAGCCAGGACCGCTCCGTCGCCATCGCCGAGCGCTATGCCGCGGATGACGGCAGGATCCGGGTGGTGCGCTGTACCGAGTTCGTGAACGTTCACCGCAGCTTCTCGCGCAGCGCACGGCTGATGCATCCGCGCGCCGCCTACTGCAAGTTCCTGGCCGCCGACGACCGCCTGTACCCTCAGTGCCTCGAGGGCATGATATCGGTCGCGGAGCGCCATCCGACGGTGGGTCTGGTGAGTGCCTACCGGCTGGACGACGATCGGGTGACCCAGACCGGGGTGGTCCCCTACCCCGAGGAGCGCCTGCCCGGCTCGCAGGTCATGCGCACCGCCTTCCTGCGCGGACAATACGTGACCGGCTCGCCCTCGCAGCTGCTGTACCGTGCCGACCTGGTCCGGCGGGCCGATCCGTTCTTCGACGAGACCGTCTGGCATTCAGACACGGATGCAGCCTTCCGCACCCTGCTCGGCTGTGACCTGGGATTCGTACACCAGGTCCTGACCTATACCCGCCGGCATCCCGGTGCGCTGACCTCCAGCTCCGTCCGGGTGAATACCTACCTGCCGAATGACATCCGGCTGTTGATACGCTTCGGACACCAGGTGCTCACGGCGCAGGAGTACCGCGCGGCTATCCGCCTGATGCTCGCACGCTACGCGTGGTTCCTGCTGCGGCAGAGCCTGCGGCCCTCGCGCCTGCACGACGCCGAATTTCATGCCTATCACCGCGCCGAGCTGCTGCGGATGCTCTCCGAGCTGCACGGCGACCGACGCAGCACGGTCGCGCTCAAGAGCCTGCGATTGCTGACCCGCAACCTGCGCGCCGCCGGCGTGCCGTCCAGCCCGGTGGCCGGTTAGGCGCCGCCGGCAGCGCAAAGGCCCTGCACGCGATGTCCCCGTCAACGCCGCCGGCCCACACTCTGCCCTCGCCCATCCACGTGCTGGGCGGCGCGACCTCCGATATCGGCCGCGCCATCGCCTGCAAGCTTGCGCACAGCGGTCGCTGCGTGCTCGCCCTCGGCCGGGACCTCGAGCTGTTGCAGGCCCTGGAGCGCCAATATCCCGGCCGGATTCAGGCGCGCCCGATTGATTTGACCGATGAGGACGCGCTGCGCTGCCTCGCGGACGAGCTCGCCTCGGCCGGACGAGGCGTCGCGGGGCTGATCCACTGTGCCGGCGTCTACTTTGTCGGCCGCATCGAGGCCGCCCCGCTCTCCGAGCTCGATCGCATGTACCAGGCCAACGTGCGCGCCCCCTACCAGCTGACGCAGTTGCTGCTGCCGGCGCTCGCGCGCAGTGCGGGACGGGTGATCTTCATCAACTCCACCGCTGGCCTGGGCGCCCGCCCCGGGCTGAGCGGCTACTGCGCCAGCCAGCACAGCCTGAGGGTGCTGGCAGACTCGCTGCGCGCGGAGATCAACGCGCAGGGCGTGCTCGTCACCAGCCTGTACCTGGGCCGCACCGCCACACGGCGGATGGAGCGCATATTCCGCGCCGAGCAGCGCGACTACCATCCCGAGCTGCTGCTGCAGCCGGACGACGTGGCCGACACCGTCCTGTACGTGCTCGGGCTGCCGCCGCGCGCCGAGGTGGTCGACCTGACGATGCGTCCGGCGATCAAGTCGTACTAGTTCGACACCTTGCTTGAGCTACCGCTCTCGTCCTGACGCTGGTGCTGTTGCCTGCTACCCTTCATCCGATGCCACACATGTTCCTGACGGGAATCGGCACGGCTACGCCCGTACCACGCTACACCAAGGCGCAGTGCTGGGAAGCGTTCCAGCAATCCGAATGGTTTGCACGCCTCGACGCCCGGGCGCACGCCGTCACCAGGACGGTGCTGCAACGGGACAACGGCATCGAGGCGCGGCGCCTGGCGCTGGGCTCGCTGGCGGAGGTGTTCGAAATCGACCCCGACACGCTACAGCGACGGTTTCTTGCCACGGCCCCCGAGCTGGCTGCCCGCGCCGGCACCCGCGCCCTGGAGAACGCCGGGCGAGGCAGCAGTGATATCGACGCCGTCGTGGTGAGCACCTGCACCGGCTATTTGTGCCCCGGCCTGTCCGGCTACGTCATCGAACAGCTCGGCCTGAAGTCCAACGTACAGGCGTTCGATCTGGTCGGGCAGGGCTGTGCCGCCGCATTGCCGAACATGCGGCTCGGGGAAGCGTTGCTGCGCTCCGGGCAGTGCCGGAACGTACTGTCGGTCTGTGTGGAGGTCAGCAGCGCCGCAATGTATCTCGACAACGACCCGGGCGTACTGGTGAGCGCCTGCCTGTTCGGCGACGGCGCCGGTGCAGCGGTGCTCTCCGACACCGCGGATGCACATCAACGTCGCATCGCCTGGATCGATGGCGAATCACTCACCGAGCCGCTCAATCGAAATGCGCTGCGGTTCGAGCAGCGTCAGGGCATGCTGCGCAATATCCTCACCCCCGCAGTACCCCGATTGGCCGCTGAATATGTCCATCGGGTGCTGGTAGCGGTGTTGCAGCGTGCCGGGCTTTCGACCTCGCAGATAAGCGCCTGGATCGTGCACGCAGGCGGACGCGACGTGTTGCTGGCGATGCAGCGGCAGCTGGGACTGCAAGCCTCGAGCTTCGCCTACAGCGCCGCGATACTGCGCGAATACGGCAATCTCTCCAGTGCATTCGTATATTTCGTACTACAGGCGGCTCTGGCCGACGGCGCCCCGGGCGGATGGTGGTGGTTATCCTCCTTCGGCGCTGGGTTCAGCTGTCACGGCGCGCTGTTGCAGGTCGCCTGATGCCGCGCGCCGCACGCACGCGCTCGCGCAAGCCCCTGGGGCGCCCGTGATGCTTCCGAGGACGGTGACACATGAAATCCTCGACGGGCTTGCGGAGAACGACCCGCATGCACGCCGTGCGCGACGCGACCTGCGCCGGGTCAACCGCTTCATGGGCACGCGCTCGATACTGATGCGGGCCATGCAGCCGGCCGCCGAGGGGCACGACCGGACACTGCGTGTGCTGGAGCTCGGCGCCGGCGACGGCAGCCTGATGTTGCGCATTGCTCAGCGGATGGCGCCGTCGTGGCCCGCCGTCGAGCTGACGTTGCTCGACCGCCAGTCGCTGCTCGAGACCGCCACCCGCGCGGCCTACGCCAAGCTGGGCTGGTCGTTGCAGACGCTGGCGCTCGACGTGCTCGACTGGTGCTCTGCGCCGACGAGTTCCGATCCCTTCCCGCAGTGGGATGTGATCGTGACCAATCTGTTCCTGCATCACTTTTCCGCGGCGCAGCTGCCGGCACTGCTGTCGGGTATCCGCGCCCGCTGCACGCTGTTTGCCGCCTGCGAACCGCGCCGTGCCATCGTAGCGCTCATCGGCAGCCATCTGACGGGCGCGATCGGCGCAAGCGCGCTGACGCGGCATGATGCGGTGCTGAGCGTGCACGCCGGATTTCGCGCGCACGAGCTTTCGGCGGTGTGGCCGGACGAACACCGTGAGTGGCGGCTACAGGAGCGGCGTGCGGGGCTGTTCTGCCACCTGTTCCGCGCCCGGCGTCTTGCGGCCGGGCCCGCCTGATGCAGACCCGTTTCGATGCGATCATCATCGGTGCCGGTCCGGCAGGATCGACCGCGGCGATCCTGCTGGCGCAGGCGGGATGGTCGGTCGCGTTGCTCGAAAAGCAGCGCTTTCCGCGCCGCAAGGTCTGCGGTGAATGCATCGCGGCCAGTAATCTGCCGCTGCTGGACGCGCTCGGCATCGGCGACGCATTTACTGCTGCAGCGGGACCGGAGCTGCGGCGCGTGGCACTGTGGTGCGGTAACCAATCGATCAACGCCTCACTACCTGCCGCCGCCGGCCCGCATCCCTGGGGACGAGCGCTCGGGCGCGAGCACCTGGATGCGCTGCTGTTGCAACGGGCCCGCGCGTGCGGGGCCGTCGTGCTGCAACCGTGCACCGCGCTGTCGCTGTCGGGGCAGGCCGGCGATTTCCGCTGCGACCTGCTCTGCAGCGACCCACAGGAACCGGCCACGCTCCGAGCGCCCGTCGCGATCGCCGCGCATGGATCCTGGGAACCGCTGCCCGCGGAGCGGGGGCACCGGCGCACTACGCGGCACGCCGGCGACCTGCTGGCGTTTAAGGCGAACTTCGTCAACGTACGCCTGCAGGCGGGCGTGTTGCCGGTCGTGTCATTCCGCGGTGGATATGGCGGCATGGTCGTGGCGGACCACGGCGTCACCACCCTGGCCTGCTGCATTCGCGTCGATCGCCTGCAGGCCTGCAGACAGGCGTCCCCAGGTAGCCGGGCCGGTGGGGTCGTGGAGGCGGTCTTGAGGCAGGAATGTGCGGGCGTCCGCAATGCCCTGACCGGCGCAGCTCTGGCCGGCCGGTGGCTCGCCGCCGGCCCGCTGCGGCCGGGAGTACGCTTGTCGCGCACTGGTACCGGTGCCTTCCTGATCGGCAACGCGGCCGGCGAGGCACACCCGATCATCGGCGAGGGCATCAGCATGGCGATTCAATCAGCGTGGCTGTTGTGCGAGCGGCTGATACCGTGCCGGGACGTACTGGGGCACGGTATCGGCGCACAGCGGCGGCAGCGCGAGATCCACCACCGCTATGCAATCGAGTGGCACGAGCAGTTCCGCTCCCGCATCCGGCTGGCTGCCTGGTTCGCACAGGCGGCGATGCACCCTGTGCTGATGTCGTGCCTGATGCCGGTCATGCGTCGCGTGGGCGGCGTACTGACACATGGCGCCCGCTGGAGTGGCAAGGTCCGATGCGCGGAGCATCGCCTATGACGACGCTCGAGCGTCTGACGGACATTCTGGTGAAGCATTACAAACTGGATGCCACGCGCATTGCACCTGACGAGCCGCTGGAGCAGCTAGGCATCGATTCACTGGGAATGGTGGAGCTGCTGTTCTTCATCGAGGATGAATTCAAGCTGCAATTGCCCGCGGACGCGCCTTTGCTTGCGACCGTTTCGGAGGCGGTCCGCTACATCGACGGGCTGCTGCAGGCCGGGACGGGCGCGCCGGGTACGCCAGCCGCTGTGCCGGACTCCCCGCCCCGACCGCCGCCATGAGCCGCCGCGTCGCCGTCACCGGGATCGGGGTCGTCTCGCCGCTGGGAAACACCGCGGCCGAACTGGTTGCAAACGCGGTCGCGGGCCGCTCGGCCATCCGCCGCCTCGAGCGGCCGTGGTCCGCGCGGATGCGATCCCCGCTCGGTGCGTGCACCGATTTCAGCGGCGAGCAGCATTTCGAGCCGCCGAAGCTACGGATGCTGGATCGTGTAAGCCAGCTCGCAATCGTGGCCGCACGGCAGGCGATCGGCGATGCGCGCCTGGAGCTTGCAGGGGTCGACCGCAGCCGCGTGGGGATCTTCATCGGAACCGGCATGGGCGGCTCACAGACGACAGACGAGGGCTACCACGCGCTCTACGCGGAGCAAACAGACCGCCTCAAGCCGTTCACGGTCCTGATGGGGATGACCAACGCGCCGGCGGCCTGGATCGGCATCGAAAACGATGTGACGGGACCGAACCTGACCTACTCCACGGCCTGTTCGTCCTCGGCGGTGTCGATCGGGGAGGCATGGCTGCGGCTGCGCAACGGCGAGCTGGATGTCGCAATCGCGGGCGGCGCCGAGGCGCCTCTCTCATTCGGCGCGCTCAAGGCGTGGGAGGCGCTGCATACGCTCGCCAGCGAGGATCCGACTGATGCCGCTACGTCCTGCAAGCCGTTCGCCGCGAATCGCAGCGGCATGGTGCTGGGTGAAGGCGCCGCGCTGCTGATCCTGGAAGACTGGGAACGTGCGAGCGCGCGCGGTGCGCCGATGCATGGGGAGCTGGCGGGTTACGGACTGGCCACCGACACCGCCCACATCACCCGCCCCACGGTCGCGGGCCAGGCCGCCGCGATGCGCGCCGCACTGCTGGCGGCCGCCTGCCTGCCTGACTCGGTCGATTCGATCAACGCCCACGGGACCGGCACCGTGGCCAATGATGCCGTGGAGACGGCAGCGATCAAGCAGGTCTTCGGCACCGATGCCTACCGGATTCCCATCAGCGCCACCAAGGCGATCCATGGACATCTGCTGGGCGCCAGTGGTGCGCTGGAACTGGCGCTTTGCCTGCTGTCGATGCAGCACAGCGTCTTGTTGCCCACCATGCACCTGCAGGTTCCCGCCCCCGACTGCGATCTCGACTATGTCCCGAACCGGGCCCGCCACGACGTCAGCGTGCGCACCGTGATGTCAAACTCCTTTGCCTTCGGCGGTACCAATGCCGTCCTGGTGGTGCGCTCGCCCCAAGCGCAATGAAGGGTGCCCCCCGAGAGCTCCCACGCCGGCCGTTCGTCCACCACGGTTCACATCGCGGCAAAGCAGGAGTAAAGCCGTGTTCATGTGCTGTCATCCGACGCTCACTCCGGCATCGGCCATCGCGCTCACGCTACGCGCCGTTGGCGGACTCACGACCGCCGAGATTGCGAACACGTTTCTGGTTCCCGAAGCGACCATGGCGCAGCGGATCAGTCGGGCCAAGCAGCGCATCAAGGATTCCGGGGTTCCATTCGAGATGCCCGCCGTGCGCGAGCGGACCGACCGGTCGGGGTCCGTCCTGCATGTGCTGCACGGCCCCGGCGCGGGGCTCCAATTGCTTGCAACGCTGGACGCTGATGAGCGGCTCGCCGGCCATTATCGGCTGGCCGCCGTTCGCGCACATCTGTACGAGATGATCGGTGATCATACGGTCGCGATTTCGCAGTATCGCGCGGCAGCGGACCGTACGACGAGTATCCCCGAACGCAACTACCTGATTGCTCAAGCCGCCCGACTCTCGACAGACCAGCACTAGGACAGACGGTATCAAGGCAATGCGCCGAAAGCGAGACATCAATTACATTCCGTCGGCCATGAATGCACCTGCACAGGCTCCCGGCGCCATGCGGATCGACCGCTGGCTGTTCTCGGTCAGACTATTTAGGTCCCGGTCCGCCGCGACCGATGCGGTCAGTGGCGGCATAGTGCACCTCAATGGCGAGCGCGTGAGGCCCTCCCACGGGGTCAAACCCGGAGACACCGTAACTTTTACCCGCGGCGCCGTTGCGTTCGAATGCGTGGTGGCCGCACTACCGCTGCGTCGTGGTCCGGCGAGCGACGCGGCACGATGTTATGACGAAACACCCGCGAGCAAGCGGCGTCGTGAGGATTTCGCTGCCCGTATGAAAGTGGCCGCCGGCCTTGCGCCCAGACCCGACGACCGCCCGAACAAACACGACCGCCGGCTGCTGCGGCGGTTGCATGGTCGCAATTGAGATTCCGTAAGGAAATCGTTCACCACCGGCCAAATCCGGCCGTAACCGCGCGCGCGTGAAAGCCAGGCGATTCTTTTCGCGAGCGACCACCGTCTTCGCAATCGGAATTTCCGGTGCCTTCATCGCCGTTGGCGGCCAGAAAACTTGATATCGCCGCTGTAAACAAAGACAGCAGCTTCAATTAGGACCAGCAATATCCCGCCCAACGCACAGATCGAATGCCAATAGCTATACTTCCACACCCGCATCGATACCATTACAACTGCCGTGAGCACATAAGAAATAATGACCCGCTCGGGCAAAGCCGTTCAAGGCGTCGCCGCCGAGGTAAAGACTGCCGGCGATGAAAGCAACGAAATTGATCGCAACCAGCACCACAGTTGGACACATGACCGACTTTGATCGTTTGGAATAGCTGTCAAGCGGCATAAATCCCATGACTCCATCCTGCCTGAGGTGGATTTTGTGCGACCGGATTAGAGCGGTAGCGCCTTCTTGGGCAGCATATCCGCCCGCCGACAGAGGTCGCAAACACCGGTTGCTCTCAAATGCCCTCCTGATTAGACTGTCGGGAGGCGTCTGATTACCCGTTGAACCTATGCCGGAAGCACCATGAAGCGCACATGGACCATCGTCGGCGTCAAAGACGTTGCGGCCAGCTTCAAATGGTACCAGTCACTCTTCGGGCAGCCCGAAACGCCTCCAAGCCATGACGACTGGGGGCAGATCCGTGATTCGGATGGACCCGTGTTGCTATGTCTGCACCAGTGGGGCTCGCACGATCACCCGTCCTTGACGAGCCCGGACAAGGCGTTACCTGGAAACGGGCTCCTGTTGTTTTTTCGTGTCGATGATTTCGACATGGCGCTAAAGAGGGCCCGCGCTCTCATCCGCCGATTCGAGGAGGAGCCTCACGTCAACCCGAGTACTGAAACCAAGGAGTTTTCACTTCGGGATCCGGACGGATACCACGTCACAATCAGTGCGCTCGCTGCACCGTAGGTCGCGAAGCTGCGACTCAGCAATGGCTTGCAGCGACCGAAGCCGCGTGTCCGAACAACACGTCACAGTGCGATCGGCCGCTCCTTCGAGACCCGCTCGCCAATCGATCTTGTGGGAATTTCAATTGGTGTAAACTCGGCGGCCGCTGGCGAAGCTGCGTCCTTCGTTTAGGCGCCGCCCACATTCGTCTCGCAGGCGGTTGCCAGGCAAGCTCGTACCGGCCAGCAGAACTGCATCTACGCGCCTACGCCGCTCTGGGGAAGAATGATGAAGCCAAACAGCTTGCTGATCGTTGCCTTGGGTCTGTTCGGTGCCGCCACTGCCCTTGCAGCGGCCGCGCCGCCCGAGGGTCCCGGGATACAGGCCGCCACCGACGCGCGCGAGCCCCAGGTCCTCCAGACCGAATGCAAGGCGGTCAAGCCGCCGCCGCCGCTGAATCTCGCCGCTTTTGCTGGCAGGTTTGGTCATGCGCCCAAGCCCGTGCCCTATCGGATCACCGCGATCCCCGGCATCGTCAAGGCTGGCGCGCGCTGGAAGGTCCTCTGGAGTGTGCCCGGCGACGATGCCGACGGCATCATCGCCACGCCCGACGGCGGCATCCTGATCGCCCGGAACAACGACAGTGACGTAGTCAAGCTGATGCCGAACGGCCGCCACACGGTGGTCTACCAGGACACCGATACCGGCGGCGCGCTCTCCGAGAACAAGATGGGGCAGCTGTTCATCGTCGAGCGCGGCTTGCGCGCCTCGATCTGGGAGCTTGCGCCCCAACACAAGGTACTGGCCGACCGCTACATGGGCGGCCCACTGGACTGCATCGGCGGGGTACTGAACGACCTCGCGGCGCCCTCCAACGGCGGGGCGTACTTCACGATGGGCGGGCCGCCCAATGGCGGCCTGTTTTACGCCGCGCCCGACGGCACCGTGACCCAATACGGTACGGACCTGCGCACCAACGGCATCGCGCTCTCGCCCGACGAGAAGACGCTGTACGTCACCAATGGCGGTGCCAATAATGCCGGCTCCGTCGTTGCCCTCGACGTGCAGCCGAACGGCGCGCTGACCAATCAGCGCACGCTCGCCATGCTGCCCGGCGGCGGCGGCGACGGCATGGCCGTGGACTCCAACGGCAATCTGTACGTCACCGGTTATCCTGGCGTACGCGTGATCTCGCCGCAGGGTCAGGTGCTCGGCACCATCCCCGCCCCGCTCAATCTGATCGCCGTCACCTTCAGCGGCAAGGACAAGAAAACGCTGTTCGCGGTGGAGGAGGTGCGCACCAACAAGCCCAACTTCTCTATCGGCATCGCCGGCCTGTTTGCACGCATGGAGCTCGTGAGCATCCCGATGGAGGCGCAGGGCTATCAGGGCCGCGCCAAGTAGCGCCGGCCCCCAGGCTCCTTCTCCTTCCTCGAAGCGCTGGTGAAACGCGGCGCGGTCTCGCGCAGAAAAAGGCTGAGCAGCGCGCCTGCGGCCAGGCCCGCCATTGCCACGTTCAACATTCTGGCGATGCCGTAGTGCTGCGCGACGTAGCCCCCCAGGGCCGGGCCCACTCCGCCACCGAATATCTCCCCGATACCGGACACCAGGCCGATGGCCGAGGCGATGAGCGCCGGCGGTACGGCCTCGCTGGCGACCGGCCCCGTGTACAGGGCCAGCAGGCCGAAGCAGAAGAAAGTGCAGATGAACAAAAGTGCAAACAAGGTCCAGAGTTGTTGTCCGGTACGCGAGAATACGAACAGGGCCGCGAACGCGAGCACGAACGCGAGGACCGCGGCCCACCGCCGGCCGATGTAGTCAGATAACCCCGGCAGCATGAATTCGCCGAAGAAGCCGCCGAACCCGATCGCCGAAGTGACGAAACCCATCTGCGCCAACGACAGGTGCACGGCATCGGTCAGATAGCTCGATATCATGCCGCTGAGCGTGAACACTCCCACCATGCAGGCGCAGGTGGCCAGCACTCCCACGATGACGTTATGGCGGCCGAGCGCCTGGGTCCAGCGGATAGTCGCGGCGGGCACCGCTCCTGCAGCCGACTGGGGTTCTGCGGCCGACAGGTGGCTCGGCTCACGTATCAGTCGGAACACCAGGAAGGCAACGATCAATCCGGGGAGCGCCACGACCAGAAAAATCCATCGCCACGAAGGCAGCACGCTCAGCAGCTGGGTTGCCAGGATCGGACCAAACCCGAGCCCGAACAGGGGGAAGGTGCTCAGCATGAACCCTTGATTGAGACCTCGCCGCTCGTCCCTGGAGGCTTCGGCGACAGCAGCCACGGCCGCGGGGGTGAAGGCGCCCTCGGTGCTGCCCATGAGCACCCTGAGGGCTATCAGCATGCCGAGGCCCGCGGACACGCCCGTGAGACCGCACAGCACGGAGAACAGAATCACCGCCGGGATAAGCACTCGCCGGCGCCCCAGACCGTCCGAGACCCGACCGAAGATGACAGCGAACACGCCCCAGGCCAGCGCCAGAACACCGACGACAGTACCCTGATCCTGGTAATTGAGATGCAGATCGTGTGCGATCAACGGCCACAGTGGGACGACGATCCAGCGGTCCAGCGCCACCAGTCCGAAGCCCAGCGCCAGCAGCAGCGTTGCCTGCCACTCGTAGCCGGAACCCCGCCGGTCAGGATGATCGATCATGCCGCCCCCTGCCTGCTTCGGCTGAACTACTTCGCCTTGCTGTAGTCGTACCAGACCGCCTCGACGTTGTGCCCATCCGGGTCATGCACGAAGGCCGCATAGTAGCCCGGCCAGTAATCGCGATAGCCGGGACCGCCGTTGTCCCGGCCGCCGGCCGCGAGCGCCGCTTCATGGAACGCCTTCACTTCATCGCTGCTGCGCGCCTCGAACGCGAGGTGCAGTGGCACGATGGTTTGTTCACGGCGGATCCAAAAGTCGGTGTCCTTGCCGTCGTTAAAGCCGGCGCTCTCACCGTATTCCATATTATTGGTGTAGCCCAACGGCTTCAGCGCGGAGGCGTAGAAGCGCTTGGCGCGCAGATAGTCGCTGACTGGCAGGGTCGTATGCGCGATCATGCGGGGGTCTCCTGGCTTGGGTAACAGGGTCAGCGCCAATCATAGCCCCGGACCGTCGGCGACTGCCTTCAGAAAGCAACGCCCCCGCTGTCCGCAGCGTACACTGGGGGCCTGATGCGTACTTTGCGGGAGCGACGCCGCTAGGAAACGTCCTACATCGATTGAACTGAGGGTTATTGCGAACTGCTACCGAGCCGACTTCTCACGCCTCAGCGCGCTCGGCCGCTATCATGGGAGTGTATGAGAACGCTCACGCTTCGCAGCATGCAGCAGCCGTCGTATCTCGACACGCTGCTGTATTCAATTGTGATGCAGCTGAGCATACTTCCCGCGGATGCGTATCCCATTCGCGAGCCCGACAAGCTACCAGCCGGGTTACGACAGATCGCCAGAATGGCAACACACGTCGGGCAAAGCTGGGGGTGCTGGACCGACGGGCGCGACCGGCATTGGCTATTTGTCGCCGAGATGCCGCTGACGCGGGGCAAGCCATTGCTGGAACTCAATCGGTACGATGAGGCGGGGGACATACGGGACACCAGCAATTGGTACTGTGACGACAATGACCAGTGGCTGCGGTGTGCGCTGCCGTAGCGTCGAGCGCCACGGAGCCGCGGGACGCGGAGCCAACTGGCGTTTCGCCAGAAGCGCCGGAGTTCAATACCTTCGGCGTCTTTGTCCGGAGCAAGGAATAATGGCGGGGCTGTCCGCGCGGCTACATCCAAAACCGCCTGCCGCGGACATGCTATGGACTTGCCGCCATCAGCTACACCGACGGCAGCGCCGATTACGCACATAACCGGCTGATTTTATTGATGGAGATAGGCACTGGATTGGCGTGTCTAAGTGTATCTACCAGAAGTAATTTCGCACAGTGTTTCGAAAGATCGTACCCGCGTCTGTACCCGCACCTAGATAGACAGCGGCGGAGCGAGGGTAGAAATGGACGTGTGCTACGCGCGGCTTGCCGCCTGCACCACCACTCACCTCAAAGTGTGACGCCGAACTGTCAACCGGCGTCCAAGACTGACCACCTACCGGCGCCGAACATTGACCAGGGGTGATGGGGTTTTTGGGATCGGGTTTTCTGATTTTCTGCGTCTACATTTGATGGCTCTAGCCGCAGCGCGGTCTGCCGCGTCAGCGGCAGATGGATCGGGTTCCGTGCTGTGGTTTTGAGCCGGCAGGGGATCGGTCAGCTGCGCTTCTTGAACCGGTAACTGTCATTGCCGGTCTCGAGGATGTCGCAACGATGGGTGAGCCGGTCGAGCAACGCGGTGGTCATCTTGGCATCCCCGAACACGCTGCTCCATTCGCCGAACGTCAGGTTGGTGGTCACGATCAGCGAGACGCGCTCGTAGAGCTTGCTGATCAGGTGGAACAGCAGGGCGCCGCCGTCCTGCGCGAAGGGCAAGTAACCCAGCTCGTCGAGCACGATGGCGTCATGGTGCAGCAGCCGCGTGGCCAGCCGCCCGGCATGCCCTTCGCGTTTCTCAGCATCGAGCTGATTGACCAGATCTACGACGCTGTAGAACCGGGCGCGTTTGCCCTGCAGGACCGCTTGGCGGGCCAGTGCCGTGGCCAGATGCGTCTTGCCGGTGCCCGTGCCGCCGACGAACACGATGTTGCGCGCGGTGGCCATATATTCACCTGTGTGCAGCTGGCGCAGGCGCGTCTCATCCACGGCCGATTCGCGGAAGTTGAAGCTGTCGAGGTCGCGCGGCATCGGCAAGCGCGCTTGGCGCAGCTGGTATTCGTACGATCGCGCCTGGCGGTCAGCCAGCTCAGCGGCCAGCAGCTGCCCCAACCACGTGGTCGGAGCCAGCTTCTTCTGGCTCAGGGACGTCAGGCTCTCCTCCAGGGCGCTGGCCATACCGCGCAGGCGTAGCGATTTGAGTTGTTCGGTCAGTTGGGCTTGCATCGGCATTCTCCAGTGGGTGAGGGTTGACGGGTAAGATGATCGAGAGGTCTATGGCCGGTCGCATCCGCAGCAACAGGTCATAGCGATCGCAGTTGGCGGCCGGTTCGGTGATGAGCTTCAGCGCCTCGGGCACCTGCAGCACCGGCGCTCGGGGCGGCGCAGCCGCCCGATGCAGCAGGTTCACGACGTGCGCGCTGCTGGCCACCTGCTCATCGAGAGCCGCCGCACAAGCCTCATCGACGGCGTCGATGCCGTAGATCGCGACCATGGTGAGGATTTCGACGAACTGCCGGTCGCCATCGGCATGCCGGGCCAGTTTCTCGCGCAGCCGCGTCATACAGGACGGCAAATTCCAGTCCTTGAACGGCGCCCCGTTGCGCAGCGCACCGGGTTTGCGCTCGAGCGCAGCGACGTAGTGCCAGGGGTTGTAGAGCGTGCGACCGCGCTCGAAGCAGCGCGGGTGCTCGCCGATCACCTGCCCGCCGCAGACCACGATGATCCGCTCGGCATAGGCGCGCACGCAGGCCACCTGACCCACATACCGGCATTCGACGCTGTAGCGGTTGCGTTCGAAGGACACCAGACAGGTCGAGGAGATACGGCCGGATTTCTCGGCAAAGCCGTCAAACGGCACTGGCATGGCGCGCAGGTCGGCGCGCTCCTCATCCCACAGCTCAGCCACTTTGCGGGTTGGCTGGTCGGGATGATTGCGTTCCCGGGCCAGCTGCAGGCAACACGCCGCCAGATGCTCGTTCAGTTCCGCAAGACTGCCGAAGCGCAGCTTCGGCGTGAACAGCCACTCGCGCACGTTGCCGACCTGGTTCTCGACCTGGCCCTTCTCCCAGCCCGAGGCCGGCGTGCAGGCGGTCGGCTCCACCAGATAGTGATTGCACATCACCAGGAAGCGGCGGTTGTACCGTCGATCCCGTCCGACGAAGATCGTATCGACGGCGGTCTTCATGTTGTCGTAAATCCCGCGGCGCGGCACCCCTCCGAGGAACTCGAACGCCCTGCCATGCGCGTCAAACACCATCTCCTGGCTCTCGCGTGGGTAGGCCACCAGGAAGAACGCGCGGCTGTAACACAGCCGCACGTGCGCGACTTTTACGAGCTGATCAACGCCGCCGATTTCGACATGCTCATGGCTGAAGTCGAACTGGTAGGCCTCCCCCGACGCGAAGGTCTGGGGGATAAACGCCGTGGCACTGGAGTGACGGCGGCGCTCAAATTGCCGCTGGTGCCGGCGCACGGCATCGACGGCCCCGGTATACCCCTCCAGGCACAGCGCTTCGTACAGCCGCTGCGCTGTCCGCCGCTCCCGTGCCGGCAGCTGCTCCTCGGCCTCCAGCCAGCCCTCCAGCGTCTGCAGGTACGGCCCCAGCCGCGGACGCGGCTGGCGCGATCGCCGATACTCGAACGCCTCGCCCTCAAAGCGCAGCGCCCGCTTCACCGTGTTGCGCGAGAGCTGCAGATCGCGCGCAATCGCGCTGATCGACTCCCCCTGCACCAGCCGCCGACGGCGGATCTTGCCGATCGTCTCCACGCATAGCACCCCAGTTCTCCCTGCTCGGCCTTCTCAGCCTCGCAGGGTACAGGGTGGTCAATTTTGGACGCCGGTTACACCCCGATCCTGGTCAGAATTGCACGCCGGTTTACA
>DATAWM010000011.1:0-60269 GCA_036267195.1 Steroidobacteraceae bacterium
GCGGTGAATGTGCCGCCGTTCATCTGCGCCATCACCTTCGTCAGCGCCGCCGTCAGCGTCGTCTTGCCATGATCCACATGCCCGATCGTCCCCACGTTCACGTGCGGCTTGTTGCGTTCGAATTTTTCCTTGGACATACCCGCTCTACCTATTTCTTGATGATGGTCTCGGCGATGTTCGCCGGGACCTCCATGTACTTGGAGAATTCCATCGTGAAGGTCGCACGCCCCTGGCTCATCGAGCGCACGGTCGTCGCGTAACCGAACATCTCTGCCAGCGGCACTTCGGCCAGCACGGTCTTGCCGGCCGGCGTGTCCTCCATGCCCTGGATCTGGCCGCGGCGGCGGTTCAGATCGCCGATCACATCGCCCATGTACTCCTCAGGAGTGACCACCTCGATCTTCATGATCGGCTCGAGGATCACCGGCTTGGCACGGCGGAAGCCGTCCTTGAAACCGAAGATCGCCGCCATGCGAAACGAGATCTCATCCGAGTCGACGTCGTGGTAGGAGCCGTCGAACAGCGTGACCTTGACGTCCACCACCGGGTAGCCGGCCACCACGCCGGTGTCGCACGCCTCTTTCACGCCCTTTTCCACGGCCGGAATGAATTCGCGCGGCACCGAGCCGCCGACGATGCCGTTGACGAAGTCCACTCCCTTGCCCGTCGCGTTCGGCTCGAGCTTGAGCCACACGTGGCCGTACTGGCCGCGGCCGCCGGATTGCTTGACGTGCTTGCCCTCGGACTCGACCGTGCCGCGGATGGTCTCGCGATAGGCAACCATCGGCTTGCCGACATTGGCCTCGACCTTGAACTCGCGCTTCATGCGGTCGACGATGATCTCCAGGTGCAGCTCGCCCATGCCGGCGATCAGCGTCTGGCCCGACTCCTCGTCGGTCGAGACGCGGAACGAGGGGTCTTCCTTCGCCAGGCGCTGCAGCGCCGCGCCCATCTTTTCCTGGTCCGCCTTGGTCTTGGGCTCGACCGCGACCTGGATCACCGGCACCGGGATCACCATCTTTTCCAGGATGATGACCTTGTCCAGGTCACACAACGTATCGCCGGTGATCACGTCCTTCAGGCCCACCGCCGCGGCGATGTCGCCCGCGCGCACTTCCTTGATCTCGTTGCGCTCGTTGGCATGCATCTGCAACAGCCGTCCGATGCGCTCCTTGCGTTCCTTGGCGGGCACGAACACCGTGTCGCCCGAATTCAGCACGCCCGAATACACGCGGAAGAAGGTCAGGTTGCCGACGAACGGATCGTTCAGGATCTTGAACGCCAGCGCGGCGAACGGCTGAGCGTCGTCGGCCTTGCGTGTGATCGGCTCGCCGCGCTGGTCGATGCCCTTGGTGTCGGGCATGTCCACCGGCGAGGGCATGAACTCGATCACCGCATCCAGCAGCGCCTGCACGCCCTTGTTCTTGAACGCCGAGCCGCACATGCACAGCACGATCTCGTTCTTGATCGAGCGCGCGCGCAGCCCGCGCTTGATCTCCTCCTCGGTGAGATGCCCGCCCTCGAGGTACTTGTTCAGCAGCTCCTCATCGCCCTCGGCCGCCGCCTCGATCATCCTGGCGCGATGCTCCTGGCACACCTCTACCAGCGCGGCCGGGACCTCGCGGTGCTCGAACTTCATCCCCTGGGTCTCCATGTCCCAGTAGATGGCCTTCATCCGGATCAGGTCGATGACGCCGTCGAAGTGCTCCTCGGCGCCGATCGGCAGCTGGATCGGCACCGGGTTGGCGCGCAGGCGGGTGCGGATCATGTCCACGCAGCGCAGGAAATTCGCGCCGGCACGGTCCATCTTGTTGACGAAGGCGATACGCGGCACCGCGTAGCGGTTCATCTGCCGCCACACCGTCTCGGACTGCGGCTGCACCCCGGCGACCGAGTCGAACAGCGCGATGGCGCTGTCGAGCACACGCAGCGAGCGCTCCACCTCGATGGTGAAGTCGACGTGGCCGGGGGTGTCCAGGATGTTGATGCGGTGCTCGGGGAAGTTGTTCTCCATCCCCTTCCAGAAGCAGGTGGTGGCGGCCGAGGTGATCGTGATGCCGCGCTCCTGCTCCTGTTCCATGTAGTCCATGACGGCCGCGCCGTCGTGCACTTCACCGATCTTGTGCGACACACCGGTGTAGAACAGGATGCGCTCGGTCGTCGTGGTCTTCCCGGCGTCGATATGCGCCGAGATACCGATGTTCCGGTAGCGCTCAATGGGCGTCGCACGTGACACGATGTACTCCTGCTCCTCGCAACTGGGCCGAACCGACTACGATCAACGCGGCAACGCGCTCCAACGGGCCGGCGGATGGCCGGGTGCGGCTGCGCCCCGCACGCTCATCCGCTCACCAGCGGTAATGCGCGAACGCCTTGTTGGCTTCGGCCATGCGATGTGTATCCTCACGCTTGCGCACCGCCGCGCCGCGGTTCTCGGCCGCGTCGAGCAGCTCGTGCGCCAGGCGGAATGCCATCGACTTCTCGCTGCGATCGCGCGCGGCCTCGATCACCCAGCGCATAGCCAGCGTCTGGCGGCGGCTCGAGCGCACCTCGACGGGCACCTGGTAGGTCGCGCCGCCGACACGGCGTGACTTGACCTCGACCACCGGCTTGACGTTGTCCAGCGCCTGCGACAGCAGCTCGATCGCCTCGGCACCGGCTCGTCCGGTCTTCTCGCTGATGCGCTCGATGGCGCCGTAGAGGATCTGCTCGGCGGCGGACTTCTTGCCGCTGTGCATGACCACGTTCATGAACTTCGCCAGCATCTCGCTGTTGAACTTCGGATCCGGCAGGATTGTGCGGCTGGGGGCCGCGGCGCGACGGGACATGCTCCGATACCTCTGCTATCTGTCTGTGGCTGCGGCGTCTGTGGCTCGACCGCTGCGTTATTGCTTTGGCCGCTTGGCGCCGTACTTGGACCGGCCCTGCTTGCGGTTGCTCACCCCGGCGCAGTCGAGCGTGCCGCGCACCGTGTGGTAGCGCACGCCCGGCAGGTCCTTGACGCGGCCGCCGCGAATCAGCACCACCGAGTGCTCCTGCAGGTTGTGGCCTTCGCCGCCGATGTAGCTGCTGACTTCGTAGCTGTTGGTCAGGCGCACGCGGGCGACCTTGCGCAGCGCCGAGTTCGGCTTCTTCGGCGTCGTGGTGTACACGCGCGTGCACACGCCGCGCTTCTGCGGCGAGGCGCCCAGGGCCGGAACCTTGGTCTTCTCGGTCCGGGACCGGCGGGGCTGACGAATCAACTGACCTGTAGTGGCCATTCACGCTCCAGCAATATTAAAGATGCGGTGCGATGAAACGCGCCGGGCCGTCCCCGGTGGGGGCGCCCGGCGCTTCGGATCGCTGTTTTCCGGTCAGGCAGTCTTGGGCCGGACCGACAAAGGCCGGCGATTCTAGGTAGCGTCGCCTGCCAAGTCAACGCCTTGCTGCGGCGCGGCAGCCGCGTCCGCGCTCTCCAGCAGCTGCTTCAGGTGCCTGAGCGCCTGCTCGAACTGACTGCCCGGATCCGCGCCCAGCACCCGGGCCAGTGCGTGTCCCAGGCGCCCCGCCGGCGGGTAGCAGCACAGGTACACGTGCACGCGCGTATCACCGGCAGGGACGCGCTCGAAGCGCAGCATCCCCCAGTGCCGCACCGGCGAGCCCTCGACGGTGCGCCAGGCGAGCAGGCGGTTGGATTCGATCTGCGTGGTGATCGCGTCCCACCGGATCGGTGTTCCCAGCGGCCCGGCCACCACCCAGCGGGTGCTGCCATCCGGCTGCCGCCGCACTTCGGTCAGATGGCGCAGGCGCTGGGGCAGGCTCTGGTAGTCGCACAGCGTCGCGAATACGCGCTCGACCGGGGCGCGCACCTGCACCGTCCTGCGGACCTCGATGCGCCGGTGACGGCCGCGCGAGAACTCACCCAGCGGCGCATTGATCGCGCTACGCAGCAGCAGTGCGCTGCCGGCCGCCGCGCCGACCGCCCCCCAGGCGCCGCGGCGGCGCGAGCCGCCGAACAACAATCCGCCTCCGGCCAGCGCCACCAGCAGCCGCGTGCCCGGCGACCAGCGCTGCTGCGGCAGCTCGCGCGGCCGCCACACCCTGCCGCCCTGCAGCGCCGGGATGTGCTCGGCCGACTCATGTACCGCCAGCTCGTCGATCAGCTCGCCCACGCCGTGGACGGCCGCCACCGCGCGACGCAGCGGCTCGTGCTCCCACGCCAGCACCGCCCCACGCAGCACCACCCGCCGCGGCGGCTCGACGCTCACGTGAATTGCACCCGGATGCGATACCACGCGACCGAGACAGGCGCGCACGCGCTCGGTGAGCACCATCGGATCGAGGCCGCCGAGCGCAAGGCCCGCCACGGCGCGCGCCCTCAGCCCGCCGACACGATGCACCAAGTGCCTGCCGGCCAGCCGCAGGCGCGCCGCGAAGTGATGCGTGGCGCTGGCAGAGCGCGCGCCCAGCTGCGCGCGCCGACGCCGCCCGCTGGTGGCATCGAAGTAATACAGGACGCTGGCCGCCGTCACGGCGCCGGTCAGCGCACTGCCAATCGAACGTACCAGCTTGGTCATGGCCGCTCCTACAGCATGTACTGAATATCGGATGCCGCGGTCGGATAGCCGAAGATGGCGCCCTTGAGCTGCTCGGCGGTCATGGCGCTGCGTATCGCCAGAGCGAACAGGTTGATCACCTCGTCGGCCTGCGGACCGAGCAGATGTGCGCCGAGGATGCGGCCGGAGGGCTCCTCCACCAGTACCTTGAAGCCGGCACAGTCCTCCCCAAGGCGCCGCGCGGTGTACCAGCCGGCGGTATCCTCGCAACGGCTGCGCCAGTGCAGCCCCTGCTCTCCCGCCTGCTGCTCCAGCAGGCCCACGCGCGCGAGCGGCGGAGTGGTGAACACGATGCTGGGCACACCCTGGTAGTTGGGACGCAGCTGGTTGCCGCCGAGCAGGTTGGAGGCGATCACCTGAGCGTGGTGGGAGGCCACCGGCGTCAGCGGCGCGCCGTCGCTCGCGGCATCGCCGGCGGCGTAGACCGCCGGATTGGAGCGGCTCTGCAGGAACTCGTTGAGCTGCAACCGCCCGTGCTCGAGCTGCACGCCGCCGGCGGCCAGATCGAGCCCAGCCAGGTCTGGAACGCGGCCAGCAGCGTGCACGGCCAGATCGGCAACCACCTCGGCCGCAGCACCGGTAGCGGCACCGGCAGCGGCGGCCGTGGTGTCGCGCTCGAGCCGCAGGCGGCAGCCCGCGGCCGTGCGCTCCAGCCCCTGCACGCGGCTGCCCAGGCGCAGCTCGATGCCCAGGTCGGTCGATTTGCGCGTCAGCATCGCCACCAGATCGGGGTCGAACTGTGGCAACAGGCGCTCGCGGCGCTGCACGACGGTCACCCGCGCGCCGGCGCGTACCGCCAGATGCGAGAACTCCGCCGCGATGTAACCGCCGCCGACCAGCGCCACCCGTGCCGGCAGCGCCGGTAGCGCCAGGAAGTCGGTGCTGGTGACGAGCTGCTCCTCGCCGTCGATGCCCAGCGGCGCCGGCACCGCTCCGGCGGCGATCAGGATGAAGCGGGCCGGAAGCTTCCGGCCGTCCACGTCGAGCGTGCGCGGCCCAACGAAGCGCGCCCGGCCGTGCATCACTTCGATACCCGCGCGCGTCCAGTGCTGCTCGCGCTCGGCCGGCACCGGGTCGGTGAAGCCGCGCTTGAACCGCATCAGCTGCGGCCAGTCGATCCCCGGCACGCCGCCACCGATGCCGCTGCCGCGCAGCCGCCGCACGGCGTCCAAGGCCTCCGAGGCCCCGACCAGGACCTTCTTCGGATCGCAGCCGCGCAGCGCGCAGGTGCCGCCCACCGGCAGCTGATCGACGATCGCCACGCGCCAGCCGGCTGCACGGCAACGCGTGGCGGCCGCCGCAGCGGCCACACCCGAACCAATCGCGATCAAGTCATATGGCTGGGGCATCGCTGGCGCAACACGCTAGGGCCGCCGGGCCGCCCGCCCCATCAGAGCAGTCAGCGAAGCGCTGTAGGGGGATCGGCAGGCGCTCGCTCCTCGGCCGCTTCGAGCTGCTCGCTCGCCGCCAGCCACGCGGCCTCGACCTGCTCGATCGCGCGCACGAGGCTCGCCTGCTCCTGCAGCAGCTGCAGCAGGCGCGGCTTGCCGGCGGCCGAGTGCAGCTGCGGCTGCGAGAGCGCCTGCTCGGTCAGCGCGCGCGCCGCCGTCAGCCGCTCGAGCTCGCGCTCGTGCTGCGCGATCGTCGCGCGCAGCGGGGCGATACGGCGGCGTTGCTCGGCGCCCTCCTGCCGACGCTGCCGGCGGCCCTGCGCCGATTCGGATGGGGCGGATGGCGCGCAGGGCGCTGGCGGGGCGGAAAGTGCCGGGGCGGACGGCACCGGCGCGGTGCCGGCCGACCAGGCGGCATAGTCTTCCAGGTCACCGTCGAACGGCAGCGCTTGACCGGCATGCACCAGCAGCAGCTGGTCGGCGACCACACGCAGCAGATGCCGATCGTGCGACACCAGCACGACCGCGCCCGGATAGTCCTGCAGCGCCACCGCCAGCGCCTGGCGCATCTGCAGATCCAGATGGTTGGTCGGTTCATCCAGCAGCAGCAGGTTCGGCCGCTGGTAGGCGAGCAACGCCAGCACCAGCCGCGCCTTCTCCCCGCCCGAGTACGGCGCGACCGGCTCGAATACGCGCTCGCCGCTGAAGCCGAAGCTGGCGAGGAAGTCGCGCAGCCCCTGCTCGGCGGCACGGCCGCCCGCGGCAGCATCGCAGCGGCGCAGATGCTCGAACGCGGACTGCGTCCCGTCCAGCTGCTCGAGCTGATGCTGCGCGAAGTAGCCGATGCGCAGTTCCCGCGCCGCGGTCCGCTCGCCCGCCAGCACCGGCAGCACGCCGGCCAACAGCTTCATGACCGTGGATTTGCCGGCACCATTGCGTCCCAGCAGCGCCACCCGATCTCCCGGCGCGAGCGTCAGGGTCACGCCGCTGATCAGCACGCGGCCGTCATAACCGGCCGCTTGCCGCTCGAGCGAAAGCAGCGGCCGCGGCAGCTTGTCGGGGATCGCGAATGCAAACTCCACCGCAACGTCGACGTGCGCCGGGGCGATGCGGCGCAGCCGCTCGAGCGCCTTGAGGCGGCTTTGAGCCTGGCGTGCCTTGCTCGCCTTGGCGCGGAAGCGCTCGATGAACGACTCCATGTGGCGGATCTCGCGTTGCTGGCGCGTGTACAGCGCCGCCTGCTGCGACAGCTCGCTGGCACGCTGCTGCTCGAATGCCGAATAGTTGCCGCGGTAGGCATGCACCTGCTGGTGCTCGATGTGCAAAATCCGGTCGGCGATCCGGTCGAGGAACTCGCGGTCATGCGTGATCAGTAGCAGCGTGCCGGGATAGCCGCGCAACCACCCCTCCAGCCACAGGATTGCATCCAGGTCCAGGTGGTTGGTCGGCTCGTCCAGCAGCAACAGATCCGAACGGCACATCAGCGCCCGCGCCAGCGCCAGCCGCACGCGCCAGCCGCCCGAGAAGCTCGACACCGGCTGCAGCTCGTCCGCCGCGGCGAACCCCAGTCCGGCCATCAGCCGTCCGGCGCGGCTACGCGCCTCGTAGCCGCCGATCTGCGCGTAGCGGGCGTGCAGCTCGGCCAGCTGCGCGCCGGCCTGGGAATCGCCGGCGGGCCCCGCCTCGCCGGGCCCGGCGCCGGGATGCGCTCCAGCGGCGGCCAGCCGCGCTTGCAGCTCGCGCAGCTGCGCATCGCCGTCGAGCACCATGTCGATTGCGGCGGCGTCGTTGGCTGGCAGCTCCTGCGCCACATACGCCAGCGCCAGCCCCGGCGGCATGATGAGGCTGCCGGCGTCCGGCGTGAGCTCGGCACGCACCAATGACAGCAGGCTCGATTTGCCGCAGCCATTGGCGCCGGTGATGCCGACCTTCTCGCCGCGAAATATATTGAAGGTCGCGCCCGAGAACAGCAGCCGCTGCCCGCGCCGCAGGCCTAGATCCGAACAATTGAGCATCTGATCGCGATCGCCCCGACCGGGCCGCACCAGGCATGACAATGAGGGTCGGGAAGGCTAATGGTACCGGCCCCGTCCCGTCAAAGTCGCCGCACCGGCACGGCGGCCGGCGGCCGGCGCGCGGATGCGGGGCCGGGGCGCGGATGCGGTATCCTGCGGCGATGTCCGTGAGCGACTCCGCCGCCTCCGAGCCCCCCGAGCCGGAGATCCCCTTCAACATCGGCGACGCCGAGGATTCGCTCGAACGGATGTGCGAGCTGAACGCGCGCTTCGGCGACATCTATCGGGTGTATTCCCCGGGAAGGCGCCGCTACGCCTACGTCATCAACCATCCGGACGACGTCAGGCGCGTGCTGGTATCCAATCACGCCAACTACACCAAGGGCTTCGGCCTCGACCGAGTCAAGATGCTGCTGGGCAACGGCCTGGTCACCAGCGAGGGCGAATTCTGGCGCTCGCAGCGCTACCTGATGCAGCCGATGTTCCACCGGCGCGTCATCACACAGTTCGCAGCGGTGATCGCCGCGGCCAACGAGCAGCTGCTCGCGCGCTGGGAGCAGCGCGCGGCCGCGGGCGAGCTGATCAACGTCACCGACGAGATGAGCGAGCTGACGCTGGAGGTCATCCTGCGCGCCGTGTTCGGCTCCGATCTGGACCGCCTCTCCGAGCAACTGGGCGGCAACCCGTTTCAGATCATCACCCGCGACCCGGCGCGCGATCTGACCTTCGCGTACCGCTTCCGGCAGCTGCGCAAGCTGGTGGGCGAACTGGCCGAGCGGCGCCGCACCGACACCGCCGAGCACTTCGACTTCATCGGCATGCTGGTGAGCGCGCGCCACCGCGCCACCGGCGAGCCGATGGGTGAGCGCGCGCTGATCGATGAGGTGATGACGCTGATCATCGCCGGACACGAGACCGCCGCGAGCACCCTGAATTCGGCCTGGTACCTGCTGTCCCAGCACCCCGAAGCGCTCGCGCGGCTGCACGCCGAGCTCGACGCGGCGCCGGAGCAGGACGTGCCGGATCTGGCGGCGACCGAGGCGCTGCCCTACACCCGCAGCGTGCTGCAGGAAACGCTACGACTGTATCCGGCGGTGTGGCTGCTGTCGCGCAAGACTCTCGGCCCGGACCTGCTCGCGGGCTTCGCGATCCCGACGGGAGTGGATGTACTGCTCAGCCCCTACCTGATCCATCGCCATCCGCGCTTCTGGAGCGAGCCGGAGTCGTTCCGGCCCGAGCGGGCCGAATTCGCGCCGCAGGCGCAGCGGCCGCCGTTCGCGTATGTGCCCTTCTCCGCCGGCCCGCGGCATTGCATTGGAGAGTCGATGGCCCTGTTCGAGATGTGCGTGCATCTGTACAAGATCGCACGACGCTACCGGCTCATCTACCCGCCGGGGCAGCCGATGCAGCTGGAAGCGCTGATAAACCTGCGTACCCGGCAGCCGCTGATGATGCGGCTGCAGCGGCGCTGAAGGGGCGGAACCGAGCCGGCCACCGCGAGCCGCTAGCGCCGCTCCAGTCCCGCGCCCTCGGTGACCACATGATCCATGCGGATGTCATGTGCCAGCGGTCGGATACTCTCGATCCGCGAGAGCTCGAAGCACACGCCGATCAGGCACGGCCGCGGCAGCAGTGATGCGACCGTACGGTCGTAGTAGCCGCCGCCGTAGCCCAGCCGGTAGCCGGCCGCGTCGAAGCCAACCATTGGGATCAGCAGCGCATCGGGCTGCACCACGGCGCCGTCGGCCGGATAGGGAATGTCGTACACGCCGACCTGCATCGGTGCATCCGGCGTCCACCGCCGGAACTCCAGCGGCTCGTTCTTCACCCGGATCACCGGCAACGCAACCTGCACGCCGCTGGCGTCACACTCATGCAGCAGCGGCAGCGGATTGAATTCACGCCGGATCGGCCAGTAGCCGGCCAGCACCCGCGGTTGCAGCGCGCCGAGCAGCGCGCGCAGCCGCTCTGCGATGGTGTGGCTGGCATCGCGGTGCACGGCCGTCGCCATCCCCTGGCGCGCGCCGAGCAGCGCCGCGCGCTGTTCGCGTCGCCACGCCATGATCGCGCGCCGAGCCTCCAGGGCGGCATCCGGGGCTGCGGCGTCGGCGTCGGTCACTTGCCGCTGTCCGGGACAGGCCTTACGACAGGCCGGAGATCAGCCCGTCAGGACTCACGCTGATGCCCTCGGCCGACGGCGCACGCGGCAGGCCCGGCATCGTCATGATCTCCCCGCAGATCACCACCACGAACTCCGCTCCGGCCGACAGCCGCACCTCGCGCACCGGCAGCACAAAGCCGCTCGGCGCGCCGCGCAGCTCCGGATCGGCCGAAAAGCTGTACTGCGTCTTGGCCATGCACACCGGCAGGTTGCCGAAGCCCATTTGCTCGAATTCCTTGAGCCGGTCGGCCACGGGCTTCGGGATAACCACCTCGCCGGCACCGTAGATCTGCATGGCGATGGTCTCGATCTTCTTCGCCAGCGGCAACTCGAGCGCATACAGCGGCTTGAAATCGGCCTTGCCCTGCTCCACGATCGCCACCACCGCGCGTGCCAGATCCTCGGCGCCAGCGCCGCCGCGGGCGAAGTGCTCGCACACCACCGCCTTGACGCCGACCGCGGCGCAGCCGTCGACCACCGCGGCCAACTCGGCCTCGGTGTCGGTGCCGAAGCGATTGACGCACACCACGGCGGGCACGCCGAAGCGCGCGAGATTCTCCAGGTGGCGCCGCAGGTTGACCAGCCCCTTGGTGACGGCGGTCGCGTTAGAGGTGGCCAGCTCGTTCTTGCCGACCCCGCCGTGCATCTTGAGCGCACGCACGCTGGCCACGACCACGGCCACTTCGGGCGTCAGGCCCGCCTTGCGGCACTTGATATCGAAGAACTTCTCCGCGCCCAGATCCGCGCCGAAGCCGCTCTCCGTCACCACGTAGTCGGCCACCCGCAGCGCCAGCGAGGTCGCGATCACCGAGTTGCAGCCATGCGCGATGTTGGCGAACGGGCCGCCGTGCACGAACGCCGGATTGTTCTCCAGCGTCTGTACCAGGTTGGGCTTGAGCGCATCCTTCAGCAGTGCGACCAGCGCCCCTTCCGCCTTCAGATCACCGGCACGCACCGGCTTGCGCTCACGGGTCGAGCCCAGAACGATGTTAGCGAGCCGGCGCTGCAGATCCTCCAGCGAGGTCGACAGGCACAGGATTGCCATGATCTCGCTGGCCGCGGTGATATCGAAGCCGCTCTCGCGCGGAAAGCCGTTGCTGGCCCCGCCGAGCGAGGTGACGATCTCGCGCAGCGCGCGATCGTTCATGTCCATGCAGCGCCGCCAGGTGACGCGGCGCGAGTCGATGTCGAGCGCGTTGCCCCAGTAGATATGGTTGTCGATCAGCGCCGCCAGCAGGTTGTTGGCCGCACCGATCGCGTGCAGGTCACCGGTGAAATGCAGGTTGATGTCGTCCATCGGCACCACCTGGGCATAGCCGCCACCGGCCGCCCCGCCCTTCATGCCGAAGCACGGCCCGAGGCTCGCCTCGCGCAGGCAGATCGCCGCCTTCTTGCCGATGCGATTGAGCGCATCGCCGAGCCCCACCGTGGTGGTGGTCTTGCCTTCTCCGGCCGGTGTCGGACTGATCGCGGTGACCAGCACCAGCCTGCCGGTGGCCTTCTTGGCCAGCGCCTGGCGGATGAACGCCATGCCGATCTTCGCCTTGGTCAGGCCGTAGGGCTCGATCGCCTCCAGCGGGATGCCGAGCCGCTCCTGCGCAATCCGGGCGATCGGCCATAACTGCGCGGCGTTGGCGATATCCCAATCGGTCTTGAGCGCTGCCTTGGGCGCTGCCTTCGCCGTCACGGTGCCGTTGTTCATGGATATGGACTCGCTAATGAAGAAGGGGTGTCAAACGATCGCGCCGGCGGGCGTTCAGACGGGCTCACGCGGCCTGACTATCGCAGTCCGGCGCGGTCGAACGCGGCCTCGACCGTGTTCGACAGCAGCATCGCGATGGTCATCGGTCCCAGGCCGCCCGGCACCGGAGTGATCCACCCGGCTCTGGCCGCGGCGCGCTCGAACTCCACGTCGCCCACCAGCTTGCCGTTCGGACCCCAGTTGATGCCCACATCGAATACCGCCGCGCCCGGGCGGATCCAGTCGCCGTGGATGACGCCCGCCTTGCCGACCGCCGATACCAGCAATTCGGCCCGCTCCACCTCGGCCTGCAGATCACGGGTGCGGATGTGACAGATCGTCACCGTCGCCTCGGCGTTGAGCAACTCGAACGCCATCGGCCGGCCAACGATGTTGGAGTCGCCGACCACGGTGGCCTTCACGCCCGGCAGGGCGATGCCGTATTCCTGGGCCAGACGGATCACGCCGTACGGTGTGCACGGCCGCAGCTTCGGCCGCCGCTGCGTGAGCAGTCCGGTATTGACCGGATGGAAGCCGTCGACATCCTTGGCAGGGTCGATCGCGTCCATGATACGGTTGACGCCCAGGCCGCCCGGCAGCGGCAGCTGCACCAGGATGCCATCCACTCGCTCGTCGCGGTTCAGCTCGCCGATCAGCGCGAGCAGCTGCGCCTCGCCGGTGCGCTCCGGCAGGTCGTACGCGAATGACTCGATACCCGCTTCCAGGCACGACTTGCGCTTGTTGCGCACGTAGACGCTGGATGCACGCTCCTCGCCGACCTGTATGACCGCCAGGCCCGGCGCTCGTCCCCGCCGCACCGCGAATTCGCGTGCCTGCAGCTCGACCTCCTGCCGCACCTTGGCCGCCACGGCCACGCCGTCCATGACCACGGCGCCGCTCGGCGCGCGCGCGGGCCGGGCCGCAGCCTCCCCGGACGCACTGCGCGCCCGGGCAGGCCCGTTGATCGTCTCTGACATGAGCTACGCCTCTCGGTCAACCGAGCGCCGGATGTCGGATCAAACGGGTCGCGACGACGCCTGCCGCCGCGGCCGTCCGTCAATACCGGTAGTGGTCGGCCTTATAGGGACCGGCCTTGGACACGCCGATGTAGTTCGCCTGGACCTCCGTCAGTTCGGTGAGCTGCGCGTTGAGCTTCTTGAGCTGCAGCCGCGCCACCTTTTCATCCAGGTGCTTGGGCAACACGTAGACGCCCACCGGATATTTCGCGGTATCACTGAACAACTCGATCTGCGCCAGCGTCTGGTTGGCGAACGAGGAGCTCATCACGTAGCTCGGATGACCGGTGCCGCAGCCCAGGTTCACCAGCCGTCCCTCGGCCAGCAGGATGATGCGCTTGCCGTTCGGGAAAATGATGTGATCGACCTGCGGCTTGATGTTCTCCCACTGGTACTGCTTCAACCCGGCGACTTCGATCTCGTTGTCGAAGTGGCCGATGTTGCAGACGATCGCCTGGTCCTTCATGCGCTTCATGTGCTCGTGCGTGATCACATGGAAGTTGCCGGTGGCGGTCACGAAGATGTCGGCCTTGTCCGCCGCGTAGTCCATCGTGACGACGCGATAGCCTTCCATCGCGGCCTGCAGCGCGCAGATCGGGTCGATCTCGGTGATCCACACCTGGGCCGAGAGCGCGCGCAGCGCCTGCGCCGAGCCCTTGCCGACGTCGCCGTAACCGGCCACCAGCGCGATCTTGCCCGCCACCATCACGTCGGTGGCGCGCTTGATGCCGTCGACCAGCGACTCGCGGCAGCCGTACAGGTTGTCGAACTTGGACTTGGTGACCGAGTCGTTGACGTTGAACGCGGGGAACGCCAGCTCGCCGGTCTTGGCCATCTGGTACAGGCGCTTCACGCCGGTGGTGGTCTCCTCGCTCACGCCCTTGATCGACTTGAGGCGCGTGGAGTACCAGGTCGGATCGCGCTTGAGCGTGTCCTTGATGCTCGCGAACAGCGACTCTTCTTCCTCGCTGGTCGGCTTGGCGATCAAGGAAGCGTCCTTCTCCGCCCTGGCGCCCAGGTGCAGCAGCAGCGTCGCGTCGCCACCGTCGTCCAGGATCATGTTCGAATGCGCGCCGTCCGGCCAGGTGAAGATCTGGTGGGTGTACTCCCAGTACTCGGTCAGCGACTCGCCCTTGTAGGCGAACACCGCCGTGCCGGTGGCCGCGATCGCGGCCGCCGCATGATCCTGCGTCGAGAAGATGTTGCAGGAAGCCCAGCGCACCTGCGCACCGAGGGCCTGGAGCGTCTCGATCAGCACGGCGGTCTGGATCGTCATGTGCAGCGAGCCGCTGATGCGCGCCCCGCGCAGCGGCTGGGTCGCGGCGTATTCCTCGCGGATCGCCATCAGGCCCGGCATCTCGGTCTCCGCAATGCGGATTTCCTTGCGTCCCCAGTCGGCGAGCTTGATGTCAGCGACGCGATATTTATCTTTGCCGACGCTGGACTTCGGTACTGCGTTCATTGATCTGATCTCCATCCACGTATTAGTAAGGCGCGTTTTGCGGAATCGGTCAGCCGACCGCGCGCGCCTTGACCCCGGCGTCGGCGGCGAGCGCCTGCGCCCGGTCGGTCTTCTCCCAGGTGAAATCCGCATCTTCCCGGCCGAAGTGACCGTAGGCCGCGGTCTTCTGATAGATCGGGCGCAGCAGGTCGAGCATCTGGATGATGCCCTTCGGGCGCAGGTCGAAATGCTTGAGCACCAGCTCCTCGAGTTTCTCGTCGGAGAGTTTGCTGGTCCCGAACGTGGTCACCATCACGCTGGTGGGCTTGGCGACGCCGATCGCGTACGACACCTGTACCTGGCAGCGCGAGGCCAGCCCCGCCGCCACGATGTTCTTGGCGACGTAGCGCGCCGCATAGGCGGCCGAGCGGTCGACCTTGGAAGGATCCTTGCCGGAGAAGGCACCGCCGCCGTGCGGGGCCGCGCCGCCGTAGGTGTCGACGATGATCTTGCGCCCGGTGAGGCCGCAGTCGCCCTGCGGGCCGCCGACCACGAAACGCCCGGTCGGATTGACCAGGTAGCGGATGTTCTTGCCAAGCATCTCCCTGGGCAGCACCGGCTTGATGATCTCCTCGATCACCGCCTCGGACAGCTTGCCATGCTCGATGTCCGGGGCATGCTGGGTCGAGATCACGACCGTGTCGATTTCCTTCGGCTTGCCGTCGACGTAGCGGATCGTGACCTGCGATTTCGCGTCGGGCCGCAGCCACTTGAGCTTGCCGGCCTTGCGCAGTTGCGACTGCTTCTCCACCAGGCGGTGGGCCAGGTGAATCGGCAGCGGCATCAGCTCCGCGGTCTCGGTGCAGGCGTAACCGAACATCATGCCCTGGTCACCGGCGCCCTGTTCGAGGTTCAGGCCGCGCCCCTCGTCCACGCCCTGGGCGATGTCGGGGGACTGCTTGTCATAGGCGACCAGCACGCTGCAGCCGCGATAGTCGATGCCGTAGTCGGTGTTGTCGTAGCCGATGTTCTTGAGCGTTTCACGGGCCACGGTCTGGTAGTCGACCACCGCCTTGGAGGTGATCTCGCCGGCCAGCACCACCAGCCCGGTGTTGCACAACGTCTCCGCGCCCACCCGGGAGTATTTGTCCTGCGTCAGGATTGCGTCGAGGATCCCGTCCGAGATCTGGTCGGCAACTTTGTCCGGATGACCCTCGGAAACCGACTCGGAAGTAAACAGATATTCGTTGGCCATTGGCGTAATCCTGCGATAGATGTGTTTGGTGGTAGCGTTGTCGACGTTTGATCCGTGGTAATCAGCAATATCAACCTGTCATCGGCGCCCTGTCAGCTGCCGGTGCGCTTGCGCGCCGCCGTGCCGCCGCCGAAGCTGTCCGCCAGGCGCCGCTCGAACTGCTCGCGGGTGAAGCGGTGGTTCTGCGTGCCGCGCGTCTCGATCTTGATCGCGCCCATCAGCGAGGCGATCCGGCCGGTGCTCTCCCAGTCCAGCCCGTGCATCAGCCCGTGCAGCACGCCGGCGCGGTAGGCGTCGCCGCAACCGGTCGGATCCACCACGGCGGCGGGCTTGGCGCTGGGAATCTCCACCTCGCCGTCCGGCGTGTGGATGATCGAGCCGTTGGCGCCGCGGGTGACGATCAGCGCCTTGACGCGCGCGGTGACGTCGCGCACGGTCCAGCCGGTCTTCTGCTGCACCATCTGCCACTCGTAGTCGTTGAGCGCGACCCAGGTGGCCTGCTCGACGAAGCGCGTGAGCTCCTCGGCCCCGAACATCGGCAGGCCCTGGCCCGGATCGAAGATGAACGGAATGCCGGCCGCCGCAAACTGCTCGGCGTGCTGGATCATGCCGTCGCGCCCGTCCGGCGCCACGATGCCGACCGTGATCCCGGCGGCGTCGCCCACCCGGTTCAGGTGCGACAGCTGCATCGCCCCGGGGTGAAACGCGGTGATCTGGTTGTCTTCCAGATCGGTGGTGATGAAGGCCTGCGCGGTGTGCTCGGCGTCGATGACCTTGATGTAGTCCATCGGCACGCCGTTGTGGCCCATCCACTCCTTGTAGGGACCGAAATCGCGGCCGACCGTGGCCATCGGATAGCCCTGATCGCCCAGCAGGCGCAGCCCATAAGCGATGTTGCCCGCGCAGCCGCCGTACTCGCGCCGCAGCTGCGGCACCAGGAACGACACATTCAGCATGTGGATCTTGTCGGGCAGGATGTGGTTCTTGAAACGGTCGCCGAACACCATGATCGTGTCGAGCGCCACCGAGCCGCAGATCAGCGCCCTGGGAGTCTGGTCGTGTGAGGGACTGGGCATGAGTATTGTTTCTTTGGTTACGGTCTTAAGGAGTGACGGTCTTCTTCAGGCAGTCTGGAGGAACTTGCCGCCGTCCGCCGGCAGCTCGAACCGACCCTCGCGCACCATGCGCAGCCACTGCGCCGTGGCGATCGCGCCCCCGAACGCAAAGAAATGCGGCTGGCGCAGCTGCGTGGCACTGTTGGCCGAACAGCCGCGGACCAGACCGACCAGCATCTCGTCGGGGGAGGTCGCAAGACGCGCCATTTTACTCATCGTGGACATGTTTTTCATCACCGACCGCAGCGAGGCCCCGACTCCGCACTGGACGGCGAACTTGATCAATTTCGGCAGCGGCGTGGGACCGGCGATGCCCACATGCACCGGCAGGCCGATTCCGTGCTCGGCGAGGCTGCGGTCCCAGGCGCAGATCGCCTCCGGGTCGAAGCTGAACTGCGTGACGATGTGCAGCTTCACCCCGGTGCGCTGCGCATAGGCCTGCTTGTGCGCGAGCGAGTGCCACAGGGCTGCCGGCTCGATCGACTTGTTGCCCTCCGGATGGCCGGCGACCCCGGCGCGCGGGATCCCCGCCTCCTCCAGACAGCCGGTGGCGAGCACGTCGAGGGTGCTGGCGAAGCTGCCGGCCGACGCAGACAGATCCCCCGCCACCAGCAGCACCTGCTCCACCCCGCCGGCACGCAGCGCGGCGAACGCCGCGCTCAGCGCCGCGCGGCTCTCGATCCGCCGCGCCACGATGTGCGGGGAGGCCTGCAGGCCTGCCGCCTGCACCTTGAGGGCGACCCGCACCACCTCGTCGAGCGTCGCCTTCGGCGTATGCGCGACATAGACGGTCGTACCGGCGGCGAGCTCGCGGAACAATGCCGGCAGGTTGCCCTCATCGTGCGTCGAGATCTCGGTGGACGCCGTGCGCACGAACTCCACGATGCCGCGCTTGAGCTCCTCTGCGCAAAGCAACGGTGCAACGGTGGCGCTCATCGGCGATGGGCTCATAGCTTGCGATGAATTCACGACTGCTGGCGGCTCACGACTTCGGATGGAAAACCCTAGAGCTTGCGGCGGCTGACGGTGAAGGTCTCATCGTTGAACCACAATCCGCCGTACTTCTGCAGCACGGCCTGGGTCGCATCCAGGTAGGCGCCGCTGCTCACCACGGGATCGAGCCGCTCGTCCTCGATCTGGTTCACGTAGATGGCCGCATTCCATGCGGCATACAGCGTGGAGGTGCCGATGCGATCGGCGATCTCGGACGGCAGCGCGTGCATGTCGTAGCGGAATACCGCCTTCTCGTCGGGGAACGCGCTGAAGCTGAAATCGCGCGCATCGCGGCCGAGCTCGGTCTTCAACGCGGCGATCAGCTGCGCTCGGTCGACTTCGAACGGGTTCTCGCCGGGCCACAGGCGCTGGATGATCTCCAGCCCCGGATCCTTGCCGTAGGACTGGATCACCAGCATGCGCCCGCTCGGGGCGAGGCTCGTGGCCAGCGGCGCGAGCACCTTCTGCGCCTTGAACAGCGCCGACATGCGCGCCCGCCACGGCTGCGAGGCCAGGATCAGGTCGTAGCTCTCGGAGATTCGGCCGGGCTTGGGTACCACCGAGTCGAGCAGGAATTTGTGATCGTCGCGGTAGATCACCAGCACCGAGGGACGCACGTAGATCGGGTTGCCGGACTTCGGGCTCGGCCGGGTCTGCCAGCCGTAGTCCAGCAGCGGGCCGAGCGCCTCGATCTGCTCGGAGTATTCGTGCGCGCTGTTGCCGGTCAGGCACACTTCCTGCCAGTTGAGCGCCGCCGCGGACTTCACGTCGCGCGGCATCAGGCGCGGCGCCTCGGCATAGTTCAGGTTGGTGATCACCAGCACGGTGCCGGGATGCTCGAAGAAGCGGTCCGGCATCTTTTCCAGGCCGAGCCGCACATCCTCGAGGCTGATCTCCTTGGCCACCACCAGCAACGGCACCGTGGGATAGGCGCGATGCGTCGCGCGCATCAGGCGCGAGAGCACCGTGGCATCGCCCATGCCGGCATCGAAGAAGCGCAGCGCCGGCGGGGACGCCCGCAGATGACTGAGCTCCTGCGCCGCGCGGCGTGCGACCGCGGACTTCTCGTTGCAGGTATTGACGAAGGCCAGATACTTCTGCCGGTTGTCATAAAAACGAAACGGCGTTGAACTGCCGTCCGCGATCGCCGGCACGCCCGGCACGGTCGCAGCGGCTGGCACGGCCGCCGCGGTCGGTTGCGGAAGCTCGGCACCGGGTGAATTCGTAGCGAGGTTCATTCGGACACTACCCCCCTTCGTCAGTTGCGCCACGATACAGGCTGCGCGCCCGACAAAGAAATTCAAAGTTTGGATGCGAGGTATATCGAAACCCATGGCGCCGCCGGGGCAGGCCGCCCGCGCTCAGCCGGGGCGGCCCGCCTCCAGGATGATGCGCCGCATCCAGGCGTGTCCGGGGTCCGGCTCGCGCCGCCTGTGCCAGAACAACATCACGCGCCCCTGCAGCGTCAGGCCGGCGGGCAGCGGAAAGAACTTGATCGCAAGGCTCGGCAGGATCAGCGTCGCCAGGGTCTCCGGCATGATGGCCAGCAGCCGGGTGCCCGGAAGCATGAATGGAACCTCGAGCACGTTCTCGGTGGTCGCGCGCACGTCGAGCTTCAGCCCGAGCTCGCGCCGCACGATGTCCTCGGTGGCGAGCGAGTCTCCCGGCGAACGCACATAGATATGCGGCAGGCCCAGGTATTGCTCGCGCGTGAGCTCGTCCTGGACCGTCGGATGATCCGCGGACACCGCGCATACCCAGTGCACGCGCCGCAGCTCCCCCCGCGCCAGCCACTCCGGAAAGCTCTGCAGCCCCAGCAGCGCCGGATTGTCGAGCATCACGAAAAAGTCGATGTCGCCCGCGCCCAGCTGCTCCAGCCCGGCCCTGGACCAGGCGCTGAATTGCACCCGTACGCCGGATGCCTCCGATACCACCCGCTGCAGCAGCCGGGCGCCGAGCCACGGCGCGAGGAAATCCGACAGCATCACCGTGAAGGTACGGTGGCTCGCGGCCGGATCGAAGATCGGCTGGGTTCCGAGCGTCGCCTGGATCTGCGCCAGCGTGTTGCGCACCGGCTCGAGCAACGAATGGCCGCGCGGGGTCAGCTCGAAATCT
The DNA here is from genome assembly GCA_036267195.1 of Steroidobacteraceae bacterium. Taxonomy (GTDB): domain Bacteria; phylum Pseudomonadota; class Gammaproteobacteria; order Steroidobacterales; family Steroidobacteraceae; genus FEN-1191. Next base: position 19,839 of record DATAWM010000011.1, read on the forward strand.
CGCCCCACACGCACCAGCAGCTCGTCGTTGAAGTACTCCCGCAGCCGGTGCAGCGCGGCGCTCATGGCCGGTTGCGACACGCGGATGTGCTCGGCCGCGCGCGTGACGTTCTTCTGGTGCAGCACTGCATCCAGCGCAATCAGCAGATTCAGATCGAAGCCGTGCAGACGCATGCGGGCCCCGGGGGCTTCCTATGCGCCCGCGCCCGCGCCCGCGCCGGCGGCGTGCGCCGTTGCAGTGCAATCGGGTGCGGTTCGCGGGCAGGCGTTGCCGGCCGTGGTGTGAGGCATTGAGGCTGAGAGACCCGTGATCGGCCGCGCGGGGCCGGGCGGAGTCGATCGATACCTGTGTGCGGCCCGGCCTGATGCCGCAATAGCAAATAAGTATATCCGGATCATGCAGTAGTGAGAACTCGAGACCGGATGCGCCGTCCGCGTGCCGCTTAGGCCGCCCCCGGTGGTGTAGAATCACTGGTCTGATTATCAGCCTGGCACAGCTGATGCACGCCCGCCCAGGCGCGGGCCATGAGCTTGAGGAGTATCCACATGGCGAGCTTCAGTGCAGCGGGGCTGGGCGCGGCCGATGAGTGAACGCAAACGCATGACGATCCCGATCCGGCCGGAGCCGGGAACGGATTTGTCGGCGGCCGAGCGTGCCGCGGTGCTCGAGGCGGTCGGCCGGCACCGCGACCTGCAGGGCGCATTGCTGCCGGTCCTGCACGCGATCCAGGACCGGCTGGGCTGGGTGCCATCGCGCACGGTGCCGCTGATCGCATTCGAGCTGAATCTCTCGCGCGCCGAGGTTCACGGCGTGCTGACCTTCTATCACTATTTCCGCCAGCAGCCCCCCGGCCGGCACGTGATCCACCTGTGCCGCGCCGAGGCCTGCCAGGCCGTGGGCGCGGTCGAGCTGGAGGCCCATGCCAGGCGCGTGCTCGGCATCGGCTTTCACGGCACCAGCAGCGGCGGCGGCCACACGCTCGAGCCGGTCTACTGCCTGGGGAACTGCGCCACCGGCCCCTCGATGATGATCGACCGCGAGCTGCACAGCCGCGTGACGCCGGAGCGCTTTGACGAGCTGCTGCAAGCCGCCGGGAGCGGCGCATGAGCGTCACCGTCTACGTGCCCGGTGAGGCCACCGCGCGCTCCCTCGGCGCCGACGCCGTCGCGCGCGCGCTGACCGATGAGGCCGCGCGCCGCCAGCAGCCCGTGCAGCTGGTGCGCAACGGCTCACGCGGGCTGTTCTGGCTCGAGCCGCTGGTGGAGGTGCAGACCGCCGCAGGCCGCGTCGCCTACGGCCCGGTGCGGGCAGCCGACGTGCCCGAGCTGTTCGCGGCGGGCCTGCTGCAGGGCGGTCCGCACCGCCTGCGCCTGGGCGCCCCGGAGTCGATACCGTACCTGCACAAGCAGGAGCGTCTGACCTGCGGACGGCTCGGCGTGATCGACCCGCTGAGCCTGGAAGACTATCGTGCCCACGGCGGCTATGCCGGCCTGCAGGCGGCGCTGTCGATGCCGCCGGCCGCGATCGTGCAGGCCGTCACCGACTCGGGGCTGCGCGGGCGCGGCGGCGCCGCGTTCCCGACCGGCATCAAGTGGAACACGGTGCTGGGCGCCCCCGGGACGCAGAAATACGTGGTCTGCAACGCCGATGAGGGCGACTCCGGTACGTTCTCCGACCGGCTGCTGATGGAAGGCGATCCGTTCTGCCTGATCGAGGGCATGACGATCGCGGGGCTGGCCACCGGCGCAACGCGCGGTTACATCTATCTGCGCTGGGAATATCCGCAGGCCTGCGAGGTGCTGGGCCAGGCCATTGCCAGCGCGCGCTCGCACGGGCTGCTCGGACCCGACGTGCTCGGGTCGGGCCGCGCCTTCGAGCTCACGCTGCGCATCGGTGCCGGCGCCTATATCTGCGGGGAGGAAACCTCGCTGCTGGAATCGCTGGAAGGCCGTCGCGGCCAGATCCGCTACAAGCCGCCGCTGCCGGCGCTCAAGGGGCTGTTCGGCTGCCCGACCGTGATCAACAACGTGATCACCTTCGCCAGCGTGCCGATCATCCTGGAGCGCGGCGCGCCGTTCTACCGCGACTACGGCATGGGCCGCTCGCGCGGCAGCCTGCCGATCCAGCTGGCCGGCAACATCGCCCGCGGCGGGCTGGTCGAGCGCGCCTTCGGCGTGACGCTGCGCGAGCTGCTGTATGACTACGGCGGCGGCACCCGTTCGGGCCGACCGATTCGCGCCGTCCAGGTCGGCGGACCGCTCGGAGCGTACTGGCCGGAATCGCGCTTCGATACGCCGCTGGACTATGAGGCATTTGCACAGGCCGGCGGCATGCTCGGTCACGGCGGCATCGTGGTGTTCGACGACACGGTCGACATGTCCGCGCAGGCGCGCTATGCGATGGAGTTCTGCGCGATCGAGTCCTGCGGCAAGTGCACGCCCTGCCGCATCGGCTCGACCCGCGGCGTCGAGGTCATCGACCGGCTCGTCGCCGGCGAGCGCCGCGCGGCGCAGGAGACGCTGCTGCGCGATCTGTGCGATACCATGGTCAACGGATCGCTGTGCGCGCTCGGTGGGCTGACACCCTATCCGGTGCTATCGGCGCTGGACTACTTTCCGGAAGATTTTGTCAAACCTGCCGCGCTGCGGGCGGCTGGGAGTTAATCGGATGCAATCGATTGCGGAACGGGATCTGGGCACGCCGGCGCGTGCGGCGGTCGGGCAGGTGACGCTGACGATCGACGGCCACCAAATCAGTGTGCCGCAGGGCACCTCGGTGATGCGTGCCGCCGCGCTCGCGGGCCTGACGATTCCCAAGCTGTGCGCGACCGACCTGCTGGAGGCGTTCGGCTCCTGCCGGCTGTGCCTGGTGCAGATCGCGGGCATGAAGGGCTACCCGGCCTCGTGCACCACGCTGGCAGCCGAGGGCATGCAGGTCGCGACCCAGAACGACAAGCTCGCCAAGCTGCGCCGCGGCGTGATGGAGCTGTACATCTCCGATCATCCGCTCGACTGCCTCACCTGCCCGGCCAACGGTCACTGCGAGCTGCAGGACATGGCCGGCGCGGTCGGGTTGCGCGAGGTGCGCTACGGCTACGAGGGTGCCAATCACCTCGACGCCCCCAAGGACGAGTCCAATCCGTATTTCACCTTCGATCCGAGCAAGTGCATCGTGTGCTCGCGCTGCGTGCGCGCCTGCGACGAGCAGCAGGGAACCCTCGCGCTGACCATCCAGGCGCGCGGCTTCGACTCCACGGTGTCGGCCAGCCAGGACGAGACCTTCCTGGACTCCGAGTGCGTCTCCTGCGGCGCCTGCGTGCAGGCCTGCCCCACGGCAACGCTGTCGGAAAAATCGCTGATCGACATGGGTCAGGCCGAGCACAGCGTGGTGACGACCTGCGCCTACTGCGGCGTGGGCTGCTCGTTCCGCGCCGAGATGCGCGGCGAGGAAGTGGTGCGCATGGTGCCGAACAAGGACGGCCACGCCAACCACGGCCACAGCTGCGTCAAGGGTCGCTTCGCGATCGGCTACGCGACCCATCCGGACCGCATCACCAAGCCGATGATCCGCGCCAGCATCGCCGAGCCGTGGCGCGAGGTGAGCTGGGAGGAGGCCATCGCCCACGCGGCCTCCGAGCTCAAGCGCATCCAGGCCAAGTACGGCCGTGACAGCATCGGCGCGATCACCTCCAGCCGCTGCACCAACGAGGAAACCTACCTGATGCAGAAGCTGGTGCGCGCCGGCTTCGGCAACAACAATGTCGACACCTGCGCGCGCGTGTGCCATTCGCCCACCGGCTATGGCCTGAAGCAGACGCTGGGGGAGTCGGCCGGCACGCAGAACTTCGATTCGGTGATGGCCTGCGACGTGATTCTGGTCATCGGCGCCAATCCGACCGATGCCCACCCGGTGTTCGGCTCGCAGATGAAGCGCCGGCTGCGCGAGGGCGCGAAGCTGATCGTGGCGGATCCGCGCCGCATCGACCTGGTGCGCTCCCCGCACATCCGGGCGGACTACCACCTGCAGCTCAAGCCCGGCACCAATGTCGCGCTGCTCAACAGCCTGGCGCACGTGATCGTCACCGAGGGGCTGGTCAAGGAAGAGTTCGTGCGCGCGCGCTGCGAACCCGAGGCGTTCGAGAAGTGGCGCCGCTTCGTGGCCGAGGAGCGCAACTCCCCCGAGGCCATGGAGCCTGTCACCGGCGTGCCGGCGGCCGACGTGCGCGCCGCCGCCCGCCTGTACGCCACCGGCGGCAACGGCGCGATCTACTACGGCCTGGGCGTCACCGAGCACAGCCAGGGCTCCACCGCGGTCATCGGCATCGCCAACCTCGCGATGGCCACTGCCAACATCGGCCGCCCGGGCGTGGGCGTCAACCCGCTGCGCGGGCAAAACAACGTGCAGGGCTCGTGCGACATGGGATCGTTCCCGCACGAATATCCCGGCTACCGCCACGTGTCGGATCCGGCCGTGCGCGCGCTGTTCGAGCAGGCCTGGCACGTGCCGCTGCGCAGCGAGCCGGGGCTGCGCATTCCGAACATGTTCGAGGCGGCGCTGGACGGGGAATTCAAGGCGCTGTACCTCCAGGGCGAGGACATCGCCCAGTCCGACCCGGACACCCAGCACGTGACCGCGGCGTTGACGGCGATGGAATGCATCATCGTGCAGGACCTGTTCCTCAACGAGACCGCGAAGTTCGCGCACGTGTTCCTGCCGGGCTCGACCTTCCTGGAGAAGGACGGCACCTTCATCAATGCCGAGCGGCGCATATCGCTGGTACGCCAGGTGATGCGTCCGAAGGGCCGCTATGCGGATTGGGAAGCCACGCAGCTGCTGTCCAATGCGCTGGGCTATCCGATGGCCTACAACCATCCCTCCGAGATCATGGACGAGATCGCGCGCCTGACCCCGACCTTCACCGACGTGAGCTTCGAGAAAATCGCGCGCCTGGGCAGCATCCAGTGGCCCTGCAACGAGCAGCATCCCGAGGGCACCCCGGTGATGCACATCGGCGAGTTCGTGCGCGGCAAGGGCCGCTTCCTGGTGACCGAGTACGTGCCCACCGAGGAGAAGGTCAACGCCAAGTATCCGCTGATCCTGACCACCGGGCGCATCCTGTCACAGTACAACGTCGGTGCGCAGACGCGCCGCACCGCCAACATGGCCTGGCACGACGAGGATCGGATCGAGATCCACCCTCACGATGCCGAGGAGCGCGGCATCGAGGAAGCCGATTGGGTCGGCGTGCGCAGCCGCGCCGGCGAGACGGTGCTGCGTGCCCGCATCAGTCCACGCATGCAGCCCGGCGTGGTCTACACCACGTTCCACTTCCCCGACTCCGGCGCGAACGTGATCACCACCGACAACTCGGACTGGGCTACCAACTGCCCCGAATACAAGGTGACCGCCGTGCAGGTGGTGCGCGTCAATCAGCCCTCGGAGTGGCAGCAGCGCTACCGCGAGTTCGACCGGCGGCAACACACATTGCTGCGCGCGGCCACCGCCCATGGCAATGCGCCGGCGACGGCCGCAACGGCGGCGGCCAGCGCCGCGGAGCCGGCCGCGGCCGCCGCCGCGCCGGCCGCAGCGCAGGTCGCCTCGACATGAGCGTCCACAGCCTGGTGAAGATGGCCAACGACATCGGCCGCTTTTTTGCCAGCGAACCCAAGCGCGCCGATGCGGTGGCCGGTATCGTCAACCATATGCAGCGCTCGTGGGATCCGCGCATGCTGCGCCAGATCGTTGCCCACCTGAAGAGCGGCGGCGAGGGCCTGGAGGATCTGCCGCGCGAGGCGGTGGGGCTGCTGAAGCTGCCGCCTGCCGATGGCCCCGCCGGTACCGGTGCCGCTGCCGGACAGACCCGGGCGGCTGCGGGGCTGCACTAGCGTCGCAGAGCATCAGGGACGGGATCGTGAACGCACAACCTGGCGTACGACCGGGCATCTTCGATTTCGAGAGGGACTTCGCCGGATCGTTGCATTGCATTCCGATGAGCGTGCGCCTGAAGCTCGATTGCTGCGGCGTGAAGCTGTCGCTCAAGCAATGGAACCGCCTGCCGTCCGAGGAACGCCACCGCCTGCTCGAGCTACCGTGCGACAGCGCGCAGACCTGTGCGAGCTTCCGGCAGGACGTGGTGGGCATGGTCGAGGCGCGCACCGGGGCCACGCCCAAGGCGCTGCCGATCGAGGCGGATCCCGCGTGGGATGCCGACAGCCGGATACCCGGGCAGCTGAGCGCCTACCTGCAGGCGCTGCGGCTGCCGCCGCTGACGGCGGCGCAGTGGCGCGGGCTCGGCCGGCTGCAGCGCTATGCGCTGCTGAAGCTGAGCCGCCCGGGGCACGCCAACCATAACTTCATCCCGGCGCTGCGCGAGTTCGCTCTGCTGAGGAGCTGAGCAGCTTGCAGGCGCCGCTGCCCGCAGTCTCACGCTCAAGTGGGGCGGCGGCGCACGCAAAAGCGGGGGTGCAGGCCTGCCGCGCGTCACCGCGCCGCCTCGGACCGCGCCGGCAATGCAAATACGAACACCGTGGCATTGCCGCCCGGCCGGGCCATGGTGCGGCTGGCATTGCCCGACGCGACCATCACGTACTGGTGGCCGTCGAGCGCATAGGTTGCCACGCCACCGCCGATGGCCCCGCCGGTATCGAAGCGATACAGCACCTGTCCGGTGCGCGCATCGAACGCCAGGAACCAGCCATCCTGGTCGCCGGTGAACACCACGCCGCCGGCGGTCGGCGTGACGCCGCCGTCGATCGGCGCGGCGTCACGGTAGGCCCAACGCTGCCGTCCCGTGGCCGCATCGAAGGCGCGCAGCCAGCCGCGCGCGCTCGCGGGCGGATCCGCCTCGAATCGCCCCTCCATGTACATCGAGCCGGCAACGTAGCCCGACGGCTTGCGCGAGAACGTGCCGCACCAGTCGATAGAACCCACATACAGCGCCTTTTGCGACGGGTCGTACGCCGGGCCATTCCACTCGACGCCGCCCTCCAGACCGGGGCAGACGTGCATCGGGGTGAGGCCCACCGGCGCATCCGCGTTCGAATGGATGCTGACCTCGGACTTCGACAGCAGCGCATGCGTGTCGCGGTCGTAGAGGTAGAGCCAGCCGGCCTTGTTGGTCACGGCGAGATAGCGCCGCCCATCCTGCTGATACAGCACCGGCGCCGCCGTGGTGTCCCAGTCATGGTTGTCGCCGGCGATCTGCTGCGCATACCAGGCCAGCTTGCCGGTGCGCAGATCGAGCGCGACCACCGAGTCGGTGAACAGGTTCGAGCCCGGTCGCTGTGAGAGGTCGAAGTCCGGTGCCGGATTGCCGACCGGGGCAAACACCAGCTGGCGCTCCGGGTCCACGGACACGCTGGTCCAGCTCGAGCCCCCGCCATGCTCTGCACCGCGCTTCCAGCTGTCGGCGCCGAATTGACTGCCGGTGGGAATGAAGTCGAACGCCCAGATCACGGAGCCGGTCGCCGGATCGAACGCATACAGACGCCCGTTGGCGCCCAGGTCGGCGCCGGCCAGCCCGATGAGCACCCGGCCATCGATCGCGATCGGCGCGGCGCTCAGGTAGAAGCCCACGGAGCTGTCGGCCACGTGCGCGTCCCACAGCAGCTTGCCGGTGGCCGCGTCCAGCGCCAGCAAGTGGCCGTCGGTGGTGCCACGGAACAGCCGGCCCTGATATAGCGCGACCCCCCGGTTGGTGGGCAACGCTTCGCTGCCGGTCGGCGTGTAGACATAGGACCAGCGGCGCTGGCAGGTGGTGGCATCGAAGGCCTGCACCGAGCGCGTCGTGGTCACGTAGGCGGTGCCGTGATAGATGATCGGGCCCGCCTCGAACGGACCCGTCGTGCCCACCTGCAGCGCGCACACCGGCACCAGCGAGGGCGCATTGGCGACGTTGATCTGATCGAGCTGGGAATAGCGCTGCGAGCGGTAGTCGTGGTTGTACAGCAGCCAATCCTGGCTGCGCGGCTGCAGCAGCTCCTCCTGGGTGGGCCCGGCTGTGGTCGGGTCGGCCACGCTCGGCGGCAATGCCGGCAGCGACAGGTCGGGATGGCGCGGCCCCGGCGCCTGCTCGGCACCGCCCGCGGCGGGTGCGGCACCCGCAGCGCCCGGTGCCCCCAGGCTCGCCGTCACCGCCGCGGTGAGCGCACGCTCGCCGGCCGCGTAGCCGTTGCGTGACAGGATGTAGGCCGCCAGCTCCAGATAGTCCTGCGCGGACAGGCTTCCGGGCGAATTTACCGGCATGGTCTGCAGCGCACGCTCGAGCTGCGCCAGGCTGCCGCCGCCCCAGCGCAGCGCAAAATTGGTGCCGCTGAGCGCCGGCCCGGCGCCGCCTTCGAGATTCACCCCGTGGCAGCTGGCGCAGCCGCCGCCGTAGACCTGGGCGCCCTGCTGCGCCTGTGCGGCGGTGAACGGCACGACCCCGGCCGCGGCCGGCACTGCCAAGAGCGATCCGGTAGTGATCGCGACCAGGACCACTCCACAGTATATGTACCCGCGCATATCCCCTCCGCGTGATTTACTTTGCCGGAGATGATACACAGCTCCGGGCGGACAGCTATGCGCCGGCGGAACCGATCCCGGCGGCGTGCGCTCCATACACGAACGAAACGGGGGAACACATGGCCATCGACACTCATCCCGCGGCCCGCGCCGCTGTGCGCTGCCTGGCTGCGGCAGCCTTGGCTGCAGGTTTGTTGGCGGCCTCCTGGGCCGCGGATGCGCAGGCCGCCGCGCCGCCGGCCGGCGCCTCCGCCCGCAGCCAGCTGCCCGCCGGCGATGTCGCCACCGCCCTGCGCACGCTCGCGGCCCAGCCCAAGGTCGAGGTACCCGCGCCGCACATCGACACCCCGCAGCTGCCCTATCAGTCGTTGACGGCCCGGCCGATGTGGATCGAGAAGATCAAGGACGGGCTGTACCTGATCCGCGGACCGCTCGGTCCGTGCATGAACGCCTGCACCCCCGGCTTCCCGCGCGATGGCGTGCTGCACGAGCCGGGTGATGTCGCCGTGCGCGTCACCGGCGCGGGGGTGATCCTGGTCGATGACAAGTTCGCGGTGAACGTCCCGCAGATCGTGTCACTGGTGCGCAGCGTGACCGCCGAGCCCATCAAGTACGTGGTCAACTCGCACTTCCACTCCGACCACGCCGGCGGCAACGGCGAGATGCTCGCGCGCGGCGTCACGATCGTGGCGCAGCGGCAGCTGCGCGACTCGTACGACCGCGCCAAGCGCGGTGGAGCGTCGCCACAGATCGTGTTCGGCCGTTACGGCGCGATCGTGCTCGGCCATGCCAAGGTCGAGATGTATCACTTCGGCCCCGGTCATACGCGCGGCGACACCATCATCTACTTCCCCGACCTGCGGGTGATCCACATGGGCGATGTCGTCATCGAGGGCATGCCGCACATCGACTACACCGACGGCGGGACCGCCCTGGGAATGGTCGATGAGATCCACGACATGCTCAAGCTCGATTGGGACTTCGCCATTCCCGGCCACGGCCGCATCCTCACGCGCGCGCAAGTACAGCAGTACGCGCAGAAGTTCGACACGATGAACCGGCGCATGCAGCAGATCGTGCGGCAGGGCATTGCCCGCAACCGCGCGGCGGCCGCGCTCAAGCTCGACGATCTGGGCTGGGCGAACTCGGTCAGCACCTCGACCTTTCTGGCCAATGACGTCGGCGGCTACTACGACGAGATGGCCCGCGCCCTCGCCGCGCACAAGGCGCTCGATACCCGCCCGACGCTCGGCTTGGACGGCGCCGGTGACTTCGGCACCGGTGACGCCGACGGCGGTGGCCCTTAGGGCAGACGCGCGGTCCGTAGACCGACCGGGGGGCGCTAGGAGCGGCCGCGGGCCGAGACCCGCCGTAGTCGGCGGCCCTACTGCAGCGGGAGCCTGTGCACGAGCACCAGTTGCATGCTGTCGGTCAGCGCACGCCACTGGGTGCGCACGATCGGCCCGGCCCATTTGCCGTGGGCGGCGGCGGCAGCCTGATCCCGCCATTCCTCGAGGAAGAAGAAATTCCGCCCGTCCGACGCTCCGGCGGCCTGCCCCGGCCGCGGTGCGACCTTGAACAGCTCGTAGCGGATGTTGCCGTGATCCTCGCTCTGCACCCGCGCCTTCATCTGCGCGACCAGCTTGATGAAGTCCTGCTCGTGGCCCGCCTTCACCGTCATCTGACCGATGAGGATGATGGGACCATCGGAATTGGCGGCCGCAGCCCCTTGGGCGACCGCGACGCGGCTACCGCCAATCAGCGAACAGGCGGCCGCCAGCAGCACGGATAACAGTATCGGACGTAGAGATATTTTGGATTGCATCGACCTTGCCCCCCCAAACCACTGCACCAAGCGTCTCATTATGTCCCTGAGCCGTCAAATGGCGCCGGGCCGGGCAGCGGTAGATTGTTCGCGCTACAGCCTAAGATCAGTTGGACGTGGGACAGACCGTCTTGCCGCCGAATGCCCGGGCACAGCAGTACTGCTTGCAATACGTGGTCGGCGGCTTGTATTCAGTGGCGAGCTTCTTGCGGAAGTCCGGGTACATCGTCTGCGCCCCGCCCATGGCTGCATCCAGCGGAATGTTGTAGTGCTGCAGCATGTACCGCTTCATCCCGGGAATGTCCCCCGGCAGCTCGGTGGCGCTGTGGTAGCCGTCCGAGAGCCCCGCGACCACCTCCGCCGGCGGGCAGTACAGGATCGGTTCGTCGGCGCTGCCGGCCGTAGTGACCCGGAAGGTACGCGCGATGACCCACGGGGCTTCCAGATAGACCGGATCGTAGATGAGGCCGAACAGCATTATCTCATCGCCGTGGCGGGTGAAGTACAGCCGGACGGTTTCCTGGTTGCTCGCCGGTACGCCGTTGCGCTCGATGAACGAGTCCTTCAGGTGCGTGGTCAGCGTGACCAGCGTGTCGCCCTCCCAGTGCCCGGTGGTGAACCCGGCGTAGGTATGCAGCGCCTGCGGCGGCGGCTGCGGCCGCCCGTCCATCCAGATGGTCATCGGCAGGCGGTCATATGCCTGGGAGCTCAGGTGCCACGCCGTGACGTGGCCATCGCGGTCGCGAAGCGCCCTGAACCGGCCGCCCCACGGCCCGGTCACGATGTAGTGTGCCGACCAGGGCTCGCACTGGCGATAGAGCTCCTCGCGCTCGTCCCCGGAGTAGGCCGCTCCCGCCTCGCGGCCTTGCTCGTTCACCGGGATGCCGCCGAAATCGTAGGGAAAAGGGCCATTGCCGTTCTTGCGCTGATCCTGGGTGCTTTCGACTACCCAGTTTCCCGACAAATCGATCTGCGCCAGCACCTCGCTGGTGTACAGCATCGCTGCCAGACACATCAGTGCCGTCAGCGCGAACGGGTGTCTCTTCATCGGCGGCTCCTCGAAAACTCAGTCAGCCGTGCGACAGGCCTGGCTGCCGGCGCGCCCCATCGGACAGCAGTACTGCTTGCAATACGTGGTCGGCGGCTTGTATTCGGTGGCAAGTTTCTTGCGGAAATCGGGGTACATCGTCTGCGCCCCGCCCATGGCTGCATCCAGCGGGATGTTGTAGTGCTTCGGCATGTACTGCTTCATCCCCGGGATATCCCCGGGCAGCTCCGTGGCGCTGTGGTAGCCGTCAGAGAGCCCCGCGACCACCTCCGCCGGCGGGCAGTGCAGGATCGGCTCGTCGGCGCTGCCCCGGTCATTGAGTGTGAAGGTCTTGGCAACGACCCAGGGCGCCTCCAGGTAGACCGGATCGCTGATGATGCCCATGGCCATCAGTTCATCGCCGTGACGGGTGATGAACAGCCGCAGGGTTTCCTGGTTGCTCGCCGGCAGGCCGTTGCGCTCGATGAACGAGTCCTTCAGGTGCGTGGTCAACGTGAGCAGCGTGTCGCCCTGCCACTCCCCGGTGGTGAACCCGGCATAGGTGTGCAGCGCCTGGGGCGGCGGCTGCGCCTGCCCGTCCATCCAGATGGTCATCGGCAGGCGATCATACGCCGGAGACGACAGGTTCCAGGCCAGCACATGACCGTCGCGATCGCGTGTCGCGGTGAACCGTCCGCCCCACGGTCCCGTGACGATGTAGTGCGCCGACCACGGCTCGCACTCCCGATAGAGCTCCTGGCGCTCGTCGCCCGAATAGGCCGCTCCCGCGTCACGCCCCTGCTGATTCACCGGAATGCCGACGAAATTGTCCGGGAACGGTCCATTGAGGTCCTTGCGCATGTCCTGGGTGCTTTCGACCATCCAGTTTCCCGTGAGGTCGATCTGGGCCTGCACTGCGCCGGTGTACAGCAGCGCCGCCAGGCACGACAGTGCCAGCGACGTCAGCGCGAGCGAACGAGCTTTCATCAGCGGCTCCCTGACACCGTCAAGCTGCCGACCGCCTCACTCACGACCGCAGAGTGCACGCAGTGGGATCCCATTTGGAACCGTCCGCCTCCTTCTTGAAGATGGAGTCGTAGATGAACGGCCCCTGCAGATAGACCGGGTCCTGCACCCGCGTGCTGATCGAGAGCCATTGCTCCCCGGGCGACACCGTGCGCAGGTCCCAGTACTCGGTCATCCTGGTCTGATCGCTGTAGGGCACGCCGTTCTTGCGCAGCAAGCCCGGCAGCATGTGGTCGGTGTTGATCTGGATCGCACCGTAGCGCGGACCGGCCTGCGGGCCGCCGCGGCCGAAAAAGCCTCCGACCCCATTCAGATCCCAACGCGCCACGGAATAGCCCTGCAGGCTCGCCGTGATCTGCTGCCCCGGCGCGGGCTCGAAATGCAGCACCCGCGTCTGCATGCCCGAATCGGTATCGACCCGCAGGTCGTTGTCATCCTGCCAGCTGATGTGCAGCCGCTCGGGCAGGCGCATGATCACCGCCGCACCGTAGGCCTCGCATTGCTTTCCGGCCGCCTCGTCCGCGACCGCCTTCCAGGCGTCGGCGAGCTGCTTGGCCTTCATGTTGATCGGCAGATCGGCATATTCGCCCGGTCCCGGAACGATCATGCGAAAGCGCCAGTTCTGCGTGATCACCGACACCCAGTAGCCGCTCGGATCGAACGGCGCCTCGGTACGCGCGTTTTGCGGCCGTGCCGGCGCGCCCGGCCGGGCCTGCTGCGCCCGCAATGCCGTGGATCCGAACAGCAGCGCCGCCAGGCACAGCAGGCCAGCTCCGGCGCCAGAGTACGCCGCCGCCCGCCGCGCCAGCCCCTTTGTCGATGTCTTCACCGCTTTCACCCCTGCCTGCCGTGATGCGTCTTGCGCTCAGCCATCAGGCTCTTGTAGACAGCCTCGATAAAGTCACTCGTCGTCCAGCTGCCGCTATCCGACCCGTAACGGGAGTGAAATCCCTGCGCCGGATCGGCCGCCTGGATCTGCTGGAAGGTCTTGCCCTGGGCAATGTAATACTGGATCCGGGCGCTTACGGTCGCGACCATGTCGCGGTAGCCAACCAGATCGTCCTGGTCACTCAGCGGCCCGCGCGAGGGCATGATCACCGTGCCCCCCGTGTTCGCCAGCACCGGCGTATGTCCGAATACCAGCGTGTTGAGCAGTTGGTTGAGCGCATTGATCTCGCCCTGGACGCTGCCGCCGTGCGCCAGATCGATCACCGGGAAGCGCGTCTGGTCGAACACGGCCCCCGCAACCACGGCATCCGCGCGGTCGAAGCGCACCGCACTGTCGCCATCGGTGTGCGCCCCCGGCAGCGATACCACCTCGACCGGGCCGTCGTTCACGTAGAAGGTATCCTGCGGCCGCGTGAAGGTGTCGCTCGGCAGCCCGCCGTTGGAATAATCAGCGCCCGTTTGGCTGACCAGCTGCACCAGTACGGCCTGGCGGGCGATGATCGGCGCGCCGGTGCCCGCATCGGGAGAAGAAATGCGGCCGGCGAGCTGGCGGGTTTGGCCGGCGGAGAACGGATCGATCATCGCCAGACTCAGGCCCGCATTGGCCACCGACCCGTTGCCTCCGACCAGATCGGCATCGGCGCTGGTATCGATCACGAAGCGGATCGGCTTGTCCGAGAGCTTTCGGATCGCCGCCACGACCGCCTGGGAGGCGCTTGCCGGTCCGGTATCCACCACGACGGGGCCGTCCGGCCCGACCTCCACCCCGATATTTACCCCGTCGACCGTGAGCATGTAGACGTCCGGTGCGGCCTGCAGCACGCTCACGGACGCTCCCGCCGCGGTAGAGGCGCTGGCTGCCTGCGCGGCCGCCGGCGCAACGGCTGCGAGGCCTGCGCCCGACAGCAACAGCGTCGACAGCACCACTGCCGCCCGCGTCCCCGGGCCGCCCCTCAACATGCGGCCTCCCACGTATGCCCTGGCTTCATCATCGAGCTCCCCTTCTGCGCCGCAGATACAGCTCTATCGAGGCTCAATCTCCACGCAGCGGCACCCCGCGCGCGAACGAGTGCGGCATACGAGCGTCCGTGCGGGCGACCCTACGGGCCGGGCCGAACAGAGACGACGTATTTTCCCCCAAGTCCGCACCAAGCTCCCGGCACCTTTAATAGGGTCACCGCCGTTGAATCGGCGATCGATGTACCGTCAGAGATTGCCGCATCCATGGATGCGTTGTTGCATATTAGCAGCAGCCTATCGTGGCAGCAATGCCGGCAGCACGTACCCTGGCCCGGTCCCCGGTGCCGGCCCTGGCTAGGGTCTAGGCCGATCCAGATACAGGGCTATTGCTTTCAAATCGGCATCGCTAACTTCAGTCTTCCGAAAAATAGGCATAACGGAAATTCCGTGACGAACAACCGTGCGGATCAGTTCGGGATTGAGATCACTGCGTTGCTCCAACTCCGCAGGAACGGATCCCCGGTACTTTGCCGCGAGCGCATTCGTGCCGGGATGGCCCGGCCCCGAGCCATGACAAGGTGCGCACCAATAAGTAAACACTTCGTGACCGTGCTGGATCGATTGCGTATCGGCAGCCATCGCGGTGCCCGTCACGAAGATGGCAACCGCCGTTAGCATGATTACTTTTGTCATGCCTGCTTCTTCCTCAGATGCTTCGGCCAAATCCCGTATCGTCCGGCGGACAGAATGCCGTTAGGATCGACGGCGTCCTTAATGACCTCCTGAAAGCGCCTGAGCACATGATCGTTATATGAATACGTATCGGCAATATCGTCATAGTAAATGGTGTGCGTGCGATATTCCGCCCATCCATGCTCGGCGGCAACTTCCACCATCTTACGAAAGCCTTCGCGATTCTTTTTATTGATCTGCGGATCTTTGTAGATGGGGAAACCCATGATGAATATGAATGATCTGTGCCAGCAGGTGACCGGACCGCTGAACGGACTGGTCGGCGGCAGCCCGGCCTCCTTGGAAGCCTGGTAGAAGACTCTCTGGGCCTGCATCAGCGATTCCGCATTTCTCGGAATAATGGGAGAAAACCACACGTGGCCGTCAGTAGGATTCGGATTGCTTGCGCTGCGGGCACCTATGCTGAAGATGCTCAGACTGGGAATTCCGAACTCAACGTTTCGGTTTGCGAAGGTCTCCTTCTTCTTGAGCTCAGCGAGCCTCTGCGCAGTCAGCGGGAAACTTATCGTTTCGTCATTCGTGAAATTAGCGCCCGGTATTGCTGAAAAGCACTCCTTCGCATATTTCCACTGGGCCGCCACAACTTCCGTGGGTCCAAAAAACGCGAGTGAGCAGCTCCAATTGGGGAGGCCGTTATCGGCAGCATACCGGTCCAATTCGGCGTCGACCCAGCCGCCCGGTTTGTCTATCAAAGCCTGTAGCGCCGGCTTTCCGAGGTCGGCCGCAAGCGGACTTTGAAAGCCGATCATTCCGTTTACCACACCGAGATTTTCCAGGCGATTCACGGTGTTTACCAACGGCGCCAGGTCTGCGCGCTTGGGAACCGTGACGCTTCCGCGGAAGAAAGCGTCGGGTTGCGGGTAAAGCCAAAAACCCATCTTTGTGACCACGCCGTAATTGGACTGCCCGAACAGTCCCGCGATATATGGGCCTATGCCGTACTTGTATTGCTGCCATGTCTTGGCATTGGGCACCGCCCCCATGCCTGTGCGCAGGACCTCGCCGGTAGCCAACACAACCTCCATTCCGCAGTGCGAGTCGAAATGATTGCGATGATCGCCGGCCGTGTAGCCGGCGCCATGGTCCAAGGCATTCCCTATCACACTGCCCCAACCCGGATCAGGACAATCAATCCAATACTTGCCGCCTCTCTCTTGAAGGAAGTGGTAAAGATCAAAGTAGTTGACCCCCGGCTCAACGAGCACGGTCCCATTGATCTCATCGTAATCTGAAATGCGGTTCATCCGCTTCAGATCCAACACCACGCTCCCGGACAACACCGGCGCAGAACCGCCATAGCCAAGATTCTTACCGGTTGAAATCGGGTAAAGAGGAATCTTATAGGTGTTCGCGACCTGAACAATTTTCTGCACTTCCTCTGCGTTCGCAGGAGCCACTGCCGCCGAGGCAACGCGCTCATCCTGCTCGCCGGCCAAAGGGGAGTACGAGTCACGGTAAAGGGCGACGTCCTCATCACTTGTGAATACCCATTCCCTTCCTACAATCGACTGCCACTTGCTAATCGCAGTCGCGAAGGCCCGTGGGCTCACATCGGACGGTAAAGCCATAAATTTCTCCCCTAATGCTCTCTAAGTATTGCAGGAGCTACGGTACGCCGGGCGCAGAGCACCCCCCCCGAGCCATCTCACGGTGCAAACAGGGCCGCGTCGCGCCTTACTATACCAAGGGTACGGCAGATGGAAACCAATGGTAGATCGGTTGCTTCCTCGTTACTCCCGGCATCGTCGGAAGTCCGTTACCCCTGCGGCTCCTAGTCGAGATAGGCCGGGAATCGGGGCAGCGCGCGAAAATCCTGCGGATCGTGCTGGATCACGAGGCGGCCGTGAGTGTTCCTCAGGATCGCCTCGATGCGGTCCATCGAGGCGAGAGACTGTGCCCGGTCCGTGTTGCCGACCGCCACGCGCCCGCTGTGTCCGCCGTGCGGGCGATCGGCGCGCAGGTGATACAGATCACCCGACAGCAGCACCGTGCCGGCCCTTGCCAGCCGCAGCTGCAGCACCTGGTGTCCTGGCGTATGCCCCGGGGCTGCCAGGATGCGCACCGTGCCGTCGCCGAAAACATCGTAATCGCCGCCTATCATGCGGGTGCGCGCGCTGCGGTAGGCGCGAAAGGTGGCCGGATCCACCAGCGCCGGCGTGGGCGTACCGAGCGCCCAGTCGAGCTCGGCCTTGTTCAGGATCCAGATGGCGGCCACGAACTCGTTGGCGTTGCCCGTGTGGTCCAGATGAAGATGGGAGAAGGCGATGAAGGTGATGTCGGCGGGAACGATGCCGGCCAGCGCTAGCTGATCGAGCAGCCGCCGGCCGACGTGCAGGCTGACACCCGCGCTGTTGGGGGCACTATCGTGCCCGACCCGCGCATCGCCGAGCCCTGTGTCCCACAGCAGGGTGCCGCGCGGATGTCGGACCAGGAAACACGGGTCGACGAGCGAACCCCTGCGGCCATCGTACTCGCCGGTATCCGACAGCAGGCCCATGTCGGTGAAGTCGATGCGCCCGCAATCGATGGCGTAGAGCCGCACGCTCGCAACCGGTTGGGCCGCGCGGGCCCCGCCGCAGATCAGCGCCAGCACGCCGAGAGCCATCGCTACGACGCGGGCCGATGTGGTGACGGTCATCCGGTCTGACGTGCGCGACACCAGGCTTCGTCCACGTGCTCAGCCTGCGGCTGCGGAAGACTGCGCGGTGGCGGAGGAGTTGCCGGCGATCACCGATGAGCGGGCCGCCGGGTGCACCTTTGCCGGCGCAGTCTCGATCAGCAACAGACACAGCAGGCCGCCTATCAAGGCGCAGACGGCTTCGATGCCGACGGGCACGGTCGGGCGAGCGGAGAGGTCGGCCAGCCTTCCCGCCAGGGCATTGATGCCAGAGCCCCCGATCACCTCGCCGATGCAGATGATCAGCCCCATCGCGCTCGCGGCGTAGCGACTGGGCACGGTCTCTCCGGGAATCACGCCCATGAACAGCGGGAAGCAACCGGCGGCGAGCCATCCCAGGAACATCAAAGCTCCCATCAGCACCAGCGGTCCATGCAGGTAGAGCGCGGCAAGGGGGGTCAGCACCGCCAGCAGGCAGAATCCGATCATGACTGGCCTGCGTCCCAGGCGGTCGGAAATGAGCGGCACGACGAATCCGGACAGCGCCGCGGCCGCGCCGAGCACCGTCATCAGGTAGCTCATGTCGATCGGCGTGAAATGGCGGGAGTCGGTGAAGAATTTCGGCAGGTACGTCCACCCCATCACCAGCCAGGCCACCATGAACACCGCAATCAGGCAGCACACCTGGATGTTGCGGATCTTCAGCATGTCCATCAGCCCCATCGGGCCCGCGCCGGCTTGCCCGGCACCGCCATGGATGGGCACCACCTTGATCGGCTCCCTCACCCAGTACAGTACGCCAATGGCGCACAACAACCCGGGAATGCCGGCAACATAGAACGCGTAGCGCCAGCCCAGGTGCTGCGCCAGCGGAATGAGCAGCAGCGGCGCGAGGCTCTGTCCCAGCAGCGCGGCGAAGAAATTCTGCATCAAGCCGGTATTGACTCCGCGGCGGTGCTCCGAGGACTCAATCGTCATCAGGGCAAGACAAACCGGCAGCAACGGCCCCTCCACCGCGCCCATGACCATACGGGAAGCGAGCAGCACCCCGAACGTCGGAGCCAGACCCGAAATGAACGAACACACCGAGAAGATCACCAGAAAGGCGACCAGGAAGGGCTTGCGCACTCCACTGGCATCCGACCACCGCCCGAACACATAGGCGCCGAATGCCCAGGTTATCACCAGTCCCGAACCGAGCAGTCCCGTGCGCGTGTTGTCCAGATGCAGCTCGCCCTCCATCATCGGTACCAGAACGGTCGCGGCGTTGCGGTCGAAGAACGCGACCCCGAAGGCGAAGCCGAGCAGCAGCAATAGGCCGTTCTCGTAGCTGAAAATGCGCCGCTGGCTGGCCATCATTGCCGCTCGCCTCTCATGCGCGAGTGCGTGCGAAATTGAGCTTCAGGTCCTCGAACATCTTCATGGCGGTGGCCCGGCCCGCGCCGAATACGCCGCCGCCGGGATGCTGGAATGGACCGACCAGGTAGAAGCGCTCCACGCCCGGCACGGCATACTGGCCCAGATCGGGCGTGGGCCGGTGCGAGCCGGACTGGTAGCTCGTGGTCGCGATGCCGTGCAGATCGCCGTGCATGAAGCTCGCAGAGGTGCGCTCCATGTCCACGGGGCTGTCGCAGTGATACGCGATGAGATTGCGGGGACCGATATTGTCCACGTACCGCGCCACCTGATCGAGCACGCGCTGTGCATAGGACGCCTTGGTTTCATCCCAGGAGCGGCCGTCCGCACGGTGATAGGGCACATAGTCCCAGATATGCGCCGTGGCCTTGCCCGGCGGGGCGCGCGCTGGATCGAACATCGTCAGGGAGCCCATGCCGACCAGCGGCTGGCCGGAGAGCTGCCCGTATCGCAGATCATCGAATGAGCGGCGAAGCTCCTCGTAGCTGTTGGGCAGCAGCTCGATCATGACCGCCCTGACCCGCTCGCCGGCCTTGAAATGCAACGGCTCATTCAGGGCCGCGTGCACCGTGAGGCACGCGGTCTCGGAGAATTGCGTTGCCTCGGCCTCCCGGCGCACCCGAGGGTCCAGGCCTTCGATCATTGCGCCGAGCAGGTGCGGATGGATGGCGCCGATGACCGCATCGCGCGCCTTGAAGGTGCGTCCGTCCGCCGTGACGACGCCGGTTGCGCGTCCGCCGGCCACTTCGACCTGCTGCACGCTGGTATCGGCGAGCACCTGTCCGCCGTGCTCCTCGATGCAGGCGATCAGCGCGGCGGTGAGCGCGCCGCTGCCGCCGACCGGAACGCCGAAGCCGTACTTCTCCAGGAAACCGAGGAACACGAACACGCCGATGCCGGTGGCCTTCTCGTCTGGCGACACCAGGTTCTCCCCGGCGATGCGCGCGAAATGCGTGCGCACCTTGTCGCTCTCGAACCGCTCGCATAGCACGTCATGTATGCTCATGCTCATGGTGCGCAGCAGCTCGCGGCCTTCGCGGCTCTGATCGAGCAGCGCATAGGAAGCGCCCAGCGGCGTCGGCGCGGTGAACAGCGAGGCCGACAGCATCGGCATCCATTGCTGCGCCTGCTCGGCGACCTGCCGGTATGCGCGCGCGTCACGGTCGGAGAACTGCGCGATCTGCGCGCAGCTGCGCTCGCGATCCCGATACAACGCCAGGGTCGTGCCGTCCTCGAACACCGACATCATCGGCGGGTCGGGAAACAGGTAGCGCAGCCCGTAACGGGCCTTGAGCTTCAACTCGTCATCGAGCAGCAGCGGATTGCCCTGGATGAAGATATGGGCCATGGAATGCTGGTCGTGCCGGAAGCCCGGTACGGTCAGCTCACGGGTCACCACGCCACCGCCGAACCAGTGGTTGCGCTCGAGCACGACGACGCTCTTGCCCGCGACGGCGAGGTATGCCGCGGCGACCAGCCCGTTGTGGCCGGAGCCAATGGCGACGATGTCGGCTGTGGTGGCCACTGATTACTCCCTGCTCCCTTGCTCCGCGTTCCCCGGAGCCGGACGGTGGCCGCCCGGTGCCACTCGCCACGATACCGGCGGGGCTGCCGGGAAAGACCTATCTTTAGGCAGGTGGGGCGAGCAGGCCCAGGGAGCGCGCACGCTCGACGGCGAGCATGCGCCGGCGGGTACCGAGCTTGTCGAACACGCCTTGCAGATGCCATTTGACGGTTCCCTCGACGATGCTCAGGCAGCGGCCGATCTGCGCATTGCTCAGTCCGCGGCCCGCCAGCCTCACGATCTCGATTTCCCGGAATGACAGGCAGGCCTCGCCGGGCGAGCGGCCCGCTGCGAGCGCCGGCATCGGCAGGCCCGGCACCTCCCTGGTCCGTGCCGGCAGGGACCCGTGCGCTACCGTGTCCGGTGCCGGCCGCGCTGCCAGCGTCAGCCTCTGCAGCAGCAGGTCGGTCGCCGGGTCGGCCGCGAGGCCATGCGGCGGCATCGACTGCGCCTCGGCCAGCGACAGGATCATCGGGCCGAGCGAATCGATATCCTCGAGGAACGGCTGGGCGAGGCAGGCGCTCGCAGCCACTCTGACCGCGCGCCGCAGCTCGCGCCGGGCCGCGCGGTCGTCGGATGCGCGCCGCAGCAGCACCACCAATCGCACGTTCCAGCGGCACGAATCGCGCAAGGCCCCCGCGGCCTCGGTGAGATTGCGCCACTTGCGCGCCACCTGGATCGCCTCGGGCAGCCGGCCGCGGGACGGCGCCAGCGACGTCCATGCATAGGCGAGGGCGGCGCACAGGCGGGTCACGCCTGCATCCGGCATGACCGAGTCGGCACCGCGGCCGAGGCCGAGGCTCGTTGCCACTTGGGAGGCCTCGGTGGCCGCGCCGAAGCGGCACAGCAGGTCCACCTGCTCGGCGCGCAGCATCTGTGCCAGTCGATCGAATTGATGCGCCATGGCGGACTTGACCGCCTCCTCCAGCACCGAGAGGGCGCCGGCGCGCTCACCGCGCATGCGCGCGAGCCGTGCCTGCGTGATATAGCCGGACAGCAGCTGGTCGGCGAACCCCAGCTGGCGCGAGTACGGCAGATACTGTTCCAGCAACGCACGGCTCTCCGGCAACTGCGCACAGTCATAGTAGGCCTCGGCCAGCGGCAGGGCGACCAGCGATCCGACGCTCGGTCCGCCGGCATCCAAGGCCGTGCGCAGTGCCGCGCTCAGCGTGGCGATGGCGCCGCGCGCGCGGCCGCGGATCAGATCGGCCGGTGCGATGATGGCCTCCAGGAAGGCGGTCACGTAACGGCTCGGAACCGCCTGGAACTGCTGCCGCGCCAGCGCTGCCAGCGAATCGACACGCCCCAGGCGGTATTGCTCCCGCCCGGCCCACAGCAGCGCCGAATACAGGCTGCCACGCACATAGGGCGAGATCGACGGACAGCTTCGCAGCAGGCGCTGCGCGTGTCGGTCGATGAACGCAAAATTGTCCTCGAATTGCGCCTGCATCACCTGGCTGTGCAGCAGGTGGTGCCTCAGGCTCGGCAGGTCATTGCGCTGCTCGCCCGCCGTGGCGGCGATCTCCTCGATGCGCTCGCGCGCGCACATCAGCAGCGTGCGCGCCTTCGCGAACTGCCACTCGGTCTGCAGTCGCCAGCTCATCGCCAGCAGCAGGCGCGGATAACGCCGGCGCAGTTGTGCCGGGATGCGGTTGGCCAGCGGCAGGATCGCCGACTCGTTACCGGCCTCATAAAAATCATCGCAGTGCAGCTCGAACAACCGTGCCGCCCAGGCCGCATCCCCCCCCTGGATGGCGTGGTCTACGGCCTCGACCAGCTGTCCCGCCTCCTCATACCAGGCGGCAGCGCGCAGATGCAGCGCCGCCGCCTGCGTCGGCGAGTGTCGCTCCACGCGGCGGCACAGTGCCTCGGCGAGCAACCGGTGCACCCGGTAGCTTGTCCCTTCGGGACCTACGGTGCTGACGAACAGGCTGTGATCACAAGCCTGGGCCAGGTGCACCGCGCTGTCCTCGATGCCGGTCAGCGCCTGCACCAGGGGAACGGCCGCACATCCGCACAGGGCGAGTGCTTCGAGCGCGTTGACGGTCGGCGCGCTCTGTGTCCCCAGTACCTCGGTCTCGAAGAACTCCGCGATGTCGCGCCGCCGACCGCTCAAGCCGTCCAGGACCCGCTGCGGATCATGCTGCGCCGCCATCGAGGCCACGGCGCGCTGCACGATCATCGGCCATCCCTCGCTGCTCTGGAGCAGTTGCTCGAGCTGCGGCTGCGCAAGCGCCTCCACACCTGCCGCGCACAGCAATGAGCGCACGTCGTCGGCATCGAAGCTCAGCGCTGCTGCATCGAGCTCGTACAGCCGCCCGTAACCGCGATCCCGTGCCAGCGGCAGCGGCGGTGGTCCGCGGCCCGCGCACAGCAGGTGCGCCCCGTCCGGCATCGATTCGGCCAGCTCGTGCAGCAGCCGGCCGGACTGGCAGTCGAGCAGCCGATCCGCATCATCCAGCAGCAGGTAGATGGGATCTTGCCGGTCCGTGAGCCCATTGATCAGCCGCGTGAGCTGACGGGCGAACGGCTCCTCGGGCGAGCCGGGCAGCATGCAGCTCATGGCCAGCGCGGCCAGAAACGCCTGCGGCTCGCGCTCATGATCCGTGACGGACAACCACGCGGTGTGCTGGCCGGCATCGCGCCAGGCCTGATGCAGCTGTGCGAGCAGTGTCGTCTTGCCGTAGCCGGCAGGCGCCCGGATCACCGTCAGCGGCACGCTCTGGATCCGGGACCGCCACTGCGCCAGGGTGCGCCGTGCCACCCAGCCCTGCTTCAGACCCGGCGGCCGGGTATGCAGCCGCCGCACGCCCGCGGGGCTGCAGCGCAGCAGCCGCCCATCCTCGACGCTCTGATCTTGCCCCCGAATCTTCATTTGAATACGGTCCCGCCTGCAGCGACGGTCCCGACCTTTCCCCCCAAGGCACTCCCACCGTGACCTATCTAAAGAGAGGCGTTTGAGACGCTACACTGGGGATAGGCTTGCCCGCAAGAGATTCAGACAGGCCTCGGGAAAGAGGCCGGATCTGGGCCGGGGGGCTATCCACGATGCGGAATCGATCAAGCCATACGTCACGGGAGTTACCGGGATGAACGTGCGTACCGCGCTTCGGTCGCTGGCTGCGGGCGCGCTGCTGCTGGCGGCAGTCGGCGCGGCCAACACGCGGGCTGCGGACATCACCGGCTCGGCCGGTGCGGCAGCTGCCGCGGGCGCCACAAATGCTTCGTTCCCAAAGGGTCATTACGCCGAGCTCGATGCGCTGCCGGACTGGGGTGGCGTGTGGACCCGGACCTTCCCAAAGGGACCGCGGCCGCAACTCCCCCTGCTCAAGGGGAAGTATCTGCAGGATTTCCAAGCCTGGCAGCGCGCCGTCAAGGCCAATCACGGCGAGGCGCCGCACAGCGGCTCCTACTGCCGCCCCCCCGGCATGCCAGGCATCATGGCGATCTTTCAATACCCGATCGAGTTCCTGTTCACGCCGGGACGCGTCACCATCAATCAGGAGGCATGGATGCAGCGCCGCGTCATCTTCACCGACGGCCGACCGCATCCGGCGGACCTGGATCCGACCTTCAACGGCGACTCGATCGGCAGGTGGCAGGCAGATACGCTGGTGGTGGATACGGTCGGCATCAAGCCGGTGGTCCAGATCGGGCCCGGCATGGGCCACAGCGACCAGCTGCACATCGTCGAGCACATCCATCTGACCGGCAATGACCCCGACACGCTGGTGGATGAGATGACGCTCTACGATCCGCTCGCCCTGCAGCAACCCTGGACCACGACCGTGACCTACCAGCGCAGCCGCAACGAGCAGTTGCTGGAGTTCATCTGTGAAGAGAACGACCGCAACAGCGGCGACCCGAACGACTCCGGATTCGGCCGATGATGCGCGCAACGCGAGGCTGGTGGGCAGCGGCGCTGCTGGGGTGCGCCGGCACGGCGTGGGCGCACCACTCGTTCGCGATGTTCGACCAGACACAGCGGCTGTCGCTGCATGGAACCGTCCACCAGTTCCAGTGGACCAACCCGCATTCCTGGATCTACCTCGACGTGCCCGGGTCCAACGGTGCGGCTGATTCGTGGCAGATCGAGCTGAACAGTCCCAACAACCTGAAGCGGCAGGGCTGGCAATCCGATGAGCTGAAGGCCGGCGACAAGGTCACGGTGGTGATCAACCCGCTGCGCGACGGCAGGAAGGGCGGACTGTTCGTCAGCGTCACGCTTCCCAATGGAACGGTGGTCGGTGACCCAACCCGGCGCGGCAACGCCCCGATCAACCTTCCTTCGGTCAAGTAGTCCCGAAGCGATGAGCCGCACCAGGTTGATTGGATGCGCGCCACATGAGATTGCGAGGAGCGGTGCGATGAAAGCCTGGCTGATCACTGCCTGCGCAGCGACACTGATGTTGTTCTCGGCTCCCGCCTGGGTGCATCACTCCTACGCCATGTTCGACACGAGCCGCAAGGTCAGCGTCAGCGGTACCATCACCGAGTTCCACTGGACCAACCCGCATGCCAGCTTCAAGGTGAGCGCGCTAACCCCGACGGGTGCGAGCGAAGTGTGGGCGGTGGAGATGGGCAGCCCGAACAATCTCGTACGCGAGGGCTGGAAGCGCACCACCCTCAAGCCCGGCGACAAGGTGACCGTCACGATGACGCCGCTGCGCGACGGCAGCCCGGGCGGCTCATACCTCGGCATCATGCTGGCGGACGGCAAGAGCCTCGGCAAGCCGCAGAGCGGGTCTGCTCAACCCGCGTCAGCCCAATCAGCCGCACCAGCCCGATGAGCCAAAGCCGCCCGAGAGGCCAATCCAACCAGGTCACCTCGACCCGGCGAGAAACGGAGGCGAGGAAACACGCCATGACAATGTTCAATCGCGTCAGCCGCTTCGGTTCCCGGATGGCACTGAGTCTGCTGATATTCACCACCGGGCTCGCCGTCGCCCAACCTCCGGCCCGCGGCGGGCTCGGTCCCAAGCAGATTGACGAGCTGTCGCACAAGCATGATGGCTTCTACGGTGCCCTGGCGCCCAAGAATCTGGCCAAACCCAGGCCCAAGGCGCCCTTCGACATGACCGGCACCTGGTTCGTGGATCTGCGCAAGTCGTTCCTGGATTTTGAGTTCGGTCCGCCGTATCCGCAGTTCTACACGGCCGGCCAGGCCGCCATGCAGGCGGCGGCAGCCGCAGCGAAGGCGCACAAGCCGTACCGCGACAGCATCGGCGAATGCTATCCGGCCGGCATGCCGATGATCATGACGCGGGTGTGGCCGATCAACATCATCCAGCTACCGACCGTGGTCGAGATGGTGTTCGGCTTCACCAACAGCCTGCGGCTGATCTATCTGGACGGACGAGCGCACACCGACCCGGACATTGCCATTTCGACCTACAACGGCGAATCCATCGGTCACTGGGAAGGCGACACCCTGGTCGTCGACACCAAGTACTTCGAGCCCAATCAGCATTGGATCGACAATGGCCTGCCGATCAGCGATCAGTTCCACATCGTCGAGCGCATGCGGCTGCTGGATGCGGGCAAGACGCTGCAGATCGAGTACATCATGACCGATCCCGACATGTGGAAGGGGGAGTGGCGCAGCACCAAGCGCTGGATGCGCGAGGATTACAGCGATGTGCCCGAGGTCGAATGCCTGCCGAATCTCAATCAGAATCTGCCGGGAACCAGCGAGGGCGACAAAGCCTCGGAGCAGCGTGCCTCGCAGGCGGCGACTGCGCCTGCGCCCGCAACCGGGACACGGCCCCATTGAACGGCAATCGGCAACGAGACGGGAGCGGATCCATGCATGACTCATGTTTGCGCACCCTCGGATGCGCACTGGCGGTGGGCGCGCTGTCGTGCCTGGGCATGTCCGCCGCCAGCGCGGCCGGCTCCGGTTCCCACCCGGATCTGTCCGGCGTATGGGGGCCGTACATCGAGCCGGGGCGTGCGTTTGGCTTCGGACCGGGACCGGCATTGCCGTTCACGGTGCAGGGCAAGGCGAAGGTGGATGCGTACCGGGCCCTGGTCGCACCGACCAACGACAATCCCGGCGCCCACTGCCTCGGCTACGGCATGCCGCTGTCGATGGTGTTCTCCGGCGGCTATCCCATGGAGATCATCCAGCGGCCCGAGCAGATCACGATCATCTACGAGGCGTACGGCGAAATCCGGCGGCTGTACCTGGGCGACAAGATCCTGCCGCTGGCCGATCGGCCGCCGGACCGCGACGGCTATTCCGCAGCGCACTGGCAGGGCGATACCCTCGTGGTCGAGACCACGACCTTGAGGGAGCAGGAAGACTCCTCGTATCCGCACAGCGACCAGGCGCGCATCACGGAGCGATACCATCTGGAGAAGGGCACGAACGGCGCGCGGATCCTGGTGGCCGATTGGACCCTGACCGATCCGGCTTTCTATACGCGGCCGGTAGTCAGCCAGAAGAAATGGACCTTCGATCCCAAGGGAATCCTGCTGCCGTACGAATGCGATGAGGAGGGGTGGCTCGATCACCTGCAGTCGCTGAGGGACAAGCGGCCCGGGAAGCACAAGGCGTACGCGCAATGATCATCGTGGAGTGCATATCATGAGGCGAGCAGGCATGGCGCTGAGGCTGTTGGCTGTCGGCATCGGCTGGATGCTGCCGGCATTCGCGCATCATTCCGGGGCCTCCTACGATTTCAAGCAGATCAGGCAGGTCTCCGGGACCGTCAAGGACGTCCGGGTGATCAACCCGCACATGAGCATCACGCTGGCGGTCACCGACACCAAGGGGACTCGAGACGTCGCCTTCGAAGGTCACAGCGTCAATAACTTCTACCGGGTCGGCTGGCGGCCCGGCATGATCAAGGTCGGTGACCGGATCAAGGTGACCTTCGCGCCACGCAAGGACGGCGCCGACGGCGGCTTCGTCACCGGGTTCATCACGGCGCAGGGACGCACCATCGCTTTCGAGGTTCCCGGTGCTCCTCCCCCTGGCAAGTCGGCGGCGCCGGCAGCCGCGCCGGCCGGCGGCAAATGACCGCGGCCGACGTTCGGGCGCAAGGCCTCAGACGACCATCAGCGCGAACACGGTGGTGCGATAGGCAACCTCCGGGTAGGCCTCCACGACCTTTTCGAACGGCACCACATCGGTGCGCATCGTGACAGGATCGTAGCGGCCGGTGTCGAGCAGGCTGACGAAGCGCGGAATATCGCGCAGCGGGCTGCAGCCGCCGGCCTGGCCGGCATGATGGGTACAGCCGCCGATGTTGAACAGGCCCGCGGGGAATGACACCACTCCGCTCGCAACGCTGGTCGTGACCAGGTGGCCGCCGTCCAGCGCCATGCTGTAGGCCTGTTGAATCGCCATCACGCCGGTCGGGTCGGATACGGCCTCGACCTTCGGCCTCACCCACTCCGCGCCCGCGGCCTCCACGACGTAATCGGCGCCGCCGCCACCGAACATTCCAGTGCCGAAGCCGCCGCCCCATACGCTGGGGTTGGCGCGCAGCGTCAGCTCGCGCACCTTGCGGACCAGGCCGTCGCCTTCCGCGTTCGGATCGAGCACGAAGGTGGCGCCGAGCCGGCGCGCCACGTCACGGCGCGCGGCCACCGGATCGATCGCGATGATGGTGGATGCGCCGGCGAGACGCGCGCCCTGCACCGCGCTCAGGCCCAGCGGCCCGCAGCCCACCACCGCCGCCGTCGCACCGGGAGAAAAAATCGCGGTGCCCTGCGAAACCGTGGCCCCCAGACCAGCCACGCTGACACAGCTGCACACCGTACCCAGATCGACGGCCTTGGCCTGGGTCACCACCGGGATCACCCACTCCTCGTCCGTCACCATCAGCTCCGCCAACCCACCGATCTGCGAGTTGGCGTACACCGGCGTGCCATCGCGCAGCTCTCCGAGCACTGTCAGATTGTCGGGATTCTGCGCCGGGCCGAGAAACTGACACAGGTTCGCCCGCCCCCGCAGGCACTGGTAGCACACGCCGCACTGCGGCGTGCCGGACACGCACACGCGATCGCCGATCTTCACGCGGCGCACGTCCGGGCCAACGGCCTCAACCACGCCGATACCGCCGTGGCCCTGGATCATGGCCATCGCATTAGCCTTGTCCTGCATCGCGCGCATCATCGGTGGCGCGTGCGGATTAGGTGCCGGACCGATGCCCAACACGGCCGCCGAGCAGAAGTAGCACAGGTTGGTCGCCTCGGTGCGGACCAGGACCCGCCGCCCGCCAATGGGATGCAGCGTCACTTCCTGCAGCGTGGTGCGCGGACCGGCGCTGCCACGCGAGATCCAGGCCCGAAATCGGCGCGGCCGCACGCCGCTGCGTCTGGCCGAGGTAGCCGCGCCGGTATCGGCCCGCGCCAGCCCCGTGGCGGCGATGACTGCCACGCCGCCGGCCGCGGCGACGAGGCCGTCCTTGAGCAGACCCCGGCGCGAAAGTGACATGGGCTCGGGCTCAGACTCGGACCCGACTGATTCGTGATCATCCATGTTGGCACTCCCGCCCCGTATTAATTCAACTATTGTATCTGGATATCCAGCGTGCTCGACAGATTACCGTACCCGGGCGGGGCCGGGACAGCGTGGTTCGCGCGGGCCTTTCAGGGACTTCTCGCGTCGTCCATAATCGCCCCATGAGCAGATCCTCGCAGCCGTTCACGGTGGATCAGACTCACGGGATTCTCTCCCGTCCGGAACACCACATCGAAGCCTCCAGCGACTCGCTCGGCTGGACGTCGCTGTATGCTTCGACGCAGCGCGAAGGCGCCTACCAGGCCACCTTCCGGCCGGTCGAGGATCACCTGATCATCGTCCACCTGGACGGGCCGGTCGAGGTGAGCCGGGACCTCAACGGCGATCACGTCCAGCGCCTGGTGCAGCCGGGCGGGCTCTTCATCCTGCCGGCGAACCGGGAATTCAGCGTGCGCCTGGGCGGCTCGCTCGCTACCGTCCACGTCTACGTGCGCGGCAGTGTCGTGCGCGAGGCGGCCGCCGAGCTGGCCATCGGCGATCCCGACACGATCGAGATCCTGCCCCGCCTCGGCGAGCGCGATGATCTGATCGAAAGCAGCGTGCGGGCAGCCGGCGAGATCGTCAGGGATGGGCACGGCGGCGACTGGATCGCGGATGGCCTGGCCCACGTGCTGGCGGCACAGCTGGTGAGGAAGCATTCCAACGCGGTGCGCATCGTCGAGCCAGCCGCTCGCGGCCTATCACGCTCGCAATTGGCCAAGGTGGTCGCCTTCATGGAAGAGCGCCTCGAGCAATCCGTCTGCCTGCGCGACATGGCCGGAGTGGTCGCATTGAGCCCGGTGCATTTCACCCGCCAGTTCAAGCGCACCACCGGCAATACACCGCATCAGCACCTGCTGATGCTGCGGATCGAGCGCGCCAAGCAGCTGCTCGCGGGCGCGCTGCCCATCGCCCAGATCGCGTTCCGCTGCGGCTTCAGCCACCAGGAGCATTTGACCCGCGTTTTCGGCCGCATCGTCGGTGCTACGCCCTCGGCCTACCGCCGCAGCGTCTCGCATTAGACAGTCAAGCCCTATCCGATCGAGTTCTCGTGCCCGCTCGTATCAGCGTCGGTGGCGGCCAAGATAAGCCGCCAGCGCCGTAAGATCCGCGTCGCTGAGCTCGGTCTTGCGGAAGAAGGGCATGATGCCGCTGCCGTTCCTGACGAAATAAGTCACCACGTCCGCGCTCAGATCGGTGCGCTGCTGGAGCAATGCCGGCTTGCTGCCCTTGTACTTGGCGGCAAGCGCCTCGGTACCGGGCATTCTCGCGCCGTAGCCCGGTGTGCCCACCTTGGGCTCGGCGCCGTGGCACGCCTGGCATCGAGCCTGGAAGACTTCCTCACCCCGGCGCACCAGCGGCGACACGGTGGCCGGCCCGCGCAACGGGAACAGCGCCCAAGCCGACACCTGCCCGCCGGCAAGCACCGGCATCGATAGGATCAACCCCGCCGCCGCGGCGCACGCGGCTGCCGTCCTGCTCACGACTTCGCCCCGCGCAAATGCTTGGGCCAGATACCATACCGTCCGGCCGACAGGATCCCGTTGGGATCGATCGCGTCCTTGAGGGTCTGCTGCAGGCGCAACAGCGCATGATCGTTGTACGAATAAGTGCCGACGGCAGTATCCATGAACGCGACGTGTGTCCGGTAGACACCCCAGCCGTGATCGGCGGCCAGCTTGATCATGCGCTCGTAGATCACGCGGATCTTCTTGTTTGCCTCGATGTCGTGGGTAACCGGAAAGCCATAGAACAGGATGACAGCCCGCCAGTGATAGGACTGCGCGAAACCGTACCAGGGGGTTACTCCCCATTCCCGAAAGGCCCGCGTGAACAGCTCGTGCGCCTGCAGGATAGCCTCGCCGGTCATCGGCAATACGGGCGACAGATCCATATGGCCGGTGATGGGCATGGCCTCGCCGGTGGCGGCCAGCAGGCTCGAGAAGATGCCGAGGCTCGGTATGCCGAGCGGTGCGCGATCGCCCACCGCGGAAATCTGCTCGTCAGTGAGGGGAAAACGATACGACACGCCGTCCTCGAATGAGGCGCCGCGGATCGCCGAGAATCTCTCCTGCACGTGCTCCCATTGCGCGGCAATGACCTTTTCCGGACCGTAGAAACGCAGCTCGATCTGCCAGAAGTTGCGGCCCTTGTCCTGCGCGTACTGGTCCCACTCCTGCGCCGAGGCGCCCTGGGGCTTACCGAGCAGCGCGTCGAAGCGCGCATCGGGCGGCCCCGCGGCGTTGAACACGGGGCTGATGATGCCGAACTGACAGTTGACGATGCCGGCATAGGTCAGGCTGGCCAGAATATCGACCAGCGCAATGATGTCGTCGTGCCTGGGGACCTTCACCGTGCCGGATCTGAAGGCCTCGGGCTGCGGATAAAGCCAGAAGCCCATCTTGGTGACGATGCCGAAATTCGACTGCGAAAACAGCCCGTCGAGCGTCGGCCCGATGCCATACTTGAATTGCTGCCAGGTTTGCGCGCCCGGCAGCGCCCCCATGCCGGTGCGCACGATTTCCCCGTTGGCGAGCACGACTTCCATGCCGCAATGCGCATCGAAATGGTCGCGGAACGGCAGCGGCGTGTAGCCCGCGCCGTGATCCAGTGCATTGCCAACCGGACTGCCCCAGCCCGGATCGGGACAGTCGATCCAGAGCTTGAGCTGGCGCTCACGGATGTGGCGGAACAGATCGAAGTAGCTGACTCCAGGTTCCACCAGCGCATAAGCGTTGCGCTCGCTGACCTCCAGGATGCGGTTCATGCGTTTGAGGTCGAGCACGACACTGCCGGAGTAGGCGGGAGCGGAGCCGCCATACGCCAGGTTCCGGCCGGTGGAGATCGTGTAGAGCGGTATCTTGAAGGTATTCGCGATCCTGACGATCTGCTGCACCTGCTCCACCGCGTCAGGGGCGATGGCCGCCGAGGCCAGCCGCTCCTGTGGCTCGCCCCACAGCGGCGAATAGGCGTCGCGATACAGCGCCACATCCTCGTCGCGTGTGAAAACCCAATCCGAGCCGACGACCGCCTCGAACTGTCGGATGGCATCGGCAAAATCGCCGGCACTGACTCCGGGCGGCAGACCCATCTCAGCTCCTCATTGGCCGCGCCCCGGCGGCCGCTCCAGGCCGCCGGCAGCGCGCCGCCTACCCGGCCGTGCTCTCCTCTTCGCCGACGCCCACGTCCTCGACCTCGCCGACCGCGCCGCCCACGTCCATGAAGCTGCGGCCGCTGCTCTCCTCGAGCTTGCGCCGGCGATGCGCATGCGCCGCGAAGCCGGTGCCCGCCGGGATCAGCCGGCCGACGATCACGTTCTCCTTCAACCCGCGCAGATCGTCCTTCAGGCCGCGCACCGCCGCTTCGGTCAGCACGCGGGTGGTCTCCTGGAACGAGGCGGCCGAAATGAACGACTCGGTCGCAAGCGAGGCCTTGGTGATGCCCAGCAGCACCGGCTGCAGCCGTGCGGCCTGCTTGCCGCCGGTCTCGGTGCGGTCGTTGATGTCGAGCGCGCGCGCGCGGTCGAGCTGCTCACCGCGCAGCAGCGAGGTCTCGCCCACCGCCACCACCTCGGTCTTGCGCAGCATCTGGCGGATGATCACCTCGATGTGCTTGTCGTTGATCTTCACGCCCTGCAACCGGTAGACGTCCTGGATCTCGCGCACCAGGTAGTTGGCCAGCGCCTCGACGCCCTGCAGGCGCAGGATGTCGTGCGGGTTGGGCTCGCCGTCGGCGATCACCTCGCCGCGCTCCACCGTCTCGCCCTCGAACACGTTGAGCAGACGCCACTTCGGGATCAGCTCCTCGTACTTCTCGCCGTCGTCGCTGGTGATCACCAACCGGCGCTTGCCCTTGGTCTCCTTGCCGAAGCTGACCGTACCGGTCCGCTCCGCCAGGATCGCCGGATCCTTGGGCTTGCGCGCCTCGAACAGATCCGCCACCCGCGGCAGGCCGCCGGTGATGTCGCGCGTCTTGGACGACTCCTGCGGAATGCGCGCAATGATGTCGCCGATCGATACCTTGGCCCCGTCCTCCAGGTTGATCAGCGCACCGGCCGGCAGCGTGTACACCGCCGGAATGTTGGTGTTGGCGAAGGTGATCTCCTTGCCCTTGCCGCTGACCAGCTTGATCGTCGGCCGCAGCTCCTTGCCGCCGCGCTGTTTCGAATCCATCACCACCGTGCTCGACAGGCCGGTGACCTCATCGACCTGGGACGCAACCGTCAGGCCGTCGACGAAGTCCTGGAACTTGATGAAGCCGGCCACCTCGGTGACCACCGGATGGGTGTGCGGATCCCAGGTCGCCACGACCTGTCCGCCCTGGACCTCGGCGCCCTCCTTCGCAGTGATGGTCGCGCCGTAGGGGATCTTGTAGCGCTCGCGCTCGCGGCCGAACTGATCGACCACGCCGAGCTCGCCCGAGCGCGACACCGCCACCAGGTGCCCCTTCTCGTGCTCCACGGTCTTGATGTGATGGAAGCGCAGCGTGCCCGGGTTGCGGATCTCCACGCTGCTGGCGGCCGCGGCGCGCGAGGCGGCGCCGCCGATGTGGAAGGTACGCATCGTCAGCTGCGTGCCCGGCTCGCCGATCGACTGCGCGGCGATCACACCGACCGCCTCGCCGATGTTGACCAGCCGGCCGCGCGCCAGATCGCGCCCGTAGCACATGCCGCACACGCCATAGCGCGTGCGGCAGGAGATCGGCGAGCGCACGCTGATCTGATCGACCCCTTCCTGCTCGAGCAGCCGCACCAGTGCCTCATCCAGCAGCGTGGCGGCCTCGACCAGCACCTCCTCGGTGCCGGGCTTCATCACCTCGGCCGCGGTCACCCGGCCGAGCACGCGCTCGCCCAGGCCCTCGACCACGTCGCCGCCTTCCACCAGCGGCGCCATGTTCAGCCCGGCGGTGGTGCCGCAGTCCTCCTCGGTCACCACCAGGTCCTGCGCCACGTCGACCAGGCGCCGGGTCAGATAGCCTGAATTGGCGGTCTTCAGCGCGGTGTCGGCCAGGCCCTTGCGCGCACCGTGCGTGGAGATGAAGTACTGCAGCACGTTCAGGCCTTCACGGAAATTCGCCGTGATCGGCGTCTCGATGATCGAGCCGTCGGGCTTGGCCATCAGGCCGCGCATGCCGGCGAGCTGGCGGATCTGCGCCGCCGAGCCGCGCGCGCCGGAGTCGGCCATCATGAAGATCGAGTTGTACGACTTCTGGCGGTGCTTGACGCCGCGGGTATCGGTGACCTCCTCGCTGCCGAGCTTCTCCATCATGGCCTTGGCGACCTGGTCGTTGGCGCGCGACCAGATGTCCACCACCTTGTTGTAACGCTCGCCGTTGGTCACGAGGCCCGAGGCATACTGTTCCTGGATCTCCTTGACCTCGCGGTCGGCCGCGGCTACCAGCTTCGTCTTCTGCTCGGGGATGACGATGTCGTCGATGCCGAACGAGACCGCCGAGCGCGTCGCGTAGTGAAAGCCGGTGTACATCAGCTGGTCGGCGAACACCACGGTCTCCTTCAGACCGAGCGCGCGATAGCAGGCGTTGATGCCCGCGGAGATGACCTTCTTGGTCATGTCCTGGTTGATCAGGTCGAACGACAGACCGCGCGGCAGGATCTCCGACAGCAGCGCGCGTCCGACCGTGGTCGCCACCAGGCGGCGGCGCTCGACCAGCTCCCCGTCGGCAGCCTCGTCGCGCACGTACTCCATCAGGCGCACCTTGATACGCGCCTGCAGATCCACCGTGCGGCTCTCGTAGGCGCGGTGCACCTCGTGCACGTCGGTGAAGTAGATGCCCTCGCCGCTGGCACCGATGCGCTCGCGGGTCAGGTAGTACAGTCCGAGCACCACGTCCTGCGAGGGCACGATGATCGGGTCGCCGTTGGCCGGCGAGAGGATGTTGTTCGACGACATCATCAGCGCGCGCGCTTCCAGCTGCGCCTCAAGCGACAGCGGCACGTGCACCGCCATCTGGTCGCCGTCGAAGTCGGCGTTGAACGCCGTGCACACCAGCGGGTGCAGCTGAATCGCCTTACCCTCGATCAGCACCGGCTCGAACGCCTGGATGCCCAGGCGATGCAGCGTGGGCGCGCGGTTGAGCAGCACCGGATGCTCGCGGATCACTTCCTCGAGGATGTCCCACACCTCGGGGCCCTCGCGCTCGACCAGGCGCTTGGCCGCCTTGATGGTCGAGGCCTCCCCGCGCAGCTGCAGCTTGTGGAAGATGAACGGCTTGAACAGCTCCAGCGCCATCTTCTTCGGCAGCCCGCACTGGTGCAGGCGCAGCGTCGGGCCCACGACGATGACCGAGCGGCCCGAGTAGTCCACGCGCTTGCCGAGCAGGTTCTGGCGGAAGCGGCCCTGCTTGCCCTTGATCATGTCGGCCAGCGACTTGAGCGGCCGGCGGTTGGTGCCGGTGATCGCCCGTCCGCGCCGGCCGTTGTCCAGCAGCGCATCGACCGCCTCCTGCAGCATGCGCTTCTCGTTGCGCACGATGATGTCGGGGGCGGAGAGCTCCAGCAGCCGGCGCAGGCGGTTGTTGCGGTTGAACACACGGCGGTACAGGTCGTTCAGATCGGAGGTCGCGAAGCGCCCGCCATCCAGCGGCACCAGCGGCCGCAGGTCCGGCGGCAGCACCGGCAGCACGGTCATGACCATCCACTCGGGCTTGTTGCCCGACTCGATGAACGACTCGGTCAGCTTCAGCCGCTTGGACAGGCGCTTGAGCTTGGTCTCCGAGCTGGTGGCGCCCATCTCCTCGCGCACCTTGATCAGCTCGGCCTTCAGGTCCATCGAGCGCAGCAGCTCGTACACGGCCTCGGCACCCATGCGGGCATCGAACTCGTCGCCGTGCTCCTCGATCGCCTCCAGGTACATCTCGTCGGTCAGCAGCTGCCCGCGCTGCAGCGGCGTCATGCCCGGCTCGATCACCACGAATGCCTCGAAGTACAGCACCCGCTCGATCTCGCGCAGCGTCATGTCGAGCATCAGCCCGATGCGCGAGGGCAGCGACTTCAGGAACCAGATGTGCGCCACGGGGCTGGCCAGCTCGATGTGCCCCATGCGCTCGCGCCGCACCTTGGACTGCGTGACCTCCACGCCGCACTTCTCGCACACCACCCCGCGGTGCTTCAGGCGCTTGTACTTGCCGCACAGGCACTCGTAGTCCTTCACCGGGCCGAAGATCTTGGCGCAGAACAGGCCGTCACGCTCCGGCTTGAAGGTGCGGTAGTTGATCGTCTCGGGCTTGCGCACCTCGCCGTACGACCAGGCCCGGATCATCTCCGGGGAGGCCAGGCCGATCTTGATCGAATCGAAGTGCTCGACCGGCGTCTGTTGTTTGAAGAGCTTGAGTAGATCTTTCATGGATTCACCTCGAGGCGTTGTGCGCCTCAGTCCTGCTCGAGCTCGACGTTGATGCCGAGCGAACGGATTTCCTTGACCAGGACGTTGAAGGATTCGGGCATGCCGGCCTTCATCTCGTGGTTGCCGTCGACGATGCTCTTGTACATGGCGGTGCGGCCCACGGTGTCGTCGGACTTGACCGTGAGCATCTCCTGCAGCGTATACGCCGCGCCATAGGCCTCCAGCGCCCATACCTCCATCTCGCCGAAGCGCTGGCCGCCGAACTGCGCCTTGCCGCCCAGCGGTTGCTGCGTGACCAGGCTGTACGGCCCGGTCGAGCGCGCGTGCATCTTGTCGTCCACCAGATGGTTGAGCTTGAGCATGTACATGTAGCCCACGGTCACCTGCCGGTCGAAGCGCTCACCGGTACGCCCGTCGAACAGCCAGGTCTGGCCCGACAGCGGCAGCCCCGCCAGCTCCAGCAGCCCCTTGATGTCGCGCTCGCCGGCGCCGTCGAACACCGGCGTGGCCATCGGCACCCCGTCCTTCAGGTTGTGCGCGAGTTCGATGATGTCGGTGTCGCTCAGCTCCTCGAGCCGCTCCTTCTGCCCGCCGGTGCCGTTGTAGATCTTGTCGAGCAACTCGCGCAGCTGCGTCACCCGCGCGTGCTGCTCCTGCTGCGCCTCGAGCATGCGCCCGATCTTCAGGCCCACGCCCTTGGCCGCCCAGCCCAGGTGCGTCTCGAGCACCTGGCCGACATTCATGCGCGAGGGCACGCCGAGCGGGTTCAACACGATATCGACCGGCGTGCCATCCTCCAGGTACGGCATGTCCTCCACCGGTACGATGGTCGAGATCACGCCCTTGTTGCCGTGCCGGCCGGCCATCTTGTCGCCCGGCTGGATGCGGCGCTTGACCGCCAGGTACACCTTGACCATCTTGAGCACCCCGGGGGCGAGGTCATCGCCCGCGGTGATCTTGGCGCGCTTCTCCTCCAGGCGCTTCTCGAACGCCTTCTGCTGGGCCTGCAGCCGCTCGGTCGCGGCCTCCAGCTGCGCATTGGCGGCCTCGTCGTCGACGCGGATCTGGAACCACTCCTCGCGCGGCATCGAGTCGAGGTATTCCTCGTTGATGCGTGTGCCGGCCTTGAGCTTCTTGCCGCCGGCCGCGGCGGCGTGGTTGAGCAGCATGCCGCGCACGCGCTGGTACAGGTCGTCCTCGAGGATGCGGCGCTGATCGAGCAGGTCCTTGCGCACCCGCTCGATCTCCGCCTTCTCGATCGACTGCGCGCGCGAGTCCTTCTCGATGCCGTCGCGCGTGAACACACGCACGTCGATCACGGTGCCGTCCATGCCGGGCGGCACGCGCAGCGAGGTGTCCTTCACGTCCGAGGCCTTCTCGCCGAAGATCGCGCGCAGCAGCTTCTCCTCCGGGGTGAGCTGGGTCTCGCCCTTGGGCGTGACCTTGCCGACCAGGATGTCCCCGGCGCGCACCTCCGCGCCGATGAAGGCGATGCCCGCCTCATCCAGCTTGGCCAGCGCCGCGTCGCCGACATTGGGGATGTCGGCGGTGATCTCCTCGGGGCCGAGCTTGGTGTCGCGTGCGACACAGGTCAGCTCCTCGATGTGCACCGTGGTGAAGCGATCCTCCTCGACCACGCGCTCGCTGATCAGGATCGAGTCCTCGAAGTTGTAGCCGTTCCACGGCATGAACGCGACCAGCATGTTCTGTCCGAGCGCCAGCTCCCCGAGGTGGGTCGAGGGCCCGTCGGCCAGCACGTCGCCGCGCGCGATCGCATCGCCCGCCTTGACCAGCGGGCGCTGGTTGATGCAGGTGTTCTGATTCGAGCGCGTGTACTTGGTCAGGTTGTAGATGTCCACGCCCGGCTCTCCGGCCAGCGTCTCGGCATCACTCACGCGTACCACGATGCGCGAGGCGTCCACCGAGTCGACCGTACCGCCGCGGCGCGCAATCACCGCCACGCCCGAGTCGATCGCCACCGGCCGCTCCATGCCGGTGCCGACCAGCGGCACCTGCGAGCGCAGCGTCGGCACCGCCTGGCGCTGCATGTTCGAGCCCATCAGCGCGCGGTTGGCGTCATCGTGCTCGAGGAACGGGATCAGCGAGGCCGCCACCGATACGATCTGCTTGGGGCTCACGTCCATGTAGTTGATGCGCTCGCGCTGCATCAGCGTGAACTCGCTCTGGTAGCGGCACGACACCAGCTCATCGGTCAGCTCGCCGTCCGCCGCGATGCGCGCATTGGCCTGCGCGATCGCGAACTCGCCCTCCTCGATCGCCGAGAGGTAGTCCATCTTGTCGGTGACGCGACCGTTCTCGACCCGCCGGTACGGGGTCTCGAGGAAGCCGTACTGGTTGGTGCGCGCATACACCGACAGCGAATTGATCAGGCCGATGTTCGGGCCTTCCGGGGTCTCGATCGGGCACACGCGCCCGTAGTGGGTCGGGTGCACGTCGCGCACCTCGAAACCGGCGCGCTCGCGCGTGAGGCCTCCCGGCCCGAGCGCCGATACGCGCCGCTTGTGCGTGACTTCCGACAGCGGGTTGTTCTGGTCCATGAACTGCGACAGCTGCGAGGAGCCGAAGAACTCCTTGACCGCGGCCGCCACCGGCTTGGCGTTGATCATCTCCTGCGGCATCAGCGGCTCGGACTCGGCGATCGTCAGCCGTTCCTTGACCGCGCGCTCGACGCGCACCAGCCCGACGCGGAATGCGTTCTCGGCCATCTCACCGACGCTCCTCACGCGGCGGTTGCCCAGATGATCGATATCGTCGACGGTACCGTTACCGTTCCTGATGTCGATCAGCACCTTCAGCACGTCGAGGATGTCGTCCTTCGACAGGATCGGCGAGCCGGTGATCTCCTTCCTGCCGACACGGCGGTTGAACTTCATGCGGCCCACGGCCGACAGGTCGTAGCGCTCGTTGTTGAAGAACAGGTTGTTGAACAGGTTCTCGGCCGCGTCCTTGGTCGGCGGCTCGCCGGGACGCATCATGCGGTAGATCTCGACCAGCGCCTCCAGGCGCGTCTTGGTCGGATCGATGCGCAGCGTATCGGAGATGTACGGGCCGCGGTCCAGGTCGTTGACGTACAGCGTGTGGATCTCTTCGATGCCGGCCTCCACCAGCTTCTGCAGCGTCGTGGCGGTGAGCACCTCGTTGGCCTTGGCGATGATCTCGCCGGTGCCGGTGTTGACCACGTCGTGTGCCAGGATCTTGCCCTGCAGGTATTCGCGCGGCACCGGCAGCTGCTTGATGCCCGACTCTTCCAGCTGCCGCACGTGCCGGGCGGTGATGCGCCGGCCTTCCTCGACGATCACCTGATCGCCGATGCGCAGCTCGAAGGTCGCGGTCTCGCCGCGCAGGCGCTGGGGCACCAGGCGCATCGCCGCGCTGTCGGCCTTCAGCTCGAAGGTGTTCTTCTCGAAGAAGGTGTCGAGGATCTCGGTCTCGCTCATGCCCAGCGCGCGCAGGATGATCGACACCGGCAGCTTGCGCCGCCGGTCGATGCGCGCGAACACGCAGTCCTTCGGATCGAATTCGAAGTCCAGCCACGAGCCGCGGTAGGGGATGATGCGCGCGGAGAACAGCAGCTTGCCCGATGAGTGGGTCTTGCCGCGGTCGTGATCGAAGAACACGCCCGGGGAGCGGTGCAGCTGGCTGACGATCACGCGCTCGGTGCCATTGACGATGAAGGTGCCGTTGTCGGTCATCAGCGGCAGCTCGCCCAGGTACACCTCCTGCTCGCGCACGTCCTTGACCGGCTTCTTGGCGCCCGCGGCCTCCTTGTCGTACACGATCAGCCGCACTTTCACGCGCAGCGGCGCAGCATAGGTCAGGCCGCGCGACTGGCATTCCTTGACGTCGAACACCGGCTCGCCGAGCCGGTAGTTGACGTATTCGAGCACCGCATTGCCCGA
>DATAWM010000012.1:0-32517 GCA_036267195.1 Steroidobacteraceae bacterium
GGCTGAATGAGAGGCCACGCCGCGACTTCATCATGATGAAGTCGCGGCGTGGCCTCTCATTCAGCCTTGCGGTACGTCTGATCTCGTGCCGTCGTTCCGGCTGCGCGTACGGCGGCACGCGCGGCCGCGCCCCCTGCATCCGCGCCGTCGCGCCGTAGCTGCTAAAGTCTCCCCGTGGAAGCCATCCTGCAGTTCGGCTCGCGAGTACTCGAGCGGCTAGAGAGACTGGCACGCGTGGCGCTCGGCGCCGCCAAGCACGAGCAGCTCAGCGGGATCGTGTTCTGGGCGGCGCTGATCGGCGTCTGCGGCGCGCTCTCGGGCGTTGGCTTCCGGGCGTCGGTGCGGCTGGTGCAGTTTCTGCTCACGCGGCACTCGGCCGGGCTGGTCGAGACCGCGGAGCTGCTGCCGTGGTGGGCGCGTATCACCGTGCCGACGATCGGCGGCGCGTGCGCAGGCGCGCTGCTGTGGATCGGCCAGCGCTGGCGCTTGCTGCACGGCGCGCGCAAGGTCGACTACATGGAAGCGGTGGCGGTCGGCAACGGCCAGCTGTCCGCGCGCTCGGCGCTGCTGCACGCGGCTTCCTCGTTCTTCACGATCGGCTCGGGTGGCTCGATCGGCCGCGAGGGCCCGCTGGTGCAGCTGGCCGCCACTGCCGCCTCGAAGATCGGACAGTGGACGCAGGCGCCGGTGCCGCGGCTGCGGCTGCTGGTGGCTTGCGGTGCCGCCGCCGGCATCGCCACTGCCTATAACGCGCCGATCGCCGGCGCGCTGTTCGTGGCCGAGGTGGTGCTCGGATCGATCGCGATGGAGAGCTTCGGCCCGTTGATCGTCTCCTCGGTGGTCGCGGACGCGACCAGCCGCCACTTCCTCGGCTACGGGCCGGTCTACCAGGTGCCGCACCTGAACTTCGGCGCCGCCTGGGAGCTGGTGCTGTATGCGCTGCTGGGCGTGCTGCTCGGTCACGGCGCGGCCCCGTTCCTGGAGCTGCTGGAGCGCGCGCGGCGTGCGTTCCGGCGGCTGCACTGGAATCCGCCCGCGACGCTGGCCCTGGGGGGACTGATCGTCGGGCTGCTGTCGTTGTACGTGCCACAGGTCTGGGGCAACGGTTACAGCACGGTCAACGCGATGCTGAACAATCAGTTCCCGGTGCAGCTGCTGGGCCTGGCACTGGTGGCCAAGCTGATCAGCACTTCCGCCTCGGTCGGCTCGGGCGCCAACGGCGGTATCCTCACCCCGACGCTGTTCATGGGCGCGGCCTTCGGCGGTCTGTTCGGCGACGCCGTGCACCTGCTCGATCCGCATTCGCAGTCGCAGCTGGCGGCCTATGCGGTGGTCGGCATGGGTGCTTTCCTGGCCGGCACCACCCACGCGCCGCTGACCTCGATCCTGCTGATCTTCGAGATGACGCTCAACTACGACGTGGTGCTGCCGCTGATGCTGGCGTGCGTGACTGCCCACTACGTGGCGCGCATCTACCGGCACGGCGAGTCGGTGTACACGCGCTCGCTCAAGTCCCGCGGCCCGGGCAACGAGGACGAATGGCGGCTGCGACAGATCACCGCGCTGATCCGGCCGCCGGACCTGCTGGTCCAGCGCGATGAGCTGATCAGCGCGCTGATCGACCGCCTGCCGCCGCGCCTGGCCGGCAGCATCTACGTGATGGACTCGCAGAACCAGCTGGTCGGCGAGATCGACATCAACGATCTCAACCGCCTGGCCAAGGCGGATCCGGCGGCGCGGATCGGCACTGTCGCGCACATCATGCACAGCGCGCCGCCGGTGCTCACGCCGCAGATGCTGCTGGGGGATGCGCTGGACGTGTTCATCGCCAATCACTGCAAGCGCCTGCCGGTGGTCTCCGGTCACTGGAGCCCGGTACTGATCGGCGAGGTGCTGCGTCACGACCTGCTGCTGGCGCTGCAGGAGCGCATCTCCGAGCGCCCCGAGCGCGGGCGGGAGATGAAGGAGCTGTTCCGGGGGGACTAGTCCTCGAAGAACCCCATCTTCACGCCGGCGAGCTGGATGACGTCGTTGTCGGTGAGCTTGCGGGCCTGCGCGCCGATGGCGGCGCCGTTGACCAGCGGGAAGTTGTTCTCGCCCTCGGCGTCCACGTGCACGATGAAGTAGCCTTCCGAGCGGCGCGTGATTGCAGCCACCTGCACCCCGGGGCGGCCCAGCGTGGTCAGTGCCTTGCTGAGCTCGAGCTCGCGGCCGGCGAATGCGCCGGAGAGCACCTGCAGCTTGGCCTTGCGGGGCGCCACGACGCCATTGGCGAGTGTGCGGCGGCCGATAGCCGCGGCGGCGGCGCCGTTCTCATGTACCGCGGCGCGCAGCTTCTCGACCGGGCGGGCCGAGGGCTGGATCACCATGGTCTTCTCGAATTCATCCTGCTGGGCCTCGTCGTCCTCGACGAAGCGCAGCTGGTGATGGCCGGCGGTGATCAGGTCGCCATGCTGCAGTGCATGCTTCTTGATCAGCTTGCCATTGACGTAGGTGCCGTTGGTGCTGTTGAGATCCTCGAGGAACGAGTCGTTGAGGATGTTGATGATCAGCGAGTGATGGCCGCTGACGGCCGGGTTGTCGATGCGGATATCGTTGTCCGGCAGGCGCCCGATCGTGTAGCGCTCCCGGTTCATGTTGTATTCCGCGAGGACGCTGCCGTCCAGAGTCAAGATCAACCTAGCCATGCATTTAGCCTCAGGTAGAGCCGAACCAGCTCAACATCTTGTCGAACACGCCGCGCGGGGCGGGAAACGTCTCCATGACCTCCGCCACGAGCACCGAGATGTTGTCCTTGCCGCCGTTATCGTTGCCTAGTTGGATCAGCTGCCTCGTTGCGTTTTCAAGGTTAGCACCAAAGGTGCTGATGGTTAAGTGAATGTCGTCGTCCTCGACCATGTCCGAGAGCCCATCGGAGCAAATGAGGTACAGGTCACCTTTGTGCACCGGATGCTCCTGCACCTCCACGTCCACGTTGGGCTCCACGCCCAGCGCCCGTGTGACATAGTTCTTGTTGGCGGCGCGCTGCGCCTCCTCGGCGGAGTAGAACCCGCGATCGACCAGCTCCTGCAGCAGCGAGTGGTCCATGGTGAGCTGTTCCAGCCCGTCGCTGCGCAGGCGGTAGAGGCGCGAGTCGCCCACGTGGGCGATCGAGATGCGGTTATCGAAGAACAGCGCGCCGACCACGGTGGTGCCCATGCCCTCGCACTGCGGCTGCGTGCGGGCGGTCTGGAAGATGATCTTGTTGGCGCGCACGATCGCGTCGCGCAGGATGATCGAGGCGCGGGTGAGGCCCGCATTGGTGTCGTGCACGCGCCAGTCCTCGCGCTCGACCGCCTCGCGCACCAGCCCGACGATCGTCTTCACGGCGATGCCGCTGGCCACCTCGCCGGCGTTATAACCGCCCATGCCATCGGCCAGCACCATCAGCCCGATCTCGGCGTCGTAGGCAATGGTGTCCTCGTTGTGGTCGCGGACCCGCCCGGTGTCGGTCAGGCCCACACAACGCAGCTTCCCCTTGAGATTCAAGCGGCCCCTACCGCGCGACATATGGCTGGCTTTGTAAGTGAAGTTTGAACTGCGTCACATTCGAAAGTCGCGCTTTGCCGCCGCCGCGGCGCCCGTGCGCCGGGAAGCATGCCCGAGTCATACCCCGCCAATGGACCGGAACCCATAAGTTAGCATCGCGGCGGGGTCGATGTGCGGCGCCGATCACAGTTGCACCCCGCCTGCTCAGCGGGCGATCACGGTCTCGCCGGTTTGTGGTGCGGCGCGCACGCGTACCGTGCGGATTGCGTTATCGGCGATCTGTAGGACCTCGAATTCGTAGCCTCCGATCTTCAGCGCCGTGCCGGGCGTGGGGATGGTCTCGAGCTTCTCCAGCAGCAGTCCGTTGAGCGTACGCGCTCCGAGCGCCGGCAGCTCCCAGCCCAGCGAGCGGTTGAGCGCGCGGATGCTGGCGCTGGCGTTGACGAGCCAGTTGCCGGCGGGGTCGCGATAGACGTCCTTGTGGATCACGGTGGCCGGATCATTGGTGAACTCCCCGACGATCTCCTCGAGGATGTCCTCGAGCGTGACCAGCCCGGCGATGTCGCCGTATTCATCGACCACGAATGCCAGCCGCCGGCGGGTACGCTGGAACTGGCCCAGCTGCTGCGTCAGCGATGTGCCGTCGGGCACGAAGTAGGGCTCACGCGCCGCGGCGATCTCCCCGAGCCGCTCGCGCGAGAGGGTGCCGCGGGCCAGCTCCTGCGCGACGCGCTTCATGTGCAGGATGCCGATCAGCTTGTCGAGCTCGCCGTCGTACACCGGCAGCCGCGAGTGCGGCGTGTGCCGCAGCCGGTCGAGGATGTCGTCCCAGCTCATCGAGATGTCGATGCCGGCGATCTCCTGGCGCGGGATCATGATGTCGTTGACGCTGGCGCGCTCCAGATCCAGGATCGACAGCAGCATCTGGCGGTGGCGCTGCGGCACCAGCGTGCTGGCCTCGGCGACCACCGTGCGCAGCTCGTCGCTCGACAGCGCCTGCGTATTGCCGG
Source organism: Steroidobacteraceae bacterium (assembly GCA_036267195.1). Lineage (GTDB taxonomy): Bacteria > Pseudomonadota > Gammaproteobacteria > Steroidobacterales > Steroidobacteraceae > FEN-1191. The sequence goes on from DATAWM010000012.1 coordinate 4,539, forward strand.
AAGCCTGGCTGGCGCGCGTGACGCCCAGCAGCCGCAGCCAGCCGCGCGCGATGTAATTGGCGACGGCGCTCACCGGGCCGGTGATCCACAGCAGCACTCGATAGATGTAGGCCGAGCCCAGCGCCACGCTCTCGGCGTGCAGGGCAGCGAAGATCTTGGGCGAGAGCTCGCAGAACACCAGGATCACGAACGCGAGCGCACCGGCGGCGACCGGCAGCGGGACGCGCTCGCCGGTACGCAGCGCCAGCAGCGTCGCGACGGTCGAGGCGGCGACGCTGGCCACCGCCAGGATCACCAGGTTCGCCCCGAGCCAGCGGTCGGGCTGCTCGAGCAGCCGTTCGAGCAGGCGGGCGCGGCGCTGGCCGAGGCCGCCGCGGTGGCGGATGCGGTAGCGGTTCACCGACAGCAGCGCCACCTCGGTGCCGGAGGAGAAGGCGATGACCAGCAACAGCCCGAGCAGCAGCAGGATCAGCACCATCGTCGGCGTTTTATCCACCGGTCTCTTATAATCTGTAGCCTGATAGCTGTATAGGGCGGCACCCCTCCCGATATGTTCGACAAATTAACCGAGCGCCTGGGGCGCGCCGTGCAGACGCTGCGCGGCCGCGGGCGCGTCACCGAAGAGAACGTGGCCGAGACCCTGCGCGAGGTGCGCATGGCGCTGCTGGAGGCCGATGTGGCGCTGCCGGTCGTCAAGCGCTTCGTCGAGGCCGTCAAGACGCGGGCGCTGGGCGCGGAAGTGGCCGGTAGCCTCACGCCCGGGCAGGCGTTCATCGGCATCCTGCACCGCGAACTGGTGACGCTGCTGGGGGAGTCGCAGGCCGGCTTCGATCTGAACGTGCAGCCGCCGCAGGTGGTGCTGTTGGCCGGGCTGCAGGGCGCCGGCAAGACCACCACCGCCGGCAAGCTGGCGCGCTGGCTCAAGGAGCGCGAGCGGCGGCGGGTGCTGCTGGTGAGCACTGACGTGCGCCGCCCCGCCGCCATCCTGCAGCTGCAGCGCATCGCCGAGGGCGTCGGCGTGGATTTCTTCCCCAGCGCCGCCGGTGAGGAGCCTGCGGCGATCTCCCGTGCGGCGCTCGATGCGGCCCGGCGTGGTGTCTACGACACGCTGATCATCGACACCGCCGGCCGGCTGCACGTCGATGCGGAGCTGATGGAGGAGGTGCAGGCCATCGATCGGAGCGTGGCGTCGCATCAGCGCCTGTTCGTGGTCGACGCCATGGCCGGCCAGGATGCGATCAACGCCGCGCGCGCCTTCGGCAGCACGCTCGACCTGACCGGCATCATCCTCACCAAGGCCGACGGTGATGCGCGCGGCGGCGCGGCACTGTCGGTGCGCTACGTCACCGGCAAGCCGATCGTGTTCCTCGGCGTGGGCGAGAAGCTCGATGCGCTGCAGCCGTTCGACCCGGAGCGCATGGCCTCGCGCATCCTCGGGATGGGCGACGTGGTGTCGCTGGTCGAGGACGTGCGCCGCCAGGTCGACGTCGCGCAGGCCGAGAAGATGGCCCGCAAGCTCACGCGCGGCCAGCGCTTCACGCTGACGGATCTGCGCGCCCAGCTCGAGCAGGTGCGCAAGCTCGGCGGGATGTCGGCCGTCATGGACAAGCTGCCCTCGCAGCTGGCCGGCCGCGTACCGGCGATGAAGGGCGAGCAGGCCGACCGCGAGCTCAAGCGCCAGATGGCGATCATCGACTCGATGACCGCGCAGGAGCGGCGCCAGTCCGGGATCATCGACGGCTCGCGCCGCCGCCGCATCGCCGCCGGCGCTGGTGCGCAGGTGCAGGACGTCAACCGCCTGCTCAAGCAGTTCCTGGAGATGCAGAAGGTCATGAAGGGCCTGAAGGGCGGCAAGCTCGGGCGGATGATGGCGGGCCTGGCGGGGAACCTGGCGGCAGGGCGGCGGCCCTCTTGAGGTGGCCGGGAGGGGGAGAGGGAGGCCACCGACCACATGGATACCCGCCTGATCACGCGGGCACCCCCGCGGGGACGTGGTGACCACCCCGGCCCAGGGGGGCCGCCGCTCGCGCCGCCCTTTCGTGCGGCGCCTGATTTGCGTAGAATCCGCGCTCTTTTTTCGGCGCCAGCGTAACCAAGGCGCCACGGAAGCTCGTTATGGTCACAATTCGCTTGACGCGCCGCGGCGCCAAGAATCAGCCCTTCTATCATGTGGTGGTAACGGACAGCCGCAAGCGCCAGGGTGGGGCGAGCCTGGAGCTGGTGGGCTACTTCAACCCGGTGGCGCGCGGTAAGGATACGCCGCTCAAACTCGACCTCGAGCGCATCGATCACTGGTGCCAGCGCGGGGCGCAGCAGTCCGAGCGCGTGCGCTCGCTGGTGGCCGGCTACCGCAAGAGCCTTGCCGGGGAGCCTGCCCAGCCGGCGGCCACGGCCTGACACGGCACGGCGGCGGCCACGGCATGAAAACAGCGGTGGCGGCAGCCTGAACCGGTACCTGGTGCTGGGACGGATCGTCGCGCCGCACGGGGTGCGCGGAGACGTCAAGGTACACTCCTATGCCGACCCGCCTGAAAACCTGCTCGACCACTCTCATTGGCTGCTGCGTCGAACGGACGGCAGCGAGCAGCAGGTCGAGGTGCTGGACGGGCGCTGGGATGGGCACGTGCTGCGCGCGAGGCTCGCCGGGGTCGGTGACCGCGATGCGGCCGAGCGGCTTCGGGGCAGCGAGGTGCTGCTGGCGCGCAGCGAGCTGCCGCCGCCGCGAGCGCAGGAGCACTATTGCGAGGACCTGCTCGGGTTCACGGTGCGCAACGGCGAGGGCGCGGTGCTCGGCACGCTGTCGCACTTCGTGGAAGGGCCGGCTGGGGCGCTGATGGTGGTGCGCGGACAGCGCGAGTACTGGGTGCCGGCGCGCCCGCCGCACCTGCGGCGCGTGGAGGCGGCGCGGCGCGAGATCGAGGTGGACTGGCCGGCGGACTTTTAGGCCGCGGCGGGGCAGCGCGCGCGCGCACGGTTGAGTGCCGCGGCCGCGGCTCGGCGAGGACACGGCGGCGACGCGGCGACGGAGGCCTTCGGGTGCGGATCGAGATCGTGACGCTGTTTCCGGCTCTGATCGCCGGGGCGCTGCGCTACGGGGTGCTTGGGCGGGCCGTGGAGCGTGGGCTGCTGCAGGTCGGTACCGAGGACCCGCGCGCGCACACGCACGACGTGCATCGCACGGTGGACGATCGCCCGTACGGGGGCGGTCCGGGCATGGTGCTCAAGCCCGAGCCGCTGTGCGCGGCGATCGCCGCAGCCGCGGCGCGCGTGCCGGCGGGCAGCCCGCGCATCGCGCTGTCGGCGCGGGGCGAGCTGCTCACGCAGCAGCGAGCCGCGGAGCTCGCGCGCCTGCCGGGTCTGGTGCTGGTGGCCGGTCGCTACGAAGGCATTGACGAGCGCGTGCTGGATATCGCGATCGACCGCGAGCTGTCGATCGGCGATTATGTGGTTTCGGGCGGGGAGCTGCCGGCGCTGGTGCTGGTCGATGCGCTCTCGCGGCTGCAGCCCGGCGCGCTCGGCGATGAGCGCTCGAGCGCCGAGGAGTCCTTCGCCGCGGGTCTGCTCGAGTGGCCGCAGTACACGCGGCCGGAAGTGTTCGAGGGACGGCGGGTCCCCCCGGTGCTGAGCTCGGGCGATCATGCCGCGATTGCGCGCTGGCGGCTCAAGCAGGCACTCGGGCGCACCTGGCTCACGCGGCCGGAGCTGTTCGGGCGCACGCCGGCGGATGTGCCGCTGGATGGGGAGCGGCGGGCCCTGTTGGAAGAATTTTTGCTGGAGCGCGAGAGCGCACGCGAGATGAGGAAAAGACCATGAGCAACATCATCCAGACGCTCGAAGCCGAGCGCATGACCCGCAAGGTGCCGGACTTCAAGCCGGGCGATACCGTCGTTGTACAGATCAAGGTGGTCGAGGGAGACCGCGAGCGGGTGCAGGCGTACGAGGGCGTGGTCATCGCCCGCAGCAACCGCGGCTTTAACTCCTCGTTCACGGTGCGTAAGATCTCCCACGGCGAGGGGGTCGAGCGCACGTTTCAGACTCACAGCCCGAGCATCACGTCGATCGCGGTCAAGCGGCGCGGCAGCGTGCGGCGCGCCAAGCTCTACTACCTGCGCCAGCGCGCCGGCAAGGCCGCGCGCATCGAGGAAAAAGTCTAGACGGCCGGCAGCAGCCCTGCCGGTTTGACCGGGTCGAGCCATGCACTATCTCGGCAGATTCTTCTACGGAGTGTGGCGTGGCCTCGACGTACTGCGGCGGGTGCTGCACCTGTTGCTGCTGCTGGCGCTGCTGCTGCTGGCGCTCGGCGCGCTCGAGGCGACGCAGCCCCCGCGGCTGCCGCAGCGCGCAGCGCTGGTGGTGCGTCCCTCGGGTGAGATCGTCGAGCAGCTCAGCGGTGCGCCGCTGGAGCGCACCGTCAGCGAGGCGCGCGGACAGGGCGCCCCGCAGACGCTGCTGTGGGACCTGACCGCCGCGATCCGCGCCGCCGGCGGCGACCGCCGTATCGGCGCGCTGGTGATCGATACCGACGACATGAGCGGCACCGGCCAGGTCAAGCTCGAGGAGCTTGCCGGTGCCATCCGCGACTTCCGCCGCAGCGGCAAGCAGGTCATCGCCTTCGGTCACAACTATTCGCAGGGCCAGTACCTGCTGGCCGCGCAGGCCGATGAGGTCTATCTCGACCCATTCGGCGTGGTGCTGCTGGACGGCTACGCCCGCTACCGCATGTACTTCAAGAATGCGCTGAAGAAGTACGACGTCGACATGCACCTGTTCCGGGTCGGCAAATACAAGAGTGCCGAGGAGCCCTTCATACGCACGGACATGTCCGCGGCCGATCGCGAGGAGAGCGAGGCGTACCTGTCGGCGCTGTGGCACGGCTACTGCCAGGCCGTGGCCGAGGCTCGCCATCTGAGCCCCGAGGCGGTCAGCGCCTACGCCGACGACTATGTCGACAGCGTCATCGCGGCCGGGGGGGATACCGCGCAGGTCGCCAAGAATGCCGGCCTGATCACCGATCTGGCCACCGAGCAGCAGGTCGATGAGCGGCTGATCCGCCTGGTCGGGGCCGACCCGAGCGGCAAGGGTTACCGCCAGGTCGGCGTCGATGACTACCTGCGCGCCTCGCGCGCCGAGCAACGCGCGCGCGGCCGGGGAGCGGGCGTGGGCGTCGTGATCGCCAGCGGCGACATCCTCGACGGCCGCCAGCCGCCCGGGAGCATCGGCGGGGAATCCACCGCCGATCTGCTGCGCACGGCGCGGCTCGACGATGACATCAAGGCGGTGGTGCTGCGTATCGACAGCCCCGGCGGCAGCGTGCTGGCGTCCGAGCAGATCTACCGCGCGGTGCGCGAGCTCGAGCAGGACGGCAAGCCGGTGGTGGTGTCGATGAGCGACGTGGCGGCCTCGGGCGGCTACTACATCGCCGCGGGTGCCGACGAGATCATCGCCAGCCCCAATACGATCACCGGCTCGATCGGCGTGTTCGCCGCCTTTCCGACCTTCGACCGCACGCTGGCCAAGTTCGGCATCAACGTGGACGGCATCGGCACCACGCCGCTGTCGGGTGAGACCGCGCTGGATCTGCCGCTGTCGCCGGCCGCCGGCAAGCTGCTGCAGAGCGTGGTCGATCATACCTACCAGCAGTTCCTGGACCGTGTCGCCAAGGGCCGCAGCAAGCCGGTCGATGCGATCGACGCCATCGCGCAGGGTCACGTCTGGGCGGGCACCGATGCCCTGAGGATTGGGCTGGTCGACAAGCTCGGCGACTACCAGCAGGCGGTCCGCGACGCCGCCGAGCGCGCCGGACTGAAGGCCCCCTACGGCGTACGGCGCATCGAGCCGCCGCTGACCTGGACCGAGCAGTTGTTGCTGCAGCTGAGTTCGGACACCCGGATGATGCTCTCGCGCGTGGGCCTGCTGCAGGCGGGCGAGGGCATGAGCATGGTCGAGAGCATGGCCGGGGCCGGCGGCCTGCAGCGCGCCGGAGCCGCGCAGCTGTTGCAGCAGCTCACGCCGCTGGGACGACTGCTCTCGCGCTGGGCGCATCTGTCCTCGCGCAACTCGGTGTACGCGTACTGCTTCTGCACGGTGCAGTAGGGCGGCGCGCGATCGCGCCTGCCGGCGAGGGGCCATTCAGGGCGGCAGGGCTACGTCCGTCACCGCCGCGCGGCCCAGCTCGGCCCATGACTCGATGTCCAGCGTGACGCGGCACAACGCACCGGTGGCAAGCGTGAAGGAGGACAGGTCATCCCCGGCAGCGCTGCTGCCGGAAGGGGCGCTGCCGGCGGTGTCCGCGCGGCGGCCGGCCAGGGGCTCTGCCAGCTGCTGCACCAGCTCGCTCAGGCCCGGATTGTGCGCGACCACGAGCAGCGTGTGCGCGCCGGGCTCGCAGTGCTGCAGCGCCGTCAGCAGCGCCGCCGCGCCGGCCTGATACAGCGGCGGCTGATAACGCACCGCCTGCGGACATTGCAGCCGCTGTGCGACGATCTCGGCGGTGGCGCACGCGCGGGCGGCAGGGCTGCACAGCAGCAGGTCGGGGCGCAGGCGCAGCTGCAGCAGGCGCTCGGCCGCCGCCAGGGCCTGGCCGCGACCCTGCGCGGTCAGCGCGCGCTCGAAATCGGTCAGCGGGGGCCGCAGAGCTTCGGCTTCGGCGTGACGCAGCAGCAGCAACTGCCTCACGCCGGCCCCCTGAAGCTCACCACATGCCGGTCTGCAGGCGCGCTGCTTCCGACATCATCGATTGGCTCCAGGGCGGATCGAAGGTCAGCTCGACTTCCACCTTGCGCACGGTCGGGATCACGGCCACCTTCTCCTGCACTTCCTGCACCAGCACCTCGCCCATGCCACAGCCCGGCGCGGTCAGCGTCATCGTGATCTGCACGTCGCGTGTCTGGTCGGTGTTGGTGTCGATCCTGCACTCGTACACCAGCCCCAGATCGACGATGTTGATCGGGATCTCCGGGTCGTAGCAGCCGCGCATCTGCTCCCACACCAGCGCACGCACGTCCTCCTCGGTGGCGTCGGCGGGCAGCTTGGGGGCACGCACGACTTCCTTGCCGATGGCGTCGGCGTTCTCCCCGGAGATCCGGTAGAGGTTACCGTCCACATACAGCGTGAAGCTGCCGCCCAGTGCCTGGGTGATGTAGCCCGCCAGGCCCAGTTTCAGTGTGATCGTCTGTCCAGACGGCACCATGACCGCCTCGACCTCCCGCATGATCACGACCGGTTCGTTCTCGTAGGCTGGCATCAGGGGCTTCCGTCGATCAGTTACTCGGTCGATACTGCGGCTGGCGCGTGCTCGAGCGCGGCGTTGAGCGTGTGCCAGCAGAGGCTTGCGCATTTGACCCGCATCGGATATTCGGCCACGCCCGCCAGCGCGGCCAGCTTGCCCAGGTCGGGCGCGCCCGGCTGCGCCCGGCCGGTCAGCAGCTCGTGTACCTGCCGGTAGAGCGCGGAGACGTCCTGGCGGCTCTTGCCCTTGACGGCCTCGCTCATCAGCGAGGCCGATGCCACCGAGATGGCGCAGCCCTGGCCCTCGAAGCGCACGTCGGCCACGGTGTCACCCTGCAGGCGCAGTGTCACGTGCAGCCGGTCGCCGCATAGCGGATTGTGTCCGTCCGCCGCGGCATCGGCCGGCTCGACGTGGCCGAAGTTACGCGGACTGCGGTTGTGATCCAGGATCACCTCGCGATACAGCTCGTTCAGATCCATGCCGGCCTCATCCTCAACCGAACAGCTCGCGGACCTTGGCCAGGCCCGCGATCAGCCGCTCGACGTCCTCGGCGCGGTTGTACAGCGCGAACGAGGCGCGCGCCGTGGCCGCCAGTCCATAGAATTGCATGATCGGCATCGCGCAGTGATGGCCGGTGCGGATCGCGATGCCTTCGCTGTCGAGAATGGTGCCGATGTCGTGCGGGTGCACGCCCTCGAGCGTGAAGGAGATGACCGCGGCCTTGGCCGCCGCCGTGCCGATCAGCCGCAGCCGCGGCACCGCCGCCAGCCGCGCGGTGGCCAGCTCGAGCAGAGCGTGCTCATGCGCGGCGATGCGCTCGCGTCCGAGCGTCTCGACGTAGTCGAGCGCGGCGCCCAGCCCGATGGCCCCGGAGATATTGGGCGTGCCGGCCTCGAATTTCCACGGCAGCTCGTTGTAGGTGGTCTGCTCGATGCTGACGGTGAGGATCATATCGCCGCCGCCCTGCCACGGCGGCATCGCCGCCAGCAGTCCCTCGCGCCCGTAGAGCACGCCGATGCCGGTGGGGCCGTAGATCTTGTGGCCGGAGAACGCGTAGAAGTCGCACTCCAGCTCCTGCACGTCGACCCGCTCGTGCGCCACCGCCTGGGCGCCGTCGAGCAGCACCGGCACGCCGCGTGCGTGCGCGAGCTGCACGATCTCGCGCACCGGCAGGATGGTGCCCAGCGCGTTGGAGACGTGCGCGACCGCCACGATGCGCGTGCGTGGGCCGAGCATCGAGCGAAAGGAATCCAGGTCGAGCTCGCCGTTGGGCAGCACCGCGGCCGCGCGCAGCCGCGCACCGGTCTGGCTGCACACCATCTGCCACGGCACGATGTTGGCGTGATGCTCCAGGTAGGTGATCAGCACCTCGTCGCCGGGACCGAGGTGGGCGCGGCCGTAACTGTTCGCGACCAGGTTGATCGCCTCGGTGGTGCCGCGCACGAACACGATCTCGCGCGTCGAGCGGGCATGCAGGAAGCGGCGCACGCTCTCGCGCGAGTGCTCGTAGGCCTCGGTGGCCCACTGGCTGAGACTGTGCACCCCGCGATGCACGTTCGCATGCAGCGCGCGCTCGTAGTGATCGACCGCCTGCAGCACCGGTAGAGCTCGCTGCGTGGAGGCGGCGCTGTCCAGGTACACCAGCGGCTTGCCGTGGATCTCGCGCGAGAGGATCGGGAAATCGGCCCGCACGCGTGCGGCGTCCCAGGCGGCGGGCGACGTGCTGGCCGAGGCGCCCGCAGCCTGAGCGAGGCCGGCGCGGCTCATGTGAGCGCCCCGACCGCGAGCACATCCTGCAGCACGCCGGCGGTGCTGCGCTCGGCCTGCTCGCGCAGGCTCGGCAGCTCGATCGCACGCAGCACGTCGCCCAGAAAGGCCCACTTGAGCAGCGCCCGCGCCGTCGCGCGATCCAGGCCGCGTGACAGTAGGTAGAACAGCAGGTTCTCATCCAGCCGCCCGGTGGTGGCGCCGTGCTGGGCGCTGACCTCGTCGGTATGGATCTCCAGCCTGGGACGCAGATCGATCTCGGCGCCGGCGCCCTCGATCAGCCCGCGCAGCGACTGGCGCGCCTGCGCGCCGGCGGCGCCGGGCTGGATGAGCACGTGGCCGCTGAATGCCAGCCGCGAGCGCTCATCGGCGATGCCGCGAAACACTTCCTCGGTGTGCGTGCCCGCGGCGGCATGCTCTACCTTCAACGTGGTGTCGTGTACCTGGCCGGCGCGGCCCACCGCGATGGCCTGCCAGTTTACGGCCGCACCGCGGCCCGCGAGCCGCACGTCGGCACTGGTGCGGGTGCTGTCGGCGCCGATCACGATCTGCCGTACCCGGTAGCTGGCGTCCTGTTGCACGCGCGCGCTCAGCGAATCGCTGAACACGATGTCGGGCCCGTACTGCTGCAGGCGGTAGTGCTGCAGCTGCGAGCCGCGCGCGAGCTCCGCGGTCACGGTGGCGCACACCAGCGCCGGCGCGTCCGCCGTGCCCAGGTGGCGTTCGATGAGGGTCACGTTGGCGCCCGGTGCGAGCTGCAGCTGCACCCGCGGATAGACCGCGGCGCGCGCGGCGCGCGCGCTGACCACGAACAGCAGCTCCACCTGCGCCTCGCCGGCGATCTGCAGCACCGCGCCATCCTGCGCGAACATCTCCCCCAGCAGGCCCAGACGCTGCTCGGGGGCCCAGCCGGGCTCGCCGGCCAGCGCGCCGACGACACCGGCACCGGCGGTGGCCGCGGCGGGCGGGGCGGCTGCGGTGCGCACGCCGTCAACGAAGATCAGGCGCTGGAAACCGGGCAGAGGCGCCGGCAGTGCCGGCAGCGCTGCCGCCTGGCCGCCGGCCGCGCCGTTGTCGGTGCGCGCGGGTGGCAGGAACGTTGCGATACGCTCCAGCGCGCGCAGATTGGCGTAGCGCCACTGCTCATCGCGCACGGAGGGCCAGCCGAGCTTGCCGAGCCGCTCGGCCGCGCGGCGGCGGGCGGCCAGCGAGACTACCGTCTCGGGCAGGCGCGCGGCGGCGGTATCGAATTCGCGCAGCGCGCGCTCGAGCGGCTGATCGCGGACGGTCGCCTGGGCTGCGGCTGACATCGCGGCAGCCTCAGCCGGGGGCCGCGTCGGCGACCCAGTCATAGCCGCGGCGCTCGAGCTCGAGCGCGAGCGTGCGATCGCCGGACAGGGCGATGCGGCCGCGGGCGAGCACGTGCACGCAGTCGGGCACCACGTAATCGAGCAGGCGCTGGTAGTGCGTGATCAGCACGATCGCGCGGCTCGGTGCGCGCAGCGAATTCACCCCGTCTGCGACCACCTTGAGCGCGTCGATATCCAGCCCCGAATCGGTCTCATCCAGCAGCGCAAGCTTCGGTTCGAGCACCAGCATCTGCAGGATCTCGTTGCGCTTCTTCTCCCCGCCGGAGAAGCCCTCGTTGACGCCGCGGCCGAGGAAGCTCTCATCGATGCGCATCAGCCCCATCTGCCGGCGCACCAGCGCGAGGAATTCGAACGCGTCGAGCTCGGGCAGGCCGCGCTCGCGGCGCGCGGCGTTGAGCGCCGCCTTGAGCAGGTAGGCATTGTTGACCCCGGGGATCTCGACCGGATACTGGAACCCCAGGAACAGCCCGGCGCGCGCGCGCGCCTCGGGTGCGAGCGCGAGCAGGTCGCGCCCCTCGAAGCTGACGCTGCCGGAGACGATCTCGTAGCCGGGGCGGCCCGCCAGCACATGCGCCAGCGTGCTCTTGCCCGAGCCGTTCGGTCCCATGATGGCGTGGACTTCCCCGGTGCGCACCGCCAGCGAGATTCCACGCAGCACCGGCTGCTCGCCGGCCTTGACGTGCAGGTCGCTGATCTGCAGCAGCGGCTTGGCGGCGAGGGCGCTGGCAGGTTGCGCGCTCATCCGACGGCCCCCTCCAGGCTGACGGCCAGCAGGTTCTGCGCCTCCACGGCGAACTCCATCGGCAGCTCCTTGAAGACCGCGCGGCAGAAGCCGCTGACGATCATGTTGACGGCGTCCTCGGCACCGATGCCGCGCTGCAGGCAGTAGAACAGCTGCTCCTCGCTGATGCGGGAGGTACTGGCCTCGTGCTCGACGATTGCGCTGGGATTGCGTGCCTCGACGTAGGGGAAGGTGTGCGCGCCGCAGTTCGGCCCCATCAGCAGCGAGTCGCACTGGGTGAAATTGCGCGCGCCGGTCGCGCTCGGCATGATCTTGACCAGCCCGCGGTAGGCATTCTGCCCGTGACCGGCGGAGATGCCCTTGGAGACGATCGTGCTGCGTGTGTCCGCGCCGATGTGGACCATCTTGGTGCCGGTATCGGCCTGCTGGTAGTTGGCGGTGGTGGCGACCGAGTAGAATTCTCCGATCGAGCCCTCGCCGCGCAGGATGCAGCTCGGATACTTCCAGGTGATCGCCGAGCCGGTCTCGACCTGCGTCCACGAGATGTGCGAGCGCCGGCCGCGGCACTCGCCGCGCTTGGTCACGAAGTTGTAGATGCCGCCGCGCCCGTGCTCGTCGCCCGGATACCAGTTCTGCACGGTCGAGTACTTGATGCGCGCATCGTCGAGCGCGATCAGCTCCACCACCGCGGCGTGCAGCTGGTTCTCGTCGCGCATCGGGGCAGTGCAACCTTCAAGGTAGCTCACGTACGCGCCCTCATCGGCGATGATCAGCGTGCGCTCGAACTGCCCGGTGTTGGCGGCATTGATGCGAAAGTAAGTCGACAGCTCCATCGGGCAGCGCACGCCGGGGGGCACGTACACGAACGAGCCGTCGGAGAACACCGCCGAGTTGAGCGTGGCGTAGAAGTTGTCGGTATACGGCACCACCGAGCCCAGGTAGCGCTCGATCAGCTCGGGGTGTTTCTGCACCGCCTCGGAGAACGGGCAGAAGATCACGCCGGCCTTGGCCAGCCGCTCCTTGAAGGTCGTGGCCACCGAGACGCTGTCGAACACCGCGTCGACCGCCACGCCCGCCAGGCGTGCGCGTTCATGCAGCGGCACCCCGAGCTTGTCGTAGGTGGCGAGCAGCTTGGGATCGACCTCGGCCAGGCTCTTGGGGCCGTCGGTCTTCTGCCTGGGCGCCGAGTAGTACGAGATCGCGTCGTAATTGATCGGCTGGTAGTGGATCTGCGCCCAGTGCGGCTCGCGCATCGTGCGCCAGTGCGACAGCGCGCGCAGGCGCCAGTCGAGCAGGAACTGCGGCTCGTTCTTCTTGCGCGAGATCAGCCGCACCACGCTCTCGTCCAGACCGGGGGGCACCGTGTCGGAGTCGATGTCGGTGATGAAGCCGTGGCGGTAGCTGCGGCTGACCAGGGCGTTGAGATCATCGGCGCTGGTGCTCATAGCGGCTCGCGCCTGCCGCGCACGGTGATGGTGGAGACCGCGACCGGAAAGCCGCGGTCGAGCGCCGAGGGCGCCGCGCCGCCGGCACCCAGGCCGGCGAGCTCGAGCAGCGTGATGTCCTGCAAGGAGCGCCGGATCGCCAGATTTACCCGCCGCCAGGCGCGGCCGACCGCGCAGGTCGGCTCGATGCAGCAGTGGCTCTCGTGGCTGGCGCACTCGGTCAGTGCCACCGGCCCCTCCATCGCATCGAGGATGTTGACCGCGCTGATCTCGGCCGCCGGACGCCCCAGCAGGTAGCCGCCGTGCAGGCCGCGGGTCGATTGCACCAGACCCTGCCGGTGCAGCTGCTTGAGCAGCTTGGAGACCGTCGGGCAGGCCAGACCCGTTTCCGACGCCAGCTGCGCCGCCGTGGCACGCCGCCCGGGCTGTCCGGCCAGCTGCGCCAGGATCAGGGTCGCATAATCGGTGAGCTTACTGATGCGTAGCATACGGCGTCCTCAAAGTAGGACTATTTTAGTTCTATATGACCGGGATGAAAAGCACGGCATCCGCGAGCAGGCCCGGGCGGCCCCGGCAGCGGTTCCCGCCGACAGGCGTGCTGCCCTGCAGCTTGCTATTCTTCCAGCCCCCGGGCGTCCCGGGACCCATTCTTAAGGAGGAACCCGACTCATGAACCGCAGCGATCTGGAACGCGTCGCCGTCGCCATGGTGGCGACGGACAAGGGGCTTCTGGCCGCCGACGAGAGCACCGGCACGATCAAGAAGCGCTTCGACCAGATCCAGCTCGAATCCACCGAGGAACACCGCCGCAGTTACCGCGAGCTGCTGTTCACCACCCCCGGCGTCGCGCAATGGATCAGCGGCGTGATCCTCTATGATGAGACCCTGCGCCAGGCCACGCGCGAGGGGGTGCCGTTTGCGCAGTACCTGACGCAGCTCGGGATCCTGCCGGGCATCAAGGTTGACGCCGGCGCCAAGCCGCTGGCGGCGTTTCCGGGTGAGACCATCACCGAGGGGCTCGACGGCCTGCGCGAGCGGCTGATCGAGTACCACCGGCTCGGCGCGCGCTTCGCCAAGTGGCGTGCGGTCATCGACATCGGCGAGGGCATCCCGACGCGCGGCGCGATCGAGGCCAACGCCCAGGCCCTGGCGCGCTACGCCGCACTGTGCCAGGAGCAGGACATCGTGCCGATCGTCGAGCCCGAGGTGCTGATGGACGGGGCGCACACGCTCGAGCGCTGCGAGGAAGTCACCGATGCGGTGCTCGCGGCGGTGTTCGAGCGGCTCGAGCGCCAGCGGGTGTGGCTGGAAGGCATGATCCTCAAGCCCAACATGGTGATCCCGGGCAAGAAGTGCCCGGCGCGCGCCAGCGCCGAGCAGGTCGCCGCCGCCACCGTGCGCTGCCTCAGGCGCCACGTGCCGGCCGCCGTTCCCGGCATCATGTTCCTGTCCGGCGGCCAGAGCCCGGCCGAGGCCACCGCGCACCTGTCACTGATGAATCGCATCCAGGGATTGCCGTGGCAGCTGTCGTTCAGTTACGGGCGCGCACTGCAGGATGCGGCGCTGGCGGCCTGGGCCGGCAAGCCGGCCAACTTCGCCGCCGGGCAACGGGAGTTTCACAAATGGGCCCGCCTGAACGGTCTGGCGCGCAGCGGCGGCTTCCAGCCCGGCATGGAGCAGCAGGCCGCGTGAATGCCTATCCCGGGCAGCCCGGGGCGGACGTGCACGAGGAGCCGCTCGTGGACGTGCGCGACGTGCATTATGCGATCGGCGGCCATGCCGTTTTTTCGGGTCTGAACCTGCAGGTGCGCCCCGGAGCGATCACCGCGATCATGGGCCCGAGCGGCACCGGCAAGACCACGCTGCTGCGGTTGATCATGGGCGAACTCGCGCCCTCGCGCGGGCGGGTGCGGGTGTTCGGCCAGGATGTCGCGACGCTGCCGCGTGAGCGGCTGTATGCGCTGCGCCGGCGCGTGGGGCTGCTGTTCCAGAGCGGTGCACTGCTGACCGACCTGTCGGTGTTCGATAACGTCGCCTTTCCGGTGCGTGAGCACGCCAAGCTGCCCGAGCCAGTGCTGCGCGAGCTGGTGCTGATGAAGCTGCAGGCGGTCGGGTTGCGTGGTGCCGCCGAGCTGATGCCCTCCGAGCTGTCCGGCGGCATGGCACGCCGCGTCGCGCTGGCGCGCGCGATCGTCATGGACCCGGAGGTGCTGCTGTATGACGAGCCGTTCGTGGGTCTGGATCCGATCTCGGTGGGGGTCATCCGGCGGCTGATCGAGTCGCTCAACCGCACGCTGTCGATCACCAGCGTCGTGGTGTCGCACGACGTGCAGGAGATCAACTCGATCGCGCACTACGCCTACCTGCTGTCCGGCGGCAGCGTGGTGGCGGAAGGCGCCCCCGCGCAGCTCAAGGGTGAGAGCGCGCAGGTGGTGCAGCAGTTCATCAGCGGAGCCCCGGACGGACCGGTGCCGTTTCACTATCCGGCGCCCGACTACTTCGAGCAGCTGCTGGAGCGGCCGCGATGAGCCCGAGCGCAGCATGGTAGCGGTCGTGCGCCCGGCGCGACGGCCCTGGCGGCTGCTCGAAGCGCTGCGCAAGCTCGGTGCGGTGGGGCTGTTCCTGCTGCGGCTGCTCGGCCAGTGCCCGCTGTCGCTGTCCCGGCCGCGGCTGCTGGTGGCGCAGATCTACAACAGCGGGGCGCGCTCGCTGGTCATCGTCATGCTCAGCGGCCTGTTCCTCGGCATGGTGGTGGGACTGCAGGGCTACGATCTGCTGGCGCGCTTCGGCTCCTCCTCGGCCCTGGGCGAGGCGGCGGCGCTGTCGCTCATCAAGGAGCTCGGGCCGGTGATCACCGCGCTGCTGTTCGCAGGCCGCGCCGGCACCGCGCTCGCCTCCGAGATCGGGCTGATGGGCGCCACCGATCAGCTGGCCGCGATGGACATGATGGCGGTGGATCCGATGCGCTACGTGGTGGCGCCGCGTTTTCTCGGCGGCCTGATCGCGCTGCCGCTGCTGACCGCGATCTTCGACTGCATCGGCCTGTATGGCGCACAGCTGGTCGGCGTGCAGATGATGGGGGTCGAGTCCGGTACGTTCTGGTCGCAGATGCAATCCGCAGTGGGCCTGCGCGACATCTACGAGGGTGTGATCAAGAGCCTGGTGTTCGGCGCGGTCTGCAGCCTGCTCGCAGTGTACGAGGGCTTCCACTCCGAACCCACCGCCGAGGGGGTGGGGCTCGCCACCACACGCACGGTGGTCAACTCGGCGGTGCTGATCCTGCTGCTCGATTACGTGCTCACCGCGGTGTTCCTGTAGATAAACGGCATTTCTGCCAGCAAGTTAGGGGATCGGATCATGGCGCAGGCGAGTCGCTCACTGGAGATCGGCACCGGGCTGTTCGTGCTGCTGGGCTTCGTCGCCCTGGGCTTTCTGACTACGCAATTGCCCGGCAGCGGCTTACAACTGGGGGGCGGAATGCCCAGCTACACTGTGACCGCGCAGTTCGACGACATCGGCGGATTGAAGGTCGGCGCCCCGGTGACGATGGCGGGGGTGCGCGTCGGCCGGGTCAACGACATCGCGATCGATCCGTCCGACTACCGTGCCAAGGTGACGCTCGGTATCGAACGCAGCTTTGACCAGATTCCGGACGACAGCAACGCTGCCATCCAGACGTCCGGCCTGCTCGGCGCCAACTACGTCGCGGTCACCGCGGGTGCCTCGCCGACGTTCCTGCATGGCGGCAGCCAGATCGCGTTCACGCAATCGGCCCTGGTGCTGGAGAACCTGATCAACAAATTCTTCGCCAATTCGGCCGGTAACAACAGCGGCAGCAACAATGGATCTGCCGGCGGCAACGGCAACGGCGGCAACAGCAGCGGCAACAACGGCAACGGCAACGGCAACGGTGGCGGTGGCACGGCGCACGCGCCCGGCGGTGCGCCCGGCGGCGCGGCCGGCGCACCCGGTAAATAGAGCAGATGAGCGAGGGGCTTATGCAAACCAGAACAACTTGGATCGCGATGACGTTGAGTGTGGCACTGGTGACGGTGCCGCTGACGCTCGCGCGGGCCGCGGCCCCGGCCGCCGGGGCTTCCGAGGTCGATGCCAGCGGCCCGTATCAGCTGGTGCAGAGCGCGGCCAACACGATGCTGATGGAGCTGGATGCGCACCGTGCCGAGTACCACCGCGATCCGGCCAAGCTGCGCGATCTGGTGAACCGGGTGCTGCTGCCGCATTTCGATACGCAGCTCGCGGCGCGGGCGGTGCTCGGGCGGCACTGGAACATGGCCAGCCCGGATCAGCGCCAGCGCTTCATCACGGCGTTCTACAACTCCCTGCTGCGCAACTACGGCGACGCGCTGCTGGATTTCACCTCCAACCGCATGCAGGTGCTGCCCTATCGCGGCGATGCGAACGCCAAGTATGCCGTCGTCAACACCCGCATACGCAAGAGCGACGGCTCGCAGGTGTCGGTGAACTACAACCTCGAGCACACCGACCAGGGCTGGAAGGTCTGGGACGTGGTGATCGAAGGCATCAGCTACGACAAGAGCTTCCAGCAGGACTTCGGCGAGCAGATCGACCGACAGGGGATCGACGCGGTGATCACGCGCCTGGAGCAGGGTGCCACGCCCGCCGCGATTCAGCGCACCACCGGCAACTCGGGACACTAGGCGTGGCGCGCGAGCCGTTCGTGGCCGTGTCCGCGGGAGTGCACCGACTCGAGGCGCCGCTGCAGTTTGCCACGGTGGCATCGCTGCGCCGCCGGGGGCTGGCGCTGATCGCCGCGGCGAACGCGGAGCTGACGCTGGACCTGTCGGCCGTGCCGGCGGCCGACAGCGCCGGCCTGGCGCTGCTGGTCGACTGGCTTGCCAGCGCGCGCGCGCACCATAAGAAGCTGCGCTACGTGCAGCCTCCGCAGGGGTTGCTGGCGCTGGCGCGCCTGAGCGACGTGGAACGGTTGCTGACCGCCTGAGCGGCCCGCGCGGACATGGTCCGGCGGCTGCTGTCACGGCACGATATCGGCTACGCGGGCGTGCTATCCGGCGTTGGCGGCTGGGTCGATGCCGCGACCTACCTGCGCTTCGGCGCATTTTCCGGTGCGATGAGCGGCAACACCGTGCCGGCCTGCGGGGCAGCGGTGCACCGCTTCACCCACCTGGTGCTGGCGCTGCCGGCCATCGCGGTCGTCGGTGTCGCGATCGTGCTGCGGGGGCCTCAGAACGGATAGTTGATGCCGGTGAAGACGGCCGCGCCCTCGCTGCCATAGCCGATGTCGACATAGCCGACCACGAACGGGCGGGCCAGTCCGCGTATACCTAAGCCGGCGACGCTGTGCAGCTGACCCACCGGATCGGTGCCGGGACGGTGGAATACGCGGCCGACGTCGACGAACGGTGCCAGCTGCAGATCGATATGGGTGGACATCGCGTCCAGTGAGGCCACGGTCCGGCGCAACTCGCCGCTGAAGGAGAACGAATCGCGGTCGGAGAAGCGGCCTTCGCCGAAGCCGCGCAGCGGCTGCTCACCGCCGATGACGCTGTTGTCGCCGCCGAGGGTGCTCAGCGCCCAGAACGGCAGGCGGTGGGCCTCGAGTAGATAGCGCAGCGCCGTGTGCAGCGCCAACACGGTGTGCGAGTCGAGCGGCAGGAAGAAGCGCGTATCCACGCCGCTCTCGCTGTACATCGAGGCATTGAGTATCCCCTGCCGGCTCGCCAGGCCCGCATAGGCGGTCAGCGCCATGCCGCGCGTCGGCATGGTCAGGTCATCGCGCGTGTCATAGGTGAGCAGCAGCCGATTGAGCAGCATGGCGTTGGTGCCGAGGCCGTAGGCGGGCCCATAGCGGCGCTCGATCGAGGGCACCCCCTTGAGCGCGCCGGGGCTCACCGTGACATTTTCGGCCTGCAGCAGGTAGCCGAGCTGCAGGTATGGGTTGATGTTCCAGCCCGGCTGCAGCTGCAGCATCTCCTGCTCGCTGGTGTAATTGGTCTCATCGCGCAGCGAGGTGTCGTTGCCGATCCCGAAGAAGCGCGGCGTGCCGATGCGCTCGTACATCAGCCAGGCATTGAGGGACCAGGGTTGCAGGCGCTCGCGCCCGACCTGGTACTTCACCTCGGCCTGGCGCTCCACACGCTGCTCGGCGCTGCCGTCCGCCGACCACTGGGTGTCCTGCGAGGGGTAGGCATATATGCTGGCGCCGAGCCCCCAGCCGAAATAGCTGCTCTTGTAGACGGACGGGGCCAGGATCAGGCGGATGTCGCCATGGGGGTCGGTTTGCAGCAAGGTCGGAAGCAGGCCGATGGTGTGGCCGCTGTCCGGGTCGGTATCGATCAGGGGGATCGGGATGAAGGGGGCGGTCGTGGGGTTGAGCCACTGCTGCCAGCTGTACGCCCCGGCCGGGGCGGCCGCCGCCCCCAGCAGCAGGCTGCAGATCAGCGCCAGGCAGGCGATACCGGGCGAGCGCGCGGCGGGCGACATCACGGCTGTGGTACCTGCCTTGGGACTGTGCACTCGATTGGACTCCTGTACTCTATTGGATTAGAACAGTCTAAGGATTGAGGGAGGCCAGGTTGTTGGTTGCGGACATCCGGCGGCAACAGTTCGGCACGAGCTCGGGCAGTAGGCGCAATCGTACAGCCGGGGAGCCGATTGGGGGGCTGGACGCCCATGGCCTTCGGACAGTGAACTGACCAATCTGTGGTGAGACCATGATTCGAGAATCCACGCAATCCACCACCGGTGCGGACGAACAATATCAGCGTCAGATCCTGGTGCACGTGTCGCGCACCTTCGCCCTGACGATTCCGCAGCTGCCGGCAGGGCTGCGCGAGGCGGTCACGACCGCGTACCTGCTGTGCCGCATCGCCGATACGATCGAGGACGAGGCCACGCTGTCCGCGCCGGACAAGCTGCATTATCTGACAGCTTTCAGCCGCGTGGTGGCCGGCGCCGCCGATGTCGAGGTGCTGGCGGCCGAGCTGACGCCGCGGCTGTCGCAGCAGACCAGCGCGCATGAGCGCGACCTGGTCGTCAACATGGCGCGCGTCATCCGGGTGTGCCAGGGGCTCGATCCGCGCTCGCAGAAGGCGATCGGCCGCTGCGTGGAGATCATGTGCGTGGGGATGCACTATTTCCAGCGCAGCGCCAGCCCCGACGGGCTCGAGCGCCTGCAGGACCTGGACAGCTACTGCTACCACGTCGCCGGCGTGGTCGGGGAGATGCTGACCGACCTGTTCTGCGCCTATTCGACCGAGATCAACGCGCGCGGGCCGGCGCTGCGGCGGCTGGCGCCCTCGTTCGGCCAGGGCCTGCAGATGACCAACATCCTCAAGGATCTGTGGGAAGATCGGCGCCGCGGCGCCTGCTGGCTGCCACAGGAGGTGTTCGAGCGGCGCGGCTTCGACCTGAAGCTGCTGCAGGCGCGCGACGAGCAGAGCTTCGGCGACAGCCTGCAGGAACTGATCGGCATCGCGCACGGACATCTGCGCAACGCCCTGGCCTTCACACTGCTGATCCCCTCGCACGAGACCGGTATCCGCCGCTTCTGCTCCTGGTCGATCGGGCTGGCGCTGCTGACGCTGCGCTCGATCAAGGATAATCCGCACTTCACCGCCGGCGCACAGGTTAAAATCTCGCGCCGGGAGGTGATGATGGTGACGATCTGTTCCAATCTGACGGTGCACAGCGACCGCATGTTGACGCGGCTGTTCGAATATGCCGCCACCGGCCTGCCGCTGATCACGCAGACCGGCGCGCGCGGGGGCGCCGAGCTGCACGCGCCGATACGGCAGCAATGGGAGCGTGAGCGGGAAGCAAGCCTGCGCTCCGCGCCGAGCGGCTGAGGGAGAGCGCACTGCATGGCGGTTGAACGTGCATTGGACGCCGCGGTGCCGGGCGGCAGTGGCGCAAGCGAGCTCTCGCTCGCCGCCGAGCGTGCCCGCGAGGCGCTACTGTCGCTGCAGCAGGCCGACGGCCACTGGTGGTTCGAGCTGGAGGCCGACTGCACCATTCCGGCCGAGCTGATCCTGATGATGCACTTCCTCGACGAGATCGAGGACACGCTGGTGGCGAAGCTCGCGGTGTACCTGCGCGAGCACCAGGCGCAGCACGGCGGCTGGCCGCTCTACCAGGGCGGCGAGTTCGATCTGAGCTGCAGCGTCAAGGCCTACTACGCGCTCAAGCTCGCCGGCGACAGCCCGGACGCCCCGCACATGCAGCGCGCCCGCGCAGCCATCCTGGAGCGCGGCGGTGCCGCCCACGCCAATGTGTTCACGCGCATCCTGCTGGCGACCTTCGAGCAGGTGCCGTGGCGCGCCGTGCCCTACATCCCGGTCGAGATCATGCTGCTGCCGCGGTGGTTTCCCTTCCACCTGGAGAAGGTTTCGTACTGGTCACGCACGGTCATGGTGCCGCTGCTGATCCTGTGCACGCTGAAGGCCCGGGCGCAGAATCCGCGCGCGGTGGGCATCCGCGAGCTGTTCGCGGTGGCGCCCGAGCAGGAGCGGCACTACTTCCGCCGCCGCGGCGCGATCAACCGCCTGTTCCTGGCGTTCGACCGGCTCGGCCGCATCATCGACCCGCTGATCCCGCGGCTGATGCGCGCGCGCGCGTTGCGCCTGGCGGAGCAATGGATCAATGAGCGGCTCAACGGCGAGGACGGCCTCGGGGCCATTTTTCCGGCCATGGTCAACGCGCTGGAGGTCATGGTACTGCTCGGCTATGCGAACGATGATCCGCGGCGCGTGACCGCCAAGCGGGCGATCTACAAGCTGGTGGTGACCACGGAGCACAGCGCCCATTGCCAGCCGTGCCTCTCGCCGGTATGGGATACGGCGCTCGCGGCGCTGGCGCTGCACGAGGAGGGCGCGCCGGCAGGCCGCTCGGCCATGCGGCGCGGGCTCTCGTGGCTGCGGCCGCTGCAGATCACCGCGGACTACGGCGACTGGCGGGTGCGCCGACCGCACCTGCACGGCGGCGGCTGGGCCTTCCAGTACGGCAACGGTCATTACCCGGACCTGGACGACACCGCGGTGGTGGTCTGGGCGCTGCACGCCGGGCGCGCGCAGGATGCCGCGGCGAGCCCGGCCACCCTGGCATCGATCGCGGCGTCGGGCGCGGTGACATCCATCGCGGGCAGATCGGGGGCGACAGCGTCGAAGGATCCGGCGATCGAGGCCGCGCTCGACTGGCTCAGCGGCATGCAGAGCCGCAACGGCGGCTTCGCCGCCTTCGACGTCGACAACACCTACTACTACCTGAACGAGATTCCGTTCGCCGATCACGGCGCGCTGCTCGATCCGCCCACGGCGGACGTGACCGCGCGCGTGATCACCGCGCTCGCGCTGGTCGGGCGCGCGCAGGACCGCGGCGCCCTGGAGCGGGCAGTGGCGTACCTGCGTGCCACGCAGGAGCCGAGCGGCGCGTGGTTCGGACGCTGGGGTACCAACTACATCTACGGCACCTGGTCGGTGCTGGTCGCCTTTGCGGCCGCCGGGATCGGACCTGAGGATCCGGCGGTGGCGCGTGCCATCGACTGGCTCAAGTCCTGCCAGCACCCTGATGGCGGCTGGGGCGAGAGCAACGACAGCTACGGGGATCCGGCCCTGGCCGGCGCGGGCCTCGGCAGCACTCCCTATCAGAGCGCCTGGGCGCTGCTGGGGTTGATGGCGATGGGCTGCCGGGATGGCGCGGTGAGCGCCGGCATCGACTACTTGCTGCGATCGCAGCGCGCCGACGGCCTGTGGCAGCACGAGAGCTTCACCGCCCCGGGCTTCCCGCGCGTGTTCTACCTCAAGTACCACGGCTACTGCGCCTATTTCCCGCTGTGGGCACTGGCGCGCTACCGCCGCCTGCAGGATCGTCCGGCAGCCAGGAATCGGTCCGTCGACCGATAGCGTGGCGCAGCCAGCGACTCCCGCCGTGCATATCACCGGGGTGGTCGCCGCCCTGCGCGCCGAGGCGCGCGCGCTGCGGCCGCTGTCGCGGTCCTCGGGCGCCGCCGCCGGACCCGCTGCCGGGCTGATGGTCCAGATCAGCGGCATGGGGTGCGAGCGCGCCGCCCGCAGCGCGCATCGGCTGGTGCGCGCCGGTGCCCGCTCGCTGCTGTGCTGGGGAGTGGCCGGTGCTCTGGACCCCTCCCTGCGCTGCGGGGACATCGTGCTGGCCACCGAGGTGATCTGCGAGTCAGCGCTCAGCTTACACCTCGAGTCGATGCGCCCGACCGCGCTGCCGGCGCATGCACGGCTGCGCACCAGCGCGCCCTGGCGCGAACGCATGGAGTCGGCGCTGGCGCGGCAGGGTCCGGTGGTGCAGGGAGCGCTGCTCACCAGCCAGGAGCTGGTGTGCGGCGCGGCGCTCAAGTCCCGGCTGTTTCACGAGACGGCCGCGCTGGCGGTGGACATGGAGAGCGCCGCGGTCGGCGTGGTCGCGAGGCTCCACGGCGTGCCGTTCATGGTTCTGCGGGTCGTGGCCGATACGGCCGCCGATGCCCTGCCGGCGGTATTGCAGCGCGCCGTAGGCAGCGACCGCGGCGATCCGCTGGCGTGGCTGTCGTGGCTGTCACTGGCGGCCGCGCCGACGGCGTGGCCGGGCCTGATACGGCTGGGCAGGCGCTACCGCGCAGCGCGGCAGGTGCTGCGTCACTGCGCCCCCTGCGCCGGCTTGCCGGAAGCCGCCCGTCCCGGTGCCGCAGTGAGCGCGGCGCCGCCGTGAAGGCACTGGTGACCGGCGCGACCGGTTTCGTGGGCGCGGCAGTCGCGCGCGCGCTGCTGCGTGCAGGCTGGCAGGTGAGGGCGCTGGTGCGTCCCGCCGCCGACCGGCGCAACCTCGATGGGCTGGCGCTGGAGTGCGCGCTGGGCGATCTGGGCGACGTGGCCTCGCTCGAGCGCGCGCTGGCCGGTTGCGAGGCACTGTTTCACGTGGCGGCCGAGTACCGGCTATGGACCGCTGAGCCGCAGCGGCTCTATGACAGCAACGTCGAGGGCACGCGCACACTGCTGCAGGCGGCGGGGCGTGCCGGGGTGGGGCGGATCGTCTACACCAGCAGTGTCGCGACGTTGCGGCTGCGGCCCGACGGTACTCCCTCCGACGAGGGCGATGCCGCGAGCCTCGCCGATATGATCGGCCACTACAAGCGTTCCAAGTTCCTGGCCGAGCAGTGGGTGCGGCAGGCGGCCCAGGACGGCTTGCCGGTCGTGATCGTCAGCCCCTCCACGCCGGTCGGCCCCGGCGACGTCAAGCCCACGCCCACCGGACGGATGGTGCTCGACGCCGCCCGCGGGCGCACACCGGCCTACGTCGACACCGGACTGAACATCGTGCATGTCGATGACGTTGCCGAGGGCCACCTGCTGGCGTTGCATCACGGCCGGCCCGGAGAGCGCTACATCCTCGGGGGCACCGATCTCACCCTCAAGCAGATCCTGACCGTCATCGCCGCGCTGGTGGGGCGGCGGCCGCCGCGCGTGCGCCTGCCGCACGCGCTCGCGCTGCCGCTGGCGTACGCCGCCGAGGCCTGCGCCCGTGTCGGGCGCTTCGAGACCCGCATCACCGTGGACGGTGTGCGCATGGCGCGCCACCACATGTACTTTTCCAGCGCAAAGGCGGCGCGCGAGCTCGGTTATCGCTGGCGGCCGCCCGAGCAGGCGCTGGCGGATGCGGTGCACTGGTTCCAGACATCCGGCGGCGGCCGCGTCCGGTAGCGGCTCAGGGCGCTGGTAACGGCTCAGTGCGCCGGCCGCGGTGACTATCCGGTCGATCTCACGCGGCGTAGCGCTGGTTGCGCAGTCTGACGAGGTCGCCGTAGCCGCCGCAGGTGGCGCGCATCTGCGCCAGGGCGGCCCGGATGCGCGGGCTGCGCAGGGCGGCCAGCTCGTCGGTATGACGGTAGTCGCTCATCGACTGGGCAATGGTCGCGCCCGACTTGGTGGCCGGGTGCAGGTAGATCTCGGTCACGCCGACCGGCAGCCGTTGCAGCGACTCCAGCAGCGTGGTCTCGTTCATCGCTCCACTGTGATGGATGCCGAGCAGCTGGTCATTGCACAGCACGCCGGCGCGCTGCAGGCGCCGCTTCATCAGCTGCAGCCACGGTTTGATGCCCCAGCCGCCCAGGCAATCCATCACCGTGGTGCGCGAGCTCCGGTTCAACAGCGCCGCCGGCTCGTACGGCAGCCGCACGGCCTGCAGGCCGAATTCGCGCCCGACCCGCAGCATCAGGCTGAGCACGGTCGGATGGATGTGAAAGTGCTTGTGGGCGTTGACATGATCGAGCTGCAGCCCGGTGGCCGCGAACGCCTTGAACTGGGCGCGGATCTCCGCCTCGAGCTGCCGGCGCGCGCCCGGGGACAGAAAGTAGCGCGCGGCATCGGCGAACAGGCGGCTGCGGAAGCGCCCGTGCAGGTCCACCAGCGAGGAGATCTGCTCGGGCGGCAGCACCGGGCTGCCGTCGGTGAGCACCAGGTGCAGTCCGACGCGCAGCCCGGGCAGCTCGCGCGCGCGCCGTACGGCGTCCTCCGTGGCCGGGGCGCCCATCATCAGGCTGGCCGTGCACAACGTGCCGGCGCGGCTGGCGAGCTCGACCGCTTCGTTCACCGCCTCGTGCAGGCCGAAGTCGTCGGCGGTGACGATCAGGAAGCGCTCAGGCCTCATGCGCACGCAGGAAGCGGAAGAACTCGACGCCTTCGCGCAAGCGCCGCTTGGCCAGATCCCAGCTGCCCATCATCTCGGCGAGCATCTCGCCGATCTTGCGCGGCCGAAAATAGAAGCGCCGATAGAAGATCTCGACGCCATGGAAGATATCCTGGGCCGACAGGTGCGGATAGCTGATCGGTGAGAGCTGTATGCCGCGCTCGTTGACCAGGTTGGTGGCGGTGCTTTCCGCCAGCCAGCCGTTGGCGACCGCCTGGCGGTACAGCTCCGTGCCCGGATACGGCGCGGCCAGCGATACCTGGATCGTGTTGGGATTGATCTCCATCGCAAAGCGCATGGTCTCGAGCATGGTTTCCTGGGTCTCGCCGGGCAGCCCGAGGATGAAGGTGCCGTGGACCATGACCCCGAGCTTGCGGCAGTCGCGGGTGAAGCGCCGCGCGATATCGACGCGCAGACCCTTGCGGATATTGTGCAGGATCTGGTCGTTGCCGGATTCGTAGCCGACCAGCAGCAGGCGCAGGCCGTTGTCCTTCATGATCTTGAGCGTCTCGTAAGGCACGTTGGCCTTGGCGTTGCAGGACCACGTCACGCCCAGGCGGCCCAGGCCGCGCGCGATCTCCTCCACGCGCGGGCGAAAGTCGGTGAAGGTGTCGTCGTCGAAGAAGATCTCCTTCACCTGCGGCAGGTTGTCGCGGATCCACTGCACCTCGTCGAGCACATTCTGCACGCTGCGCACGCGATAGCGGTGTCCGCCGACGGTCTGCGGCCACAGGCAGAAGGTGCACTTGGAGCGGCAGCCGCGGCCGGTGTAGATCGAGACGTAGGGATGCTTGAGGTAGCCGATGAAGTAGTTCTCGATCGTAAGATCGCGCTGGTACACCGGCGCCACCCACGGCAGCTGATCCATGTCGCTGAGCAGTGCCCGGGCCGGGTTGTGCTGGATGCGCCGCGCGCTGTCCTGGAAGGACAGACCGGCGATGCGGTCGAGCGGACGGCCCTCGGCCACTTCCTGACAGGTGTAGTCGAACTCCTCGCGCGCGACGAAATCGATCGCGGGCGAGGCGGCGAGCGAGCCGGCCGGATCGACCGCGACCTTGGCGCCGACCAGCCCAACCAGCAGGTTCGGGTTTTCCGCCTTCATCAGCTCCGCCGTATGCGCATCGGTCGGAAATGACGGCGAGCTGGTGTGCATGACCACCAGTTCGTATTGTCGCGCCAGCGGCACAATGTCCTGCAGCGACAGGCCGTCGGCGGGCGCGTCGATCAGCTTGCTGTCCGGGACCATTGCGGCCGGCTGCGCCAGCCAGGTGGGGTACCAGAACGAGCGGATCTCGCGCTTGGCCTGATAGCGTGAGCCGGCACCGCCGTCGAAGCCGTCGTAGGAAGGCGGATGTAGAAATAGCGTCTTCATCGATGACACCTGTACGTGTTCCACATGATCACAGCAGAAGTCTTAGAGGTTGTATGCGATCCGTCGATCAGCCGACCCGATGCAGGGAGCCATCCTGGCCGATACCATAGCGCTGCTCGCGCCATACGATCTCACGCTTGCAGAAGCTCCAGCCCCATAAACCCGCCAGCAGCGCGTCGCGCAGCGGCAGCAGCGCAAGCCGCTGCCAGCGCTCGCGCGCGCGGCCCGTGCCGGCGAAAGAATGTAGCACGAGACGAGCAGCAGCAGCGATTCCGAGTAGCACCGAGGCGGTGGTATCGAAGCCGGCGAGCGCGGCGCCGGCGAGCGCCGTCGGCAGGGCGAAGCTCGGAAAGCAGCAGGCGTAGCCGAGCGGCTGCGCCGAGCGGATGGTACGCAGCCAGCGCAGTTCGTGCCGGCACAGCGTGGCGATGTCCGGCTCCTCGACCGAGGTCTCGACCGCGATGTCGGACAGCACGATGCGCAGCCCGTGCCCTCGCACCAGCTCGCCGAGCTTGTAATCGTCAGCCAACTGATCAGCCAGTTTGCGCAGGCCGCCGACAGTGTCCAGCACCTCGCGGCGCAGCGCAATGGTTGCTCCGGAGACGAACGAGCGCGCGCCGAACCGCGCCGCCAGCAGTACCGAGGGCATGAACCACTCGTTGATGAACATGGCGCCGAGCTGGGAGGCCATGCCGCCGCCGGAGCGGCCAAAGTAGGCACAGGTGACCAGGCCGACGCCGGGATCGGCCAGCGCGGCGCTCACGTGCGAGAGGTAGTCGCGCGGCGCCACGATGTCGCTGTCCGCCATTACCAGTAAATCATGCTGCGCAGCCGGCAGCATATTGATCAGATTACTGATTTTACGATTGGAGCCGTGCAGGGACGGGTCGATGACGACCGCGAGGTCCAGTCGCGGAAATTCCTGCTGCAGCCGCCGCACCACCTGCAGCGCCGGGTCGGCCGCCTCTCGTACGCCGAATACCAGCTGCAACGCGGGATAGTCCTGTACGCAGAATGAGCGCAGCTGGTGGTAGAGCCCGGCCTCGGCGCCGCACAGCGCCTTGAGCACCGTGACGGCAGGCCGCGGTGTGCGCGCCGGGGCGGCGGTCTGAGCGGTCCGTGGCGAGAGCGCCACGGAAGCCGTGCTGCCGGGCGCCACAGTGGCCGCCGCGGGCCCCGAGCCCGGCGCTCCTGCGGCCCTGGGCATCGCCTCCGCGGCGCACGCGCGGGTGTAGGACTTTCGCCGGCCCGAACGCCACATCAGCGCCGTGACGATCAGGGCGTACAGGCAGCCCATTGCTGCCAGCACAATACCGACCAAAAGGCGCGTTTCGTGCATCGCGATAAAATCAGTGGCCAATGCTC
>DATAWM010000013.1:0-77792 GCA_036267195.1 Steroidobacteraceae bacterium
CAGCAGGTCTCGGTACCGTTGAGCTCACGCTCGCGCTGCATTACGTTTTCAACACACCCGAGGATCGGCTGGTCTGGGACGTCGGTCACCAGGCCTATCCCCACAAGGTGCTGACGGGACGCCGCGACCGGCTCGCGACCATCAAGCAATTCGCCGGCCTCGCCCCCTTCCCCAGCCGCGCCGAGAGCCCCTATGACGCCTTCGGCGTGGGCCACTCGAGCACCTCCGTCAGCGCCGCGCTGGGCATGGCGGTCGCGGCCGCCCGCAAGGGCGAGCAGCGCCGCGCGGTCGCCGTGATCGGCGACGGCGCGATGAGCGCCGGCATGGCGTTCGAGGCGCTCAACCACGCCGGCAGCCTGCCGATCGACCTGCTGGTGGTGCTGAACGACAACGACATGTCGATCTCCGAGAACGTCGGTGCGCTGTCGAACTACTTTGCGCGCATGATCTCCGGCCGCCTCTATGCGCATCTGCGTGCGGGCGGCAAGCGGGCCCTGCAGCCACTGCCGCCGCTGCGCGAGCTGGCCCGGCGCTCCGAGGAGCACGTCAAGGGCATGATCCTGCCGGGCACCATCTTCGAAGAGATGGGGTTCAATTACGTCGGGCCGATCGACGGCCACGACCTCAGGAGCCTGCTGCGCGCGCTGCGCACCGTGCGCGGCCTGAAGGGCCCGCAGCTGCTGCACGTGGTCACTCGCAAGGGCAAGGGCTACGCACCGGCCGAGGCCGACCCGATCACCTGGCACGGCCCGGGCCCGTTCGATCCGGCGACCGGCACGATCCATAAGGAAAAGCCTGGTACTCCGACCTATTCGCAGATCTTCGGCCAGTGGCTGTGCGACATGGCCGCGCGCGATGAGCGCATCATCGGCATCACCCCGGCGATGCGAGAAGGCTCCGGCCTGGTCGAATTCTCACGCCGCTTTCCCGAGCGCTACTTCGACGTGGCGATCGCCGAGCAGCACGCCGTGACCTTCGCCGCGGCGCTGGCCAGCGAGGGCCTCACCCCGGTGCTGGCGATTTACTCCAGCTTCCTGCAGCGCGGCTACGACCAGACGATCCACGATGTTGCTCTGCAAAATCTGCCGGTCGTGTTCGCGCTCGACCGCGCCGGCCTGGTCGGCAGCGACGGCGCCACGCACCACGGCAGCTACGACCTGTCGTTCCTGCGCTGTATCCCGAACATCGTCATCATGGCCCCGTCGGACGAGAACGAATGCCGCCAGATGCTCTACACCGCCACCACGCTCGCTGGTCCGGCCGCAGTGCGCTTCCCGCGCGGCCGGGGCCCCGGAGTGCCCCTGGCTGATGAGTTCAGCGCGCTGCCCATCGGGCGTGCCGAGGTCAGGCGCAGCGCCGGCCACGGCGGCGGTGGCAGCGGTGGCAGCGGCCTGGCGCTGCTGGCATTCGGCTGCATGCTCGCCCCCGCGCTGGTGCTGGGCGAGCGTCTGGACGCGACCGTGGTCAACATGCGCTTCGTCAAGCCGCTGGACGCAGCGCTGCTGCGTGAGCTGGCCGCGACGCATGCGGGGCTGATCACGCTGGAGGACAATGCCGTGGCCGGTGGGGCCGGCAGCGGTTGCGCGGAGCTGCTGCATGCCGAGGGCCTCTCCATTCCCATGCTGCACGTCGGCATCCCCGATCGATTCGTCGAGCACGGCAGCCGCGAGGACTGCCTGCGCGAAGCCGGCCTGGATCTGGCCGGTATCGCCGCCACCATCGAGCGCTGGCGCACCGCTACGCCTGGCTTGAAGCCGCCCCGCGCCGCCCCCAGATTGGCTGCAGCGGGATCGGCCGCCGCCGGCCCGATCGGATTCGTTCCAGAGCACAGGTGAACTCATGAGCACCGCCGCACCGACACGCGCTCCCAACGTCGTCGCCGTGGAGGACGTGCAATCCCGCGCCGACACGCGCCGCATTCCGATCAATCGCGTCGGCATCAAGGACATCCGCCACCCGGTGCGGGTCAAGGATCGCTCGCGCGGCGAGCAGCACACCGTGGCGAGCTTCAACATGTACGTGAGCCTGCCGCACAACTTCAAGGGCACGCACATGTCGCGCTTCGTCGAGATCCTGCACCTGGAGCGTGAGATCTCAGTCGACTCGTTCCGCGCGATGCTGCAGGAGATGGCCGACCGCCTCGACGCCGACGTCGGCCATATTGAGATGACCTTTCCGTACTTCATCACCAAGCGCGCTCCGGTTTCCGGAGTCGAGAGCCTGATGGACTACCAGGCCTCGCTGATCGGCGAGTACCGCGCCGGCGAGGCGTGCATGTGGCTCAAGGTCGTGGTGCCGGTCACCAGCCTGTGCCCCTGTTCGAAGCGGATCTCCGACCGCGGCGCCCACAACCAGCGCTCGCACGTGACCATCAAGGCGCGGCTGCGCAGCCACATGTGGATCGAGGAGCTGGTCGATCTCGCCGAGGCCGAGGCCTCCTGCGAGCTGTACGGCATCCTCAAGCGCCCCGACGAGAAGTACGTCACCGAGCGCGCTTATGACAACCCGAAGTTCGTCGAGGATATGGTCCGCGACGTCGCGGTGCGCCTCAATGCCGAGGAACGTATTTCCGCCTACGTGGTCGAAAGCGAGAACTTCGAGTCGATTCACAATCATTCGGCCTACGCCCTGATCGAGCACGACAAGGAGCCCGACGGCCGCCAGGCCGCCGGCAGCGTCCCGGCCCGCGCCGGCGGCGCGAGCGGCGCAGGCGGCGCGGACCCGGACGCTGACATTTGATGCGGCCGGACCGGATACAATACCCGTCTCGAACGATGGTTCAGCTCGAGCGGCTTGCTAGCTTGAAGGAGCGACGATGGCACTACTGAACGACCGCACCGGGCTGGTGCGCGGCAACAACCCCGCCCTCACCGGCAAAACCTTTGCTTCCGTGCCGCGCCCCGCGCTGGGCGAGGAACGCATGACACTGCGGGGAACGGTCAACAAGTCGTTCTTGATGCTGGTCGTGCTGCTGGCCGCGGCCTTCTGGACCTGGTCGCAGTACCTGAGCAGCGGCAATGCCGCGGCCGTGACCGTTCCGATGGTGGCCGGGATGGCCATCGGTTTCGTGCTGTCGCTGATCATGATCTTCAAGGGGACGACAGCGCCCTACCTGGCGCTGCCCTATGCGGCCTGCGAAGGCCTGTTCCTGGGCGGTCTCTCGGCCGAGCTCGAGCGCCGCTATCCCGGCATCGCGATCCAGGCCGTCGGCCTGACCTTCGGCGTGTTCGGTGCCATGTTGCTGGCCTACAAGACGGGCTTGATCCGTGTCACGCAGCGCTTTCGGATGATCGTGGTGGGAGGCCTCGTCGCGATCGCGCTGCTGCTGGTCGTGTCGTGGGTACTCAGCATGTTCCATGTCGCGACACCATTTCTGTTCAGCTCGAGTCCGCTGAGCATGGGCATCTCGCTGGTCGTCATCGGCTTCACGGCCTTCAGTCTGGCGCTCAACTTCGACATGATCGACGCCGGCGCCTCCCAGGGCGCGCCACGCTACATGGAGTGGTACTGCGCCTTCGGCCTGCTGCTCACGCTGGTGACGCTGTACGTCTGGATCCTGCAGTTCCTCGCCCAGTCACAGCGGCGCTGACGTAAGAGGGGCGCCACGCCCCCGAGAGGAACGCGAGACAACACGCAACCGGCTGCAGTGGCATCGCCCCTGCGGCCACTACGTCATGCCGTAGTGGCCGCAGGGGCTGCGTGCTGTCTGGCGGACCCATCGCTGAACTTGGTGACCCTCTTGTGCGATGCGGCGTGAAGTCAGGCCACGTTCAGGGTCGCCGCCGTAAGGTGTCCCGAGGTCCCGATCGTGTCGCTGCCCATCGCAGCAAAGGATATGTATGCGCTACCGCAGCCAACTCGTCGCCGCCGCGCTCTGCGCAGCGCTGCTGCTGACATCCGCAGTCTCCTGGGCGCAGATCAGCATTTCGGTCAACCTCGCCCCGCCACCGCTGCCGGTCTACACGCAACCCCCCTTGCCGCAGCCCGGCTACCTGTGGGTACCGGGCTACTGGGCCTGGGCCGACGGCGGCTATTACTGGGTACCGGGAACCTGGATCGAGCCGCCGCAGCCCGGGCTGCTGTGGACCCCGGGCTACTGGGGCTGGTCCAACGGTGCCTACCTCTGGCATGACGGCTATTGGGCCCCCGAAGTGGGCTTCTACGGCGGGGTCAATTACGGCTTCGGCTACGACGGCGTCGGCTTCGCCGGCGGCTACTGGTTGCACGGCGCGTACTTCTACAACCGTGCGGTCAATCGCTTCCCTGCCGGCATGCGCATCCCGCACGCCTACAGCCGCCCGATCCCGCAGCACGTGCACAGCCGCGCCAGCTTCAATGGCGGTCGCGGCGGCATCCAGGCCCGCCCCACCACGGCACAGCTGGCTGCCGGACGCGGCGCCCAGCACTTTCAGCCCATCGCAGCCCAGCGCCAGCAGGAACAGGCCGCGCAGCACAACCCCGGTCTGAGGGCTGCAACCAACCATGGCCGGCCCTCGATCGGTGCGACCGCGCGGCCGGGGCAGTTCAACGCCCGGCCGGCCGCCGCGACGCATAACGCTGGTCCTGCCGCACACGATAACGTGCACGGCAACGTACACGGTAACGTGCACGTCCCCGAGCGCGAGCGAGCGAGCACTCGCCCGGCTCCGGCACCCCATGCCGAGGTTGGCCCCGGGCCGGGCGGCCCCCGAGCCGAAGGCTCGCGTGAAGCGCGTCCCGTAGCGCGCCCGGCCGAGCACCCCGCCGAGCACCCCGCCGAGCGCCCCGTCGAGCATGCGACCCATGCTCCGGCACACGCCGCGCCGCGCCCGCCCGCCCGCCCGGCCAAGGCCGCGCCGGCACCGAAGCGCGAGCCGCAGGGTGGCGAGCACGGCGAGCGGCCGCAGGACCGCCAGCCGTAGTGAGTCGTAGTGAGCCGCGGCAGGTGCCGCGGCAGGTGCCCGCGGCCGCGCTCAGTCGCGCCGCGGGCGCCGGTCGGCCTGCAGGCGGCTGATCAGCGCGCGTAGGAACACCT
This sequence comes from Steroidobacteraceae bacterium, assembly GCA_036267195.1. Taxonomy (GTDB): domain Bacteria; phylum Pseudomonadota; class Gammaproteobacteria; order Steroidobacterales; family Steroidobacteraceae; genus FEN-1191. The sequence goes on from DATAWM010000013.1 coordinate 5,015, forward strand.
GGTTGAAGCGCAGCTGGCAGGAGGCCGAGACCTGCTCGAGCAGCGTGGAGCTGACCTTCAGCGCCGTGACCACATCGACCGCACGGATGGTCGCGGTGCGCTTGGCGCCCGGCACGTAGCTGGCTTCCCCGAAGCACTCGCCCGAGGTCAGCATGCCGATCGCCTGGCCGTGGCGCTCGACCGCACAGTTGCCCGAGACGATGATGTAGAAGCGGTCATCCATCTCGCCCTCTTTGACGATCTCCTCGCCGCTGGCGTAGTCCTGCCAGTGGCTGGCGCGCATGACCTCGTGGATCTCGCCGTGCGAGAAGTCGTGGAAGAACTTCAGGCGCCGCAGCAGGCTGAACTGTTCCTGCTGGTCCATGCGCGAATACTGCTGCCGCAGCTTCTGGTGCACGCGCGTCAGCTCGGCCGCCAGATCCAGGCCCGAATGGTAGCGGCGCGACGGGTCCTTCTGCATCGCCACGCCCACCACGTTCTCGATCTCCTCCGGCACATCGGAGCGCGACGTGTGGATCGGGGCCGGCGTGGCGTACACGATCTGATGCAGCAGCTTGGCGAGATTGCCGGCGCGGAACGGCCGCACTCCGGTGAGCAGCTCGTACATCACCGCACCCAGGGAGTACAGGTCCGACTTGTTGGTGAGCTCCAGGCTCTGCACCTGCTCGGGTGACATGTAGCTGGGCGAGCCGGCGATGCCCTCGATGCGCGAGATCTCGGAGCCTGCGACCAGCGCGATGCCGAAATCGATGATGCGCACGTCGCTGTCGGTCGTCAGCATGATGTTCGAGGGCTTGATATCGCGGTGGATCACCCCACGCGAGTGCGCGTAATGCAGCGCCTTGGCGCACTTGAACATCAGCTCGACCACGTCGTCGAGCCGCAGCAGATTATCCGGGCGGCAATAGGTGGCGAGCGTGCGCGCACCGTGCACGTGCTCGGTGACCACGTAGCAGTGACCGTTCTCCTCGCCGGCGTCGTAGATCGGCAGGATGTTCGGATGCTGCAGCATGCCCACCATGTGCGCTTCCGACAGGAACATCTTGCGGGCGATGCGGGCGCGCTCGCCGTCGCCGCCGGCATCGATGGTATAGACCTTGATCGCGACGTCGCGGCCGTAGTAAGGGTCGTGCGACAAATACACCGTGCCGGTACTGCCGCGACCGACCTCATTGATGATGAGGTACTTACCGATGCGTTCCGGGGTCTTGCGCGCGGTTGCGGTCTTATGTACGGAAGCTGCCATACCTGCGGCCGAGGGGAGCCGGCGGCCAGCATAAGCGCCTGCGCCGTACACGATCCGTGACGTCGATCGCGGATCGGCGGCGGCCAGCGCCGATGCGGCGCTGCCTCAGCGCCGGAAGTGATCGAATGACGGGGCCGGGAGCTGCATCACCGCATCGCCATTTGACGATGTCAGCCGCAGCGTGGACCCTGGTGTGCCGGGGCCGCCGGGGCCGCCGGGGCCGCCGGGGCCGCCGGGGCCGTCGACGCTGCCGATGCAGCTGACCTGCTGGCCGAGCCGCGCCGCGGCGGCCGCGACCGCCGCCGCCTGCCCGGGTGGCGCGCTGAAGCACAACTCGTAGTCCTCCCCACCCCACAGCGCCAGGCGCGGCGCCTCGGCGCCGCAGGTCTGCCGCAGCTGTGGCGACAGCGGCAGGCGCTCGATCTCGATCTGCGCGGTGCGGCCGGAGGCTTGCAGCAGGCGCGTGGCGTCGACGTACAGGCCGTCGGACACGTCGATGCAGGCGCTCGCCAGCCCGCGCAGCGCCTGCCCGAGCGCCACGCGCGGCTGCGGGTACTCGAAGCGCCGCGCCAGGGCGGCAGCCGCCGGATCGTGCAGCCGCTCGCGTCCCGCGGCCGCGTCCCCCGGCGTGCCGCTGACATACAGCTGATCGCCGGGCTGCGCACCATCGCGCCGCAGCGCCTGCCCGCGCGGTACCAGCCCGGCGAGCTCCACGGTGATCGTCAGCGGGCCGCGGCTCAGGTTGCCGCCGACCAGCGCCACCTGGTGCGCGCGCGCCAGCGCCGCCATGCCGGCGCAGAACTCGCGCAGCCAGTCCTCATCGGCCTGCGGCAGGGTGAGCGCCAGCAGCATCCAGCTCGGGCTCGCGCCCATCGCGGCGATATCGCTCAGGTTCACCGCCAGCGCGCGGTGACCCAGCGAGCGCGCACTCGCGCCCGGCAGGAAATGCACACCCTCCACCAGCGCATCGGTGGTCAGCACCAGCTGCGCATCCGCCGCCACCGTCAGCAGCGCGGCATCATCGCCGATCCCGAGCACCACATCGCTGCGCGGCGCGCCCAGTTCGCGGAAGAAGCGATCGATCAGCTCGCTTTCGGATGCGGCCACGGCGGGCACTGCGCTATCAGCGCGGCTCCTCGAGACGCCACAGGCGCGCCGCGCGGTCGAGCACGCCGTTCACGTACTTGTAGCCGTCGGTCGCACCGAAGCGGCGCGCGAGGCCGACCGCCTCGTTGAGCACTACGCGAAACGGCACCTCCGGACGATGCTGCAGCTCGTAGCTGCCGATCAGCAGCAGCGCGTGCTCGACCGGATCGAGCTCGGAGGGCTTGCGGTCGAGCAGCGGCGCCAACGCGGCGTCGAGCCGCTCGCGCTCGGCGCACACACCGCTGACCAGCGCGCGGAAGTAGTCCTGGTCGGCGCGTTGCTCCTGCGCCTCGGCGGCAAATTCCTGGATCAGGTCCTGCCACTCGCAGGCGTTGAGCTGCCAGCGATACAGCGCCTGCAGCGCCAGCCGGCGTGCCGCGCCGCGCGCGTGCGTTCGCCGCTCGCGCGACGGCTCGGGCGCGGCCTCATCGCCCATGACCTACCTCAACCGCCGCAGCAGGCTCGCCATGGCCAGCGCGGTCTCGAGCGCCTCGGCGCCCTTGTTGGTCGGACCGGCACCGGCGCGGGCGAGCGCCTGCTCGCGGGTCTGCACCGTGAGTACCCCGAAGCTCACCGGCACCCCGGTATCGAGCATCACGCGCTGCAGGCCGCGCGCGCACTCACCGGCGACGAACTCGAAGTGCGCCGTCTCGCCGCGGATCACGCACCCGAGCGCCACCACCGCGTCCACCGTGCCGCCGAGCGCGAACGCACGCGCGCACAGCGGCAGCTCGAACGCTCCGGGCACGCGCTCGATCCGCAGCGCCGCCTCATCCCCGCCGTGGGCGCGCCAGGCGGCGCGCGCACCGTCGAGCAATGCCTCGACGATGTCCTCGTTGTAGCGTGACAGGATGACGGCGAGCCTGAAATCTCCTGCCGTCAACTGCGCCGATGAAGTGGCCGCGGTACCCATGCGGCGCGGGAGTATATCGGAAAGCCCCCGGGGCGCCGCGGCGCCTCAGGCGCTCTCGCCGACGTAATCGACGATCTCGAGCCCGAAGGCGGAAATCCCGTGCAGCTGCTTGGGGGCCGACAGCACCCGCATCCGCTTGACGCCCAGGTCCTGCAGGATCTGGGCACCGATCCCGTAGGTGCGCAGTACCCCGCCGCGGAACGCGGCCGCGGGCTCGCGCTCGGCCGGTGGGACCGGGCCGGCGCGCTCGGTCCGTCCCGGCAGCGAGCGCACCGCGTCGGCGAGATCGCGCGGCGGCTCTCCCTGCCGCAGGATCACGACCACCCCGCAGGGCGCGCGGGCGACGCTCTGCAGCGCAGCCCGCAGCGTCCAGGCATGCGAGCCGTCGTTCACGCCGACCAGGTCGCGCAACGTATCGGCCACGTGCACACGCACGATCGGCAGCTGCGCGGACCGCAGATCACCGTGCACCAGCGCCAGGTGCACGTCGCGGTGCACGTGATCTTCGTAGCAGTACAGCTGAAACTCACCGAAATCGGTGTTCACGGAGCGCTCGCAGATGCGCTCGACCGAGCGCTCGTTGTGCAGGCGGTGGCGGATCAGGTCGGCGATCGTGCCGAGCTTGAGCTCATGCAGGCGCGCGAATTGCTCCAGCTGCGGGCGGCGCGCCATGGTGCCGTCGTCGTTCATGATCTCGACGATCACCGCCGCCGGCTCGAAGCCGGCCAGCCGTGCCAGATCGCAGCCGGCCTCGGTGTGGCCGGCGCGCGTGAGCACCCCGCCCGGCTGCGCCATGATCGGAAAGATGTGCCCCGGCTGGCGCAGGTCCTCGGGCTGGGCATTGCGCCGCACTGCGGTACGCACGGTATGGGCGCGGTCGTGTGCCGAGATCCCGGTGGTCACACCCTCGGCCGCCTCGATCGAGACGGTGAAGTTGGTGCGCTGGCTGTGAGAATTGTCGTGCACCATCAGCGGCAGCCGCAGCTGCGCGCACCGCTCCCGCGTGAGGGTCAGGCAGATCAGCCCGCGCCCGTAACGCGCCATGAAATTGATGTCCTGCGGGCGCACGCACTCGGCCGGGATGATCAGGTCGCCCTCGTTCTCCCGGTCCTCGTCATCCATGACGACGACCATGCGCCCGCGGCGCAGATCGGCCAGGATCTCATCGATCGAACTGAGCGCGCCGCCGGCCGCAGGCTCCACCGATGCCGCTACCCCGGCAGGCGCGGCTTCGGCCGTTGCGGCCGCGGCCCTGGCGCCCCCGGCGGCGGTTGGGGAGCCAGACGTGGTGACGGCGCGAAGCTTGGACATGCACGGACCATAGCATGAGCCTGGCAGGTGCGGCGACGGCTCAGCCGAAGGCGTTGAACGCCGAGCCGGCCGCGGCCGTCAGCGCCATCGCCAGGGCCCCCCACAGCGTCACCCGCCCGACTCCCGCTGCCACCGGCGCCCCGCCGGCCCGCGCCGCCACCCCGCCGAGAATCCCGAGCAGCAGCAGCGATCCCAGAGCGATGACCGGGACCAGCATCCCGGCCGGCGCCGCCCCCACCAGCAGCAGCGACAGCACGGCGCCGGCGGTGAAGCTGCCGCCGGAGGCCAGCGCCGCCTGGATCGGCCGTGGCCTGAGGGTCATGGACAGTCCGAGCTCATCGCGCGCATGCGCCGCCAGTGCATCGTGCGCCATGAGCGCAGCGGCGACCTGCTGCGCCAGCGCCGGCGTAAGACCGCGCCGCACGTAGATGCCGGCGAGCTCGGCGTGCTCGTGTGCCGCGTCGACCTCGAGCTCGTGACGCTCGCGCTCCAGATCCGCGCGCTCGCTGTCGGCTTGCGAGCTGACCGAGACGAACTCGCCGGCCGCCATCGACATCGCCCCGGCCACGAGCCCGGCCACACCGACCACCAGGATCTGCGCGCGTGTCAGCCGCGTCGAGGCGACCCCGACCAGCAGACTCCCGACCGATACGATGCCGTCATTGGCACCCAGCACCGCGGCGCGCAGCCAGCCGACGCGGTTGACGAAGTGGCGCTCGAAGTGGCGTCGCGGCATGGAGGTGTGGCGGCGAGTCGGCGCGGCTAGGCTTCGAGCGCCGGCGGCCCGGCGAGCGCCAGCGGCTTGGCGTACACGTGCTGCGTCTTGCTGCGCAGGTACCCGACCGACGGATAGAACAGATGCGACTCGTGGCGCGCCACGTTCGAGCGCACGCGAATGCTCGTCAGCCCCTGCTCGCCGCTCCAGCGCTCGGCCGCGGCCACCAGCCCGCGGCCCACGCCGCCGCGGCGGCCCTGCGAGCCGACCACCAGGCCGAGGATCTCGGCGTACTCGCCGACCTCCAGCACCAGGCAGCGGGCGACATGGATCCAGCCGCATAGCTCGTGCGTGGAAGTCTGCGCGACGCCGACCCAGTGACCGGGCTGTCCGGCCAGCAGCCCCAGCCGCGCGCGCATCGCCGCGGCGTCGGTGGGATAACCGAGCTCGCCGGCGAGCCGCGCGATGGGCGCGGCATCCTCGACGCGGGCCGCGCGGATGGCCGGCGCGCACGTGCTGGCGGATCGCTCAGGCCCGATCATCGCGGTTGCACCAGCCGCTCGATGTAGCGCGCGATCATGTCCGCCTCGAAGTTGACGCGATCACCGACCGCGAGCGCGTCCAGCGTCGTCACCGTCAGCGTGTGCGGCACCAGGTTGACCTCGAACTCCTCGCCCTGCACCGCGTTGACGGTGAGGCTCACGCCATCCAGCGTCACCGAGCCCTTGCGCGCGACATAGTGAGCCAGCGGCAAGGGCACACGCAGCCGCAGCTGCTGCGAGCGCGCATCACCGCTGCGCGCGCGCACCTCGGCCACGCCGTCGACGTGACCGGCCACCAGGTGACCGCCGAGCGCATCGCCCGCACGCAGCGCCGGCTCCAGGTTGACGCGGCGTCCCACCCGCCAATCGTGCACGGTGGTGCGCGAAAGCGTCTCGCGTGACACATCGGCGCTGAACGTGTGCGGCTGCACCACCACTGCCGTCAGGCAAGCGCCCGCGACGGCGATGCTGTCGCCGATGCGGGTGCGCGCCAGATCCAGCCGCTCCACCGCCACCGTCAGACGCACATCCCCGTCCCGAGGCTCGAGCGCCTCGATCCGTCCGATATCCTGCACGATGCCGGTGAACATGCGGATGCCTGCCTAGTTGGGCCGCGCCGTCAGGCGCCAATCTTCGCCGATGCGGGTGCAATCGGTGAACTGCAGCCGCGCCGCCTCGCTCAAGCTGGCGATCTGCGGCAACTCCAGCAGTGGCCGTGCCGCCGGACCCAGCAGCAGCGGCGCCAGATAGACGATCAGCTCATCGACCAGCTGCGCGCGCAGCAGCGCGCCGGAGAGCCGCGCGCCCGCCTCGACCCAGATCTCATTGGCCTGCAGCTGCCCGAGCCGGCGCAGCACCGGCTCGAGCGCCAGGGCGCCGTCGCTGCCGCGCGCCACCGACTCCACGCGCACCCCGCGGCGCTCGAGCTCGGCGCGGCGCGCCGAATCGCTGCTCGCGGTGAACACCATCGCCGCGCCCTCGCCGGCGAACACCCGCGCCGTGGCGCTCACACGCAGGGCGCCGTCGAGCACGACGCGCAGCGGGGCGCGCTCCACGGCATCGATGCGTACCGTGAGCGCCGGATCATCGGCCAGCACCGTGCCGCTGCCGGTGAGGATCGCGGAGCTGCGCGCGCGGAAGCGCTGCACGTCGGCGCGGGCGGCCTCGCCGCTGATCCAACGGCTCTCGCCGTTGGCGAGCGCGGTGCGGCCGTCGAGGCTGGCCGCGAGCTTGATCCGCACCCACGGCAATCCGGTGCGCATGCGCTTGAAGAAGCCGGGATTGATGGCCCCGGCCTGCTGCGCCAGCACTCCGGCGCTGACCTGCACGCCCGCGGCGCGCAGCGCCTGCGCGCCGGCACCGTTGACCAGCGGATTGGGGTCGTCACTGGCATAGACGACGCGGCGCACGCGCGCCGCGACGAGCGCCTGCGTGCACGGCGGCGTACGTCCGGTATGGGCGCACGGCTCGAGCGAGACGTAGACGGTGGCTCCCTGTGCCTCGGCGCCGGCCGCGCGCAGCGCCTGCACCTCGGCATGCGGGCCGCCCGCGCGCTCGTGCCAGCCCTCCCCGACGATCCGGCCGGCCTTGACCACGACGCAGCCGACGCGCGGGTTCGGGTCGGTGCTGGTGAGCCCGCGCAGCGCCAGCTCCAGCGCGCGCCGCATGTAAGCGACATCGGCCTCGCTGGCCTCGCTGGCCTGGGGACCCCTTGCGCTCTCGTGTCCGGTCCCGCTCATGACTTCGGCCGCGCCCGCGGGGGCTCGCCCGGCAGCAGCGGCAGCTGATCCTGCTCCGCTGCGCCCTTTTCCTCGCGCCGGCGCCGATGGTGGCGCAGCCGGTCGATCTCGTCGCGAAAGGCCTCGACATCCTGGAAGCTGCGGTACACGGAGGCAAAGCGCACGTAGCCGACCTCGTCCAGGTGCCGCAGCTCCTCCATGACCAGCTCACCGATGCCGCGGGCCGGCACCTCGCGCTCCCCCAGCACACGCAGCTTGTGGCACACGCGGCCGGCGGCCTGCTCGATGGCCTCCATGCTCACCGGGCGCTTCTCCAGCGCCTTGGTCATGCCGCCCTTGAGCTTGCGCTCGTCGAACGGCTCGCGGCTGCCGTCGCTCTTGATCACCCGCGGCATCAGCAGCTCGGCCGTCTCGAACGTCGTGAAGCGCTCGCCGCACTTCAGGCACTCGCGCCGCCGGCGCACCTGCCCGCCGTCGGCGGTGAGCCGCGAGTCGGTCACCTTGGTCTCCTCGTGAGCGCAGAAGGGACAATGCATCGACCGCCCCGCTTAACGTCCGCTGACCGCCCCGCCGGGCTCACTCACCGTAGACGGGGAAGCGGCGGCACAGCTCCACGACCTGGGGACGCACCCGCTCGACCGCGCCGCTCGCCCCGCCGGCATCCAGGATGTCGGCGATCCATCCGGCCACCTGGCGCACCTCGGCCTCACCGAAACCGCGGGTGGTGGCCGCGGGAGTTCCCAGCCGCAGGCCGCTCGCCACCATCGGCGGCCGCGGATCATTCGGCACCGCATTCTTGTTCACCGTGATGAAGGCCGCCCCGAGGGCGGCATCCGCGTCCTTGCCGGTGATCTCCCGGCCGATCAGGCTGAGCAGGAACAGGTGATTGTCGGTCCCGCCGGAGACCACGTCGTAACCGCGGGCCACCAGCGCCGCCGCCATCGCGCGCGCATTGGAGAGCACCTGGCGCTGGTAGTCCGCGAACTGCGGCTGCAGCGCCTCCAACAGCGCCACCGCCTTGGCGGCGATCACGTGCATCAGCGGACCGCCCTGCGTGCCCGGAAACACCGTCGAGTTGAGCTTCTTGGTGATCGCCTCGTTGGCGCGCGCCAGGATCAGCCCGCCGCGCGGCCCGCGCAGCGTCTTGTGCGTGGTGGTGGTGACCACGTCGGCGTGCGGGATCGGGTTCGGATACAGTCCGGCCGCCACCAGCCCGGCCACATGTGCCATGTCGACGAACAGCAGCGCGCCGACCTGGTCGGCGATCGAGCGCAGCCGCGCCCAATCGATCACGCGCGAATAGGCCGAGAAGCCCGCGACGATCATCTTCGGCCGGTGCTCGCGCGCGAGCGAATCAATCTGCTCATAGTTGATCAGGCCGCTGTCCAGGTGCACGCCGTACTGGACGGAGCGGAACAGCTTGCCGGAAAAGTTCACCTTCGCACCATGGGTCAGGTGGCCACCGTGATCGAGGCTCATGCCGAGGATCACGTCCCCCGGCGACAGCAGCGCCAGGTAGACCGCCGCGTTCGCCTGCGAGCCCGAGTGCGGCTGCACGTTGGCATAATCGGCTCCGAATAATTTCCTGGCGCGCTCGATCGCCAGCAGCTCGACCTTGTCGACGTTCTCGCAACCGCCGTAGTAGCGTCTGCCCGGATAGCCTTCCGCATATTTGTTCGTCAGCACCGTGCCCTGTGCCTCGAGCACGCGCGGGCTGGCGTAATTCTCCGAGGCGATGAGCTCGATATGCGTCTCCTGGCGCTCGCGCTCGTCGTCGAGCGCGCGCTGCAGATCAGCGTCGAAATCCTTGATGCGCATACGGTTGGAAAACATGAGTCCTGCCTTGCTGAATGAGGTCCGGGGTGGAGGAAAAGGCGGCAAATTGTACCCGATCGGGCACCCGGCAGCCCCGATCGGATCCCCGGCGCCCCTTCTTCAGGCGGCCAGCAGCGCCTCGACCACTCCGCTCCAGGTGCGCGCCAGATTGCCGCGGTCGTAGCCGCCGCCGCCCAGGGCCAGCACGCGGCCGTGGCCGAGCTGGTCGGCCAGCTGGCACAGCTCGCGCGCCGCGCGCGCGTGGCAGGCGCTGGAGAACTGCAGGTGCGTGATCGGATCGCCGGCGATGCTATCGGCCCCACACTGCAGCAGCAAGAACTCGGGCGCAAAGCGCTCCACGTGCGCGAGCATGCGCGGCCAGACGGCGTTGAATTCGGCGTCGCCCGCGCCGGCGGGCACCGGCACGTTGAGCTTGGTGCCGGCGGCGCTGCCGCATCCGATCTCGGAGGCCGCGCCGGTGCCGGGATAGAGCGACTGGCCGCTCTCGTGCAGGTCGGCGAAGATCAGCTCCGGATCGTCCTCAAAGGCGTAATACACGCCGTCGCCGTGGTGGGCGTCGACATCGATGTAGGCGATGCGGCGCACCTCGCACCGCCGCCGCAGGTATTCGATCACCACGCCGCAATCGTTGAACACGCAGAAGCCGGCCGCGTGCGCGCGCGCGGCGTGATGCAGCCCGCCGATCGGAACGAACGCGCGCCGGCGCTCGCCGCTGACGATCCAGCGCGTGGCGGCCAGGCTCGAGCCGACCACGCAGGCGGCCGCCTCGAACACACCGCGGAAGGCGGGCGTGTCGCCGCCATCGAGCCATCCGGTACCGCACTGCGAGCGCTCGATGACGAAGCGTACGTGCTCGGGCGTGTGGAACAGCTCCAGCTCGGCCGCGGTGGCGTCGCGCGGCTCGAGCACCAGCACGCGCCGGTCGAGCCCGCGCTGCTCGAACTCGCGCAGGAAGGCCGCGTGGCGATCGGCCCCGAAGGGATGCCCGCAACCGAAGCCGTAGCGGGCCAGTCGCTCCCCCAGTACCACCGCAACCTCAGAGCCTTTGGCGTCCAAACCTTTGCTTCGAGCTCCAGCCCGCAACGGCGCAGGCACTGGCGCGAAGATAGCACACCGCCGCTGCAGCGGCGGCACCGGCGCCGGCGCGGTGCGGGCGGCGGCGCGGTGCAGGCGCGGCGGCGCACAGTGGCCAGCATCCGGGGCTTAATCGATAATGCGCCCCCCGCAACGCTCGACACGGTGCTCGAGACGATCCATGGCGCAATACATCTACACGATGAATCGGGTCTCCAAGGTGGTGCCGCCCAAGCGCGTCATCCTGCGCGACATCAGCCTGTCGTTTTTTCCCGGCGCCAAGATCGGCGTGCTCGGCCTGAACGGCTCGGGCAAATCCAGCCTGCTGCGCATCATGGCGGGCACGGACCAGAGCATCGACGGCGAGGCGCGCGCGCAACCGGGCATCCGCATCGGCTTCCTGCCGCAGGAGCCGCAGCTCGACGCCGACAAGGACGTGCGCGGCATCGTCGTCGAGGGGCTCGGCGGCACGTTCGCGCTGCTCGAGCGCTTCAACCAGATCAGCGAGCAATTCGCCGAGCCGATGGACGACGAGCAGATGAACAAGCTGCTCGAGGAACAAGGCAGGCTGCAGGATGCGATCGATGCGGCCGGGGGCTGGGAGCTGGAACGCAAGCTCGAGATCGCGGCCGACGCGCTGCGGCTGCCGCCTTGGGAGACCCGCATCGCGCAGCTGTCCGGGGGGGAGAAGCGCCGCGTGGCGCTGTGCCGCCTGCTGCTGTCACAGCCGGACATGCTGCTGCTGGACGAGCCGACCAATCATCTGGACGCCGAGTCGGTGGCCTGGCTCGAGCGCTACCTCGAAGAATATGCCAGCACCGTGGTGGCGGTGACGCACGATCGCTACTTCCTCGACAATGTCGCCAAGTGGATCCTGGAGCTCGACCGCGGCCACGGCATTCCGTGGCAGGGAAACTATTCCTCCTGGCTCGAGCAGAAGCAGCAGCGCCTGGCGCTGGAGGAACGCGAGCAGGAGGCGCTGCGCCGCACGCTGGAGCACGAGCTCGAGTGGGTGCGCTCCAACCCCAAGGCGCGCCAGGCCAAGAGCAAGGCGCGTCTGGCGCGCTATGAGGAACTCGCCTCCAAGGAGTTTCAGGAACGCAACGAGACCAACGAGCTGTACATTCCGCCCGGACCGCGCCTGGGCGAGCTGGTCATCGAGGTCAAGGACCTGCGCAAGGGTTTCGGTGAGCGGCTGCTGATCGACAACCTGAGCTTCCAGCTGCCGCGCGGCGCCATCGTCGGCATCATCGGCCCGAACGGCGCCGGCAAGACCACGCTGTTTCAGATGCTCACTGGCGCGCAGCAACCCGACGCCGGCGAGATCCGCATCGGCCCCACCGTGAAGCTGGCGTACGTCGATCAGTCCCGCCAGACGCTCGATGACCGCAAGACCGTGTGGGAGGAGATCTCCGGCGGCCAGGACATCATCCGCGTCGACGGTTACGAGACCCCCTCGCGCGGCTACGTCGGCCGTTTCAACTTCAAGGGCACCCAGCAGCAGCAGCTGATCGGCGTGCTGTCGGGCGGGGAGCGCAACCGCGTGCATCTGGCCAAGGTGCTGCGCACCGGCGGCAACGTGCTGCTGCTGGACGAGCCGACCAACGATCTGGACGTGGAGACGCTGCGCGCACTGGAGGAGGCGCTGCTGAGTTTCCCCGGCTGCGCGGTGGTGATCTCGCACGACCGCTGGTTCCTCGATCGCATCGCCACCCACATCCTGGCCTTCGAAGGTGACTCGGAGCTGGTCTGGTTCGAGGGCAACTTCCAGGACTACACCGAGGATCTGAAGCGCCGGCGCGGCGAGCAGGCTGCCCAGCCACACCGGCTCAAGTACAAGCGCCTGACCGGTTGACAGATTATGTCTATACCGCTGCGCGCTGCACACGGGCGGCAGCCTGCGCGCCCGCGACCGGCCCCGCGCCGCCGTACTGCTGGCGTCACCGTTCGGCTACACTCGTGCGCACATCGGTCATTGGACACATCCGTGTCGGTCTACATCGACGGCAGCGATCGGCTGCACCATGATCAGGGCCAGAGCCTGGCACTGACCTGTCCACACTGCCTGGTGTTGGCGCACATCACCCCGTTTGCCGTACCGCGGTTCACCGATCTGAACACCCACCGGCCCAGGCAGGTTGGCCTGGTGTATCGCTGCGACGCCTGCAACGCTCCGATATTCCTGCGCTTCAACGTGCGCGGCTACGGCTCGCAACGCGTCGAGCTGTCGTCACAATTCAGTGAGATCGAGCGGCCGCGCGAAAAATTCAGCTTCACCTACCTGCCCGAAGCCGTGGAGACGTTGTTTCGCGAGGCGCTGCTGTGCTACTCGCATGGCGCCTTCAACGCCTTCGCGAGCATGTGCCGCCGCACGATGCAGGCCGCGTTCGCACAGCTCGGCGAAGGCGGCAAGCTGCGGGTGTTCGACCAGCTCAACGAGCTGCGCGAGATCGCGCAGATCGACGCCGCGAGCTTCGCCGCCATCAAGCGCGTGATCTTCGGTTCCGATGCCGACCCTGCCCCAGGTCTGCCGCCGCTCGATGACGATCAATCCGGACTGCTGCTGGAAGTGATGAAGGACCTGCTGCACCAGAGCTACGTGCGCAAGGGGCGACTGCAGCAGGCCATGTTGGTACGCCGCTTCTTTTCGGACCAGGGTGAGCAGACCACCGCCGGACCCGCTGCCGCCGCCGCCACCCAGGCTGCCGCGCAGGCTGCCGTCCCGGCCGCACCCGCCGCGGCTGCCGCCGCAGCGCCGGAGCATCACTCCACCGAGCCGCTGTAGCGCCGGTGCGTTCAGCCCAGCCAGCGGCGCGCATTGCGGAACATGCGCATCCAGCCGCTGTCCTCGGCCGCCGCCTGCGGATGCCAGGAGTTCTGCACCGTGCGGAACACGCGCTCCGGATGCGGCATCGTGACCGTCACGCGTCCGTCGGGCGTCGTCAACGCAGCGATGGCCTGCACGCCGCCGTTGGGATTGGCCGGGTAGGTCGTGGCCACCTCGCCGTGGTTGCTCAGGTAGCGCAGCGCCACCAGGCGCTGCTCGAGGCAGTGCCGCAGGGACGCCTCGCTCGTGAACTGCGCGCGGCCTTCCCCGTGCGAGATCGCAATCGGCAGCCGCGAGCCGTGCATGTCCTGCAGCAGCACTGATGGGGAGGATTCGATGCGCACCATGCCGAAGCGCGCCTCGAACTGCTCGCTGCGATTGCGCACGAAGCGCGGCCAGTGCTGCGCGCCCGGGATCAGCTCGGTGATCAGCGCGAACATCTGGCAGCCGTTGCACACCCCGAGGGCCAACGTGTCGCTGCGGGCAAAGAAGCGCGCGAACTCGGCGCGCGTGCGCTCGTGCAGCAGGATCGAGCGCGCCCAGCCCCCGCCCGCTCCGAGCACATCGCCGTAGGAAAAACCGCCGCAGGCCACCAGAGCGCTGAAGTGCTCGAGCGTGCGCTGCCCGCTCAGAAGGTCCGTCATGTGCACGTCGTGCGCCTCGAAGCCGGCGCGATCGAGCACCGCCGCCATCTCCACCTGGCTGTTGACGCCCTGCTCGCGCAGCACCGCGACCCGCGGCCGCGCGCCGCGCTGGATCAGCGCAGCGGCGATGTCCTCGTCCGGATCGAAGGTCAGCTGCTGCGACAGTCCGGGATCGGTGGCGTCGAGCATCGCGGCGAGCTCCTCCTCGGCGCACTGCGGCTCGTCACGCAGCCGCCGCATACGATGGGAAGTCTCCGACCACGCGCGGCGCAGGTCCGTCCAGCTCTCATCGATCAGGGCCTCGCCGGCACGGATGCGCACGCGCAGTGGTCCCTGCGGGGCGCCGATTCGATGCACGCAGTCGCCCAGCCCGTGCCGCGCGAAGCATGAGAGCACCTGCGGCTCGAGCGCGTGCGTTACCTGCAGCACCGCTCCGGGCTCCTCGGCGAACAGCGCCGCGACCGCGCCGCCGGTCGCGACAGGCAGCGTCACATCGATGCCGCAATGACCGGCGAAGGCCATCTCGACCAGCGTGGCCAGTAGGCCGCCGTCCGCGCGGTCGTGATACGCCAGCGCCCACTCCTGCGTGCGCAGTTCGATGATCGCCGCGGCGAAGGCCGCGAGCAGTGCCGGCTCGTCGGCGTCGGCGCTGTGCCCGCCGGTCAGGTCGAACACCTGCGCCAGTGCGCTCATGCCGAGCCGGTTGCGCCCGCGCGACAGATCAACCAGCAATAGGCTCGTCGGACCGGCGTCCTGCCGCAGCACCGGCGTGAGCGTGCGGCGCGCGTCGCGCACCGGTGCGAACGCCGAGGCGATCAACGACACCGGCGCAAGCACGGACCGAGGCGCGCCGTCCTCGGTCCAGGCGGTCTTCATCGACAATGAATCCTTGCCGACCGGGATGGCGAGCCCCAGCGCCGGACAGAACTGCTCGCCGACCGCGCGCACCGCGGCATATAGCGCCGCGTCCTCGCCCTCCTCGCCGCATGCGGCCATCCAGTTGGCCGACAGCCTCACGTC
Organism: Steroidobacteraceae bacterium; assembly: GCA_036267195.1. Taxonomy (GTDB): domain Bacteria; phylum Pseudomonadota; class Gammaproteobacteria; order Steroidobacterales; family Steroidobacteraceae; genus FEN-1191. The sequence goes on from DATAWM010000013.1 coordinate 20,028, forward strand.
GGCGAGCCGCACGACATCGGCGGCGAGGATGTTGGTGAGCGCCTCGGCCACGGCCAGCCGCGCCGAGGCGGCGGCGTCCAGCAGCGCCACGGGTGTGCGCTCGCCCAGCGCCATCGCCTCGCCGTGCTCATGCCGATAATCGGCCAGCGTGACGGCCACGTCGGCGACCGGCACCTGCCACGGTCCGACCAGCTGGTCACGGCTGGTAAGGCCGCCGACCGTCCGGTCGCCGATTGTGATCAGGAAGCTCTTGTCGGCCACCGCGGGCAGGCGCAGCACCCGGTACACCGCCTCGCGCAGCGGCACCGCCGCGCAATCGGCCTCGACCTGCGGCGTCGGTGCGCGCCGCACCTCGCGGCGCATGCGCGGCGGGTTGCCCAGCAGCGCCTGCACCGGCATGTGCACCGGATCGTCACCGAACAGCTGGTCGTGCACCACCAGCATACCGTCGGCAGTGATCTCGCCGATGACGGCAAACGGGCAGCGCTCGCGCGCCGCGATTGCGCTGAAGCGCGCCAGCGCACCGGGCTGCAGCGCCAGCACATAGCGCTCCTGCGCCTCGTTGCACCAGATCTGCAGGGGCGACATGCCGGGCTCGGCGTTCGGGATCGCGCGCAGCTCGATGCGCGCACCGCGCCGGCTGTGCGCCACGGCCTCCGGCACCGCGTTGGACAAGCCGCCGGCGCCGACGTCGTGAATCAGTTCGATCGGATTGTCGGCCCCCAGCGCCCAGCAGCGGTCGATCACCTCCTGCGCGCGCCGCTGCATCTCCGGATTGCCGCGCTGGACCGAGGCGTAGTCCAGCTGCTCGTCGGACGCGCCGCTGCCCATCGAGGAGGCGGCGCCCCCGCCCAATCCGATCAGCATCGCGGGGCCTCCCAGTACCACCAGCGCCGCCCCGACGCTCACCTCGCCCTTGTGCACGTGCGCACGCCGCACGTTGCCGAGGCCGCCGGCCAGCATGATCGGCTTGTGGTAGCCGCGCATGCGGCCGGCCGGCTCGTGCGGCAGCGAAGTCTCGAGCGTGCGGAAGTAGCCGCACAGGTTGGGGCGGCCGAATTCGTTGTTGAACGCCGCCGCGCCGATCGGCGCCTCCAGCATGATCTGCAGCGCCGGGGCGATGCGCGCCGGCGTACCCAAGGTATGCTCCCACGGCTGCACGAACCCCGGAATGCGCAGATGCGAGACCGAGAATCCGACCAGGCCGGCCTTGGGCTTGGCGCCGCGGCCGACCGCACCCTCGTCGCGGATCTCCCCGCCGGCGCCGGTGGCCGCGCCGGGGAACGGCGAGATCGCGGTCGGATGATTGTGCGTCTCGACTTTCATCAGGATGTCCACCGGCTCGTCGCTACCGCGGTAGATACCGCTGGCCGGATCGGAAAACCAGCGTGTCGAGCGCGTCCCCTCGATCACCGCCGCATTGTCACGGTAGGCGGACAGCAGTCCCGCCGGGCTCGCGGCCGAGGTATTGCGGATCATCGCGAACAGCGAGCGTGCCTGCGCCACCCCGTCGATCACGAACTCGGCGTTGAAGATCTTGTGACGGCAGTGCTCGGAGTTGGCCTGCGCGAACATCATCAGCTCCACGTCGGTCGGGTCGCGCCCGAGCGCGGCGAAGGTCGCGAGCAGGTAGTCGATCTCGTCCGCAGACAACGCCAGGCCCAACTGCCGGTTGGCCTGCACCAGCCCCTCGCGGCCGCGCGCCAGCGCGATGCGCTGCAGCGGCGCGGGCGGCTCGGCCGCAAACAGGCGCACCGCGCTGTCGGTGTCCTGCAGTACGGCCTCGGTCATGCGGTCGTACAGCGGCGCGGCCAGCGCCGCACGGCCCGCGGCCGGCAGCGGCGCACGCAGTCCGAGCGTGTACAGCACCCCGCGCTCGATACGCCGCACGGCCGGCAGTCCGCAGACCTGCGCGATGTCGGTGGCCTTGCTCGACCAGGGCGAGATCGTCCCCGGTCGCGGCACCACCAGCAGCTCGAGCATGCCGGCCGCCTCCTCGGCGGCAACCGCGACCGGGCGCGTCTCATCGAGCAACGCCACCAGCCGGGCATACTCGACGGCATCGAGCTCGCGGTTGCAATCGACGAAGTGCAGGAACTGCGAGCGCAGCGATGTCACCGCCGGCTCCAGGGCGCTCAGTCGCGCCAGCAGGCTGGCGGTGCGAAATCCGGACAGCGCCTGCGAGCCCGGCAGCTTGAGCATCAGGATTTCTTCGACCCCGGATCCGAGCCCGACGGCGGCAGGAACGACACCGGAAACTGCGCCACGTTGCTGCCTTCCAGGGCCACGATCTTGCTGACCCCCTGGGCCTTCACCTCGTCGATGCGGATGATCGATTGCAACGGCAGGTAGCTGCGCTTGACGCCCGCGAATTCGCTCTTTACCCGCTCCTCGCCGGGGTCCAGCACCACCGTGGAGCGCTCGCCGAACACCAGCTCCTCGACTTCGACGAAGCCGAACAGCGTACCGTGGCTCACCTTGCGAGCATAAACCTCGTAAACCTTGCCCTGGTTCACAAAGATAATCTTGAAGATGTGGTTCGATGCCATCGTTGGGTCGCGGCGAGGCAGTCTGGGCGGGGATTCGCCGTAGCCCATTATATGTCATGGACCAGCTATGCGCCCCGTACGGGCTCGAGGCGCCGCGGATAACATCGATGGCACTGAGGTTGACGGTCGTCAGCGACCAGCGCGACGCGCTCGGGCGCGACGCCAGCATCGTGCTGGGCGTCGGCGGCGGTAGCATCGGCCGCGCACACGACAACGACTGGGTGCTGCCCGACGCCCAGTGCTACCTGTCCGCGCACCATGCGCGGGTTCAATTCCGCAACGGCTCCTATTATCTGCTCGATACCAGCACCAACGGCACCTACGTGAACGGCGGCACGGTGCCGATCAGCCGCCGCAACATCTACCCGCTGCGTGACGGCGACAGCCTGCGCCTGGGCCAGTACCAGATCGCCGTCAACATCGACCTCGACGCCGCCGAAACCCCTGAGGACAGCGCGATTTTCCCGGTTACCGCCACCTCCGTGGTCGCCCCCGGCGGCGCGTACCAGGCCGATATCGGTGTGTCCCTGGACGTGAAACAACTGCTGCATGCAGCCGCCGATCCGGGCAGTGGCAGCCGCATCGGGCCGGTGGACGTCTTCGGCCAGTCGGTATCGGTCCGGTCGATCGCGATCGAAGACACCGGCCTGCGCACCTTCGACCGCAGCGGCCTGCAGCCCGTCTCCGCCGGCAATGGCCACGGCAACGGCGGCGGCGCGGCCGGCGGCGCGGCCGGCGGGCAGGCGCAGCGGCGCACAGCGGACGACGCTCGCGAGCGGCAGCCGGCGCTGCGGCACGGCAGCGGCGATGCCGGGGCGCTCGAGGCACTGTGCCGTGGCGCCGGGCTCGATCCGAGGCGCCTGCCGCCGGAGCTGCAGCCCGGGCTGCTATACCTGTCAGGGCTGCTGCTGCGCGAGGCGCTCGCGGCGCTGAAGGGCCTGGCGCTGGTGCAGCGCGAGCTGCGCGATCAGAACCGTATCGAGGTGGGCCGCGAGGATCCGCAGCACATCGGTCTGACGGGACTGCCGGTGGAGGATCTGCTGCTGCGGCTGCTCCTCGGCCACAGCCGCCACGAGCTCGACGCGGTGCAATGGCTGCGCGATACCGCGGCCGGCAACCGCGGCCATGAGCTCGCGCTGATGCGATCGCTCCCCGCCGCGCTGACCGAGTTCATTGCCCGCCTGGATCCGGTGGCGCTGTCGCACTCGGCCGCCGAGGCCGCGGCCAGCACCGGCGAGGCCGCACCCACCGGCGTGACCGCCCGTTTCCGTACCATCACCGAGATGCCCCCAGGCCGCCTGCCGCAACTGTTCGCCGAAGCGTTCGCGCGCGCGTTCGCGGCGGAGTATCGGCGCAACGTGCGCGATCACTCCGATACCTGAGCGAACCTCACCCCGGCGGCAGCATCACCCCGGCGCTCAGCAGGCTCATGCTCTCCTCCGCGGACACGGCCTGGCTATAATAGAACCCCTGCCCCTGTGCGCTCGCGCTCGCCTGCACCAGCAGCCGGCACTGCGCTTCGGTTTCGATGCCCTCGGCGACCACCTCGACATCCAGCTCGCGCGCCAGGCTCAGGATCGCACGGATCATTGCACTGCCGCCCGGCTCCACATCCGCCGCCGCGATCATGCCGCGGGCGATCTTCAGGCGGTTGACACGGTAGGTGCGCAGGTAGTCGAGCGAGGAGTATTGCGCGCCGAAATCATCGATCGCGATACCGACCCCGAGCTGACGCAGCTCTTCCAGCACGCCGCTCTGCGTCAGGGTCGAGCGCGCCAGCACCAGCTCGGTCACGTCCAGCTCCACGTCCGCGGGCTTCAGGCCCCAGCGCCGAAGGCTCTCCATGACGTCGCGCACGAACTCCCCGCCCATGCGGATCTGCGCCAGCGCGACATTGATCGCCACGACCGGCACCGATATGCCCTGCTGCCGCCAGCGCGCCATCTGGCGGCAGGCCTCATCGAGTGTCCAGCGGCCCACCTGCTGCATGATCCCGAACTTCTCGGCAATCGGCAGGAAGTCCTCGGGTAGCAGCACTCCGCGGGTCGGGTGATTCCAGCGCAGCAGCGCCTCCATGCCGACGATGCGGCCGGAGGCCAGCTCGACCTGCGGCTGGTAGCGAAGCTCGAGCTCCTGGCGCGCCACGGCCCCGCGCAGTCCTTCGGCCAGCGACAGCTGGGCACGCGTCTCATGATCGATCTGGTCGGAATAGAACCGATACAGCCCGCGGCCGGCGTGCTTGGCACGATAGAGCGCCTGATCGGCCTGCACCAACAGCGTGTCGGGACTGCGCGCATCGCTCATGTACAACGCGATGCCGACGCTCACGCCGATGCGCAGCTCGTTACCGTCAACGCTGTAAGGAGCGGAGACGAGCTCGATCAGCTTCTCGGCCAGCGTGCCGGCCGAGGCCGAGTCGGTCAGCTCGGCCTGTACGATCGCGAACTCGTCACCGCCCAGGCGCGCCACGACGTCGATCTCGCGCGTGGCTTGCTGCAGCCGAGCGGCCACCTGCTGCAGCAGCAGGTCGCCGGTGTGATGCCCGAGGGTGTCGTTGATTTCCTTGAAACGGTCCAGGTCCAGATACAGCACGGCAAAGCCGTGCGCTCCGCGCTGCGACGCTGCGAACGCCTGGCGCAGCCGGTCACCGAAGGTGATGCGGTTGGCCAGTCCGGTCAGCGCATCGGTACGCGCCAGCAGGGCGATCTTGTCCTGCGCCTCCTTGCGCTCGGTCACGTCGGCGAGGATGCCCTCGATCTCGATCAGCCTGCCCTCGGCATCGCGCACCGGGGTGAGGCGATTCTCCACCCAGCGGACCGCGCCATCGCGCGTACGCATCCGGAACTCGATGGTCGAGGGCGGCGCCTCCCGCGTGAGCAGCGCCGAGATCGCCTCCTCCACCGCCGCCCGGTCCTCGGCGTGGATGATCTCGCGGTAGCGCGTGGGCGTCTCGACCAGCTCGACCGGGTCGTGGCCGAGCAGCGTGATGTTGTCCGACACGTAGGTCATCGGCAGCGCCGGCTCGCCGCGCAGCCGGTACAGCACCGTCGGGCTGTTCTGGATGATGGTGTTGGCAGTCGCCAGCGCCAGCAGGTGGCGCTCGCGCGTGATGGCGGTGCCGATCAGCTCGGCCAGCGTCTGCAGCACGTCGACTTCGGAACCGTTCCAGACGCGCTCGCGGCTGCAGTTGCTCAGGCTGATATAACCCCAGTAGCGCGCATCGACCATGATCGGAACCATCAGCACCGCATAGGACTGGAAGGCCTGCATCATCTCGCGGACGGCGCCCGTCGACTGCGACAGCTGCGCCTGCACCGCGACGCCGCGCTTGAGCGGCTCCATCCAGGCGGCCACTTGCGGATGAGAGGGCTGCGAGAGCACCCGCACGAGCTCGGACAGCTGCAGCAAGGCGCCGGGCGCACGCCAGAAGTTGCGCAGCGCCCGCCGCGGCTCCTCGCCCGCCGGCGCTCCGGGCCGCGGTAACAACTCCTGCACCAGCACCCGATCCACGCCGATCGCCCCGGCCACGATGCCGAGCGAGGCGGCGATCGCCTGGTGCAGATCGGTGGCGGTCATGATCTGCGCGGCGCTGTCGTTGATCGCCCGCAGCAGTTTTTCGCGCTGCTGCGCCTGACCCAGGAAGCGCTCGCGCGTGACAGCCGCACCGATCACCTCGGCCAGCATCATCAGGATCTTCAGGTCATCCGGTGCCCATTCCCGCTCGTCGCGGCAATCGGCGAAGGCCACGTGCCCCCAGTGGCGCCCGTCGATCATGATGGGCACCATCATCATGGCCATCACGCGCAGCTCGGCCAGCGAGGCACGTACCGCTTCGTTGGCGGTGCGCTGCAGCGTGAGGCTCGATTGGCCCAGGGTGAGTGGCCGGAACCACTCCTGCAGCTCGGCGCTGTGGGTAAACTTCTCGCCTGCGTCCGGCGGCAGCGACAGCGCCGGGCTGTCCGGCGGCTGCCAGCTGAACAGCGTCTTCGGCACCGGGAGGGCCTGCGGTCGCGCCAGCATTTCGGTGATGTCGATGCGGTCCACCGGCACCACGTTGATCAGCTGCGAGAGCACCTCCGGCAACACTGCCATCAGCGACGGCGCGGTCACGATGCTGCGCACGCTCGCCGTCACCGTCTCGATCAGCAGCCCGCGGCGGCTCAACGCCGCTGAATCGTCGGGCTGACCCGCTTCCAGCAGATCGGCGTCGGCCCTGAGCATGCGACTGCCTTCCATCTCTACCCGCCCCTGCACCATCTGCCAGTCACTTTAAGAACGGCGACCTCCGTTGGAACGGGCACGAATCACCCCGCGCGGCGCGCTAATGAGACCTGGCGCACCGTACCGCCCAAAAGGGGGGGCCGTGCGCACCGCGCCTGCGTTCGCAATGCCCCGGCTCGGCGCGGACGGCGGTATTAGAACGTAGATCGCGCGCCCGTGCCACGCCCGCGCCATTGCCGGTGCGATTGTCAGCGCCGGCCGACACGTGTGCAACTCGAGCGCAGAGTTAAATGGCGGAGAGGGTGGGATTCGAACCCACGTGCCGGTATTACCCGACCATCCGATTTCGAGTCGGCGCCGTTATGACCGCTTCGGTACCTCTCCGAGGGAACGCTGGTATTCTACCTCACGATGCAGACAGCGACTTCGAAGACGGCAGCCGGTGTGATCGTCACGCGGCCCTCCCCGCCTCGGCGGTCCTCGATCACGCGCTGCGCCCGCCGACTGGCCGTAGGCACTTCGTGCGCGCTGCTGCTGGCAAGCTGCGGGCATTCCCAGGGCGCGCTGGCGCAGATTCGCGCGCGCGGCAAGCTGCGTGTGGTGACGCTCAATACGCCCACCAGTTACTACCTGGGGGCCCATGGCCCGCAGGGCCTGGAATACCGCCTGGTCAGCGCCTTCGCCCAGCAGCTCGGCGTCGGGCTGCAGGTGGAGGCAGTGCTGGACGAGGCGGCCATGCGTGCTTCGCTCTCCCAGGGGCGGGCCGACCTGGCCGCGGCCCAGATCAGCGCCGATGCGCGCTGGCGTGGCGCAGGGGTCGCCACCCACAGCTACGAGCAGGTCGCACAGCTGGTCGTGCAGGGACGCGGCCGGCCGCGCGCCCGCGACGTGACCGATCTGGTCGCCTCGCGCGTGGCGGTACGCGCCGGCAGCCCGCAGGCACGGCTGCTGCAGACCATCCGCGGCGAGGGCGTGCCGCGGCTGTCGTGGATCGAGCAGTCCACGGTGCAACCCGACCCGCTCGAGCTGGTCGAACGCGGCGACGCCGACTTCGCCGTGGTCGATGCCAACGAATTCGCATTCGCCCAGCATCTCTATCCGGACGTCAGCGTGGCCTTCACGCTGCCGGACGCACGCCCGGTACAGTGGATCGTGCGCGCTGACGGGGATGATCTGGCCGCGGCGGCAGACCGCTTCTTTGCCGCTGCGGGCGCGTCCGGGCAGATTGCCCGCATCGAGCAGGCCGCGCGCGCCGAGTCGGACGAGTTCGATTATCTGGAGGCACGCCGCTTTCAGCTCGACATCGCCACGCGCCTGCCGCAGCTTCAGGAGCTGTTCCAGCAGGCTGCGAAGGCCACCGGAATCGACTGGCGGTTGCTGGCGGCGGTCGGCTACCAGGAGTCCCGGTGGCAGATGCAGGCAGTCTCGGACGACGGCGCCCAGGGCATCATGATGCTCACCCCGGATGCCGCCAGCGCCATCGGCGTCACCGACCGGACCAATCTGAGCCAGAACATCCTGGGGGGCGCCCGCTATCTGGCCCAGGTATTGCGAACCATTCCGAAGCACGTTCCAGAGCCCGATCGCACCTGGCTCGCGCTGGCGGCCTACAACGTCGGCTACGGACACCTCGAGGATGCGCGCGTGCTCGCGCAGCAGCTGGGCAAGGATCCCGACTCTTGGAGCGACGTGCGCGCGGAGCTGCCGCTGCTGGCGCAGGTGCAGTGGTACTCGCATGCCAGGCGCGGCTACGCGCGCGGCTGGGAGCCGGCCAAGTTCGTGCAGCAGGTGCGACAGTACCTGGCCGTGCTGGAGTGGTTCGACACCACGCCGTTATCGATGCGCACCCCGCAGCGCGTGCTACGCGAGGCGCTTTCGGCCACACCGCCGCAGTACAACTGAGCTCTCGATCCCGTCAGCTCGAGGCGCCTTGCGCCCGGCGCCGCTCGAAGAAGCTGCGCAACAACTCCCCGCAGTCCGCGGCCAGCACCCCGCCGAACACCTCGACCCGATGATTGATTCCGCACAGGCGGAATACATCGATCATGCTGCCGGCCGCGCCCGCGCGCGCATCGAAGGCGCCGAATACCACGCGGCGCACGCGCGCATGCACCAGCGCCGCGGCACACATCACGCAGGGCTCGAGCGTCACATATAGCGTCGTGTCATTGAGCCGATAGGCGCCGAGCTGGCGCGCCCCCGCGCGCAGCGCCTCGATTTCCGCGTGCGCGGTCGGATCGCAGGCCGCGATCGGCCGGTTGCGGCCGGCGGCGATGACCGCCTCGCCGTGCACCAGCACCGCGCCCACCGGCACCTCCCCGTCTGCCTCGGCGCTGCGCGCCAGCTCGAGCGCGCGCCGCATGTAATCGACATCGCCCGTCACGGCCGGCCCCGCGCGCCGCCTACCGCAGCGCCCGCGACAGGAACGGCAGCGATACGTCCATGCGGTAATCGATATCAGAATGGGTGTCGTCGAATTCCTGGTAGGTATGCGCGATGCCGGCGGCGCCCAGGCGCTTGGACAGGATGCGCATGCCGTAGTGGATGTAGTACTGGTCGCGCGAGCCGCAATCCAGGTAAATGCCGCGCAGCGAGCGCAGCGCCCCGCGATAGCGCGGCACCAGGTGGATCGGATCGTGCCGCGACCAGGCGCGCCAGCGGCGCGGCAGCAGCTCGCCGGTCTCGAGGTTGAACGGCAGTCGAAAGCCGTTCGGTGCCTTCGGGTCCGGATCGTAGGTCGCCGCCATACACAGGTTCATCAGAGTGGTGATTTCCGCATCCGACAGCTTCGGCTTGCTCCACACCGCCTCGAGGAATCGCCGTACCCGCCCGTCGTCCAGGCCGCGGTCGGCGCCGCGCTCCATCGCCTCGACATCGTAGCGGCCCGGCTTGAAGCGGCGGCGGCGGTACTTCGAGAGCTCGTTGAGCGTGGCCGGCCAGTCGTTCCAGTAGACGAAATCGAAGTAGGAATCCCCCGAGTGATCGGCGATCGCACCCCAGGTCGCCGGGTACTTCATGCCGTGGAGGATCGCGCCGTAGCCGCCGGAGGATTTGCCAAAGCAGCCGCGGTGCTCGCGCCGCGCGAGCGTGCGGAACTCGCGGTCGATGAACGGGATGATCTCGCGGATCAGGTAATCCGCATAGCGGCCGATCGCGCTGGAGTTCACGTACTGGTTGCCGCCCAGCGCGGTGAAGCAGTCCGGAAAGGCGATGATGGCCGGCGCCATCCGCCCCGTGTGCACCAGCCGCGCGGCACGCTCCGGGACATTCTCGCTGAAGGCCTTCCAACCCACATGCGACAGCCCCGAGCCGGTGAAGCCGACCATGTCCATCAGCATCGGCACTCGCTTGCCGCGCCCGCGCGTGGCGCCGCTGTCGTACTGCGGCGGCAGCCACACCGCCAGCTTGCGCACGTAAGGGTCGCCGAGCGCATTGTCCCGCAGCACCTTGGAGACGTGCTCGATGACTACCACGGTCCCCTCGCCCCAGCCGCGCCGCTTGCGCGCCATCAGGGCACCCCCGCGGCGGCCGCCGCGCCGCCCGCGCGATGCCCGACATCCAGACGGTGCATCAGCGGCAGCAGCGCGATCGCCGCGGCGGTACCGCCGACGGCGACCCAGCCGAGCACCCAGAACAGGTGCGTGTACCGTGGCAGCGTCGCCGCAGCGGCCGTAATGTCGGACGGCACGCTGGCGAAATTGGCCACGAAGCTGCCGAGGTACTGCGCGATCCCGGTCGCCAGCAGCCACGCTCCCATCATCAGCCCGCGCCGGCCCGGGCCGACGTAGCGGGCCACCATCGCCAGCCCGAGCCCCGAGATCAGCAGCTCGCCGAAGGATTGAAACAGGTACCCCCACACCATCCACCACGGCGACACCAGCCCGGCGACCGCGTAGCGGCCACTGATGGCATAGATGAAGAACCCAAGCGCCAGCAGCACGAATCCCCAGGCGTACTTGCCCGCGACCGACGGATCGCGGCCGTGCCGACCGAGGCCGCCATACAGCAGCGCCAGTAGCGGCGAGAGCACCGCGATCCAGAACGGATTGAGCCACTGGAACTGCTCGGGCGGCACGTGGTAGCCGAGGAAGTCGAGCCTGACGTTATGCAGCGCGAACAGCGTCAGCGAGGTCGACATCTGCTGGTAGAAGATGAAGAACAGCATGCTCTGGGCCGTCAGCACCAGCATCGCGATCAGGCCGCTGCGCTCGCCGCGCTGCCCGCGCGCAATCAGCACGGTGAACAGGCCGAGCAGCGCCGCGGCCCCCAGCCACACGATCGCGCGCGCCACCGTGAGGTTCTGCACGATCAAGGCGATCAGCACCGCCAGCACCAGCGTACCGCCGAGCACCGCCGCGACCCGCCGCAGGCGCAGCGGCTGGAAGTCCGGTGCCGAGCCGATGTGTGCCACCAGGCGGCGCTGCAGGCGGAACTGCGCGATGCCGATCACCAGCCCAAGCGCGCAGGCCAGGAAGGCCCAGTGCCAGCCGTAGTGCACCCGGATCCACGGCGTGAGCGCCTGCGAGATCATCGCGCCGACGTTGATGGCCATGTAGTACATCGTGAAGGCGCCGTCGAGCCGCGACGGCTCGCCCTCGTACAGCCGCGACACCAGGTTGTTCGGATTGGCCTTGAACAGGCCGTTGCCGGTCGCAATGACGCCCATCGAGAAGAACAGCAGCGGACTTGCCCAGGCCCCGGCGATCACCCGGTCCCACGGGACCGACAGCAACAGGTAGCCGAGCCCCAGCACGATCGCGCCGAGCATCGTGGTGCGGCGCGCGCCCAGCACCTTATCGCCGATCCAGCCGCCCAGTACCGGCGTGGCATACACCATCGCCGCCAGCGCGCCCCAGGTAAGGTTGGCACGCGAGTCGGTGAAGTGCAGGTACTCGATCATGAAGACCACCAGCAGCACCTGCATGCCGTAGTAGCCGAAGCGCTCCCACATCTCGATCAGGAACAATGCGGCGAACGCCCGCGGGCGCGAAGGCGTGCCGCCGGTAGACGCGGCGGCGGCGCCCGTGCTGATGTTCACTCCCGGAGTACTTGCCATGGACGACGCAGTTGACGCGCGCGGCGCGAAGGTGGCGGCGACAATAGCGGTTTCGGGTCCGGGCGGGCAAATTACGCCCGAAAGGCCGGGGCCGTCTGCGCACTTCATGGCCGGTAGGGGCCGGGTCGGAGCCGCCCGACAGCCGCTCGCGGCAGTGCATCGGAACTTACCGGCCTGGCGGCAGTCATTTCAACATCGTCGCCGGCGACACTGTGCCGTGCCCGGACGATTCGCAAGGGATGTGCCATCCTGCATCTTCGGCCACAAGGGGTCCAGCATGAGCGAGGAGCACACGAGCATACCCTCGGAGCTGAGCGACTACGGCGCCGAGCCTGACCCGCAGCGGCGCGCGCTGCTGCGGGCCGCGACCGCAACCCTGGGCGTGATCGGCGTGGCCGCGACCGCCGTACCGTTCATCGAATCCTGGAACCCGAGCGAGTCGGCGCTCGCGCTCGGCGCGCCGGTGCAGATCGATATCGGCGGGCTCAAGCCCGGGACCATGCTCACCACCCAGTGGCGCCAGAAACCTGTCTGGGTGCTGCACCGGGAGCAGAGCCAGATCGCCGAGCTGCCCCAGCTTAATGGCCGGCTAAAGGACCCCTTGTCCAAGCAGCCGCAGCAGGCGCCCGACCTGCCGCACTGGAATCCGATCCAGCGCTCGATCATGCCGCAGTACCTGGTGCTGGTGGGCATCTGCACCCACCTGGGCTGCATTCCCAAATACCGCCCGACACTGGGCGACCCCACGATTGCCGCAAACTGGCCGGGTGGGTTTTTCTGTCCCTGTCACGGCTCGCGCTACGACCTGGCCGGGCGGGTGATGGACGGCTCGCCGGCGCCGTTGAACCTGCCCGTGCCCCCGCACTATTACCGTGAACCCGGGCTGATCGTCGCCGGAGCCACCCCCGACGGGGCCTCGTCCAACTGGACCCCGGACCAATGGTAGAGCGCAGCTAGCGCACAGCCGGATCGCCCGCCAGCGCGGCCGCGAACACCGGGGCCGCGCCGGGAACCGCCGCGAACAATGTCATGCAGGAGTGAAACTTCAGCTCATCGGGGCTACCGAAGACCTCCGCGACCGAGCGCCCCTGCAGGGCGTTGACCAGCCCGGTGCACTCGATCAGCTGCGGAAATACGAACCACATCCAGTGGCTGCGCTTGCGGCCGCCGGCGAGCTCGCGCCGTACCTGCTCGATCACCGGACCCTGCGCATCGATGAATCGTTCGAGGTCGAATCGATCCTGCATCATCGCTCCCGCGCTCACGTGCGCGTGCCGGGGCCGTGGGCCCTGACCCGTTCACTCACAGGGCGCGGATCTGTTCGAAGGTGCATTGACGGGGCGCCTTGTCCTCTCGCCAGCGTAACAGCCGGGTACCGTGACGAAATCGCTGTCCGCTCACCTGGTCGAAGCGCACCTCCACGACCAGCTGCGCACGCAGCGGCTCCCACTCATCACTGCGTCGTGTGCTCCAGCGGCTGTGTCCTCCGGGTGCACGTCCGGTGAAGCCGGGCGGCTGACGCAGCGATTCCAGCCGCGCGGTTAGCGCCGAGCGCTGCGCGTGCGGAATCGTCGCGGTGAAGCCGACGTGGTCGAGCCGTCCGTGTTCGTCGTACAGCCCCAGCAGCAGCGACCCAACCTCCCCGCCGCGGCTGGCATAGCGAAAACCGCCGACCACGCAGTCGGCCGTCCTGATCGGCTTGACCTTCACCATGGCCCGCTCGCCCGGCCGATAGACATCATCCAGCCGCTTGGCCACCACGCCGTCGGTAGGACCCTGCCCCGCCTCGCGCAGCCAGCGCTGGGCGGTGCGCAGCGTGCCCGTGGCCGCGGAGATCGCCAGGCGACCGCTCACCGCAGCGCCCGCCATGAAGGTTTCCAGCAGCTCGCGCCGCTGCACGAGCGGCCGGTCCAGCACGATCGTGCCATCCGGCAGCGCCAGCACGTCGAACACGATGAGCTTTGCCGGCGTCTCGCGCGCGAGCCTGCGCACACGGCTCTCGGCCGGATGCAGCCGCATCTGCAGCGCATCGAAGGCGAGCTGCTCCCCGGCGGATCCGCCGCGCCGATCCTGCTCGATGACGAGTTCCCCGTCGATCACGAAGCGCTCGCTCTCGAGCGCTCGCAGCATCGCGACCACCTCGGGGAAGTAGCGGCCGAGAGATTTGCCGGATTTGGCGCGCAGCTCCACGAACTCCCCGGCCTTGAACGCCAGGCAGCGAAACCCATCCCACTTGGGCTCGTACTGCCACGCTCCACGCTCCTCGGGCAGGCGCTGCGATAATTTCGCCTCCATCGGCGCAGTGGCCAGCGGCAGCTCGAAACCCTCGCCGGCGCGGCGCGAGCCTGGCAGTGAGCCGCGGCGCGGCGAGCTTGCGGCAGTCGTAGCGTGTGCAACCATGGGTCACCTGGGCCTTGCGTTCAAGGCCGGCACTACTCCCCGACCACCGAGGCCTGCATCAGTTCCGCCGGTCAGCACCTGCGCCTCGGTCAGCGCCCCTCAGCGCGCCCCTCAGCGCGCCCGCCAGCGCGCCCCGTCAGCGCCCCTCGGCATCGAGCCAGTGCAGTTTTTTCAGCAGCCGGATGCCCAGGCCGGCGAGGACCGTGATGGCGAAGAAAAACACCCATCCACGATCGGTCACCAGCCAGCTGCGCCATGGCTCACCCTCGAGCAGCACGTCGGAGACCACCTCCACCAGTGTGAAGGCCACGCCCAGTGCAATCAGGGCCGGATATTCGCGCCGCAGCACGCTGCGCACCGAGAAGCTCATCTGCGGTGAGCGCCACTGCGAGAACCGCGGCAGGAAGCACGGTGTCTGCCCGACCCACTCCCGATAGCCGTCGCCGAACCGCTGTACCAGGAATTCCTCCTCGGCGGAGATGACTCGTTCGATGTAGAGCCAATACATCAGCGCCGTCACCGCCGCGAACAGGATGCTGGTGGTGGACAACGCCACTCCCAGCCACATGATGCCGTTGGCCAGGTACAGCGGATTGCGCACCACTGAGTACATGCCCAGACGGTTGAGCACTGCCGCCGAGGGGGTACCTCTGCCCCGACCCGAGGTGCCCGACGGCACGAAGCCCACGGTCGCGCAGCGCAGCGCAACCCCCACGACACTGATGCACAGGCAGAACACCAGCCATACGTCCTCGACCGCTTCGCCCCATTTGAGCTCGAACTGCGCCATCTGCATCAGCGCCAGGAACAACAGCGGTGCCAGCACCAGGGGTGCCACGCTGCGCAGCCGAAACAGGCGCTGACCCTCTGCAGTGATACGCTCGACCAGACGCATGCAAGTTCCCCGGCACAGTTATACTTTGCGAGGCAAAGTACATCGGCGGCGGCCGTCGTGCAACTGCCGCGCTTGCCGCGCCCTGCGATACCGGTTAAGTTGCCGGGCAAATAATCCTATCAATGCCCCGGCGTGACAGAGCTCAACAAGGCGCTCGCAGAGATCCGCTCCATCCGCGGCCAACTGGCCCGCGGCACACAGTTTCGCGGCTACGGACCGGCGACGCTGGCGGCCACCGGAGTGCTGGCGCTGCTGGCCGCGGTGATGCAGCAACGCTGGCTGCCCAACCCATCGCTGGACGTGGCGCACTACCTGTCGATATGGATCGCGACCGCCGCCATCTCGCTCACCATCATCAGTATCGAGACCGTGTTGCGCTCGCGCCGGGTGCATTGCGGCCTCGCGGCGGAAATGATCCGCACCGCCCTGGAGCAATTCATGCCGGCGATCGTTGCCGGCCTGCTGGTGACCGTCGTGATCGTGGGCTGCGCACCGGCGAGCCTATGGATACTGCCCGGGCTGTGGCAGGTGATATTCAGCCTGGGCGTGTTTGCCTCATGCCGCTTTCTGCCGCGCCAGATGTTCGGTGTGGGGCTGTGGTACTTGGCCGCCGGCCTGACCTGTCTCGCCCTCGGCGGCCGCGGCGGCGCGTTTTCGCCGTGGGCGATGGGAATTCCGTTCGGTATCGGACAACTGCTGGTCGCCGCGGTGTTGCGATTGTGTTATCGGGAGGCGCATGAGCATGCGTAGCAAATCCGGCGGCAACGGCCACTCATTCGCCTACGACGGCCTGGACCGGGTGATCCACGAGCGGGCACGGCTGGGCGTGCTGACCTCGCTGGTCTCGCATCCGAAGGGGCTGTTGTTCGCAGATCTCAAGCAACTGTGCGCATTGACCGACGGCAATCTGAACCGCCACCTGCGGGTACTGGAGCGTGCCGGTCTGGTCGCGATGACCAAGGACTACGAGCGCAATCGTCCTCAGACCCTGTGCCGCATCACCGCCGAGGGCCGCAAGCGCTACCTGGAATACGTCGCCGTGCTGGAGCAGGTCCTGCTCGATGCCGACGCCGCGCTCAAGACCCGGCGTGCCTTATCCACGGTCTAGGTGGGGAGGCCGCCGGCCGCGCCGATCTGAATGCTCACGCACAGTCCGGGTCGGGCATCCGACAACGTGATCGTGAATCGGTGCAGTTTGGCAATCGCCGCCACCAACGCCAATCCCAGGCCGTTACCGGGCGTATTGCGGCTGCGCTCCAGCCGATACAGCCGATTGAAGACCTTGTCGCGCTCGGACGGGGGAATGCCGGGACCGGAATCGACTATCTGGACGACGGCGTCGGCCCCGTGCTGGCGGCACCGGATGCGGATGATGGCGCCGCGGCCGGCGTGGCGGATCGCGTTCTCCACCAGGTTGGAGAACATCTGCAGCAACAGCGTGCGGTCGGCGTGCACGCCGCTGCCGCCGGCCTGATCCAGTTCGCTCACCAGCCGCTGCTGTCCGTCCTCGGCCACGGGCGCGAATAGCTCGGCGACCTGGCCCAGCAGCCCGGACAGGTCGACCGGTGCAAAATTTGCCAGACGCGAGCCCGATTCGATCTGCGAGATGCGCAGCAGCGCCGAGAACACCGTCAGGATGGCATCGCAGTCCGCCAGCGCACCTTCCATTACCCGCTCGTAGTCCGCGGCGCCGGCGTCCTTGCCGCGCGCCGACTCCAGCCGCTGCCGCAGCCGGGTGAGCGGCGTGCGCAGGTCGTGCGCGATGTCGCTCGAGACCTGCCGCAGACTCTCCAGTAGAGTCGCGATGCGATCGAGCATCTCATTGATGGTTCCCGACAGCCGATCGAGCTGTCCGCGCGAACCTGCGATGGGGATGCGCTCGCCGAACTGGCCGCCGACCACCGCGCGGCAGGTGCGTGTCATCGCATCGATACGCCGCAGGAAGCTCGCGCTCAACAGCGCCCCGCCGGCGATCGCAAGGATGAGGGTCGCGCCGATGATCCATCCGAAAGAGCGCAGGATGCGCGCGCGCGTGCCCGCGAGCCGATCGGTATTCTGGCCGACGAACAGGTAGGTGCCATCGGGCAGAAATCCGCCCTGGCCGAGCACGTCGTGCACGCCGCGCCCACCGCCGCGTCCGTCTGCCCTGAACTCGAACATACCGGATCGCGCCGGCATCGCGTCGAGGTCGCCTGCGAGCTTGTGGCCATCACGGCTCTGCAGCAGGTAGCGGCCCGAGACCCCAGGAGCCGCAGTGAGCTGCTGCACGACCTCGACGGCCTCCGAAAGCCCCTCGCCTCGATAGCCGCTGCTGACCGCGCCCGCATCGGCGCTGATGAAATCGTGCAGCTCGGCGCGTATCGCCTGCCCGGCAATCAGGTACACCAGATTTCCGAGCAGCAGCGCCGAGGCCGCGAACAGCCCGATCAGCAGCGCCGAGAGCCGGGCGCTTTCATTGTTGAAACGCCTAAGGACGAACAACGAACATGTACCCCGATCCGCGCACCGTGCGAATGTATTCGATATCCGCGCCGCGGCTGAGCTTGGCCCGCAGGCGGCTGACGTGGCTTTCGACCACGCTGGTCTTCGGGTCGAAATGAATGTCCCATACGTGCTCGAGCAGCATGCTGCGCGTCACGACGCTGCCTGCGTTGCGCAGCAGGTACTCGAGCAGCTTGAACTCCTGCGGCAGCAGCGCCACCGCGCGTCCCGCCCGGGTAACCCTGCGCTCGATCAGGTCCAGCTCCACGTCCGCCGCGCGCAGCTGCATGCGTGCCTCGGCGGCCGCCCTGCGCACCAGCGCCCTGACACGCGCCACCAGCTCGACCACGAAGAAAGGCTTGGTCAGGTAGTCATCGCCGCCGGCGTCCAACCCCTCGACACGGTCGTCCAGTCCGTCCATGGCGGTCAGGCACAGCACCGGTGTGCGCACGCCGGCGCCGCGCAGCGCCTTGAGAACCGACAGACCGTCCCGCCCCGGCAATAGCCGATCCAGGATGATCGCCTGATAAGTCCCGGCAATCGCCTTGGCATAGCCGCTGATGCCGTCGGCCGCGTGCTCGATGTCGATGCCCTGCGCACCCAACCCCTCCACCACATAGGCGGCCGTCTCGGTATCGTCTTCGATCAACAGTACCTTCATCGAACCCCGCCGTGCCCGCATCAATCCTGGCGTGTCCGGGTACGGCAGCGCACCCGATACTTACAAAAATACAAGCTTGCCCCCGGCAGCGTCCGGGGATAATCGCGCACGTCAGCGGCGCACATGCCGCAAGCACTACGGAGCAGTCGCATCATGAAGTCGGCTTCCTGTCGGGACCCGCGGCGCTCGTGGATGCTGGTGATGGCCCTGGCCGGACTGGGTGCAGTCTGCACCGCGTTCGCGGCCGAGACACCCCACTATCACCTGCTCAAGTCGGTCATTCTAGGCGGATCCGACGGCTGGGACTATCTCACCATCGATTCCCTGACACACCGGCTCTACATCACCCGCGGCACGCACGTGATGGTAGTGGATGCCGCCGACGGCGCGCTGATCGACGACATCCGCGGCTTCGAGCGCGTACACGGCGTGGCGCTGGCGCATGATCGAGCCTACGTCAGCGACGGCGGGGCCGATGCGGTGGTGGTCATCGACCGCCGCAGCCTGCGCAAACTGGAAACGATCGGTGCCGGCAAAGGTCCGGACGGCATTCTCTACGACGCCTTCTCCGACCGGGTGTTCGCGTTCAACGGCGGCAGCGGCGACGCCACGGCCATCGACACCCGCACCGGACGCGTTGCCGGAACGGTAGCGCTCGGCGGCAAGCCGGAAGCTGCCGCCGCCGACGGCCGCGGCACCATCTTCGTGAATATCGAGGACAAGAGCGAGGTGGCGGCGTTCGACAGCAAGACCCTGAAAGTCCGGCGTCGCTGGTCCCTGGGATCCTGCGAAGAGCCCTCGGGCATGGCCATCGATCGCCTGCACGCGCGCCTGTTCTCCGGCTGCCGCAATTCCATGATGGCGGTGTCGGACACGCGCGGCGGCAAGGTCGTCGCCACCGTGCCCATCGGAGCGGGCGTCGACTCCAATCGCTTCGATCCATCGGGCGGCCTGGTGTACAGCTCCAATGGGGTATCCGGTACACTGACGGTGGTGCGTGAGCTCACGCCGAACGATTACACCGTACTGGAGAATGTGCCGACAATGCGCAGCGCGCGCACGATGGAGCTCGATCTCAACACGCACGAGGTCTACCTGGTCGGTGCGCAGCTCGCGCCGACGGTGGCAACGCCCGATCACCCGCACCCGCGACCCACGGTCGTACCCGGCACCTTCAGGCTGCTGATCCTCGGCCGCTGAGGCCGACGACACTCGGTCATGCGACCCCCCCGGTTATTGTCAGGCAGTCTGCTCGGGCTTGCGCTGCTGGCGCTCGGCGGCTGCGCCACCTACTCGGCGCTGCCCCTTCCGGACCACAGCAGCCTGGGCGCAAGCGTCGCGGCTACCGGCGTGCCGCCGCTCGACATGGATGCCGTCGCGACGCTGGCGGTGCTGAACAATCCCGACCTCAAGGCCGCTCGCGCCGCCTCGGGGGTAGCGCAGGCACAGGCGTTCGCGGCCGGACTGCTGCCCGACCCGCAGTTTTCCTATTCCGCCGAGCATCCGCTGGACCATGTCATCTCCCCGGCCGATCCACGCTATCCCGAATACAACGCCTACGGTCTCGGGCTGTCGTTGGACCTGCAGACGCTGTTGACGCACTCGAGCAATCGAGCCGCGGCGAGCGCCGCCTACCGGCAGGCACGGCTCGATCTGCTGTGGCAGGAATGGCAGACCGTGGCGCAGGCGCGCACGCTGTACGTGCAGCAGGCGGTTGCGGAGCAGCGGCACGCCTTTCTGGAGCGGGCCGAGCAGATCTATGCGCTGGCCGCCGCACGCTCGCAGCGCGCGCAGGCAGCCGGCAACGCGACTCTGGCGGACACCAGCGCCGATGAGGCGGTGCTGCTCGACGTGCGCACGCAGCTGGGCACAGCCGGGCGCAGCGGCCTGCAGGCCCGGCAGGCGTTGCGCACGCTGCTCGGAGTCGGCCCGGACGTGACGCTGCAGCTGCAGCCGCTGTCCGCACCGCCGATTCCCGCGCGCACCGCGGTCCAGACCGCCGTGGCGCACCTGACGCAAAAGCGCCCGGATCTGCGCGCGCTGCAGGCCGGCTATGGCGCGCAGGAGGCCCGACTGCGGGCAGCGGTGCTCTCGCAGTTCCCCGACATATCGCTCGGCGTCACCCGCGCCCGCGACGTTTCGAACGTGCACACCATCGGCGCCAGCGTGAGCCTCACGCTGCCGCTGTTCAACCGCGGCCGCGGCCAGATCGCCATCGAGCGCACCACCCGTGCGCAGTTGCGCAGCGAATACCAGGCGCGCCTGGACCACGCAGTCGGGGACGTGTGGCAGCTATGGAGCGAACTGCAGCAGCTCGATGGGCAACTACACCGCGTCGACCAGCAGCTGCCTCGCCTGCAAAACAACGTCGAGGCGGCCACGCGCGCCTATCAGGCCGGTGACTTCCCGGCGGCCAGCTATCTGGCATTGGTCGGCTCCTACCTTGCGGCACGGGAAGCGCGCGCCGATCTGATGCAGAATCTGTGGACCGATTCCATCGCGCTTGCCACGGTACTGGGCACCCAGGTCCAGCCCTCCTGAGCATGCAGGTCCAATCGTCCTGAGCAGGTAATCATGCAGTCTCGCTCGACCGGATCGCGATGTTCGACCATGACATCGGTGCTGGCGCTGGCGCTGGGAGCTGGCATGCTGCCGCCGGCACCGCCGGCCGCAGCGTCCGACAGCGATGCACCCAGCGTACTGGTGCAGACGACCCGGTTGCAGCGCGGCAGCCTGGGACGCATCGTCACGGTGTACGGCACCGTGCAGGCCGACGCAGCCGCGCGCGCGATCATCGCCTCGCCGCTGGCCGCCGTCGTCGGACAACTGTACGTGCGCAGCGGCGAGGCGGTGGCCGCGGGCGCGGCACTGGTGCTGCTGCAGCCGAGCCCGCCGACCCGTGCCGCCTACGCGCAGGCCACATCGGCGCTGCAGGTCGCGAGCGCGTCGGTGCGGCGCACGCAGCAACTGCTCGACCAGCACCTGGCAACCCGGCAACAGCTCTCCGACGCTCAAAAGGCCGAAACGGATGCCCACGCAGCGCTGCGCGCGCTGGATGCGCAAGGCGCCGGCGGCCCGAGCACGCTGCGTGCTCCGTTTCGTGCCATCGTCACGGACGTTCCTGCGCGCGCGCTCTCGCTGGTGACCGATGGCACGGCGCTGATCGAGCTGGTCCGCTCCAACGGCCTGGTGCTCTCGGCCGGAGCGGCGCCCGATCAGGCCGCGGCGATCACGTCAGGCGAGCACGCCGCCGTGCAGCCGCTCGGCGGCGCCGCGGCGGCCTTCGCCACTCGCGTGCTCTCGCGCGGCTCCGTCGTGGATGCAGGGAGCGGGCTGGTGCCGGTGCAGATCGCGCTGCCGCCCGGCGCGCTGCTACCGGGTCAGAGCGCACGGGCGGACATCACGGTCGGTACCGTGACCGGTTACATCATTCCGCATCAGGCAGTCCTGGTCGATGACGACGGCAGCCCCTACGTCGTCCAGGCGGTCGCCGGGCTAGCCCGTATCGTGCACGTGCGTGTGCTGGATGAGCGCGGCGGCCAGGATGCCATCGACGGCCCGCTCGACGCTGGGGCACCGCTGGTACTGTCCGGAAACTACCAGGCGCAGGACGGCATGCGGGTGCGGCTGGCACAACCTGCCGCGCCTGCAGACCGCGCGCCCGGCCACTGAGGCCGACCACAGATGTTGGCGCGCCTGATCGAGCACCGCGGCCGCGCCCTGCTGTGCGTCGCCGCGGCGCTCGGGCTGGCCGGTCTGGTGGCCGGATTGCGACTGCCCATCGGCCTGTTCCCCGTCGCGAGCTTTCCGCGGATCCGGATCGAAGTGGATGCCGGCAGCATGCCAGCCAGACAGATGCTGCTCGAGGTCACGCAGCCGCTGGAGGAGCAGGCGCGCGCCGTACCGGGCGCGCTCGACGTGCAATCGACCACCTCGCGCGGATCGGCGCAAATCTTCGTCGACTTCCCGTGGCGCTCGGACATGAACCAGGCGCTGCTACGGGTGGATTCGGCGCTCGCGCAGACGCTGCCCGATCTGCCCGCGGGGACCACCTACGCGGCGATCCAGTTGAGTCCGACGGCGCTGATGCCATTCGCCTCGTATGCGCTGGTGTCCGACCAGGTGTCCCCCGCGGCGCTGCGCCGCCTGGCCCAGTATCAGATCGCGCCGCGGCTCACCGGCATCGGCGGGATTCGCAGGGTCGGCGTCCTCGGCGGCCAGACGCCCGAGGTCGAGGTATCCGTCAGTCCGCAACGGCTGCAGGCGTACGGGCTCACGCTGGCCGACGTTGCCGGCGCCCTTTCCGCGACCAACGCGATCAGCGCGGTCGGGCGCCTCGAGGACAACGATCTGCTGTACCTGGCCATCGCCGACAACGCGTTCACCTCGCCGCGATCCGTCAGCGAGGTGGTGCTGCGCACCGGCAGGAGCGGCATCGTGCGGCTCAGCGACGTCGCCACGGTAGCGGCAGGCTCGGTGCCGCAGTGGCTGCTGGTGAATGACAACGGCAAGCCGGCCGTCACGCTCGACGTGTACCAGCAGGACAGTGCCGACGCGCTCGGGCTGGCGCGCTCGGTCGATGCCAGCCTGGCGGCATTCATGCGCACCCAGCCGCCATCGATCCAACTGTACAAGTGGTACGACCAGACCCAGCTGGTGCGCTCGTCGATCGGGGCCATGGCCGAGGCCATCCTGATCGGGCTGGCGTTCGCCGCGCTGGTGGTCCTGGGCGCGCTGCGCAATTGGCGCGCTGCCGTGGTCGCGATGACGGTAGTGCCCCTGGCGGTGCTGATCACCGTGCTGGTGATGTACCTGCTCGGCATGACGTTCAACATCATGACGCTGGGCGGCGTCGCCGCGGCCATCGGCCTGCTGATCGACGATGCGATCGTCATGATCGAGCACATCGCACGCCGTGCCGGCGTGCCCGGCCTCCCGCAGCCACATGCCGCCGTGCTGCCGGCCGCCAGGGAATTCCTCACGCCGCTGTTCGGCTCGAGCCTGGCCACCGTCATCATCTTCATACCGCTGGCGTTCCTGTCCGGGATCACCGGCGCGTTCTTCCGGTTCCTGTCGTTGACGATGGTATCGGCGCTGGTCGTGTCCTGCGTCCTCACCGCGCTGATCGTGCCGCTGCTGGCGCGTGGGTTGATCGATTTCAACGCCTGGCACGATCCGGCCCACGGGCGCGAGAGCCGACTGACACGGTGGCACGGCCGTGCGCTGCGCGGACTGTTTGCGCACCCGTGGCTGATCGCCGCCGGGGTGGCGATGCTGATCGCCGCGGCCCTGGCCGCCTACGAGCACGTGGGCACCGGCTTCCTGCCGCGCATGGACGAGGGTGGATTCGTGCTGGACTACCAGAGCGCGCCGGGCACATCGCTCGCCGAGTCCAACCGCGAGCTCGGCCAGGTCGAGGCCATTCTCAAGGCCAATCCCTACGTCTACACCTATTCGCGCCGCACCGGTGCCGGGCTGGGCGGTGATCTGAAGGAATCCTATCAGGGCGACTTCTTCGTACGCCTGGTCGACAGCTCACGCCGCCCGCCGCTGTGGCAGGTGATGGACCGCGTCAACGCCGACATCACCGCCCGCGTTCCGGGCATCCAGCTCGATCCGCACCAGCTGCTCGACGACATGATCGGCGACATGGTCGGCCGGCCCCAGCCGGTCGTCATTCAGCTCAGCGCCGCCAATCCGGACGTGCTCGATGGCGTGGCGGTGAAGGTGGCCGACGCGCTCGGCAAGGTACCGGGCATCGTGCCCGACTCGGTCAACAACGGCGTGATTCCGGCCGGCGACGCCCTGGAAGTGCATGTCGATCCGGCGGCCGCCGCGGCCCTGGGCGCCACCGTGGCCGAGGTCCAGTCCCAGCTCTATCACTACCTGTATGGCAGCGTCGTCACCCATTATCTTGGCACCGTGCAGGACGTCGGCGTGCGGCTGCGGCTGCAGGCGTCGCAGGACCCGCTGTACCGCGCCGATCTCGGGCAGCTGCTGATGCGCTCGCCCGACGGACGGGTGTTCCCGCTGCGCAGCGTGGCGCGGATCGGCTTCGTCAGCGGCCAACCGCAGATCACGCGCGATAATCTGGCGCAGGTCGTACCGGTGACGGCCGAGATCGGCGGCGGCCACGATCTGGGCTCCACGATCGCCGCCGTGCGCCAGAGCTTGCAGCGGCCGGGACTGTTACCGCCCGGCGTCTATTACAGCATCGGCGGCGCCTATCGGCAGCAGCAGCTCGCGCTCGCGGGCATGATCAAGGTTTTCGCCGCCGCGACGGCCGCGGAGTTCATCCTGCTGCTGTTTCTCTACAATCGGCTGTGGCTGCCGCTCATCATCATCGTCAGCGCGGTGCTGTCCAGCGGCGCCGTGTTCATCGGGCTGTGGCTCACCGGGACACAGTTCAACATCACCGCGATGATGGGAATGGTGATGATCATCGGCATCGCGACCGAGATGGCGATATTCTTCGCCTCCGAGTATCAGGCGCTGGAGCAAACCATGCCGCCGCGCGCGGCGCTGCAGGCCGCGGCGCTCAATCGCCTGCGCCCCATCGCGATGAGCACGCTGGCGATGATACTGGCATTGCTGCCGCTGGGCGCTGCGCTAAGCGGCTCGGGCGATCAGATGCTGCAGCCGCTGGCCATCGCGATCATCGCCGGCATCGTGGTCCAGCTGCCGCTGGTCCTGCTGGTCATGCCGGTGCTCATCGGTCTGACGAGGCGCGCCAGCGCTCGCGCGCACCCGCGCGCAGCCGATCCGGCACGATGACGCGATGACGCGATGACGCGATGATCCACCTGCTGTACCGCCTGTATGAGAGCCGCCTGGCGCGCGAGATCCGCCGAGGCGGGCGCGGACCGCAGCACATCGCGTTGATTCTGGACGGCAACCGCCGCCATGGTGAGCGCTACGGGCTGCGCGACCCGGGGGCGATCTATGCTCTGGGCGCCCGCAAGCTCGACGAGGTGCTCGACTGGTGCGCCGCCTTGAACGTGCCCGCCGTCACGCTCTGGGTGCTCTCGACCGACAACTTCGACCGTCCCGCCGAGCAGGTGACCGGCATCCTCGCCGCCATCGGCTCCAAGTTGAGTGCGCTGGCCGCCGATCCGCAGATCCATTCCCGACGGGTGCGCATCCAGGCGATCGGCCAGCTCGAGCTGCTTCCCGCACCGATCCTGGCATCGATCCGCGCCGCGCAGGAGGCCACTGCCGCATACGACGGCATGGTGCTGACGGTGGCGGTCGCCTACGGCGGCCGCGCAGAGATCGTCGATGCGGTACGCGGGCTGTTGACGATGCAGCGGCAACGCGGCGCGACGCTCGATGAGGCCATCGGCCAGATCGACGCCGACGCGATCAGCCGCCATCTCTACATGGCCGACATGCCCGACCCGGACCTGATCATCCGCACCAGCGGCGAGGTGCGTCTGTCCGGCTTCCTGCTGTGGCAGAGCGCGTACAGCGAATTTTACTTCTCCGATGTCACCTGGCCGGCGTTCCGTAAGATCGATTTTCTGCGCGCGATCCGCGCCTACCAGCAGCGGCGCCGGCGCTTCGGCGGCTGAGCACGCCAGCAGCAGCGGCACCGAGCATCCACCCATGAGCATCGCGCAATGAGCATCGACTGGGTTCACGCCTGGCCCTCGGTCATCGCGGCGTTTCTCGCCTCCGTGGTCGAGTTCGTCGAGGCACTGACGGTGGTTCTGGCAGTCGGCGCGGTGCGCGGCTGGCGCGGTGCGTTGATCGGCAGCGGCGCCGCGCTCGCCGTGCTGCTGGCGATCGTCGCGATCGCGGGCCCGGCGCTCACCCGCATCCCGCTGAACCGGGTGCAGCTCGTGGTCGGAACGCTGCTGCTGCTGTTCGGCATGCGCTGGCTGCGCAAGGCGATCCTGCGATCGGCCGGCGTCATTCCGCGACACGATGAGAGTGCCTCCTACGCAAATCAGGAGCAGTCACTGCGCCGCCTCGGCGGTGCCCGCCGCGCGCGCTGGGATACGGTAGCCGTTGCGGCCGCGTTCAAGATCACGATGCTCGAGGGCCTCGAGGTCGTGTTCATCGTCATCGCGGTCGGCGCCGGAGGCATCGGGCTGCTGATCCCCGCGAGCGCCGGTGCGTTGGCTGCCCTGGTGGTGGTCGTGCTGCTCGGCTGGATCGTTCACCGGCCGCTCGCGTCCATCCCCGAGAACGCGCTGAAGTTCGCGGTCGGGGTGCTGCTGACGGCATTCGGCACCTTCTGGATCGGCGAGGGAATCGGCGTCGCGTGGCCGGGACGGGACTGGTCGATTCTCGGCCTCACCGCCGCCTATCTCGTCGCGGCTCAACTGGCCGCCGCCTGGTGCCGAACCCGCGCCCGCGGCCGCACGGCCGTTTCGCATCGGTAGGAGCCCCGCATGCGTTGGCTGACAACGATCATCACGGAAATCTTCGGCCTGTTCGTCGACGACGGCAGCTTTGCCCTCGCCATCCTGATCTGGTTGGGCGCTGTCTGGCTGGCACTCGTGCGGCTCGCGCTGCCCCGGGGGTGGGGCGCAATCGTGCTGTTCGCGGGTCTGGCGGTCATCCTGATCGGCAGTGCGGTCCGCCGCGCGGGGCGCCGGTGATGCTCTGCGGCGCCGGCGATTGATTTTCCCTCCTCCCCGCGCCAACATGCGCGCCGTTGGCGGCATCGTACCGGCTCTCGGGCCGGTGCCTGAACCGCCCGGCACTTGCAGCACTGCCGGTGCAGCCGGCTGCGGTGTTGCGGCCGCAGGGGCCACCTCCTCCATTGAACGGACTTACCCGGTCATCCGGGACGCCGGAAGATCATGCCGGGCTCGTGCCGGGCAGTGCCCCCGTCCGGGCACCTGCGGACGCTTTACCAGCCTTATCGGGTGGCGCATTGGACGAACCGACCTTTGTAGTGGAGCGCAACCCGCGGCTGCGGCTGCTGATCCCGTCGGTGGTCGCCATCGCCTTCCTGATGGAGCAGCTCGACTCCACCATCATCACCACGGCGATTCCGTACATGGCACGCAGCCTTGCGACCACGCCGGTGCGGATGAACCTGGCGGTGACGTCCTACGTGCTCACGCTGGCGGTGTTCATTCCGTTGAGCGGGTGGTTCGCCGACCGGTTCGGCGCGCGCCGCATCTTCGTGCTGGCGCTGGCCATCTTTACGGTCGGCTCGGCGCTGTGCGGGCTGGCCGACAGCTTCGCAATGCTGGTCGCCACGCGCGTGCTGCAGGGCTTGGGCGGCGCGATGATGACCCCGGTCGGTCGCCTGATCCTGCTGCGCAGCTTCCCGCGCCGCGACCTGGTCACCGCGATGACCTACATGACGCTGCCGGCGATCATCGGGCCGGTCATCGGCCCGCTGCTCGGCGGCGTGCTGACGACCTATTTCTCGTGGCGCTGGATCTTCTACGTGAACCTGCCGTTCGGTCTGATCGGCATCCTGCTGGCACTACGCTACATGGAGAACACCACCGGGGACGGTGCGGTCCGGTTCGACTTTTCCGGCTTCATGATCTTCGGCTGCGCCATCGCGCTGCTGCAGCTCGGCATGGACAATGTCGGCCGCTCACAGCTGCCGGCCGCCGCAATCGTCACGCTGTTCGCAGTCGCGGCGGCGCTGC
Source organism: Steroidobacteraceae bacterium (assembly GCA_036267195.1). Lineage (GTDB taxonomy): Bacteria > Pseudomonadota > Gammaproteobacteria > Steroidobacterales > Steroidobacteraceae > FEN-1191. Next base: position 47,911 of record DATAWM010000013.1, read on the forward strand.
TGCTCGGCTTCACGCGTTATGCGCGCCGCGTCGCCGTACCGGTGGTGGACCTGACGCTGTTCCGGCAGCGCTCGTTCGCGATCGGCACCCTGGCCGGCGGCCTGTGCCGGGTGGCGCTGAACGGTACCCCATTCCTGCTACCGCTGATGCTGCAGATCGGCTTCGGCATGAGCCCCATCGCCTCCGGATCGCTGACTTTCCTCAGCACCGGCGGGGCGCTGACGATCCGGCTGTTCATTCGCTGGCTGCTGCGCTCGTTCGGGTACGAGCGGGTGCTGATCGGCAGCGCCCTGATCTCCTCGGCCGTGCTGGCCGGATTCACGCTGCTGGGGCCGCACACGTCGCGCTGGCTGATCGGCCTTTATGTCATCGTGTTCGGGCTGACGCGCTCCACGCAGTACATGACCTCCAACACCCTGTCCTATGCCGATACGCCGTCCGCGCGCCTGAGCCAGGCCACCAGTCTCGGCGGCCTGATCCAGCAACTCACCGTCAGCTTCGGGGTGTCCCTCAGCGCCGTGCTGCTGGACCTGGTGAGCCTGCACGACCACAGGCTCACGCCGGCGCATTTCCACGAGGTGTTCCTGCTGAGCGCCCTGCTGCCGCTGCTGGCGCTGCCGGGCTTCCTGCGCCTGCGCCCGGAGGACGGGGCGCAGGTCAGCGGCTACCGGCGCGGCTGATACGGCCGGAGCTACTGCCTCAGCTTCGCGTCGAACAGTGCGGTCATGCTGTGCCAATGGCGCTCGGCGGCGGCCGCGTCGTATACCGGCGTATCGCGGAACACCCAGCCGTGCCGGGCCTGATAGGTTTCGATCTTGTGGTCGACCCCTGCCTGGCTGAGCGCCTGCTCCAGCCGCTCCTTCATGTCGTCCGGAAACGACTGGTCCTCGATCGCCCCGGCAACGTAGACCCGCGCGCGCATCTTCGGCGCGAGCAGATGCGGGCTGTCCGGTGCGTCGGTGGCGAGCCGGCCGCCGTGATACGAGGCGGCGGCGACGATCTGCGCCGGATAGGTTCCCGCTGCGGTGAGCGACATCAGTCCGCCCATGCAGTAGCCGGTGGTGCCGATGCCGCCGGGCTTCACCTGAGGCTGGGCCGCCAGGTACTCCAGGAAGGCACGCGTGTCGGACATGATGTTCGCCGGCGTCGCGGGGGCGAAGAATTTCTCCATCAGCACCTTGCGCTTGTCCGGATCGCTGAACACCGTGTGCGGGTCCATCGGCTCGTACGGTCCGGAGCGATAGAACAGATCGGGCAACAGCACGTAAAAACCGCCGGTCGCGAGCCGCTCGCCCAGCTCGAGCATCGCGGGGCGGATGCCGAGCCCATCCATGAACACCAGCACGGCGGGCCACGGCCCCTTGCCGGACGGTTGATAGACGTAACTTGGACAGCTGCCATCGCGGGTTTTGATGTCGATTTTGTTCATGCACTATTTTTAGCACACTGCGCGGCCTTCGGTCCCCTATGCCGCCGGTTGCAAGTCCCGCCGCGACCCCATCCCTCAGCCGCCGGGCGGCTTTGCAAATTTTGCAAAATCGATGCCGCCTTCCCGGCCGCTATCAGCGCCCTCCTACTTACTGCCCAGCCGGCGCGCCGCTATCCTGCGCACGCCCTGCCGAACGCCCAGAGGGCTGCTTCGACCCTCATCGGTACGACGGCGAAGGATTGCAGCAAACTTTTGCGGAAGTAGTTGCCCCGTGCCAGCCACGGCCGGGCACGGCGCGCCGCGCGGCCTGGACCCATCGACAGCATGAAGGCAGGACAGAGCACCAATTCCTCCACTGCGGCGGGCGCGTCGATGGCCGACCTGCAGCAGGCCGAGCGGCCCCCGACGGTCGAGCCGGACAGTGCCCATCCGCTGCATGAGCTCAGTACACGGCTGATCCGCGGCGGGGACATCCAGACGCTCTACCACCAGATGATCGACACCGCCGTCGCGATCATGCACTCGGACTGCGCGAGCATGCAGGTGCTGGGCGAACGAAGCAGCGACCTGCACCTGCTGGCCTGGCGGGGCTTCGATCAGCGGTCGGCGCAGTACTGGCAGCGGATCACGCTCGAGTCGATCAGCTCACGCGCGGCCGCCGCCCGGCGCGGCGAGCGCGTGTTCATCACCGATACCGAACAGTGCGAGACGATCGCCGGGACGCGCGACCTGGAGGAGTATCGCCGCTCGCACATCCGCTCGACGCAGTCTACGCCGCTGCTGTCGCGCACCGGCCGCCTGCTGGGCATGATCTCGACCCATTGGCGTCGACCGCACCAGCCTGCCGCCGGGGAGCTGCGCACGTTCGACATCCTGGTACGCCAGTGCGCCGATCTGATCGAGCGGCGCCAGACCGAAGAGGCGCTTCGCGCGGCCGACCGGCACAAGGACGAGTTCCTCGCCACCCTGGCGCACGAGCTGCGCAATCCGCTGGCGCCGCTGCGCAGCGGACTTGCGGTGATGAAGCTCGCCGCCGATCAGCCTCATCTGGTCGCCGAAATGCGCAGCATGATGGAGCGACAGGTCGATCAGCTGGTGCGGCTGATCGACGACCTGCTGGACGTCAACCGCATCACGCTCGGCAAGATCGAGCTGCATCGTGCCCGCGTCGAGCTGGCGGGATTGCTGCGCCAGGCGGTCGAAACCTTCCCGGTGCTGCTCGAGCAGCGCCGCTTCGAGCTGCTCCTGCCCGCGGAGCCGTTACACCTGGACGGCGATGGCGCGCGGCTCACGCAGGTGTTCAGCAACCTGCTGCACAACGCGCTGAAATTCAGCGAACCCCAGGACCGCATCCGGCTGTGCCTCACGTGCGACGGCGGCGAGGCGCTGATCTCGATCAGTGACGAGGGCATTGGCATTCCGCCCGAAAAGCTGGACGAGGTGTTCGGCATGTTCACCCAGCTGCACACCGAGCCGGCCCGAACGCGCAGCGGACTGGGCATCGGCCTGGCGCTGGCCAGACAGCTGGTACAACTGCACGGCGGCAGCGTGCGTGCGCACAGCCGGGGTCCGGGCCACGGCGCCGAATTCATCGTGCGGCTGCCGCTCATCGGCCCGGCGGCGGCGGCGAGCGCCGCGGCGCTCGAGCGCATCGCTCCGGTTCGCAGCGGCGGGGTTGTCGGTACGGTGAAACGGCGCGTGTTGGTGGTGGACGACAATCGCGATGCGGTGCTGACACTGCGCATGCTGCTGGAGCTCGAAGGCGGCCAGATCGAATGCGCCTACGACGGCACCGATGCGCTGGACAAGGGCCGCGCCTTCCGCCCTGAGCTGATCCTGCTCGACATCGGCATGCCCGGAATCGACGGCTATGACACCTGCAACGCCATCCGCCGGGAGCCCTGGGGCCGGGACGCCACGATCATCGCACTGACCGGCTGGGGCCAGCAGGCCGACCGCGAGCGTGCCAGCCAGGCCGGCTTCGATGCGCATCTGGTAAAACCGGTGGATCCGGCCACGCTCGCAACGCTGCTGGCAGGCATTCCCGCGAATGCCGCTCCGTCCTCATCTCACAGCAGCCGCTCGTAGAACCCGCCGAAGCCCGCCCGCGCGGTCGACCAGGTGAATCTCCAGGATCCAGTGCCGCTCCCGGCCCAGATGATCCGGCGCCTGCATCGAGGCGGGGTTGTGCGCACTGATCCACATCAGCTCCTTGTCGCCCGGCCAGCGGTTATGCGAGAACTCTCCGACCACGTGTCCGGCGATGGCCCCGCTGAACGTCCAGCCGGCCTCGTGCGCGGCGCGTTGCGCGAACGCGTACAGCTGGGCGCCGGTGATCTCGGCCACGGCACGGAAATGCTGCTGCACCCGCTCGAATACCCGCGGTAGATCGGCCACGAGGCGTCGGTGCCAGTAGCGCTCGATGCCGAAGCGCTCCTGCGCCAGCGCATGAATGCCATCCTCCACCTGCCGCTCGCCCAGCGCCGAGGACACCAGTGAGGGCAGCCTAGGATGCCGCAGGCGGCGACCGCAGGAAAGCGCCGTCACAAGGACTGATGTTAACGGCTGGTCTGGAACAGGCCGCCGGCCAGCGCTGCTGCCGCACGCGCGACCGCGGCGTCCCGCTCGCCGCGCAGCGGCTCCAGGCGTTTCAACGCCGCCGCGACCACCTGCGGGGACGCCTGCTCGGGCCGGCCGCTGCAGAATGGAGGCATCGGGGCATATTCGATCGCGAGCTGCACGCTCTGTGCGTAAGCCGCACCGGCGATCTCGGCCATGACGGTGAGCGCCATATCGATACCGGCGGTCACCCCGCCGCCGGTGATCACGTTGCCGTCGCGCACCACTCGCGCGTCATCCACAACCACCCCGAAGGCGGCAAGCGAGTCGCGCCAGGCCCAATGGCAGGCCGCGCGCCGCCCCACGAGCAATCCTGCCGCGGCCAGCAACAACGATCCGGTGCAGACGGACGTGACGTATCGCGCCGACGCCGCCAGGCGCCGCAGCTGCGCCAGGTACTCTCGATCCTCCAGAGCTGCGACCGTGCCGAATCCGCCCGGTACACACAACAGCGCGCACTCGCCGATATCGCGCAGTCGCGCCACGTTGGCGAGCGCGAAGCTCGCGGCGGCCTCCAGGGTTCCACCATCCCTCGAAGCGAGCACGCAGTGAGCGCCCGGCAGGCGCGCAAATACCTCCAGCGGTCCGGTGAAATCCAGTTGCGTCATGCGCGGATAGAGCGCGAATACCACCGTGAACTGCGTATCCATGGCCCCTGCTCCGTGGTGTTTGACGGCACCAGCGTGACCACATAGTCTGTGGCACAGATGACGTGTTTCCACCTTTTCATGCCATAGCCGGAGTCTTGCCGTGTCCCGCCGGATCACGTTCCTGATCTTTCCCGGCTTTCAGCTGCTCGACGCTGCCGGCCCGATCGCCGCATTCGGGATCGCCGCGCGCTACCATCCTGGGTTCTATGTGCTGCAGGTCGTCGCCGCCGAGGCAGGACTGGTTGCCAGCACATCCGGCGTGTCACTACCCGCGGTCGGTCTCGGCCGCGCCGGGGCGGTGGATACGCTCGTGGTCGCGGGCGGCGGCGGTTCGCGTGCCGCTGCCCACTGCGCTCGCACACGTCGTTTCGTGCTCGGCTGCGCGGTGAAGGCACGGCGCGTGGCCAGTGTTTGCTCCGGCACCTTCGTGCTCGCGGCCGTCGGGTTGCTGGACGGCAAGCGCGCCACCACTCATTGGAGCTGCACCTCGGAATTTGCACGCGCCTTTCCGAGGGTGCGTCTGGACGCCGACCGGATCTTCATCCGGGAAGGCTCCCTCTGGACATCCGCCGGTATCACTGCCGGGATCGACCTTGCGCTCGCGCTGATCGGTGAGGACCTCGGCGAGGAGATCGCCCGCCGCACCGCACAGCAGCTGGTGGTCTACTACCGGCGTCCCGGCGGGCAATCGCAGTTCTCCGCGCTGCTGGGGATGCAACGCGGCGATGGGCGCTTCACGGCGTTGCTCGATCACGTCCGCAGCAATCTGCGGCGCCGGCTCAGCGTCGCCGAGCTGGCCGACTTCAGCTGCCTGAGCCCACGCCACTTCTCACGGGCGTTCCAGGCCGAGGTCGGGCTGGCGCCGGCCAAGGCAGTCGAGCGATTGCGGGTCGAGGCGGCGCGCGCTGCGCTGCAGAGCGGCGCGCGATCCGTCAAGCGGGTGGCACGGGTGTGCGGATTCGGTAGTCCCGAGCGTATGCGGCGCAGCTTCCTGCGCGTGGTCGGCACGCCGCCGTCGGCGCTGAGGCACGCGCGCGGCTAGAAAAGCACGACTGCCCCCTGGTGCTTCGCACTCTGCGCCTTCGGCGTGAGGAGGACCTGGGGGCTATAATGCGAACAGCGGATACAATGATTCCAGCGGCATCCATCCCAACCCGCGTCCGGTCCACGACACCCTGATAGTGAAAATCTCGGGCAAGCACTACCGCACGATCTGGGCCACGGCGCAGGGCGCGGTACGGGTGATCGACCAGTCGCGCCTGCCGTTCGAGTTTGCGACGGTCGACCTGAATACCCTGGAGGATGCCGCACGCGCCATCCGGACCATGGTGGTGCGCGGGGCGCCGCTGATCGGCGCGACCGCGGCCTATGGGCTGGCCCTCGCGTTGCGCTCGGATGCGTCCGATGCATACCTGGATGAGGCCGTGCGCACGCTTCAAGGCACGCGCCCGACGGCCCACAACCTGGCCTGGGCGCTCACCCGGATGCGCGCGGCGCTTGCCGGCGTCGCCCCGCGCGAGCGCGCAGACGCGGCGTTTCGCGAGGCCGCGCGGGTCTGTGACGCCGACGTGGAGCAGTGCCGCGCTATCGGCGCGCGCGGTCTGCCGATCATCCGTGAGCTGGCGGGGCCGGGCGGCCGCACGGTGAACATCCTCACTCATTGCAACGCCGGCTGGCTGGCCTGCGTCGATTGGGGCACGGCGCTGGCCCCGATCTATCTGGCACACGACGCGGGCATCGCCGTGCACGTATGGGTGGACGAGACCCGGCCGCGCAACCAGGGCGCTGCGCTGACGGCGTTCGAGCTCGGCGCGCACGGCGTGCCACACACGGTGATCGCCGATAACCTGGGCGGACACCTGATGCAGCACCGACGGGTCGATATGGTGATCGTCGGCAGCGACCGCACCACCGCGACCGGGGACGTGTGCAACAAGGTGGGCACGTACCTAAAGGCGCTGGCGGCCCGGGACAACGGCGTGCCGTTCTACGCAGCGCTGCCGCTGAGCACGATCGACTGGTCGCTCGATCGCGGCGGCGACGTCCCGATCGAACAGCGCGCGGCAGCCGAGCTGACCCACATCCGCGGGCAGACCGCCTCCGGCACCATCGAGACCGTGCGCGTGGTACCCGAGACGAGCCCCGTACTCAATCTCGCGTTCGACGTCACGCCCGCAAGGCTGGTCACGGCGCTGATCACCGAGCGTGGCGTATGCCCGGCCAGCCGTGCCGGCTTGCGCGCTCTCTACCCCGAGCAGCCGCCCGGGTCGGCGGCGGCACATGCCGGTCAGTCAACCGCGCCGGCCGCGACGACCACACAAGCCGCACCGGTCGCGCCATGATTGAAGTCGCCGGCACGATCTCGGACGATCGGCTACGTGACGCGGTGATCGCGGCCTGCCGCGAGCTGGACCGTCGCGGCCTGGTTCACGGCACCTCCGGCAACGTCAGCGTGCGGCGCGACCAGCGCAGGTTTTTCATCAGCCCGACCGGGCTGGCCTATGACACTCTCGCGCGCGAGGATATCCCGCTGATGGATCTGGATGGTCGCTGGTTCGGTCGGCGCCGCCCATCGAGCGAGTGGCGATTCCACCGCGACATCCTGCACTCGCGCCACGACATCGGCGCCGTCGTGCACACCCACTCGGTCCAGGCGACCGGACTGGCCTGCACCGGCCGCGGCATTCCTGCATTCCATTACATGGTCGCCGCGGCCGGCGGCGCCGACATCCGCTGCGCGCCCTACCATGGCTTCGGCACGCAGGCCCTGTCCGACGCCGCGCTGGCGGCACTGGAAGGCCGCAGGGCTTGCCTGCTTGCCAATCACGGCGTCATCGCGCTCGGCGCCGATCTGAGCGCTGCGCTCGGGCTGGCCGACGAGGTCGAAAACCTCGCGGCACAGTACCGCGCAGCGCTCGCGTTCGGAGAGGTGCACCTGCTCGGCGAGGCCGAGATGCACCGCGTGCTCGATCAATTCCGCAGCTACGGCAAGCCGGATGCAGCCGACTCCGATCTGGTAGCCGGCAGCGCGGATCTTCCCGGCGAGAATGGCGCCGGGAGCTGATCGTGGTCACGGCTGAAACGCTCCCCGGCTATCGGGTGCTCGACGATGGCGGTCTGCGGGCGCTGCTGGACGGCCTGCCGCAGGTCCGCGCCCGGCTCGGCGGGCGGCCGGATCGCTGGCGCATCCGCGAGGTCGGCGACGGCAATCTCAACCTGGTGTTCATCGTCGAGGCAGCGGAGCCCGAAGCACCGCAGGCATCCGTGTGCGTCAAACAGGCGCTGCCCTACGTGCGCGCCGCCGGACCGTCCTGGCCGATGTCGCCGCAGCGCGCCTACTTCGAGCATTCATATTATCTCGCGGTCGCGCCACACGTCGGCACGCTGATTCCGGCCATCTATCACTACGACCCCACGCTCTATTGCATCGTGATGGAGCGGCTATCGCCCCACATCATCCTGCGGCACGGCCTGATCGCGGGACGCCGCTACCCGCAGCTGGCGCGCGACCTGGGCGAGTATGTTGCGCGTGCCAGCTATTTCAGCTCCGATCTTGCGTGGCCGTTCGAGCGCAAGATGGATGCACTCGCGCTGTTCGCGCGCAACCAGGCACTGGTGCGCATCTCGGTCGACCTGATCTTCACCGATCCCTACATCGACAGCGCACGCAACCGGCATACCTCGCCGCAGCTCGACGCGATCGCCGCCGAGCTGCGCGGCGACGGGGCACTGAAGGCCGCCGCGGCTCGCTTCGGCCACAAGTTCCTCAATGAGCCGCAGGCACTCGTGCACGGTGATTTGCATTCCGGCTCGGTGATGGTCACGGAACAGGACAGCCGGGTGATCGACCCAGAATTCGCGTTCTGCGGCCCGATCGGGTTCGATCTAGGCGCCTTCTTCGGCAACCTGCTGCTCAGCTGGTACTCGCAACCGGGCCATGCGAGTCCCGGCGACGATCGCGTCGCCTACCAACAGTGGATCCTGCGGCAGGCCAAGGTCTTCTGGCAGACGTTCCGCGACCGCTTCCTCGTGCTGTGGGCCGAGCGTGCCGGTGGCGACGTCTTTCCCGCCGCGATGTTCTCCAACGCCGGTGACACGGCCGCGCTGCAGGCGGCGCGCGGCGCATTCCTGGACTCGCTGTTCGCCGATATGCTCGGCTTCGCCGCCTGCAAGATGATCCGCCGCATTCTGGGCTTCGCCCACGTGCTCGACTTCGAGCGCATCGAGGAGCCGGCGCGGCGCGCGCGCTGCGAGGCCGGCGCGCTGGCGATGGCGCGGCTGCTGTTGACGCACCCTGGGCAGTTCCGCTCGGTCGATGACGTGATCGACGCGGTGCCGCGGATGGCGGACGGCTGAGAGCCGTTCTCGAAGCGCGCAGATGAGTCAAGCCCAAGCTCTCAGCGGGGCCCAGCGCGTGAGCGCGGCGCTCAGACAGCGGCTGGACGCCCTGCGGCGGCTGGTGGTCCCGAGTTACGCGCGGCGGGCGAAGTTGCGCGCTGCCTGGGGCAGCCCCGGCGAAGCCAGGGAAGGCCTGTTCGCCAGCCGCGCCTTCGAGCTGATGGGTGCCGGCGGCGATGGCCCCTGCATGGACGACAAGAGCTGGCGCGACCTCGAGTTCTCAGCGCTCTTTTCTGCCCTCAATACCACCATCAGCCCGCTGGGCGGCCAGCTGCTCTACCGGCAGATGCGCTCGTACAAGTTCGACGCGCAGCAGCTGCCGCGCCGCTACCAGGCTTACCGCATCCTGCAGGCCGACCGCGCGCTGCGCGAGCAGCTGCAGCTGATCCTGGCAGCTCTGGAAATACCGTCGGCGGCCTACATCATCGGCGCGCTGCTCGGGCCGCGACCGGTCAAGCCGAAACGTCCGTGGCTGATCTACTGCTGGGCGATGCTCAGCCCGATGGCGCTCGTGGCCGCGCTCGCGCTGTCGCTGACGCCGTGGATCTGGATCGGCGTACTGGCCGTCAATGCCACGGTTACGCTGATCACGTCTGCCTCGCGAGGGGCGGCCGGTGACCTCGACGAGCTGATCAATTGCCGGCGCATGCTCGGTGTGGCAGATCGGCTCGCCGCTGTGCGAGCAGACGCAGGTCTCGACGACGTGTCCAGCCTGGCCGCGGAACGCCAAAAGCGCGCCGGCCTGCGCAGAGCCTCTCGATGGCTCGCCTTGGTGTCCAGTAACAGCGACGTGCTCACCTACATCCTCTGGGCGGCGGATCTGTGCTGCATCGCTCGCTTGCTGATCTACACGCGCACCGTCGATCGCTTCATCCGCTCTCGGGGCGAATGGCTGTCGACCTACGAACTGGTCGGCTCAGTCGATGCCGCCATTGCGGTGGCGAACTTCCTGCAGCGCCTGCCGCGGCATTGTCAGCCGGTGGTGGCTGATGAGCGCACGATCTCGATCATCGACGGCTACCATCCGTTGATCCCGGTCCCCGTGGAGAACTCCGTCACCCTCGAGCGGCGCTCGGCGCTGATCAGCGGCTCGAACATGGCGGGCAAGACCGCCTTCATCAAGATGGTGGGCACCAACATCGTGCTGGGCCACACACTCGGCTTCTGCCTGGCCGCCCGCGCGACGATCCCGCGCTCGCCAGTCATGGCTTCGATCCAGGGCGAGCAATCGCTGCTATCCGGCAAGAGCCGCTACTTCGCCGAGATCGAGGCGATCCGCAGCTTCATCCAGCATGCGTCGCGGGGCGAGTGCCGGGTGTTCGTCATCGACGAGCTGTTCAGCGGCACCAACACGACCGAGCGGATCGCGGCGGCCCGGGCCGTGCTACTGGCTATCAGCGCAGAGGCCCAGGTGCTGGCGACCACGCACGACGCGGAGCTGCAGCAGCTGTTGGCCGATCGCTTCGAGCTGTACTATTTCCAGGAAGACCCGGCCGTGGTGGGGTTCTTCGACCACCGGCTGCGCCGCGGAATCAGCAGCGAGCGCAACGCGATCCGGCTGCTCGAGCGCATGAACTTCCCGCCGGCCGTGGTGCAGGACGCGTTCGCACTGGTGCAGCGGCAACGGAACCTGCCGGAGCGGTTCGCGCCGCTGCCGCAGGCCGGCGCCGCCGATACAGCCGACACCACCGATCTACCCGATATGGGCAAGTCCGGTAACATCATCCCGTGACGATTGCATCCTCATTGGTCGCGGCCCGCTGGTCGTTGCCCCCGCGCAGGCACCGGGTGACGAAGACCCCCGCCGTCGGCGTGCCGATGCGCGACGGCATCATCCTGGGTGCCGACCTGTATCTACCCGATCAGGCCGGCCAGCCGACCATCCTGATACGCTCACCCTACGGCCGTGGCATCGCGTTCGGATTGAGCGCACGACTGTTCGCCGAACGAGGCTACCAGGTAGTGGTGCAGAGCTGCCGGGGAACGCCGGGCGCCGGCGGGGTGCTGTCCCCTTTCCTGCAGGAGCCGGCCGATGGCCTCGACACGGTCGAGTGGCTGGAGCGGCAACCGTGGTTCGCCGGCCGGCTCGCAACCTATGGCGCGAGCTACCTGGGCTACGTTCAATGGGCGATCGCCGCCGAGCTCGGTGAGCGGCTGTCGGCGATGGCCGTAGCGATGTCACTGTCCAACTTCAGCGAGGAGATCCGCCAGGGAGGCGGCTTTACGCTGGCGGGCATGCTCGGCTGGACACGCCTGATGGGCGCCCTAGGCCGGCAAAGTCTGGTGGGAATGCTGATCCGGCAACTCCTTGGGCGCGGCGGCCTGCGGTCCGGCGTCCTCGAGCATTTGCCGCTCGCCGAGCTGGACGTGGCCGCAACCGGCCGCACCATTCCCTACTGGCGCGATTGGGTCGGCCACAACGATGCGCGCACCGGCATCTGGGAACGTATCGACTGCCGCGCCTCGCTGGGACGGGTGACGGCACCGGTCACGATGGTTGCCGGATGGTCGGACATCTTCCTGCCGGCCCAGTTGCGCGACTTCGCCGTGCTGCGCGCGCATGAGCGCGACGCCCGGATTCTGATCGGGTCGTGGAGTCATACCGACGCCATGGGGAAGGCGCCAATTCTCGACGCATTGGAATGGTTCGATCATCACCTCAAAGGAAAACCGCTCGAGCCGCGAGGGCGGGTGCGCTACCAGCTGGAAGGCGAAGGCGGATGGCACGAGGCCGAGCAATGGCCGATCGCGACCGGGCGGCCATGGGCGCTCTACCTTGCACCGGATGCGAAGCTCGCGGATCGCGCCGACCCGCCGACCGACCCGCAGACCGGCGCCGACGCATTCGTTTTCGATCCCGCCGATCCGACGCCGAGCATCGCCGGCCCGACGCTCAGCGGCGGCAAGCAGCACGGTTCGCTGCAGGCGCTGGCGGCGCGCACGGACGTCCTGTCCTATGACAGCGCGCCGTTGCCGGCATCCCTGGATCTGATCGGTGCAGTGAGCGCCGAGCTCACGCTCGGTGCGGACGCTCCCACGCATGACCTGTACGTCTGCATCTGCGAGGTCGGCGACAACGGCATCCCGATTCACATCAGCGATGGCTATCTCAGGCTCGCACCAGCCGCGCCGGCCGCTCAGGCCGTGCCGGCGGATCAGGCACGGCTACCGCAGAGCGTGCGGAATGACTGCTGGCCGATCGCGCGGCGCATCGCCGCCGGCCACCGGCTGCGCCTGTTCGTCACCGGCGGCGCCCATCCGCGCTATGCACGTAACCTGGGCTTCACCGGCAGCTTCGGCGCAATGACGGCCATGCGAGCGGTGCAGATCCGCGTCCATCGTGCCGGCAGTCGCGTGATCCTGCCGGCGCTCCAAGGGCAGACATCATGATCCATGCGCCTGAGCTCTCCCGTACACCGACAACGTTGCGGGCAGACGCCGTCGGGCTGTAGGAGCCCCGGACGGGTAGAAGACGCGCCCTGGCGCGGTCGGGACTGGCATCGGCAGGGGCGCCCCCGGAGTACGTTAGCACCATAGGTCAACGAACTTCCGGAGGTAGACATGCATCAGCACAAAACTCTTCTCGCCGCCACTGCGCTCCTGGGTGCCGCGATGGCACTGCCGACTGCACCGGCGCGCGCTGCCAGCCATGCGAGCACCGCTCAGGATCGCGTCGACGCGGCGGTACAGGTCGTGGATCGGATGAAACAGAACCCGGAGCTGGCTCGATTGCTCGAGCACGCCCAGGGCGTCTTCATCATTCCGCGCTATGGTAAGGGCGCATTCATCGTCGGTGGTCAGGGCGGCGATGGCGTTGTGCTCGCCAAGCACGACGGCAACTGGACCGATCCCGCCTTCTTCAACATCGCTGGCGGCAGTATCGGCCTTCAGGCCGGTGGCTCGGGCGGCGCGGTCGCTATGATCCTCATGACGCGCAACGCCATCCACAGGTTCGAGGACACCGACACCAGCTGGACGCTCAGCGGCAAGGCCGGCCTTTCGATCGTTCCTTTTTCCGACCGGGGGCGCACCAACTCCCGAAACGGCGATGTGATCGTCTGGTCAGACGCCCGCGGACTCTACGGCGGGCTCACTGCCGGTGCGACGCATATCTCCCCCGAGACCAAGCTCGATCGTGCCTACTATCAGGGACAGGCCAATCCGCGCGACATCCTGCTGGGCTCGGTGACCAACCATGGTGCCGATTCCCTGCGTGACGCGTTGGCGACGCGGGTAGCGCAGAAGTAAGCGCTGTGCAAGTGGCATTGGGCACGCCGCAACGCAATCCGGCGTGCCCAATGCGGGCGCGCGGCGGGTCGTCACAACGGCTGGTTCAGGCTCCGGCGTCCTTGGGAGAATAGGCATGCTCGCCGCGCGCGCCCCAGCGGTACAGATCTTCATCCCCACAGTGCGGGCATTTGATCGCGGTCAATTGGTCATCGGAGTCAGGCACGGCTGATTTGCTTCCGGCCGGCGCCGGCGCGATGGCGATGACGAGGCCGCAGGACCGGTTCTTACACAACCAGCCCCCGTAGAGCGTCCCCGCAACCATCTGATGCTTAGCCCGAACATCGATGTGGCGCACGGCGGTGGAGAACGCTACCGGCTTGCGCACCGGCGTACCCCGGCTCTTGGATGGACGCTTGATCGCCATGGGCCCTCCCCGCTCGAGCAGTGCAGGAAGCCTACCGCGGCTGTCAGCTCCCCGCCAGTCCCGTGCGCCGCAGCGCACGGTTGGCGGGGCTCATGGTGGACAGATACTCTGCCTGCATCTCGGGCGTCAGCACTTCCATCATCTGGCGGCCCTCGACCCACAGCTCGATGACGCCGAACATGCCGCCGCGCTTGCGGTACTTGGCCGGCCACTGCTCGCGCCGCGCGATGGCCAGCACGGCGTCCTGATCCAGTTTGGTGGCGATCGCCGCGTGTGTCGCCGTGAACCGGTCGCTGCCCGACGCCTCGCCGTGCGCATCGGCGTCGCCCGCCGTCTCGCGCAACACGGTGTGCAGCGGATAGACCTCCATGGCCGTACCCCTCGCATCGCCGCTCAGGGCCATCCAGCCATTGTCGGATACCGGTGGAAAGGGTGCGACTTCACCACCCCAGAGCTCCGCGATGACGGATGCGACGTGCCGTGGATCCTCCGCAGCGATAGACAGATGGAACAGCATTTTCATCTCCCCTCAAGATGAGGGTGCATGCAATGACGGTGCATAGATATAATATGGCACAAATTGTGTCAATATATATTCCAGACGTTTTTTATGCGTCCAGGCTGACCGCCCTCTACGCCCCATGACCGAGTTCGAATCCGCTCCCCGTACGCCGCGCGCGCTCAAGAAGGGCAGGTTGCGCGACCGCATCCTCGACGAGCTGATCGCGCTGATGGTCGCGGGCGCTGCGGATCTTAGCCACGATGCCCTCGCCAGGCGCGTTGGGGTCGGACGGCGCACGCTCTACCGCTACTTTCCCGACCGCGAGACCCTCATGGAGGCAGCCCTGATGCGGGTGAGGAGCGTGGCCGGACCCCAGGTCGTCCTGCCCCGCAGCGTGGACGAACTGCTCGCCACGCTCGAGCCCATCTACACCGGATTCGACCGGATCGCCCCCGTCGCCACCATGATTCGGTCGACACCGCAGGGCCGGGCGCTGCGCCTGTCGCAGAACCGGCGCCGTATCGAGCGCTACACCGCCGCGCTGGCGGACGCGGTGAAGGCGCTACCCAGGCAAGACCGCCGGCTGGCCACCGCGATGATCCAGGTGCTGCACACCACGCCCTGGCTGGAAATGCGCGACCACTGGGGCCTGGATGGGCGGCAGATCGCGCGAGTTACGGGCTGGGCCATCCGGACACTGTTGGCGGACCTCAAGGCCAGGGGCGCCCTGCCGTTGGATCGCGCTCCGGCGGCGCACGTCAGCGCCGCGGCGACCTGAGGCTCGGCCAGCGCCGCCACAATCCGATACGCAGGACGGCGAGGCTCAATGCCAGCCCTCGATCCTGAGCCCGCTGGTCCGTTGCGCCTCCTCGCGCGAGACATGTCGAACTGATTGAGCGAAGGTCCACACATGGCCCTCCGGATCGCGCGCACGATAGGTGCGATCTCCGTAGAACTGGTCCGACGGTTCCTGCAGGATGACCGCGCCGGCTGCCCTGGCGTGCTCGCAATGCGCATCGATTTCGCCCGGCAGCTGTACATGGATGGACTGTGTGTTCTTGCCGCCAACCGAGACGGGGCTGGCGATGAAATCGGCCCATTCCGAGCCGAGCATGATGTAACCATCCCCGAATCGCATCTCGGCGTGGGCGAGGTGACCGTCCTTGTCGCAGATCACCATGCTGCGCTCGAAACCGAAGGCTTTCCCCAGCCAGTCGAGCGCGGCCCAGGGGTCCTTGTAGAACACGCCCGAGCCCAGGGTCGGACGCCGGAACGGATCGTCCATGACCGCAACCTCCTTCTCGCGCCGCCGTGTATACGCGACCAGACTGTCGAGTGTTTGCGCCGTGCCGACATCGACCCCGTTCTTTATGTACTGATCGAGCTGCTGTGCGGAGCGGCATGCAATTTCCACCGTCATGACGGTCTTGCCGGCGACCTCCTCGAGGGCAACCCGCCCCGTGGCGCCGAGCGCCTCGAAAACGAGGCGCTGCGGCGGTGCTATCTCGCGATAGGTACCGGCAAAGGGCATTTCGGGATGGCTGCGGCTGACGAATTTGAAGGCGCCGCCCGGTCGCAAGTCGATTTCGCATGTCGTGAGTCGCTCGCCGGCGGGGTCCCACCAGCAGGCCACCTGCCCCGGCTGTGTCCATGCATCGAAGATCTGCGCTCGCGGGGCATCGAAGGCGCGCGTCAGCCTGATTGTGTGGGCGCCACGATCGATTTCGAAATTGGTCTTGAGGCCCGCCTGGGATCGAACCGTCATATCAGGTCTCCTGCTTTTTGACGCGGGTGAGATGGGCATCGAGATTGTCGAACCTGCTCTCCCACTGCTGGCGGAATGGCGCGATCCAGTCAGCGACGAGCTTCAGCGCGCGCGGGGCGAGCCTGCGAGGGCGCCGCTGGGCATCGCGGCCACCCTCGATGAGCCCGGCGTTCTCGAGGACCTTCAGGTGCTTTGAGATCGTCGGCTGGCTGAGTTGGAACGGCTCCATCAGCTGCGAGACGCTCGCCTCCCCCGACGCGAGGCGTGCCAGAATCGCGCGCCGTGTGGGGTCGCTCAACGCGTGGAAGGCACCGCTCAACCGGTCCTCAAATCCCTTATATATCTCCATTTAGCTATATAGCCAGTTGGCGATTAACTTGTCAAGCGGCGGCAATGTCCGGGTCTAGTGCTCTGGGCGGAACAGATGGGCATACCATCGATCATCAGGTTCCAAAGCATGACCACCCTCGCCTGGCCGCGGCCGTCCGGCGAGTGGGCTTGTGCGCGATCGGTCGTATTGTCGAGGCGCCAATCCGACGGCACTGCGATCTGGCAGCTGCCACGCGGCGTGGAGATCGGGCGCGGCCCGCTGAGGGAGGGCGAGGCCTTACCGTTATCGACCCTCGGCGACCGCAGGATCGTCCAGGCGGCAGGCGCCTGGGTTGTGAGGACGGGCGCCGCCGGGCTGTCCGCGCCACGAGCCTCCGCATCCATGCCTAGCCGATTCAACGCGGAACAAAGGACACCCGAACGTGCACTCGACTCTCTACCGGCGTGCCATCGCGGAGCAACGGCTTGAAGCGCCATTGCGCCACGGCGCTTCTGGCAGCGGCATCAAACACACCTTCGGGTTGCGCCGCATCGACCTTGATGTCGCGCACCGTCCCGGCCGTGGTCACCGTATATTCCAGCTCCACCCAACCCGTTATGCCGCGGGCGAGCGCAGAGTCAGGGTATGTCGGGGCAACAAAACGCGTGCGCTTCAGTTTCCGGGACGCGCTCTGCGGCGCCGGCCGCTCACCGGCGACGAACGGTGTTATCGACGTGATCGCCGGGGCCAAGGGGATGGCGCGTGCCTGCCCCGCATCGCCGGGCATCGTTTCCGATCCGGCTGCCCGGGAACCGGTCGCTACGCCACTGACAGGTGCGGGCGACCTTGCGACCACGGGCACCAGCCGGTTCATCGCCTCGGACAGCGCCGCGAGCGTATCGGGAGCCACCTGTATGCTCCGGCAGGCGTCAAGCCAGCGCGCCGCCGCCTTCGCATCCCCGGCCGCAATCGCCCGGCGCGTGGCGGCAATCATCCTTGTTCTGAGATCGACGGCCAGGTCGCCCACGGCACCATCGTCGGGTGCCAGCGCCATGGCTGCTTGCAGATAATCACGCGCGCTGTCGGCGGCCGGCTCGATCAAGTCCCCGCTGCCAAGGCGCTTGCGTGCGAGCTGCACGTAGACCTGCGCCTGTCCGCTCCTGGCGCTGCTGGAGACGCGGTGCAGCTGCTCGAGCAGATCCGCTTCGCGCCGCTCGGCGAATTGCGCGGCCGCGACCGCCGTACGTGCACTGTCGGGCTGCAGAGCGCGCGCCGCGTCGATCGCCTGCGCCTCTTCCTCGAGTCGACCTTGCGCCGCGGCCCGGTCGGCCTGGCCCAACAGCTCATCCACGACGCGATCGAGGCCTTGGCGCGCCCGCGGTTCGCCCGGCGAGCGCTGCAGGGCCAGCCGATAAAGCTCCCCGGCACCGCTGCCGTCGGGCGCCGTCAACTTCCCCTGCGCCAGCGCGCCGTCGGCCCTACCAAGGATCTGCTCGAGCGCCGCCTCCTGCCCGGGTGTGGGCGGGGGCGCAGGCCGTACTGCCGCTGCGTGGCTCACCGGGATTGAGGACGGCACCGCCACCGACGCGGACCGCCCGCGCACTGCCGATCCTGATGGGCGAATTATCAGCCACGCACCCGCCGCCGCGCAGGCGAGGATGATCGCTGCCAACACGACGTAGCGCACCGACCGAACCTCACCGATCGGCTGCTCGGACTGCAGCAGCAGCTTGCGCAGCTCAACGGCCGAGGTCTCCTCCACCGACAGGTCGCGGCGGCGCATGGCCGCGTCCAGAAAGAGCGCCATACGTTCACTGGATGCCGGCTTGTGAAGGAAGCGATAGACCCCGCCCGCCGCAAGCTGCGGCGCCAATTGCGCGTACTGATGGCCGCTGCCGGCGACGAGCAACACCATCGCGGGGAATCGGCTGCGCAATCCGGCCACGAATTGCAGCAACGGTATAGGCGCCACCGCAGCGTCCAGGAACACCACGGCGTCGGCATTGGCCAGCATTTCTCCGACGAATTGATCCGTGGATTCCGTGGTTACGAGACTGACGCGGCGGCCGACGGCCGCAAGTGTCAGCGCTTCGAGCAGCGCGGCGTCGTGCGACAGCGCGATCACCGTGCATGAGCGGCCGGAGCCTGCTGCGATCTGCGCCATCGCCGGGCCGTCCGAATCCGAAAGATTGACCGACATGGCCTCCCCCGTCGAGCTATCCGCACTCGGCTCGCGGGAAAGTATTCGCACGCGCGCCAAAAGTCTCTCTGCAGTGCGTCAAATACGCGCTGCTCCCAACGCCGCCTGGGTATGGCCGTCCGCAAACCTCCTGTCCGGCCGCATGCGCAACGCCAACACCACCCCCGCCGCCATCAGCAGCATGCTGCCGACGAACGGCAACTGCCAATTGCCGAATCGATCGATCAGATAGCCGGCGGCTACTGGACTGAGGATTGCCGCCAGCGCTGAGCCGGTATTCATCATGCCACTAGCCGTCCCGCAGTGATCGGGCGCAATGTCCATTGGAATGGCCCACATCGGGCCGACGGTCATCTCCGCGAAGAAAAAACCGCCGGAAAGGCTGGCCAGTGATACAGACAGCGTGTGGGAGAGCATCAGCGGAACGATGGCCAGCATGCTCAAGAACATGCACACCGATACCATCGAGCTGCGGGCTCGCCGCAGGTTCCCGCTGCGCCTGAGCAATCTGTCGGTCACGAACCCGCCCAGCGTATCGCCCAAGACGCCGGCGAAAAACACGCTCGAGGAGAACAGTGCGGATTGCTTCAGGTCGAGGTGGTAGCTGTGCAGGAAATATTGAGGGATCCAGCTCAGAAACAACCACAGCGTCCAGCCGTAGCAGAAGTAGACGATCGTCACGGGCAGCATGCGATTGAACAGCGGGCGCCAGGGAACCTCGGGCAATTGCACCGCCGGATCCGGCAAAGCGGCCAACTCCCGTGCCGTAATGCGCGGATGCTTCTGCGGCAGTTCGGTAAAAGTCAGGGCCCACAGCACCACCCAGAGGAAGCTGAGGACGGCGCAAGCGTAAAACGACTCACGCCAGCCATAAGTCGTCATGATGAATACGATTAGAGCGGGTGCCGCGGCGTTGCCGATACGCGCCGCGGCATGCATCACGCCTTGTGCGTAACCGCGCTGCCCCCTCGCCACCCACCGGGACATCGCCGCAGTGGCAGCCGGAAAGGTCGCGCCCTCTCCCAAGCCCAGCAGCAGGCGGGCAATCAACAATGAGGCCAGTCCACCCGCCATGCCGGTGAGTACCGTGGCACTGGCCCACGCGATGCCGCAGGCAATCAGCGTGCGTCGCGCGCCGAACCGGTCGCTGACCCAGCCACCGATAATCTGGAACACCAGGTACGGATAGGCAAAGGTCGAGAACACCAGGCCGATTTCCGTTCGGTTGAGCTTGAAATCCTTGGCGAACCCTGCGGCCGCGGTACTGACGTTGACGCGGTCCAGATAGGTGATGAAATATAATAGGCACAACAACGCCAGGACGATGTGGGTCACTCGCAAGCGTTTCATACCCTACCCCTGCTCCACGTCATTTTTCGAACGCCTCAATCAAACGCCGCACCACATCAGCGTCGACACCGGCGGGCGTGATCATACCGGTCAGGAGCGATGAGTAGACAGGCGGGTCAGCACACTGGATGGGCAGACCCCGGACGTTGACCGCCCCCCAATACCGCGTATGTGCTTACTGATGCTACGATACATCATTATTGATGCGCGGACTTGCCAGAGAACTTGATCGCACGGGTTCCTAAGGACACGGTCCCTATGTCAAGAAAGCCCGTGGATTTCGATGCCGTCCGTGAGATCGCTCTGGCATTGCCCGATGTCGAGGAAAGCTCGGGACACGGCGCAACGTCTCTGAAGGTCCGCGGCAAGCTGTTAGCGTGCCCGGCCATTCACAAATCAGCCGAGCCGTATTCAATGGTGGTCAAGGTTGGGTTTGATCAGCGCGCAGGATTGATCGCGACCGACCCGGATATCTATTATGTGACCGCTCACTACGTCAACTACCCAAGCGTCCTCGTGCGAATGTCTCGGATTCGCCGTGACGCCCTACGAGATCTACTTGGCCTGGCGTGGCAGTTTGTGAGCGACCAGACCAAGAGCAAGACCAGGACCAAGACCAGGATCAAGAGACGCAGTGGGGTGGTCCAAGTTGATCGAGAATGATCATCTCTATTAGATTGCTCTCAAGCGCCGAGTGAAGCGACATGACGTTCGATGAACGCTCGCTCGCCGTTATCGAGGCGTTCGAAGTGCACGGCCGAGCTTCTTGATCGCAGTCCCGCCGCGCTTGGCTGCTCGACGAGTACAAGCGCGTTATCTTTCTCAATCGCATCGCAGAGAGTCTGCAGAGCGACGCGGACGCAGTGCATCTCTCCGTGAATGGCATCGCCTTGGTCTACGGGCCGGATAACGATCGACTGCAGGAGCTCATCGCTCGGGCCCTCGCCGGACCGCCGGGCGGCCATGCCATGCGCGCGACCCGGCGCTCCGGAAAGCGGCCTTACACCATCCTTGTCGGCCCGGTTTCGCGGGAATACGCCGGGCTCTCGACGCTGCGACCCGCGGTTTGCGTCGTCATCACCGATCCCGACCGCGCGGCACCGCTCCTGACGCTGCGGCTGCAAGCGGTCTATGGACTCACGGAGGCCGAAAGCTGGCTCGCCGAAATCTTTGAGAAGACCGGCACCCGCAGCCAACCCGAATTGGTCGCCCTATTGCTGAAAACGCTGGCAGCGTAACAGCCACTAAACGGCGCGCGGCCCCTCGGCGCCGATAGACACCCTACTCCCACTCGATCTTCACGCAAAGCATCGAGTCAATCGAATCCTGTGCTCTGCGGCGCGCCCATGTGAAAGAAATTACCGGGCTCGGTGAAGTCCTTGGCGCTCAGCCCTTCCCGAAAGCCGCAATCCACTTCATCCCGGCGTCAACCCCCGCTTGCGAGAGCCAGATCCCATCCGCTAACCTCTCACACCGCATTATGTCGAGTTGTCGCTAGGTTATGACACATTCCGTCATCTTCTGTTAAAGTGGCATGCAAGTGAGCTTGGCGTGGATAAGCGCGTCGCTGGGACCCAAAAGGGAGAGTCTCCGGGGTGCAAACGAAGAACAAATTCCAGTTCCTCCTATCCGAGATGAATCGCGTGTGCGGGGGTGTCTTCCGCACGCTAATTGAATATGACGAGAATGCTAAAGGGCTACGAGTGGCCTCACGGACCCCGTTTCGAGCGAAGACGACGACAGTCGCCGTGGATTTCGTTAGCAAACAGGTCCGCCTGCCAGGCGCAGCCTCGTGTTAGGCGTGCTCGTCTATACGTGGTGCCCACGTTCTCAGGCACATTGACCTAACCGTGGAGAGTTCTATGACTCGTTTCATTGCTGCAGTTCGCGCTGCTCTTCGTTCTTCGACCCCTGCTTCCAGAGGCCACCTGACAGCGTTTTACTGGCGGTAGTCCGCGTGCCAAGGGCTCAGGTTGACTCAGTCTCCCTGAGCCCTTGGTCAACCTCGGATCGCCCCGTGTACCATGGCTCTCTTCGAGCAATTCTCGAAGGATCCGATCCGTTACCTCGACGCCTCCTTCAACGGTGCCGACCCAGTCGCCATCAGCGAGGATCAGGTCTGTATCGGTGACCCCCCCGCCGCCCGGCGCGTGCTGTTACACACCGAGGACCTCTACGACGACGTCGCTGATGGAACGGGTTTCTTCTCGGAGCAGCGTTTTGGGCGGCGCTCACAACAGGTCGAGCTCCGCACGCAAGCCCGCAGCATCTTTCGCCGCCACATCGATGCCAACGCCGGCAGCGCGCTTGCCGATGCCATCGCCGCGAACATCCGCGCACAGAGCGAATGGCCGGATACCGGCAACTGGTTCTTCGTCCGATTCTTCCGCTCCGTGCTGCTCCACGACGGCAGCGATCCTCGACTGTTTCGACTCATCGAGGACGTCATCCGCACATCATCCCTCATGGGCGCGCGACCGCGCCACGCCTCCTGGAGAGGCCGGTTACTGAGGCTGAAGCGCACCTGGATGCTGGCAGGGGAAATCCGGTCGCGCAAACGGGCCCCACCTTCGGCACCTCGGGATCTGCTCGACGCCATCATCGCGGTGGCCGAGCCCGATCAGCCGCTGGAGGAACTCGTAGATGTTCTGATAGCGTTCGCCAAGTCGATTTCCTCCACGGGATTCGTGCTGGCTTGGGCTCTTTACCTGCTCGGGACCGAGGGGGATCCCGGCCCGGGCGTTTCATCCGACTGGATTGTTCTGGAAACGCTGCGCCTCTGGCCGACGCCGTGGTTGCTCGGACGCTTTGCGAAACGTCAACACGAGTTGGCCGGAAGGAGTATTAACCAGGGCGATGTCGTGATCGCGTGCCCCTATCTCGTCAACCGGCACGCCGACTATTGGCCCGATGCCACCAGGTTCATCCCGGGGCGCTGGGCAGATCCCCAAAGTCTGAAGAACCCCGCATTCCTCACCTTCGGATACGGCGTCCATCGGTGCGCGCTGGCCGATTATGCCACGGAGATCCTGAGCCAGACCCTCGAGGTACTTCGCTCTCGAGGATTCAGCATCGAACCCAAGAACACCGCCCGCCCCCTGGGCCCATTTCTCTATCCTCCTGCCTTCGCGCTGAGGCTCCGGGACATCCAGCACGGAGCGCCGGCAGCATAGGCATGCTGCGCGCATAGCGCTCAGTTACCGGCGGCCTGAGCCGCAAGCTTGAGGGTATCGCTCTCCAGGAACCGCTCCCGCAGGCGTAACGATGACAACGGCCGAGACAGGTAGAACCCCTGTCCTTCGCGGCAACCGCGATCCCGTAGCCAATCGAGTTGCGTCTTGCGCTCGATCCCCTCGGCTGTAGTGGTCAGGCGCAGACTCTCGCCGAGCGAGAGAATGGCGGTAACGATCGCCGCGTCCGTCACCGAGTGATCGACGTTCTGGACAAAGGTCTTGTCGATCTTGATCTTGTCCGGTGGGAAGCGCGTGATGTAGGCGAGCGAGGAGTAGCCGGTGCCGAAATCGTCGAGACTGATCAGGCAGCCCAGGTCACGCAGTCGGTCGAGTGCAGTACGCACGGCCGGGGACTCACGCACCAGCAGCGACTCGGTGATCTCTATCTCGATCAGTGAGGGGGAAATTCCCACCGCTCTGGCCTCCTCCTCGAGCGTACGTGCAGGGTTGCCGTGCAGTAGCTCCTTGCCCGACACATTGACGGCGAGCGGCAGGCAGATGTCGGCGTCGCCCCAGGCACGCAGCTGCCGGCACGCGGCGCGTATCACCCACTCGCCGAGCTCGATGATCAGGCTGCTCTCCTCGGCGACGGCGATGAACTCGCTCGGGGAAACACTTCCCAGCTCGTCGTCATACCAGCGCGAGAGAACTTCCGCGCCGATCAGCCACTGATCGGCGAGGCGGAATTTCGGCTGGAACTCGACGGTCAGCAACTCGGCATGAACCGCGCGCCGCAAGCGCGACTCGAGCCGCATGCCCTTGCGCAAACGCGAGCTCATCGGGGGTGAGTACGCCGCGACGCCGCCCGTGCCCGTGGACTTCGCGTGATACATCGCCGTGTCCGCGTGCTTGAGCACGGTTTCGGCGTCCGCGCCGTCCTCGGGAAATGCCGCGACGCCGACGCTCGGTATCGTGAAGAATTCGGCCGCTTCGTAGCTGATGGGCGCACCGAGCGTGGCATGACAGGCGCGCGCGACCTCGAGGCCCAGACCGGACGAGCGCGTGCAGACCACCACCACGAATTCATCGCCGCCGAAGCGCGACAGAACGATCTGATTGTTAGCGGTCTGATGCGTAGCGATCGCCTGCGTCAGCTTCTGGGCGACGATGCACAGCACTTCATCGCCTACGGTGTGACCGAAGGTATCGTTGATGCGCTTGAAACCATTCAGATCCAGGTAGACGAAAGACACTGTCCCGCCTGCCGCGGCAGCGCGCGAAATCATCTTACCGGCAATATCGAGACATTGCTGGCGGTTCGGCAGCCCGGTAAGCGAGTCATAGTAGGCCAACCGCTTGATGTGCTCTGCGCGCGCGCGGCGCCGCATCCGCATCCGCCAGGCGGCCGCCACGAGCGCGAGTATCAGCATCAAATAGGCTAGCTCGGCCGGAAACGATGCCCAGAGCGGTGGGTCCTTATAAATCGTGATCCGCAGTGGACTGGTTCCCCAAGCCGAATCGGCGCTGGCGGCGCGTACTTCCAGGACATGATCACCTGCCCCGAGATTCGTGAGGGTAACGACGTGCTCGGTGCCGAGATCAATCCAGCGGTCGCTAAAGTTCGGCAGCCGATATGACAGACGGTTATGCGCCGGCGAGATGAAATCGAGCGCCGCGAACTCGAAGGTTATGATGCGCGCACTGGCATGCACATGGATTTGATCGAGCAGCCAATAAGGTTTGGAGCTCCGCAGCGGGACACCGACTACGTCGACGTGCGTCAAGACGACGCGCGGTGGGATGCTCGAATCCTCAATCGATTGTGGATCAAACAGATTGAACCCACCCGGGCCGCCGAACGCCAGTCGTCCGGCGCGCAACCGCCGATAGGCGCCCATGTCGAATTCCTCGCCCTGAAGTCCGTTCTGAATGTGGTAGGTACGGAAACTGCCGGTCCCGGGGTCATAGCGTGTCAGCCCCGAGTTACCGCTCATCCAGAGCCTGCCCGACGCATCGGGCACGACGCCGTAGACATCGTCGTCTGCGAGCCCATCTGCTCGCCCAAAGGTCTGGAAATGTATGCCCTCGGGACGTGCGGAGCTCCCGAGTACCCGCGCCAGACCGCGGTTGGTCGCCGCCCAGACCCGGCCGCTCTGATCGACCGTCACGCCAAGAACGGTATTGCCGGGCAACGACTTCGGGTCCTCGTCCACGTGACGGAACACTCGTAACACGTGGCCGGCGGAGTCGGCCAGATCCAGGCCTCCACCGTCCGTCGCGATCCACATGGTTCCGGACGGCTCCTCGGCGAAACCGGTGACGTTGCGTGAGCTCACCGCATCGGTGTCGCCCGATCCGAACGGCAGCTGCACGACCTTGCCACTGCGCGGATCGAGCACGTTGGCCCCGCCGCCGTGAGTTCCGATCCAGATGCGTCCGTCGCGCGCGGCGTAAAGGCTCATGATGCCGGGGGCGCTGAGCGCCCGATCGCTCCCGGGGGCCACTCCGAAAGTCCTGAGGTGAGCATCCGGGGACAGGCTGCGGATACCGGCCGTCATGGTTCCAATCCACAGCGTCCCCGCTGCATCGAGCTCGAGCGAGGTCACCCGCGAGTCGCCCAGCGCAGCATGTCGGCCGAGGATCCGATCGATGTCCTCGTGCCGTCCGGTGCGCGAATCGAAGCGCACGAGTCCGCCCAGCGATCCCACCCAGATGCGATCGCCACCGGCATCGGCGAACGCGGTAACCAGTCGATTCTCTAGCCACTTGGGCCGGTAGCTGGCGAAGTCCCAGCTGCGAGGATTCCAGCGGTTGACGCCACCCTCCCCCGTACCCACCCACAACAGACCATGAGCATCCTGGTAGAGCGACATGATGTAGGAATCGGTGAGCGAACCGGTATCGTCGTCCTCGTGGCGGTAGTGCACGAATTGCTCGGTAGTCGGATCGAACATATCGAGCCCGGCCTCGGTGCCCACCCACAGATGGCCCTCACTATCCTGAAGGATGGCGTGCACGTTGTCGTTCGCGAGCGAATTCGGAGAGCCTGCGACGTGTCGGAAATGCCCGGTAATCCTCCCGCTGCTATCCCGGCGTAGCAGTCCGTCATCGGGGACGCCTTGCCAAACCGTACCGCTTGGGTCGACGTAGAGGGAAAGCACCTGCGATGAGGATTCGCGTTGATCGGGGGCTGCAGGACAGTGCAGGAACGAGCGCGATCCTGGCGCGAGCCTATCGACCCCGCGATCCGTTCCCACCCAGATGACCCCCCCAGCCCCGCGCGCAAGCGCTTTGATGTGATCGTCGCTGAGCGAGTCCGCACGCATCGGATCGTGACGTAGATGCTCGATATGCCCCGTACGCGGATCGAGGATGTCGAGTCCTGAATCGTGAGTTCCGACCCAGACACGGTCCGCATCATCGATGAGCAGCGCGATGACCGCATCGCTTGTGAGCGAGCCTGGCTCGCCCGCTTCGTGCCGAAAAACCGTGAATCGGTTGCTATTACGGTTCCATCGCGCCAGCCCGCCGTCGGCGACGGCGATCCATAGATCGTGGTGAGCATCCTCGGCAATGGCCTGGATCCAATTGCCGGAGAGCGCGTCGGCGGCGCCGCGCCGATATCCGTACCGAACCAGCTGATGCCCGTCGTAGCGCACCAGGCCGTCCTGGGTGCCGATCCAGACGAATCCCTGGCTGTCCTGCACGACGGCATCGACGGTGCCCTGCGGCAGCCCATCGGCGGTGGTCAGATGCTCGAAGACCGCCGGAGACTGGTCGGCGACGCTCCCGGCGGCTGTCTGCACGAAGGCAAGTCCCACGAGCAGAATCTTGAAGAGACGCCAGAAGGACGCGACGCGCATGCATTGACTTTGCATGAGCGTCCCACCTGTTGCGTTGACGCATTTCCAGGGTGCAACGGTCAAGCACAGCCTGAACGAGACGTGTGTCACGGTTTGCGATGCAACACAGTCGTCCTGCCTAAATCCGGTCCGCCGCTGTACCGGCGCAGGCACTGCTACCCAAACACGCGCGCGAATAGGACGCTACGCGCGCTGCCCTCCGGACGCGAACAGACGCGAGCGAAATTTTTTTTCGCCGTGACGGCAGTGTGGCAGTGGGCACCGGTCTCATAAACGTATCCGGCAAGCGATACGCAAGTCCCGTTTCCGCGCCTTAGTCACCACCTTTGTTGCTGAAGACCATACATCTACATTTAAACTAAATATGAAAGCCGTGCGCGGATTTGTCCTGGTGTGCTGCTGCGAAGTAATTGGCCATGCACTGCGCTGTCGCACGCTCACTTCAATTTGGTAGAAAAACCTGTAACCCCCGAAGGGAAAAGTCATGGCAGACTTGTCACTACATCACCCTACCCTTCACAGGGTGGGACTGAACGTTAAGCGAACATTGAAACAGGCTCTGTGGATGGGAGCTCGGCTCGCCGTCGTGGCCGCCAGTCTGACTGCCCTGAGCTTACAGGCCGAAGCGCAGCCTGCTGGCAGCGCGCCGGCAGACCAGGCGACGACCGAACGCAACCAGGACCTCCAGGAAGTCATCGTTACCGGCTCGATCATTCCACGTACCGACTCCGAAACGCCAAGCCCGGTGCAGGTCATCACTTCCAGTGAGCTGACGCAATCGGGTTACACCAGCGTCCAGCAAGTGCTCAATGCCTTGTCAGCGAACGGCCAGGGGACGCTGTCCCAGGCGTTTACCGGCGGCTTCGCCGGCGGCGCCTCGGGTGTCGCGCTGCGCGGCTTGACGGTGGGTGAGACTTTGACCTTGGTCGACGGCGAGCGCATGGTTGATTATCCGATTCCGGACGACGATGAGCGCGGCTTCGTCGATACCTCTTCTATCCCGATGCTGGCGGTCGACCACATTGATGTCCTCAAGGACGGTGCCTCTTCCGAGTACGGCTCCGATGCGATAGCAGGCGTCGTCAACGTCATCCTCAAGAAGACCTACACCGGAGCAGAATTCTCGGCCGACGGTGGCACAACCAGCCACGGCGATGGCACCACCGAACGCCTGACCGGCATCGCCGGCATCGGCGAGCTGCCGTCGGACGGCTACAACGGCTGGATAGCGGTGGAATGGCGCCACCAGGATGAAATTTTCAACGACGCCCGCAGCGGCGCCTGGAATGCCCTCAACTGGACTGCGTACGGCGGCACCAACGACACCCCGGGCGCCGGATCACCCTACAACCTCTACGGAGCCGGCACTCCTTTTCCGTTCGCAAGCGCCCCCTATTATGCGAGCCCGACCGCGACCTCGTTTACATCTCCGGGCGTGACCTATAACGCCAGCTCGGCCTGCCCGACCGCGGCCGCCCTGGCCGCAGACAAGTGCAGTTACTTCCCCTCGCGCGACGAGATCCAGCCGCAGACAGGTAACCTCAACCTTCTCGGACGCTTCACCGTGACGATGGGCGACAACTGGCAGGAAACCACTACCGCTTCCATGTTCCGTAGCGAATCCGAGCAGGTGGACCCCTACCCAAACACCGGTGGCCTCTTGGGCCTCCCCCCTGGCAGTCCGATCGAGTATCCCGTCTACGGACCGCGCTTTGCGACGTATATTTCGGCTCCAGTCACGCTTACCATGCCGAACGGCGACTATCCCGTTGCCACGTTGTCCGAATTCGGCCAGCAAACCAACGAGTTCGTGACGAGCACGTACCGCGGATTCTTCGACTTCATCGGAAAGGAAGGCGGCTGGGACATCAACGCCAATGCCGGCATGATGTATGCCTTAACTGACGAGCACCATTACGGCTACGTCAACTATACAGCGCTGCAGACAGCGCTGACCGACGGTTATGCCCTGGGGTCAGGCGGGCCCATGGTGGCCAACGTTGCGCCGGACATTGAGAGTGATGTCTCCAACTCCCTGCAGGTGGTGGACGTACGCGCTACACGCAACCTGGTCACGCTGCCTGGCGGTCCGCTCGCCCTGGGTGTGGGCGCCGGGTACTACCATAGCTACCTCGACGACACGCCGTCGCCAGAGGTCGACAGCGGAGATTTCCCGACGCTGACCCTCGCTTATGCCTACGGCGGCCAGACCGACATGAACTCCTACGTGGAACTGAATGCGCCCATCGTCAAGGGGATCGAGATCGACGCCGCGGAGCGTTGGGACCACTACGCCACCACCGGCGGCGTGACCGTGCCGAAGTTCGGTGTCAAGTATTCGCCGATCGATCAGATCACGTTCCGCGGCACCTACGGCGAAGGATTCCGAGCGCCGACGGCAGCGGAGGCAGGGCATTCGGGGGACGTCTATTCCACCGGATATTATGCGGACGGGGCGCTGTGTCCAACTCAGGCCACACCAGCCAACTACACCGGTACGCCCGGTTCTTATCTAGCGGGGCCGCCTGCCGCGGGTGACGTGCCCTACTACTGCGCCTATCCAGGCGCCCAGCTGCAGGTCGGCAATCCGAATCTCAAGCCCCAGCGCTCCACCAACTACACCTACGGCGTCCTTTTCCAGCCGATACAGCAGACCGACCTGTCCGTCGACTTCTGGCGCATCGTGATTTCAGACCCCATCATCGATAATCTCGAGTTCCCGGCATTGAATGCCTACTTGCCTCCCACCAACGTCAGCTCGCCGCGCACCGGCCCAGTCACATTGCCAGTGCTGCAACCCGATGGCAGCTACGCCAATACAGACTTTGCCGAGGGCGAGCCGATCTACACCGAGGCGACCTATGTAAACGCGGGTAAGATCAGTGTCGACGGCATCGACTTTGATCTGGCTGCGCATTTCGACCTCGGCGCGTTCGGCCACTTCAGCCCTGAGCTGCACTGGACGCACC
>DATAWM010000014.1:0-10284 GCA_036267195.1 Steroidobacteraceae bacterium
CAGGCGGTGCAGCAGCAGCTGCCCAACGTCAACGACATCCAGAGCGTGACCGCCGCCAATCAGATCGCCGGTGCTCAGCTGGCGGTGCAGTACTGCCAGACCCTGATTCAGGATCCGGTGCTTGGCCCGGCCTTCTTCGGCAGCTCGGTCGCCGCAAGCTTCGCCTCCCCGGCGAGCACCGTGTTCACGAGCTCCGGCAGCATGGACCAGATCATCACCCCGCTGATCCAGAACCTCACCGGGCAGGGCGCCGGTACCCCGGCGGTGACGCTCTTGACGCAGCCTACCGATGCGAGCGTGCGGCAGGAGCTGTACAACCTGATCACGAAGTTGATGGCCGAGAACCCCTCGGTGAGCACGCAGAACGTCACGATGGGCGCCTGTACCGCACTGCTCTCGAGCGCGACTTCATTGCTCTACTAGGATTGAGCCTCGCCGACCACAAGGGATTGATGCCATGAGAAAGAAAACTCCGCCCCGGCGCGCCCCGTTACCGTTCGAGGTACGCAACCTCAACCATCGTGCGCCGGTCACGCGCCGCGAATTTCTCGGGCGCGGCATGCTGGCGACCAGCGGCGTCGTGATCGGCGCGGGATCGCTGCTCAGCATGCTCGCTCGTCCGCGCAGGGCCTTCGGGCAAACGCCGCCGCCGTCACTGGACCCAGACATCCTGGCGCTGGTCAACGGGTCAACGGCGAGCGGCGGGTGCAATATCCACGCAGGCGCGGGCAAGGTGCCGTTCATCGCGTTCGACCTGGGCGGCGGCGGCAATATTGCCGGCTCCAACGCACTGGTCGGTGGAATGGGCGGGCAGCTCGACTTCCTGACCACGGCCGGCTACAACAAGCTCGGCGTACCCGGCAGCATGATCCCCGGTAGCGGCGGTGCGAACAGCTTCGTCGATCAGTCGCTGGGCCTGGCGATGCACAGTGACAGCGCCTATCTGCGCGGCATCCAGAGCATCGCTGCCGCCACCACGCTGGGCGGGGTCAATGGCGCGGTCATCCCCGCCATCAGCCAGACCGACACCGACTTGAATCCACACAACCCGATGTATGGCATTAATTCGGCGGGCGGAGCGGCTGGCGCGCTGGTGGTGCTGATCGGCACCGAGGCCACGGTCTCGGGCGGCAACTCGATGGCGCCGTCGTACATGATCAACCAGAGCGTACTGCCGACGGTGGTCACGCGGCCCTCGGATGTCACCGGGCTGGTCAGCACCGGGCAGCTGGTGGCCTCAGGTGCGCTAGATCAGACCGCGGCGGTCGACGTGCTCGAGTCGGCGGTGCGCATCAGCAACATGAAGCTGGCGCAGGTCGGCGCCACCGGCAACCCCGCCCTGGACCCCAGCGTCCAGACCGGCGTGCAATGCAGCTATGTCGATGCCGCCTACCTGGTCGACCAGTACGGCAACGCGTCGGCGACGCTCGATCCGACCCAGGATTCGCTGATCGTCGGCACCGACGGCAGCGGCGGTATCTTCACGACCGCGCAGATGCAGGATTCCGACTTCCTCGCGACCGCCTCGGTCATGAAGATGGTCATCGACGGCTACGCGGGTGCCGGCACCATCGAGATGGGCGGTTACGATTATCACGACAGCACGCGGGCGACCGGAGAGACACGTGACTTCAAGGCCGGCCAGTGTATCGGCGCCTGCCTGCAATACGCGGCGCTGCGCGGCGTACCGCTGATGATTTACGTGTTCAGCGACGGCTCACTCGCCTCCAGCGGCATGATCGACACTTCGATGGCCGGGCGAGACAAGGGTGTGTGGACCGCCGACAACACCGCCACCGCGGCCTCGCTGATGCTGGTGTACGATCCCAATGGCCGTCCGACCGCGCTGCAGAACCAGATCGGCAGCTACAACAGCGACGGTACCGTCAACGCGACCGGCAGCATAGCGGCCAACGCCGTCAACCTGCTCGCGGAAACGGTGGTGCTGAACTACATGGCGCTGCATGGCCAGGCAACCAACTTCGAGTCGGTAGTCTGGTCCGGCGGCGTCCCGCAGGGCCTGGGCAGCGCTGACAACTACAAGAGCCTGATCGCCTTTACGCAGCTGGCCTCGGTGTCCGGTCCCGGCGGTACCGTCCCGGGTCTCTGAGCGCAAGTCGGCGAGCGGCGTGCATGGGTGGCGACGAGTCAGTCGCCACGCGTGCTGTCGCCTTTTGCCGACGCAAATAGCTATTCCCCTATCGTGACCGGCGCCGCAAACTGCCCGGCGCTGCGCTTCCCGATCAAGTGCGAGCGGCGTCATGCATTTGTGCTTCGGCAGTCGCCGTTTGCCGGCGGCTGATGTCAAATTGGGGAGCAATGATGGCGCTCAATCGATACCTCGGACGATGGCTTGCCGGGCTGCTGGGGCTTGCGGCATTGATGCTGGTGGGCATCACGGCTGCGGCGGCGGCGCCGTTGAATTTGGTCGGCCAGGCGGCGCCGGACTTCGCGTTGCCCGCGGTCGACGGCGACAACGTGCGGCTGTCCGAGTATCTGGGACAGCCGGTGATCGTGACATTCTGGAGCAGCCGCTGTGCCGTGTGCGCCGCACAACTCGCCCGGCTCGATCGGCTGTACGACACCTACCGCTCTTCCGGGCTGGTGGTGCTCGCGGTCAGTGTCGATTCCGATCTGTCGCGGGCGCAGCGCTATGCGCGCGCGCATGCGACCCATTTCCCGCTGCTGCTCGACCAGGCCGAGACGGTCGGCCGCGCCTATGCGATCGACCGCCTGCCCACCGCCGTGCTGATCGACCGCTCCGGCGTGATCCGTTACGTGCACGACAATGACCGCTCCGAGGATCGCTCCTACATCACGCAGATCCGCGCGCTGCTGGATGACGCCGACGAAGCGCCGCAGTCTGCGCTCGGCTCCTCCGGCAATTGAGGAACCATGAACACAGTGCATCATCCGATTCGCCCGTCGCTTCGCATCCGCACATCCCGCACAGCCGCGCTATCGCGGGCAGCCGTGTGGTTGCTGGCATTGTCGGCTCCCGCGGCCGGCGCGTTCGCCGCCGGGGCCGCGCCGGCGCCTGCGGCGCCGAGCGCCCCGGTCATCTCGAGCGCGCCAGCGGCGCCGCTCACGTCCGCCGGCGCGCAGAGCGCTACCGGCGCGCAGAGCGCTACCGGCGCGGCCGGCGGTACCCGCGCCCTCGATGAGCAGGTCCAGGATCTGAAGAAGCAGACCATCGAGTTGAACCGCGACCTGTTCATACTGGAAGAGGAGCTGCTGTTCCCCGCCAATACGCAGGTGGCGGTGTTCGTCTCGGTGGATGTCGGCGATTTCTTCGCCCTCGACTCGATCACGCTCAAGATCGACAACCGCGAGGTCAGCGATTACCTGTACACCCCGCGCGAGGACTCGGCGCTGCTCAAGGGCGGCGTGCAGCGCCTGTACGTGGGCAACCTGAAGTCCGGCCAGCATGAGCTGGTGGCGTTCTTCAACGGCAAGGGTCCGAACAACCGCTATTATCGCCGCGCCGCCAGCGTCAAATTCGAGAAGGGCGTGGGTGCCAAGTACCTGGAGCTGAAGATCACCGATCTGCAGCATGCCCAGCAGCCCGAGTTCC
Source organism: Steroidobacteraceae bacterium (assembly GCA_036267195.1). GTDB lineage: Bacteria > Pseudomonadota > Gammaproteobacteria > Steroidobacterales > Steroidobacteraceae > FEN-1191. Next base: position 3,575 of record DATAWM010000014.1, read on the forward strand.
AGATCAAGGACTGGGAATAATGCGCGCATGAGAGCCGCACGCCGTACCCTGCTGCCGGCCTGCGCGCTGCTGGCCTGTGCGTTGCTGGCCGCGGCAGCGCCGGCGGCGCGGGCCGCGCGCCGCGCCGATCCGAGCGCGTTGCCGCCGGTCCAGATCCAGGACCTGGCCTACGGCGACGTGCTGTTCCATTACTGGGCCGACCAGGATTCGGGGCTGGAGGCCTTGACGCGGCTCGAGGCCTACATGCACTGGGGGCTGATGCCGCATCACCTCACCGATGCGAGGCTGCTTGCCGCCGCACTGTACCTGCAGCTCGGGATGCACAACGAGGCCGGCACGCGCTTCGCGGCGCTGCTGAACGGCAAGGTGCCGGTTGCGGTGCGCGACCGCGCCTGGTTCTACCTGGCGAAGATCTGGTACCAGCGCGGCTACTATGACCGCAGCGAAAGCTCGCTTGCGCGCATCCAGGGCAAGCTCGCCCCCGAGCTTGCGGGTGAGCGCACCAACATGCTGGTCAACTCGCTGATGAGCCAGAAGCGCTACGATGATGCAATCGCGCTGCTCAGTCACTGGCAGGGCTCGGCCGACTGGATGCAGTACGCGCGCTTCAATCTCGGCGTGGCGCTGGTGCGTGCCGGGCGGCTGGCGCAGGCCGATCCCATCCTGGCGGCGGTCGGCACGCTGCGGAGCAACAGCGAGGAGCTGCTGAGCCTGCGCGACAAGGCCAATCTCGCCCTGGGCTTCGCGCATCTGCAGGCCAATCAACCGTCCTTGGCGCTGCCGGCGCTGCAGCGGGTACGGCTGGACGGGCCCTACTCGAGCCGCGCACTGCTGGCCGACGGCTGGGCGCAGGCGGCGCTCGGGCAGTACCGCGCGGCGCTCGCCCCCTGGCTCGAGCTGCACCAACGCAGTTTGCTCGATGCGGCGGTGCAGGAATCGTACCTGGCCGTGCCCTACGCCTTCAGCCAGCTCGATGCCGGGGCGCAGGCGGCGCAGTACTACCAGACCGCGCTGCAGTCCTTCGGCTCCGAGTCCGACCATCTCACCGCCGCGATCGCGCACGTGCAGGGCGGCGGGCTGCTGTCGGACCTGCTCGGCGCCGACCAGGATGCGCGCCACGGCTGGTTCTGGCAGCTGCGCTCGCTGCCGGACGCACCACAGTCGCGCTATCTGTACGACCTGCTGGCGGACAACGACTTCCAGGAGGGCCTGGAGAATTACCGCGACCTGATCTTCATGCAGCAGAGCCTCGCGCGCTGGGACGGCAGCATGGAGGCGTTCGCGGCGATGATCGACGCACGCACGCGTGCCTATGCGCAGCGCGTACCGCAGGCGGACGCGGTGCTCTCGAGCGGCGCGCCCGAGCGGCTGCGCACCATGCAGGCCGATGCCGAGTCGCGGCTGCGCTCGATCGAGACCGGCGACGACGTGGTCGCGCTGGCAACTCCCAAGGAGCGCGCCGAATGGGACCGGGTCGCGCGCCTGCAGGCGCAGCTCGCGCAGCGGCCGCCGAGCCTGGAGCGGGACAACGCCGCCGACAAGCTGCGGCTGATCAAGGGGGTGCTGTACTGGCGGCTCGACGCGGCCTTCAAGGCGCGCAGCTACCAGGAGCAACACTCGCTGCGCGAGGTCGACCGCGCGCTCGATGAGCTGCAGAACCGCTGGGTGCGGGTGCAGCGCGCGCGCGCGAGCGTACCGGCCGATAACGGCCAGTTCGCCGCGCGCGTGGCCGCGGTGGGCGCGCGCATCAACGCCCTGCGCGCCGAGCTCGCGAGCGCCCAGCAGCAGCAGGCCCGCTACCTGGACGCTCTGGCAGAGTCGGCGCTGCGCGAGCAGCAGCAGCGCCTCGCCTCGTACCAGGCGCAGGCGCGCTTTGCACTGGCCAATGTGTACGATCGCGCGGTCGATGCCGACCAGGCCCGACCGCCTGGCGGTGCTGCGGCCGGCGGTGCTGCGGCCGGCAGCGGCGCATCGGCCAAGCCGGCGTCAGGGTCTCCCTGATGGCGGCGCTGCAGGCAGGCCTCGGCGTCTCGGCGCGCGCGACGCTGCTCGCGGCGCTCGCCGTGTCGCTGGCGGCGTGCGCCGGGCAGCGCGTGCGGCCCATCGGTCCGACGATCGCGCAGCTGGGGGCGCAGCCGTCCGTGCCGGTACGAACCGGGGCGCTGCCGAGCCCGCAGCCCTCCGAGGCAATGGCGAACTACCGCCAGTTCCTGCAGCTGCAGAATGCCGATCCGAGCCTGCGCGCCGAGGCCCTGCGCCGGTTGGGGGACCTGAACCTCGAGGCCGGCATGATGCAGCGCATGGCCAACGAGGTGACGCAGCTGGACGCCCCGGGGGCCGAGGCGATCGGGCTGTACACCACGCTGCTGAAGGCGTATCCGGATTATCCGCGCAACGACCAGGTGCTATACCAGCTGGCGCGAGCCTACGACACCACCGGGCAGACGGCGCTGGCGCTCTCGACGCTCGATGAGATCGTGGCGCGCTACCCGCACGACAGCGACCTGGGGGAGGTGCAGTTCCGCCGCGGCGAGCTGCTGTTCTCCGCGCAGCGCTACCCCGAGGCGCAGCAGGCCTACCGGGCCGTGCTCGCGCTCGGACCCGCCGGTTCGCGCTTCTACCCGCAGAGCCTGTACAAGCACGCCTGGTCGCAGTTCAAGCAGGGCCAGAACCAGCAGGCGCTGAGCTCGTTCGCCGATCTGCTCGACTACACGCTGATCGATCCGGCGAACGGCGAGCGCATGCGCCGCATCGAACAGCTCGCGCGCGCCGATCAGGCGCTGGTCGACGACACGCTGCGTGCGATGAGCATCAGCTTCTCCTATCTGGACGGCCCGAAGTCGGTCGATGAGCTTGCGGGCAGCCGCGCGCACATGCCGTATGCCTGGCTGCTGTATCAGCGTCTCGGTGACCTGTACGTGCAGAAGCAGCGCTACCAGGACGCGGCGGCGACTGACCGCGCCTTCGTCGCGCGCAACCCGGCGGACGAGCACGCGCCCACGTTGAGCATGGCGGCGATCGAAGCCTACCGCAAAGGCGGCTTCCCCGACCTGATGCTGCAGGGCAAGCTCGAGTACGTGCAGCGCTACGACTTCTCCGCGCCGTTCTGGAACGGCCGCGCACATGCGGACTATGCGCAGGTGGTCGATGAGCTGCGCACCAACCTGAAGGATGTGGCGCAGTACTATCACGCGCTGGCGCAGAAGACCAAGAGCGACGCCGACTATGCCTCCGCGGCCCACTGGTATCGCGCCTACCTCGGCTCGTTCCCGAACGAGCAGGACTCGGCGGCGACCAACTATCTGCTGGCCGACGCGCTGTTCGAGAGCAAGCAATTCCTGCCCGCCGCGACCGAATACGAGCACACCGCATACGGCTATGCGCCGCACCCGCAGGCGCCCGCCGCCGGCTACGCGGCCCTGGTCGCCTACCAGCAGTATGAGAGCACGCTGCCGCCGGCCGGGCGCGCCGCGGTGCACCTGCGCGCCATCGACTCCGGCCTGAAGTTCGCGCGCGCGTTTCCCAATCACCCCGAGGCGGCCACGGTGTTCACGCACGCGGCCCAGGACCTGTACGCGGCGGGCGATCAGGTGCGCGCCGCGCAGGCCGCGCGACTGCTGCTCGCGCGCAGCGCCGGTGTCGAGCGCGCGCAGCAGCGCATCGGCTGGACCATCATCGGCCAGGTGGGCTTCAACCAGGGGGATTTCCCCGGCGCCGAGACCGCGTTCACTCACGCGCTGGCGCTCGCCGCCGCGAATGATCCGGAGCGCAGCGACATCACCGAGCGGCTCGCCGCCGCGATCTACCAGCAGGGCGACAGCAAGCGCAAGGCCGGCGATCAGGCGGGCGCGGCCGAGGACTTCCTGCGCGTGACGCGCGCCGCGCCGGCCTCCAAGATCGCGCAGACCGCGCAATACGATGCCGCGGCCGCGCTGATCGAAGCGCAGCAGTGGCCGCGTGCCATCCAGGTGCTGCAGGACTACCGGCGCGCGTATCCGCACGGCCAGTACAGCGCCGGCGTCAACTCCAAACTCGCCGTGGCCTACGCCGCGACCGGGCAGGCAGGTGCCGCCGCCGCCGAATTCGAGCGCATCGCCTCCGATCCGTCCGAGGACCCGGCCACAGTACACGATGCGCTGACCCAGGCCGCCGACCTGTACCAGAAGTCCGGCAACAGCACCCGCGCGGTGGTAATGCTCGAGCGGCTGGTGCAGCAGTATCCGACGCCGGTGCCGGACGCGATCGAGGTGCGCTCGCGGCTGGCCGACATCGCCACGCAGGGCGGGGATCTGCAGCGCGCGCGCTACTGGCAGCGCCAGATCGTGCTGGCGGATGCGGCCGCCGGCAGCGCGCGCACCGATCGCACCCGGTACCTGGCGGCGCAGGCGCAGCTGGCCCTGGCGGCCCCGATTCGCGATGCGTTCCGCGACATCAAGCTGGTGGCACCGCTCAAGCGCACGCTGGCTGCCAAGACGCGCGCGCTCGAGGCCGCCGTGCAGGCCTACAAGGAGGTGGCCGCCTACCAGGTGGCGCAGACCACCACCGCGGCGACCTACGAGAGCGCGGAGCTCTACCACACGCTGGCACAGGATCTGTTGTCCTCGGCGCGCCCCAAGGGACTGTCGGCCGATGAGCTCGAGCAGTACGAATCGCTGCTGGAGGATCAGGCCTATCCGTTCGAGCAGCAGGCGATCGCCATCCATGAGCTCAACGCGCGGCGCATGCAGCAGGGGATCTACGACGACTCGGTGCGCAAGAGCATGGCGGCACTGGCCGAGCTGATGCCGGCCCGCTATGGCAAGACCGAGCGCAGCGAGACCTGGGTTGCGGCGCTCACGGTCCCGGTGAGCGTCACGCATGCGGCCAGCGCCGCAGCGGCAACCGCTGCGGCGGCGGGCGCGCAAGCGCAGCCGGGTGCGGATTCGAGCAAGTCGAAGGCGAAGAGCGCCAAGGCGAAGCGCAAGGCGGCCGGCGGCGAGCATCCGTCCAGCAGTGCGCAGGCGGCCACGGCCGTGGCCGGCCCGTCAGCCACGGCCTCGGCTGCGGTGGCCGCACCGCCGGTGCCGCCACCCGGCGCCGCCGCGCTGGCCGATTTTCAGCACGCCACCGATCTGGCCAACGCCGGCCGCGACACCGATGCGCAGCTCGAGCTCGGCCAATTCGAGCTGCGCTATCCGGGCTATGCGATACCGGCCGTAGATCTGGGGCTGTTGGCACGGCGAGCAGGCAAGCTGGACGTGTCGGAGACGGCGCTGCAGCAGGCCACGCAGCTGGATGCCGACAGCGCGGTGGCCTGGGACGAGCTCGGCGTGACGTTGCGCCAGGAGGGCAAGTTCACGCAGGCGCGCGCAGCCTATGCGCGCGCGCTCAGCGCCGATCCGAACTACGCGCCGGCGCATCGCAACCTCGGCGTGTTGCTCGACCTGTACCTGGGCGATGCGGCCGCGGCATTGCCGCAGTTCGAGCGTTACAAGGCGCTCACCGGCGAGGATAAACCCGTCAGCGTCTGGATCGCCGATCTGCGACAGCGCACCGGCATCAAAGCCCCGCCGGCAGCAGCGCCGGGCTCCCCGGCCGCAGGCGCACCGAACCCTTCAGCGAACGTGCCCGCCGGCAAACCGGCCGCGGGCAAGGCGAATGCCACATGAACAGCCCGCGCATCACGCTCACCGCCGCGCTCCTCGTGAGCGCGAGCATCAGCCTCGGCCTCGGTATGCGCACGGCGCTCGCGCAGCCGGCCGACCTGCAGCCCGGGGTGCAGACCTCCGCGGACGCGGATGCGGCGCACGCCGCTACGGCGAGCGCGCAACCGCCGGGTGCGGGGGCGCCAACTGCGGCGGCTCCAGGTCCGGCTACGCCGGGCGCAGGAGCGCCTGCGGCGGCGCGGCCTGCGGCGGCGCGGGCCGCCGTGGCGCAGGCCGCGGCGGTGCCGTCCCGGGCAGCGCCAACCGCGGCGGCACCGGCTGCGGCGCAGTCATCGACGTCGGCCGGCGCCGACCGCCTCGAGCTCGGCACGACCGAGATCAGCGGCAACCGCGAGCTGCCGAAGCTGATGTACGTGGTGCCCTGGCGGCGCGACCAGCTCGGCAACTTTGCCGGCCGGCCGCCCAACAGCCTGGTCGACGAGGCTCTCGCGCCGGTGGACCGCACGGTATTCGAACGGCAGAACCGCTACTACGCGGCGCTGCAGGCGGCGACACAGTCGGCCAAGTCACAGCCCGGAGCCGCGGGGGCGGGGGCGCGGACAGGGCGAGCCAAGGATGAGAAATAGGTCGCGGTATTGAACGTTTATGTCACTTTAGCTTGACGGTCCGATGGATCATGGCGCGGGAAGGGAGTCAGCACGATGAATATTTTTGACCATGTGGTTCGGTTCTTCCAGGGCGGCGGCCTGATGATGTATCCGATCGCCGCGGTGCTGGTCTTGGGCATATCCATCGCGATCGAGCGCTGGATCTATCTGACGCACGCCGCGGTGCGCAACCGCGGGCTGTGGGCCCAGATCGCCCCGCTGCTGGCGCAGGGCAATTTCCGCCAGGCGGTGCAGCTCACGTCCCGCTCGCGCGCCGCCATCGGCCAGATCCTCAGCTACGGGCTCGCGCGTGTCACCTCGGCGCGCCGCCGCGATGACATCGAGAAGGCCATGGAGGAGAGCCTGATGGACGTGGTGCCGCGGCTGGAGAAGCGCACGCATTACATCGCCACGTTCG
>DATAWM010000015.1:0-180403 GCA_036267195.1 Steroidobacteraceae bacterium
CGAGCGCGAGATACCGTCGCCGTGCTCGCCGGAATAAGAGCCTTTGAAGCGCTTGACCAGCTCGCAGGCGGCCTCGGCAATGGCGCGCATCTTGTGGATGTCGCCCTGATCCTTCATGTTCAGGATCGGCCGCACGTGCAGGCAGCCGACGGAGGCGTGCGCATACCAGGTGCCGCGGGTGCCATGGCGGCTGAACAGCTCCGTGACCGCATCGGTGTAATCGGGCAGCGCCTCCAACGGCACCGCGCAGTCCTCGATGAAGGATACCGGCTTGCCGTCGCCCTTCATCGACACCACGATGTTGAGGCAGGCCTCGCGCATCTGCCACACGCGGCGCTGGCGCGCCGGCTCCGTGACGGCCACCACGCCTTGCGGAAAGCCATGGTCAGCCATGCAGGCGGTGAGGCGCGCCAGATCCGCCTCGAGCGGCTGCAGCTGCTCGCCGGCAAACTCCACCAGCAGCAGCGCCTGCGGCTGCCCGCGCGTGATCTCGGCGAGCGCGCGCCGAAACTGCGGAATCTGCGCGCCCAGCGACAGCACATTGTGGTCGATCAGCTCCACGGCGGTGGGCTCCAGGCGCACGATGTGCTGCGTCATCTGCATGCTGCTGCGGAAGGTCGGGAAGTGACAGATCCCGAGCACGCGGTGCGCCGGCAGCCGCGCGAGCTGCAGATGCAGCTGCGTCACCGCCGCGAGCGTTCCCTCGGAACCGATCAGCAGCCCCGGCAGGTTGGGCCGCGGCCGCAGCAGCTCGTCCAGGTTGTAACCACCCACACGGCGCTGCAGTTTGGGGAACACCCGCTCGATGTCGTCGCGTTCGCTCACCGCCAGCGCGAGCATGCGCCGCGCGAGCTCATGCACGCGCTGCCCGCCCTCAACGCCTGTCTGAGCGCCCGCGGCGAAGCGGAACGGCTCGCCATCCGCCAGCAGGCCCGAGATGGCGGTGACGTTGTCGACCATCTTGCCGTAACGCAGCGACCGCGCGCCGCACGAGTTGTTGGCTGCCATGCCGCCGAGCGTGCAGCGCGAGGCGGTCGACGGCTCCACCGGGAAGAACAGGCCCTCGCCCTGAACGTGCGTGTTGAGCCGCTCGAGCACGATGCCGGGCTCCACGACGATCTCGCCGGCCTGCGGGTCGTAGTGCTTCACGGCGTCCAGGTACCGGCTGCAGTCCACGATCAGCCCGGACCCGATGGGCTGCCCATTCTGCGAAGTGCCCGCCCCGCGCATGATCACGGCGACGCCGTGCTCGCCGGTGATCTTCAGTATCGCTTCCAGATCGGCGGCAGTTTTCGGGAAAGCCACGCCCGCCGGCATGATCTGATAGATCGACGCATCGGTCGCGTAGCGCCCGCGCGTGAAGGCGTCGAAGGCGACCTCTCCCTCCAGGGCGCCGGCCAGCTGCCGTTCCAGTGCGAGGTCGCGGCTACGGATGGAAGCGGTGTCGCGATTCGCCACGTTGGAGCCGGCCAGACCAGATCGAGCGAATATCAGTATAGCGCGGGCGCACCGCGCCGCAGCCGGCGAACGACCAGCCCGGGCTATTACTCTTGCCCGCCGCTACTTTCCAGGGCGAGCGGCGGGAAAGCTCAATTCCCGCCGCCTTCTGCCGGCACCTCGAACACCCAGATCGAGGAGCTCGGCGTCGCCGGGTAGTGGATCTCCGGCAGCATGGCCGGGAAGGTCGAGCTTCCCGGGCCGCCGAATCCCACGACCACGGCCACGTACTGGTGGCCGTTGGCCAGGTAGCTGATGGGTGCCGCATTCGGGACGTCATCGAGCACCGTCTGCCACAGCAACGCTCCGGTGGTGTCATCGTAGGCCGAGAATGAGCGATCCAGCGCGCCGGAGAACACCACCCCGCCAGCGGTATCGAGTGCCCCGGTGGTGTAGGGCGCGCGCTCGCGCGTCTTCCACGTCGTCTGGCGTGTCTGCAGATTCACCGCCTGCACACGCCCGTAACGCCCGTCGCTGCCGGGGCGCGGCTTGAGCGCCCACGCGACCCCGGAGCTCAGCGCTGCAGGAGCGCCCTTCGCCACCGGTATGAGCTCCATGCAGAACTCGTTCAGCGGAAGATAGACCGTGCGGCTCTGTGGGTTGTATGAGCCTGGGGTCCATTCCCTGCCGCCACCTGGGTGCGGGCAGACCGTGATGGGATGGTCCTTGTCGGGGTACTTGCTGTAATCGATGGTCTTGGCGCCGGTCACCGGATTGATCGCCTTGATGAAGTTCTGTATCCCCAGGTCGTACGCGAAATCGAACTTGCCGCTGTCGGCGTCGACGGCCTCGTAGATGCCGATCTTGCCGCTGGTCACCACCAGCTTGCGCGCCTGCCCGCGGATGGTCAGCGAGATGATCTGGCGCTCGAAGGCGTAGTCGAAGTCCCACTGGTCGTCCGGCAAGTACTGGTGGTACCACACCAGCCGGCCCGTGTCCGGATCCAGCGCCACCGTGGAGTCCAAATACAGACCGGCGTTGCTGATGCCGGGTTTCTTGACCGGATGCAGCAGCGGCAACGTGTCATAGGTCTGGCCCGTGCCGAAGAATGCCAGCTTCAGCTGCGGATCGTAGCTGCCCGCCGTCCAGATCGATCCGCCGTTGCGCTTGGAAAGCGGCGTGTCGTTCCAGGTGCTGGAGTTGGGATCGCCGGGCTGCGCGATGTCGTGAAAGGTCCAGATGCGCCGGCCGGTCTGCGCATCCAGGCCCGCGATGTAGTCGCCGCCGGGCCCATTGCCGGCCACGCCCTCCATGACCTTGCCCTGCGCGACCAGCGGGCCACCGCTGACGCGCCACCGCGGTCCGTCGATGATCAGTTGATCCCAGGCGACGCGGCCGCTGGTCGCATACAGCGCCACCACGTGACCATCCGAGGTGCCGAAGTACAGCTTGTCGCCATACAGGGCCATATTGCGCACGCTGGCCGGAAACACGCCCTTGGGCAGCGCGCGCTGATAGCTCCACAGCTGCGCTCCGGTGGCGGCATTGAGCGCGAGCACCAGGTCGCTCGGGGCGTGCACGAACAGCACCCCGTCGTGCTCCAGCGGAGTGGCCTCGTTGTTGCCGGGGGGCAGCGATAGCGACCAGGCAACCCGCAGGTCCTTCACGTTGTCACGCTTGATTTGCGTCAGCGGACTGAAGCCGGTATCGGCATAGTCGCGCCGCCACGTCAGCCACTCGCCCGGCGACGGATTCTGCAGCATCGTCTCGCTGACGGGGGTGAAGGTATCCAGCGGATTGGGCGGCGCCGGCCAAGGCGGCAGCGTCGCATCGGGTGCGAGCCGGCCGCCGGGACCCTGGGGCACTGCCTGTGTGCCCGGAAAGCGCAGGCTCACGAGTGTCTGGCGATCCACCGGCAGGGAGGTCTCGCCGGCGGCCGCGCCGTTCTGCGCGAGCAGGTAGGCGATCAGCTGCGCATAGGCGTCGTCGCTGAGCGAGCCCTCATGCCCCGGCGGCATCGATCCCTTCATGAAATCGAACAGCTCGGACAGCGAGCGTCCGGCCCAGTGGCCCCCGAAGGCGTCGCCGCGCAGCGGCGGCGCAAAGCGCCCGTCATCGAGTTGCGCGCCGTGGCAACCGGCACAGTCCTGCGCATACAGCGCCTCACCGCCGCTGACCTGCGCGCTGCTGAACGGCGGCGGCACCGCCTGTGCGGCGGCCGGCTGCACGGCAGCGCCAGCACACACAGCCGCCGCGGCAAGCAGCAGCCACCAGTCCCGCCCCGCGCGTCGCGCCAGGCCTCGATACGATCCCGTCATGCTGTGCATCCCCCTGTCGGCGCCCTCTGGGCTCAATGGGGCGCTCGCGCGATTGTCACGCATGCACTCACAATTGTCACGATCGGGGCGCGAGCGCTGCGCAGACAGGAAATGCGTGTGGTGCCGCGGATGGATCTGGCAGCGCGAGGTATCTCACTAACTTCTTGTCCGGACGTCACTTTCTTCCCAAATAACTGCTCAGATACCTCCGTGCTCCCGGTTATCGCAGCTGCGCTGTCTGCGCATGGACATCCCGGCCTACAAATCGTACGTTGCTCATCGCCGAGTCCGGTCTGCCTGATGATCCACGCCGCAACTCACAGTAGGAGACCATCATGACGATCCCACCCCTCGAGCAGCTGCCAGAGACGCTCAGGAACGTGCGCGCTCGACCGCTTTTCAATTTTTTCATTCAGGTACGTAAGCCGCAGATCATCGGAACCAGCCCGGATGGGTATCGGCGCATCGGCGTAATCGCGAATGGTTCGTTCGAAGGCGAACGGCTCTCGGGTGAGGTTCTCGATGGCGGTAGCGACTGGCAGCGCGTCAGACCCGACGGTGCGACCACGATTGATGTGCGACTGATGCTCAGGACACGCGATGAGGCTCTGATCGGCATGCAGTACCGGGGCTTTCGTCACGGTCCGGCCGACGTCATTGCACGCATCGACGGGGGCGAAGTCGTCGACCCCTCGCAATACTACATGCGCATCGTGCCATTCTTCGAAACCGCAGCGCCCCAGTATGATTGGCTCAATCGCATTGTTGCAGTCGGGATCGGTCACCGCAACGCCGCGGGGGCGCTCTACAGCGTCTTCGAGCTGCTCTGAGCAGCCGGAATTGCTCTATCCGCAGGCAACCGACCCCGTGTCTGCATAAGCGAAGTGCCCGACGAGCGAAATTCACGGATCACGGCGGGCAGGGCCCCCTCATTCAGCGGCGCCATCAGATGTACGCCGGCGACGCCGCGCACCCCGCGCAGCTGCTGCATCAGCTCCAGGCAGATGCGCTGGCCTTCGACCTTCGGATCGCTTGCGGCTTCAAGGCGCGTGATCAGCGCCTCGGGAATGACCGAGCCCGGGAGCTTATCGCGGATCCAGCGCGCCGAGCGCGCGCTGGCGAGCGGTGCAAGTCCCACCAGTACGTACAGGCCCGGCAGAATGCCGTGCTGCTCGAGGCGCGCGAGATAACGCTGCATCAGTTCTGGGTCCAGGCAGAACTGCGTCTGCACGAACTGCGCGCCCGCTTCGATCTTGCGCATCAGGTTCGTTGGCTGCCAATCGGGGGCGGGGTCCACCGGCATATCCGCGGCGCCGAAAAAGAATTCGATTTGGCCGCCGATAGCGCGGCCCGTGGGCAGCTCACCTCGCTGCGTCATGCCCCGCACTGTAGTCAGCAGCGCATGGGAGTTCAGGTCGAACACCGGCTTGGTGTCCGGCTGGTCGCCGGCACTCGGATCATCACCGTGCAGCGCCAGAAGGTTGTGGATCCCCTGAGCCGCCGCGCCGATCAGTAGGCTCTGCAACGCGATGCGGTTGCGGTCGCGGCAGGTAACCTGCAACACCGGCTCGATGCCTGCGCGTACCATGAGCCCGGCGGCGGTCAGGCTATCGAGGTGCGCTCGCGCGCCCGCTCCATCGGTGACGTTGATTGCGTCGGCCAGGCCTGCAAGAGCTCGTGCCTTCTGCAGCAGCCCCTCAGGATCCGCCGACACTGGCGGGGTGATCTCGGCCGTGATGGCGAATTCGCCTGCGGCGAGCCGCCGCTGCAGAGCTCCGGCCACTTTTGGCTCCTGCCTATGTCTTCCGGTTTCCATTCTTCAGCACCGCGCTGACGTCATCGGGGTTGATCAGGTCGGGCACCGTCCAGCCATCCAGATCGTATTCGGACATGCACTGTTCCGCGAAGCCCTTATATTTCGCAGAATTCCCCATCATGTCCGCCGACATCAGCGTCTCGAAGCGGATGCTCTCGTGGTTGCCGAAGTAGTTGCGCTCGTAGAGTTCATGGCGGCCGCCGAATTCGGTGCCCATGGCGTCCCACATGAGCTTCATCAGCTTCACGCGATCGAGCGCCGAGTAGCCATTCGACCCGCGCACGTACTGGTCGAGGTATTTGCGCGTCTCGGGGTTCTTGAAATCATTGGCGTGCGATGGCAGGTAAATCAGCGCGCTGGCCAGCACGTTTTCGATAATTTCCTTCAGGCGCGGATAGGCAATGCTGGACATCACCCGGTACGCCATCCCGTACTCCAGATTCGGCAGCACGTAGCCAGGCGTCCAGGGTGTGGTGGTGCGGGCCATGGCGTCGGTCAGCGCCCAGAAAAGATTGCGCCATGCCAGCACCTCGCCCACCTGCGCCTGCACGCCGCGAAAATCCTTCGCACCGGTGGCGTCCACGCCCTTGAGCAGAAGCCCGGCGATGAAATCGAGCTTTACGGCGAGCCGGACGCAGCCGTGAAACATGAAGCGCGGCAGAAAGCCCGACCGCGGAAAGAAATTATTGACCTTATCGATGTCGCCGTAGGCGAAGACGTTCTCCCAGGGCACGAAAACCTTGTCGAATACGATAATCGAATCGTTCTCGTCCAACCGGCTCGAGAGCGGGTAATCAAACGGGCTGCCCATCACCGCCGCGGTCATCTCGTAAGACGGGCGACAGAAAAGCTTCACCCCTTCGGCATTGGTAGGCACGATGCAGACGAAGGCGAAGTCCTTGGTCTTGATCGGCAGCGCGCCGTTGTTGGCGATGAAGTTGTAGTGCGTGAGAGTCGAAGTGGTCGCCACCACTTTCGCTCCGCTGACGATCAGTCCGGCGTCGGTTTCCTTCTCCACGTGCATATAGACGTCGCGCACCTCGGACAGCTCTTTGTTGCGGTCCACCGGGGGGTTGACGATGGCGTGGTTGACAAAGGTCACTTCTTCCTGAACCTTCTTGTACCATCGGCGCGCATTCTCGTGGTAGGGAGTATAGAAATCGGAGTTGGCGCCAAGCGTGGCCAGAAAGGCCGCTTTGTAATCCGGACTGCGCCCCATCCAGCCGTAGGTCACGCGGGCCCACTCGGCGATCGCGTCGCGCGCCCCGACCATTTCTTCGACGTTGCGCGAAGCTCTGAAGAACTTGTGCGTATAGCCGCCGTTGCCGGTATCCGTGTCACAGCACAAGATGCTCTTTCGCTCATCGTGCAGGGCGTCGTAGAGACGCGCCAGCATCCGCACCGTATTGCGGAATGCGGGATGCGTGGTTACGTCCTTCACGCGCTCGCCATAGATCCAGATTTCGCGGCCGTCACGCAGGCTCTCGAGGAATTCCTTGGAAGTGAGCGGCTGGCTGCGCGCCGGACCATTGAGTCCCGTGGTTTGTATGGTCTGTTTCTCGGCCATTACCATTTCTCCTTCAATTGCCGGACGGCTCGACGGGCGACTGATCCCATGAGCTAGGCGACCGCGGGCGTGCAGCCCTACGCTTGGTATCGTGTCTCGAGCAGCCAGGGTGAGAGGTCCACTGCGCGCCTATATCTTAAGAGCGCCAGGGAAAGCCTTTACTTCCGCAGCAGCGATCCAGTTGCTCTCAACTATCCTGTGGGCCCATCGGGCGTTCTTTGGGTGCTCGCCCTACTCCCCTGCTCCAGGGGCATGTTCGAGCAACACCTTAGCGCTGACACCCGACATCGTCCTGCACATTTCAAGCATGCAGCTGTCCAATCGGATCATCTCAACGCTCGCCCGTGTGCAGTGGGGTAACGTCATTCCAGGCTGCCGGAGCTGCCAGATAAAAAAACCCTCGTAAGTTCAGTCGCTTACTGTTGAGGCGCACGTCGTGCGAAAGAAGGAGTTGGTAGGCGCGACTGGGATCGAACCAGCGACCACTTCCATGTCAAGGAAGTGCTCTACCACTGAGCTACGCGCCTACGGCATCGGCGAGGTTCAAGGGCGGGGACGATACCGAGCACCTCGACGGGTGGCAAGCGCCGCTCTACCTTGCCGCGCCATTAGCCCAGCCAGCCCGCCGGCGCCTCCTCGATGGCGCGATACAGCGCCGCGAGCGAAATACCGCCCGCGTCGGCCGGCAAAACCGGCTCCCTGCCGTCCGGCACGCTGCCCGCGGCACGCAGGCGCCGCACGAGAGCCTGCGCTTCCTCCCGCATCAGCGCCCGCGTGCGTACCGCCGCAAAGCAGCGGCCCGGCCGCAGCAGCGCCTCGTCGATGTCGCCGACGTTGGGCAGGTTGGTGGTGAACACTATCTTGCGACCCTGCGCCCGCACCACGCCATCCGCCACCGCCAGGAAGCGGTGCAGATCGAGGTTGCCATCCGCGCGCGCCGTGAGGATGTAATCCGCATCCTCGATCACGAAGGCGTCGTGGCTGCCGGTGATGAACTCGACGAAGATCTCGTCGTTCTCCAGCGTGCGCTTGTCGGCGGTATAGAGCACCTTGGCGCTGTCGTCCTTGCGGCGCGAGATCGCGGCCAGGATCGCTCGCACCAGACGCGTCTTGCCGGTGCCCGGGGGACCCTGCACGATCAGCACAGTCTCGCGGCCGGACAGGTAGCGCTCGATGAAGGCGCTCACCGGCTCGCCCAGGGTCGGATAGGCTTCGTCCAGCAGCGGCGCATCGGCCATCTCCTCGAACGATGCGCTGGTCAGCCCGCAGTGCGCGCTGGAGAAATGCCAATCGATCGTGAACATCTCCTGGCGCAGCAGCTGCTCGCCGACCACCGCGAGCAATGCCTCACGCACGCCGTCAGCGCGCGCGACGCTCTCGGCCCAGATCTCGAACACGCAGGAGCTGTAGTCGGTCTTGCGCGAACCGCGCGCCGTGACGAACGCGCCGGCACCGTCCAGAAGCAGCTGCGCACTGTCCAGCCGCTGCGTGACCAGGCCGGTACGCAGTGCCAGATCGTCGAACAGCGCCTCGATCGGCCGGCGCACGGCGCAGCGCACGGTGCGATGGATCGGATAGCGCACGGCGCCGCGGTCGAAGGCCTGCAGCGCGCGGATCTTCAGGATCGCATCGCCCGGGTCGGACAGATCGGCGCGCAGGGCAATGCGCAGCGGCAAAGCGCCGTCGTCGTGCACCGCTGCGCCCAGGTCGAACTCGAGGAATTTCATGGTGTCGATACGAGCGGCGACGCCGCCGGCCGGCCCCACTGCCGCTGGCGTCGCATGGATTACCGGCTCGCCGCGCTGCGGCGAGGGGGCCGCGTAGAATACATACGCCGGCCCGACTGTCAAGGGGTCACATCGCCTTCGGTACGGCCTTGGCTGGCTTCGCGTCGTACGGCTGCGCGGCGGCCAGATCGTACGAGGCCGCGGCACCGGCGCTGACCTCCAGCTCCAGCTTGCGCAGCTCGTCGAGCTGATCGCGCAGCAGCGCGGCCTGCTCGAATTCCAGGTTGCGTGCCAGCCGGTACATCTCAGTCTCCAGGCGCTTGAGCTCGCGGGCGATGTCGCCGACGCTCTTGAGCTTGCCGGCGGCGGCCAGTGCCGCCCGGCCCGCCTTGCTGCGGCCGGCACCACCGCGGCCGGCGGGCCCGGCGGCCAGATGAGCACCTTCCATGATGTCGACCACCGGCTTGACGATGCTCTGCGGGGTCACGCCGTGCTTCTCGTTGTACTCGACCTGTTTGCGCCGCCGCCGATCGGTCTCGGCCATCGCGCGCTGCATCGAGCCGGTGACGGTGTCGGCATACAGGATCGCCCGGCCGTGCACGTTGCGTGCGGCGCGGCCCATGGTCTGGATCAAGGACCCTTCCGAGCGCAGGAAGCCCTCCTTGTCCGCGTCCAGGATCGCCACCAGCGCCACCTCGGGCATGTCCAGGCCCTCGCGCAGCAGGTTGATGCCCACCAGCACGTCAAAGCGGCCCAGGCGCAGGTCGCGGATGATCTCCACCCGCTCGACGGTCTCGATATCGGCGTGCAGGTAGCGCACCCGCACGCGGTGCTCGTGCAGGTACTCGGTCAGGTCCTCGGCCATGCGCTTGGTGAGCGTGGTGACCAGCACGCGCTGGTTCAGCGCCACGCAGCGGTGTATCTCTGACAACAGATCATCGATCTGCGTGCGTACCGGCCGCACTTCGACCTCGGGGTCCACCAGCCCGGTCGGGCGCACCACCTGCTCGACCACCTGCGAGGACTTGCGCGCCTCGTACGGGCCGGGTGTGGCCGACACGAAGATCATCTGCGGTGCCAGGCCTTCCCATTCCTCGAACTTCAGCGGCCGATTGTCGAGCGCCGATGGCAACCGGAAACCGTACTCCACCAGCGTTTCCTTGCGGGAACGATCGCCGCGATACATCGCCCCGAGCTGCGGAATGGTCTGGTGACTCTCATCGACGATCAGCAGCGCGTTCGCCGGCAGGTAGTCGTACAGGCACGGCGGCGGCTCGCCCGCTCCGCGCCCGGACAGGTAGCGCGAGTAGTTCTCGATGCCCGAGCAGTAGCCGACCTCCTGGATCATCTCCAGATCGAAGCGCGTGCGCTGCTCGAGCCGCTGCGCCTCGAGCAGCTTGCCCTCGCGGTACAACAGCGCGAGCCGCTCGGCCAGGTCCTCGCGGATCTGATCGATCGCCTGCGTGAGCCGCTCACGCGGGGTCACGTAGTGCGTGCCGGGATAGACCGTGAAGCGCGGGATGCGCCCGATCGCCGCGCCGGTCAGCGGATCGATCAACGACAGGTTCTCCAGCACATCGTCGAACAGCTCGACCCGCAGCGCCTCGCGGCCCGACTCGGCCGGGAAGATGTCGATGATGTCGCCGCGCACGCGGTAGGTGCCCGGCTGCAGATCCATGTCGTTGCGGGTGTACTGCATCTCGGCCAGGCGGCGCAGCAGCCGGCGCTGGTCGATGCGCTCGCCGCGCACCAGGTGCAGCACCATCGAAAGATACGCTTTCGGATCGCCCAGGCCGTAGATCGACGACACCGTGGCCACGATGATCACGTCGGGCCGCTCCAGCAGCGCCTTGGTGGCCGACAGGCGCATCTGCTCGATGTGCTCGTTGACCGAGGAGTCCTTCTCGATATAGGTGTCGCTCGAGGGCACGTAGGCTTCGGGCTGGTAATAGTCGTAGTACGACACGAAGTACTCGACCGCATTGTGCGGGAAGAAGCCGCGCAGCTCGCCGTAGAGCTGCGCCGCCAGCGTCTTGTTATGTGCCAGCACCAGGGTCGGGCGCTGCAGGCGCTCGATCACGCGGGCCGCGGTGTGGGTCTTGCCCGAGCCGGTCACGCCGAGCAGCGTCTGATGCGACAGGCCCGAGGTCAGGCCGTCGACCAGGCGCTCGATGGCCTCCGGCTGGTCCCCGGCGGGCACGTAGTCGGCCTGCAATTCGAAGCGATTGACGGGATCGGGCATGCGTACCACCGCTGCGCGTGGTCGGCACGCGCAGAATCTCTTAATATACGTCCTAGCTACCCGTAGCGACCTGTTATCGGGCGTCCACCCAAGGGGATTCAGTGCCGTTAACCATCTCGAGACGCGCGCAGCGCGTCAAACCCTCGCCGACCCTCGCCGTCACCGCGCTGGCCGCCCGGCTCAAGGCCGAAGGCAAGGACATCATCAGTCTGGGGGCGGGCGAGCCGGATTTCGATACCCCGGTGCCGATCGCGGACGCCGGTGTCGAGGCGATCCGCAAGGGTTTCACGCGCTACACCAACGTCGATGGCATCAACGAGCTCAAGGACGCCATCATCGCCAAGTTCAAGCGCGACAATGGCATCAGTTACGAGCGGCCGCAGATCCTGGTATCCACCGGCGCCAAGCAGACGCTGTTCAACCTGTGCATGGCGGTGCTGGACGCGGGTGACGAGGTGATCATCCCGGCGCCGTATTGGGTGTCCTACCCCGACATGGTGATGCTGGCAGACGGCATCCCCGTCACCCCGAGCGCCGGCCCCGAGCAGGGCTACAAGATCACCCCCAAGCAGCTGGCCGCGGCGATCACGCCCAAGACGAAGCTGTTTCTGCTCAACAGCCCGAGCAATCCGACCGGCGCGGCGTATACGCGTGCGGAGCTGCGCGCGCTGGCCGACGTGCTGGTCGAGCATCCGCGGCTGCTGATCGGCACCGACGACATCTACGAGAAGATCTACTGGGCCGCCGAGCCATTCGCGAGCCTGCTCACGGTGGCACCGGAGCTGTATGAGCGCACCATAACGATCAACGGCTGCTCCAAGGCCTACGCGATGACCGGCTGGCGCATCGGCTACTGCGGCGGCCCGAAGGAGATCGTCACCGCCATGGGCACGATCCAGGGCCAGTCCACCTCCAACGCCGCCAGCATGACGCAGCGCGCGGCGCTGGCCGCGCTGAGCGGCGATCAGCAGTGCGTCGCCGACATGAACCGCGCCTTCAAGGAGCGCCACGACTACGTGGTCCCGGCGCTCAACAGCCTGCCCGGCGTCTCCTGTCTGCCCTGCGCCGGCACGTTCTACGCGTTTGCCGACGTACGCGGCGCAATGCGCAATCTCGGGATGCGCGATGATGGTGCCTTCGCCGAGTACCTGCTCAACAAGGCCGGCGTCGCCGTGGTTGCAGGCTCCGGCTTCGGTGCCCCCGGCCACATGCGCCTGTCCTTCGCCTGCAGCAAGCAGACGCTGGAGAGCGCCATCGAGCGCATCCGCGCCGTGCTGCCGCAGGAGGCACGGGTCAAGACCGCCTGAGGCTGAAGCTGGCGACTGAGGCCGCGCCTTAGGCCGGCCTTTGACGCGCTCGGCGGCTTGACGGATCGGCGGCAGAACCCGGAGAATCCGCGCCGCCCGCCTGTCACAGCTCATTCGAGCGTCCGGCTAGCGGACGCGCCCTTCTACTCCCCGGTAGCTCAGTTGGTAGAGCGTCGGACTGTTAATCCGTTGGTCGTTGGTTCGAGTCCAACCCGGGGAGCCAATTAATTATTGTCCTTCAGCGTATTACGCTCATTTCCTCGAAACCACTGCGGTACGTGGCACAGTTTTGGCACACCGGTGTAGAGTAGTTTCCTCTCGCGCCAAGTGGGACGAGGCAGTGCCGACGATCCGCGAACGCGCCGGGCAGTTTCACGTTCAGGTCCGAATGAACGGCTTCCCCACTCGCACCGCGAGCTTTCCCACGCGGCGCCTCGCCGAGCGCTGGGCCACGACGATCGAAGCGGACATGATCGAGGGCCGGCACCTTCCGCAGCGTCGAAGCCCGCCGGCGAACGCTCGCGGAGGCGATCGACCGTTATCTCGAGGAGGAGCTCCCGAAGAAGCGTAACGGCAGCACCTCTCGCTCGAACCTGCCCTGGTGGAAGAAGCACCTGGGCCATTTGAAGCTCGCCGACGTGACGCCGGCCATCCTGGTCGAACACCGCGGCAAGCTCGCCCACGAGACCTTCACGCGCGCGAATCCGGGATCTGCGCGCACCACCGTCAAGAAAGGCGAGCTGCCGAACCGACATCCCCGCAGCCCCGCGACCGTCAACCGTTACCTCGCCGCGCTGAGCCACTTGTTCACCGTGGCGCGCAAGGGGTGGCACTGGGTCTCACACAATCCCTTCGACGGCGTCGGGAAGCTCAACGAGGGCCGCGGTCGCGTGCGCTTCCTGTCGGAGGAGGAACGCACTGCCCTCCTGCGAGAGACGGTCAAGGACCCAGTGCTGCACACGTTCGTCGTGCTGGCGCTGCCACGGCTGCGCGGGCCGGGGAGCTCGGCAATCTCAAGTGGCCGGATGTCAATCTCAAGGAGGGGCGTCTCCTGTTCCGGTTCACGAAGAATGCGACCCCGCGATCGGCCTGGCTGCACGCCGAGGCCAAGCGCCTGCTCACCGAACACGGAAAGGTCCGGCGCCTCGGCGACAATTGGGTGTTCGTGAGGCGGCGGGCGTCAAAAGCTTCCGCTTCCACGATCTGAGGCACTCCGCCGCGACCTACCTCGCCCGTGAGGGCGCCAGCGAGCAGCAGCTGAAGGCCATTGGCGGCTGGAAGTCGGGCGTCGTGAGCCGCTACGTGCATCTCGCCGCCACGGAAACCCGCAACATCGTGCAGAAAATGAACGAGAAGATTCTGGGGAAATAGCCGCCAACGGGGTCAACCAAAGCCGGCGTTATTCAGCTACTTCAAGCGTTGCACGCCGTCTATCTTTGCGAGGCCTCGATCGAACGTCCCGAGCGGCAAATGCCCTGCTTTGCGCGCGATTTCCACGACCAGACAATCGGAGAAGCCCAGTGCGGGGCGTCCGCGAAAGTGTTCGAGCGCGGCGGTCACCACCTCGCCGTCCTGCAGGGTGATCTCTTTATGATTGAGGAGCATATCCACGGCCATCCCGACCTGCTCCGCCGTGCGTTCGTAGACTGCATCGAGCACCCAGGTAGTCTCGGCCAGCACGAGGTGCGATACCCAGGCGCCACCAGCGATGAAATCCTCCGCGGCACGCACCTGCACCGGATCGTCACGCACGACCAAGCGCACTAAGAGATTGGTATCAACGGCGCGCATGCCGTTTGCGGATGTACTTCCGAATGGCTTCCTTCACGTCCTTCGGGGCCTTCTCGGAGGTCTCCTCTGGAAAGAGCACGCCATGAATATCCTTGGACGTATACCGAGCTGCGCGGCGAACCACCACTTGGTCATCCTGCTCGTCCCATTCGAGCACGGACCCCGGCCCAACTCCGAGCTTCTTGCGGACCTCCGACGGCACTGAAATCTGACCCTGCGCGGTGACTTTTGAGAGGGCTATAGCCATGTCCGTCACATTACCACGGTAATGTATCCCAAGCAAGTAAGGATGACGGCGGAAGAAGAATCCTCATCGTATCGACCCCCGGCCACTCAGCGTATTTTCTCCCCGAGTGACCAGCGGGTCGCAGCGCCGGTAAGGCGGTGTCCGCCGATGGTGTCCGGCGAAATGTCCGCGGACATCCGCGGACACCTAATTCTTTAATCGGCTCGACCTGCTAACGTACTGAAATACTGACACAACTTCCATACGACGCCTTGGCACCTTCCTTGCTTTAGCCATGGTGACGCGGCAATAGTGCCGGATAGTGCGTATATGCTGGGATACTACGTCGACCTCGCGCTGCGCAGCCTGAAGCGCACGCCGATTCTCACCGGTCTGATGGTGCTGGCGATCGCGCTCGGGATCGGCGCATCGATGACCACGCTGACAGTGTTGCGCGTACTGTCGGGCAACCCGATCCCCAGCAAGAGTTCGACGCTTTATTTCCCGCAAATCGATCCGCGCGACCTGTTCGATTACGCACGGGGTGTGGAACCGCCGAGACAGGTAACATGGATCGACGGCATGAATTTGCTGCGCGCCACACGCGCCGACCGTCAGGCGCTGATGACCGGCGGCAACGTGGCGATCCAGTCGACACAACCCAACCTGGACCCGTTTTTCGAACCCGCGCGCTTCACCACCGCCGGTTTCTTCCCGATGTTCGACGTCCAGTTCCAGTATGGGCATTCGTGGAGTACGACCGATGACGAAGACAGGGCGCGCGTGGTCGTGATCAGTCACGCACTCAATGACAGATTATTCGCAGGCAAAGACAGCGTTGGACAGACGTTGCGCCTGGCCGGGCATGAGTTCCGCATTACCGGGGTACTTGGAGATTGGCGCCCCAATCCACAGTTTTACGATCTCACTCGCAAGAGCTACAACGAGAACGAGGGCGTTTACGTGCCGCTATCGACGTCGCAGGACGTAAGGTTCGATCACGACGGCGACGTCGAATGCTGGGGCAATGGCGGCGGCGTGCGCATGAACCAAAATACCCCTTGCGTGTGGCTGCAGTTTTGGGTGCAGCTCGATACGCCTGGCAAGGCCGCCGCGTACAAGCAGTTCCTGATTCAGTACTCAGAGGAACAGAGAGCATCAGGGCGCTTCCAGCGCCCGCCGAACGTGCGTCTGCGCGATGTCATGCAGTGGCTCGACTACAACGGGGTGGTACCGAAGGACGTGCGCCTGCAGACGTGGCTGGCGTTCGGCTTCCTGCTGGTATGCCTGGTCAACACGGTCGGCCTGATGCTGGCCAAGTTCACGCGCCGGCAAGGCGAATTGAGCGTACGCCGCGCTATGGGGGCCTCGCGTCGTGCACTGTTCGGGCAATTGTTAGTGGAGTCCGGCGCAGTCGGTCTTGCCGGCGGAATCGGGGGACTATTGCTCGCATTGCTCGGCCTCTCGCTGGTACGTCACCGGCCAACCGAGTACGCCTCGCTGGCGCATCTGGATCCCGCCATGCTGCTGATTACCTTCCTGCTGGCGATTGGCGCCAGCTTGCTGTCCGGTGTGCTGCCAGCGAGACGAGTGTCTTACGTTCCACCTGCGTTGCAATTGAAAAGCGAATGATATGGAGGCCCGACCGATCCTGTCTGCATTGCGCCGGCACAAGCTGGTCATGGGGCTGTTGATCCTGGAGATCGCCCTGACCTGCGCGATCGTTTGCAACGCCGTGTTTCTGATCTCGCAGCGTCTCGAACGTACGCAGATGCCAAGCGGTATCGCCGAACACGAGCTGGCGCTCGTGCGTATGGCTTACATCGGCGATCGCCCCGATGCTAATGCACGTGCGCAAACCGATCTGGCGGCGTTACGGGAAATTGCCGGCGTGAAGCAGGTGGCGCTGGTAGATGCCGTGCCATTCTCCACGGACGGCCCAAACGACCACATCAAACTCGATCCCCAGCAGCAGCAGCCGTCGCTCGACGTCGGAGCGTATTTTGGCATGGACCTGCTACCAACCTTAGGAGTGTCGCTGATTGCCGGTCGCAGATTCCAGCCGGACGAATTCGTGGACTCGTCACAAGTCGCGACCGCAATGGAGACGGGTAACTTGAACAAGTTCCCGCATGTCACGCTCATTACGCAAGCGATGGCGCAACGTCTGTGGCCGGGTCAAAGCGCCCTGGGCAAGACGGTTTATCTCGGCAAGAATATTGCCTTGCAGGTGGTCGGCATTCTCGCGCGGCTGACCCGAGCGGGCGAGCTGTCCAAAGGTGCCGGCTACAGCATGGTCTTGCCGGTTAGCGTGAACTCGAGCGAAGGCGGCCTTTACGTGATCCGTTGCACCCCCCAAGATCGCGCACGTGTACTGAAAGCGGTTGTCGCCAAACTCAAGCAACTCGACCCAAATCGCGCATTGCTGCAACAAGGCACTTTCGATCAGTTGCGCGACGACTATTTCCAAAGCGATCGCGCCATGGCCGGACTTCTGGTTGGCGTGTGTCTGGCGCTACTGATCGTAACGGCGCTGGGTATTACCGGACTTGCCAGTTTTTGGGTGGCGCAGCGCCGCAAACAAATCGGTATTCGCCGCGCGCTGGGCGCGACGCGCAGGGATATCCTCCGTTACTTCCAATCCGAGAATTTCCTGATTGTCACCTTCGGCATCGCTCTCGGCGTCGTGCTGGCATTCGCGATCAACGCGACGCTTATGAGTTTCTACGCACTGGGACGTCTGCCGTTCTTCTATCTGCCAGTCGGGGCGGTTGTATTGTGGTGTTTGGGGCAGATCGCGATCCTGGGTCCTGCGCTGCGTGCCTCCAACGTCCCGCCGATGGTGGCGACGCGGAGCGTATGAAACTCGTGGGAGGCACGGTCGCGGCCGATACTGGCGAAGCTGCGCGATCCCATGCTCTATCCTCCCATCGCCCTTCCCGAGAGCAGCCGCCGCCGACTTACCGCAGGGATTAAGGCTTGATCCGACGCCTGCCCCGATGTGCGAGGCCAGCCGATCGTGCCGGCGGCGGTATTGCGCGGAAAGAATGCGGCACGCTCATGGCGCAGCGCTCGAGGTGGGTGGTCCGCAGATGTGCTGAGCGCGGGCAAGGATCTGGATGATCAACATCGGCGCGCCACAGTGCCGGCACTCGAACCGAGGGGCCGAGCTGGCTGGGGTGATGGCCGCAGGCGCCGGCATTGATGGCGCAGGGGCATGCAGCGTAGCTGGCCGCGGCCGTGTGCGGCAGCCAGGGCCAGGCCCCTCCGGGCACGATGCCATGTACATGCGGATGGTGAGTGAGGGCCGAGCCCCAGGTGTGCAGCAGCGGGATGAGGCCGATGCGCGCGCCCAGGTGCTTGGTGCAGGTCCTCATCTCCTGTCTGGGGGTTTCCATGCCGTTGTCGACGACGCTATTGCGCCGTGTAGCCGCCATCAACGGCGATGCGCTGACCGGTCAGATAGCGCGCCTTGTCGCTTGCGAGAAAAAGAACGGTCTCGGCGATCTCCTCGGGTGTGCTCGCCCGACGCGCAGGTACCGTCGCAAGGAAGTTCGCTTTGGCTTCTTCGCTACGGCCTACAAAACGCTCGAGCATCTCCGTTTCCACCGGTCCGGGAGCGACAGCATTTACCCGCACACCGGCCGCGGCCCCCTCCAGGGCGGCGCTCTTGGTCAGGCCCTCGACTGCGTGTTTACTCGCCACATACACGGAGGCGCCGGCGATCCCAACTTGGCCGCCGATTGACGAAAAATTAATGATTGAGCCGGACCCCTGACGAAGCATCACACGCATCTCGTACTTCAGGCAGAGCAGTGTTCCCAACACATTTACGGTGAAAGTGGAATCGTAATTGGCGATCGACTGCTCGACCAGTGGTCCCGACGCACCTTCCGTGCCGGCGTTGTTTACTGCGACATCAAGCCGGCCAAATCTCTGCACGGTCCGATCTACCAGATTGAGGACCTCGGCTTCGAACCTGACGTCGGCACGTACGAATTCAGCGTCGGCCTTGAGCGCTCGCAGCTCGGCGACGAGCACATTCCCCTTGTCTTCCTGACGGCCGCTGACGACGACCTGATCGCCCTGCCGAGCAAACGCGAGTGCCGTAACGCGGCCGATACCGCTCAAGGCCCCCGTAATAAGAACAACAGACCTGCTCATTGCAATGCTCCTCTCAAAAAGGGAACCTTAGCGTTCTGCCATCAGACAGCGAGCTAGCGTGGCCGACGGCCAGGCAGGAGCGTGGTGCAGCGGGCCACCGGCTTCGAAGTTGGTACGGAAGGCGGCGAGTCTTTCGGGCAGTCTCATGGCATCTCCGGGCATTGGCAGCGCATCGATTCGTGTGCCAATCTGCGCTTCTCAAAAAGCGCGCGCCAGAGGCTTCGGGCGACTAAGATATATGCGGATTTTGAATGAATCGCGGTGCATATGGCTGATCGCCTGTCCGCCCTGAGACTTTTCCTTCGTGTTGCCAGAGCTGGCAGCTTTTCTCGTGCCGCCGGCGAGGTTGGGCTATCCCAACCTACGGCCTCGCGCATCATAGCCACGCTGGAGAAGGAGGTTGGCGCGACTCTCTTTACGCGCAGCACTCGCGCGTTGTCACTGACCGAAGCGGGCGCCGAGTACCTCGCACGCGTAGAGCCGGCAGTCGCGGCCCTTGACGAAGCCGACCACGTGGTGCGCGGCACCGATGAGTTGCGCGGGGTCCTGCGGGTGGCGTCATCCTCCAGTTTCACTGAACAGGCGATCATTCCCAAGTTGGATGAGTTCCTCACGCGAAACCCGAAGCTACGGATCGTGCTGCTCGTGAACGATCAGCGGCAGGCGCTGATCACCGAAGGGGTGGATGTTGCCTTCCGTTTTGGTTCCCTTGATGATTCCAGGGCGACAGCACGCAGGCTCGGCAGCATCGAACGGGTGCTGGTGGCCTCGCCAACCTATCTCGCAAGGGCTGGCGGCCCGAAGGGCCCGGCGGATCTGAACGCGCATGCCATCATTGCCGGACCCATGGGCACGGACTGGACATTGGAGAAGGCAGGGCGGCGCGTCTCAGTGCACCTACAAGGCCGGCTTGTCGTTTCATCCAATGAGGCAACGGTTGCGGCTGCAGTGGCGGGCTTGGGGATCGCGACCACTGGCATGATCGCATCGCATAAGGCGATTGCCAACGGGACGCTCGTTCGCCTCCTGCCGGATTGGCAGATGGGTTCGGTCGACGTGCACGCGGTATTTCCGGCGGGGCGCGCAGCAAAGGCCGCTGCGCGGGCGCTCGCAGATCACGTGACCGGGGCATTTCGAGCCTGATGAGGCACTCTTCCAATGCCTCTCCTCGTTACAAGCGCCTCTGGTGTCAATAGCAACGGCGGGCACCTCGGCGCCTTCAGCAACGACGCTCGTATCGACGATCCGCGGGGTCTGGCGGTCGATCAAGAGAATGAGCTGCTCTTTCTTAATAGCGGCAGCGATCGAGTCCTGGCGCTCGATCGAGACGGGAAAGTCGTGCGGGACACCGGCCTCATTCCCCAACTCAATCCGGGCGGGGGGAATTTCGGACCCGATGGGCGCTATTACGTTGGAATGCGCAGCGCCCGCACGATCATGGCCTTCTCTGCGACGCTTGACGAGGCAGGACAGCGCTTTCTGCCGCCCGGAATCGTGCCGTTCCCTCGAGGGTTTGCGTTTGGCGCAGACGGCGTACTGTACCTATCCTCGGGCATCGGCCCGAATGCCGAGGGGGACAACACCGTCGTTGCCTTCGCCCGCGGCCAGACTCTCAAACCGTCGCGGCTAGTCTGTGATCCGGCCCTCAGCCCACTCGACCTCGCCGTGGCACCCAACGGCAACATCGTGGTTTCCAGCGAGCACCCGTTCGGCGGGGCGGATGCGGTAGCCAGCGTTCGCGAGTATGACATCGCAGACGGTCAGCTCGTTCGTGTCTTCTCAGCCAGGGGATCGGCGCAATTCAGGGGACCTCGCGGTCTGCGCTTCGGTCCGGACGGGACCCTTTACTGCGTCGCTCGGGACGTGGTTGTAGCCTTCGACTTCACGAGTGGTCGATGCCTTTGCGCAGTCGTGCGATGCCCGCGATTGAACGGGCAAGCAGTCGCGTTTTTTCCATGACGCTATGCGCAAAGCGGTGCGAGCGAATGAGGAACACCCCGACCTGCACCACTACATCAATAGCTCTCGAAATGCGCTATACAGTCCCACGGGAAGGGTTCGGTCAATAGGAGGTTTCTGCGATGAAAGCCGTCCAGATGCACGGGTATGGAAGCGCGGATCAACTCCGCTACGAGGAGGTACCGACGCCCGTTCCGGGGCCGAATGAAGTGCTGGTCAAGCTGGCAGCCACGAGTGTCAATCCCATCGATTGGAAGATCCGGTGCGGCGATCGCAAGGCCACCAT
Organism: Steroidobacteraceae bacterium; assembly: GCA_036267195.1. Lineage (GTDB taxonomy): Bacteria > Pseudomonadota > Gammaproteobacteria > Steroidobacterales > Steroidobacteraceae > FEN-1191. The sequence continues at coordinate 20,841 of DATAWM010000015.1, forward strand.
GGCGCTGCAGTTTCCGGTGATACTCGGCCGTGACCTCGCCGGTGAGGTCAGCACGACCGCCGCCGGAGTGTCGGACTTCGAGGTCGGCCAGAAGGTGATGGCGCTGGGCAACCGCACGTATGCCCAGTTCGTGGTCGTACCGAGCGCGGTGCTCGCACCGGTACCCGAAGGACTCGATATCGAACAGGCTGGCGCATTGCCTCTGGTCGTTTCCACCGGAGCAGAGCTGATGGAACGTATCGCGCCGCAGCGCGGCGACACCGTGCTGGTGACGGGAGCGCTCGGCGCGGTTGGGCGGACGGCGGTATATGTTGCCCTCGAACGCGGGGCGCGCGTCATCGTCGGTGTGCGCGCACGCCAGAAGCGGCAAGCTCAAGTGCTGAAGGTAGCACAGATCGTCGCGCTCGATTCGGATGGCGAGATCGGTGCGCTGCCCGATCTCGATGCGATCGCCGACACTGTGAGTGGCGAGGTCATCGAAAAGCTGATCCCAAAGCTGAAGCGCGGCGGCGTGCTCGGCTCGGTGCTCGGCAAGCCCAAGGCCGCGGAGGGCAAGGACATTCGCATCGAGGCGTTCATGGTACAGCCCGATGCGATGCGGCTCGCCCGCATGGCCGAGGCGGTCCGAAGTGGCAAGCTCGCGATTCCGGTCGCGAGGAAATTCAGGCTGAGCGAGGCCGCTGCTGCCCAGCAGCTGGCTGAGGCCGGCCACCTCGACGGCAAAGTAGTGCTCGTCCCGTAGCGGGGCGAACTCAGCTCAAGGGGGAGCTCGGCGGTGCCTCGAGTATGCACCGGCAGCACGGCATGAGAATCCTTCCTTTCGGAGCATCGGGCATGATCGGCAGCGGTGCTCTGCGCGAGTGCCTGGCGAATCCTGGTGTCGAAGAGGTGGTCTCGATCGCGCGTGTGGCCGGAACCGCGCAGCACCCCAAGCCGCGCGAAATAGTGCATGCGGATTTCCTGGACTTCTCATCGATCGGGCCGACGGTCTTTGCCGGAGTGGATGCTGTTTTCTTCTGCCTGGGGATTGCATCCGCTGGCATGAGTGAGCCCAACTATGCCCGCATCACCTACGGCGTCACGGCGGCCGCGGCGCAGAGGCTGCTGCAATACTCACCGGGTACCACTTTCATCCACGTCTCGGGTGTCGGCGCCGACAGCAGCGAACGCAGCCGCACGATGTGGGCGCGCGTTCGCGGCCGCACGGAGAATGCTCTGCTGCGTCTACCGCTCAAGGCCTTCGTCTTCGGGCTTGCACTGGTGCAGCCCGCGCACGGCGCGGTGTCCCGCACGCGCAGCTACCGGCTCTTCTATGTTGAGGTAGCTCCGCTGATGCCCCTGCTGCGGGCAATCTTCCCTCGATCGGTTACAAGTACGCAGCTCGTCGGTCGTGCGATGCTTGAGGTCGCCCGTCACGGAGCCCCACGTCAGCTGCTCGACAGCCGGGACGTCAACACGCTGGCTGCGCGCGCTGCGCAGATTGCTACGACGGCCGGACCCACTCACGCAGGAGACGGAGGAATATGCGGCGGACATCGTCGGTGACGATCCCGATTCCGACCTCGCGGTCATCCGCATAAGCACCTCGAACGCGCCGCATGTGAGCTTCGGGCGCTCGGCCGCCCTGAAGATCGGCCAGGTGGCCATTGCGATCGGCAACCCGTTCGGCTTCGAGCACTCGGTCACTGCCGGGGTCGTCAGCGCAGTCGGTCGCAGCCTGCGCGCCAGCACCAGACGGCTCATTGAGGACGTCATCCAGACGGACGCGGCACTGAATCCCGGCAATTCTGGCGGCCCGCTGATTGACTCAAGGGGCGCTGTCATCGGCGTCAACACCGCCATCATCCCTGGCGCCCAGGGAATCTGCTTTGCGACCGCCAGCGATACCGCTCAATGGGTGCTCGGCCAGCTGCTACAGCACGGACGCGTGCGCCGGGCATGGTGGGGAGTCGCCGGGTTCAATGCGCCGCTCGCCCGCCGGATCGCCCGTCATTACGAACTCGACAATGCTTCAGGTGTGCGGGTGCGCAGCGTCGAGCCTGACAGCCCGGCAGCACGCGCCGGCCTTGAGGTCGGCGATTTGATCGTGCGGCTCGACGATGAGACGGTGTCAGGTATCGATCGACTCCAGCGCCTGCTCGACCACCACCGCATCGGACGTCCGAGCACCGTGACGTTTTTGCGGCGCGCCAATAAGGTCACCGCGTCGATCATCGCCGAGGAGCGTGCCGGCTGAGGCGGTGCCGGAGGCAGTTGCCGATAGGCGATGCCGATGAACGCCGTCGTATCTTTGAGGCGATACATGCAGCTTGTCTCACGTTCGCGCGCGCGGCCGCCACGCCGGCGCCGCGCTATTCGTTCGGCAGCGACTGCCAGTTGCGCGGCACGCGACCCGCCGGCCCCGGCGTGGGTTGATTCACAGGATGCGCATGCGGTAGTGGCAGCTCCGCACCCTCGACGGTGACGCCCCGTTCGTAGTCCCAAAACCAGTCCTCCCCCGGTTCGAAACTCATCGCCACCGGATGCCCGCTTTCCTGCGCGTGCTTGGAGGCATGCTGGCCTGGCGAGCTGTCGCAGCAGCCGACGTGTCCACATTCTGCGCAGCGCCGCAGATGCAACCACCAGCCGCCACTCGCGAGGCACTCGACACACCCGGTTCCGCTGGGTTTGGAGGCGGGGTTGATTCCGCGCATGAGGCGCCCTTGCCGTGATGTCATGTCCGCTCTCCTGCTGCCTGCGAGTGTGGCCGCGATGGCGCACTGCGTTGCGGCGCTTTCAGGGACACGGCGCGCGCAATGTCGTCCGTGCGATCCAGAGTCGCTCGATCCCAGCCGGCCGCCAGCGCGGCCGCCGAGTACGTTTCCTGCAGAAACTCGAGCACCGTCGCGACCGGATCGGGCGCCGATCGGGCCGCCTCGTAATCCAGAATGAATTCCCCGAGCTCGGGCTTGAAGGCACCCCTGCCGGCGATCACGGCCGGCGCGAGACCCGGCGGTGCCGGGGCGGCGTAGGCGTAAAAGGCGGCGCGGCCATAGCCGCCATTGCCCGGCCAGAAGCCGGCACTGATCACCTCGTGCGAGTACGCCTCGACCTGAATGGCATCCGCGCCGGGCCGCGCGGGCGCACGCTTGCCGTTGAAGCGCGTCACCGCCAGATCGAAGGATCCCCAGAAGAAGTGCACCGGACTGATCTTGCCGTAGAAGTTGGTCGAGAAGCGCTTCAGCAGCGTATCCGCGATCCGCAGCGCGTGCCAGAACCGGGTGACCGCCGCGGCATCATAGCTGCAATGAACTGTATCGAGATCGCAGCGGATCGGGTTTGCGACCTCGACGGGCCGCGGATCGATGCGCACGCTCACCCCGAGGGAGGTGAGACAGCGGAAAAACTCCTCGAAGAAATGCGCCACTGCCACGGCCCGCAGCGGCACGGTGCCGATCTTGCCGTTGCTGCTGCGACAGATGACCTCATGGGACAGCAGATCGACCTCGATATCCAGCAGCGCCGCGTCATCGGTCGGCATCGCGGCGGTCGATAGGCCACGGGCGGTCAGATACAGCGGCGTGTTCCACCAGTGATTCTGCACCGGTGTCAGTGCCAGGCGTGTCTTACCCACGATCTGCAGGCACATGTGCAACGTTTCCGCGGTCTCGTGCCACCGCGCCCAATCAAGATCCGGCCAGGTCCCCAGGTCCGGTAGCGGCTTTATCATAGGTGTCTCCGAATCCTGCGGTCGCTGGCGCTGCTCTACTCCCAGCCCCCGCCCAATGACTTGTACAGCTGCACCAGATCCAGCGAGACCGCCTGTTCGCTCTGGATCAACGCTTCCTGCGCCCCGTAGAGCGAGCGCTCCGAATCCAGTACGTCCAGGAAATCCACCAGTCCATTCCGGTATAACTGCGTGGAGAGCTCGAGCGCCCGGTCGTCCGCCTGTTCGGAGCGGCGCAGCGATTCGCGGCGCGTCTGTTCCCGGGCGTAGGCAATCAAGTCACTTTCAACCTCCCCGAGTGCGACCAGCACGGTCTGTTGGTAGCCGTCCAAGGCCTGTGTCTGACGGGCGTCCTGCACGCGTACATTCGCCCGGATGCGCCCGGCCTCGAAGATCTCCCACTGCAGGGCAGGCCCGGCGGACCAGTAACGGCTGGCATACTCGGGCCAGGTGGCCGCCGAGAGGCTGGTCAGGCCGATTACCCCTGTCAGCGAGAATTTCGGGAACAGATCGGCCTGCGCCTCGCCGACGCGCGCGGTGGCGGCCGCCAGCTCGCGCTCGGCGCGCTGAATGTCGGGGCGGCGCTGCAGCAGATCGGAGGGCAGACCGACGGGTACCATGGGAGGGGTCAGCGGGATGGGCTCGGGGGTGGACATCTGACCCAGCAGCGCCCCGGGTGACCGATCCAGCAGCACCGAGAGCTGATAGACAGCTTGAATGAAGCCGGCCTGCAGCGAGGGCACCTCGGCCTGGGTGGTATTGAGCAGCGCCTCGGCCTGCTGCACGTCCAGGTCGCTACTGAGGCCGTGCTGAAAGCGGCTGCGCGTCAGGTCCAGGGTGTCCTGCTCCACCTCGATGTTGTGACGAGCGATCGCGAGGCGCCCCTGGTAGCCGCGCGCTTGGATGTAGTCGCGGGCAACCTGTGCGAGCAGGGAAACCAGCACGTCGCGCCGGCGGTATTCGACGGCGCCGATCTCGTCGTTAGCCGCTTCCACGGCCCGCCGGGTGCCGCCGAAGAGATCGATCTCCCACGCAGCGTCAAAGCCGGCAGTGTACTGGTTGTAATCCAGTGGCGTGCCCGGCGGCAGCGGTGGAAAGCCGTTCGCCCCGTAGCGATTGCGCGAGTAGGAGACCGCCGTGCCGATCTCAGGTCCCGTACGTCCGGCCACCACGTCGCGCTCGGCGCGTGCCTCGCGGATGCGGCTCTCCGCGATGCGCAGCGTGAGGTTGGATTCAACGGCCTGCGTCATGAGCGAGCTCAGGTGCGAATCATCGAACCCTCGCCACCACCCCGCCAGCTGCGCGGGTTGGGCGCTCTCCCCACCGCCCAGAGGCGAGGCCCACCGCGCCTCGATGCTGGCCTTGGGCTGCCGGTAGTTCGGTCCGGCGACGCAGCCGGTCAGCAGCATCAGCACGCCCAGGGCCAGCGGCCGCGCGGCCCTCACGTGCACGCCTCCAGGACGGGGCCTCGATTGACGGCCTTCAGCAGGTACTCGATCGACTCGATCGTCTGCTCATCACCGATGCCGGTGTTGAGCATGGCGTCGAAAAACTGACGGTTCGGCCACTCGTGACCGAAGTAGTGCTTGACGAACTTGCGCCGCTCCTCATCCATCGTGTCCACGAGCTCAGCCGCTTCGCGCTCGTTGCCGGTGCGCTCGAGCACCCGGTGGAACTTCTGCTCACGTGAAGCGTACAGGAACACCGCGAACGTGTCAGTGCGCTCGCGCAGAAAGTACGGAGCCCCGCGCCCCACGATGACGCACGGACTGCTCTCGGCGGCCCGCTCGACCACCTGCCGGATCAGGGATACCAGCCGATCGGTGTCTAGAATCGCCAGATCCGGCGAGGGAAGGTTGCGATCGAAGGTGCCGCGCCACACCAGATTGATCAGCTTGCGCAGCCACGGATCGGTGCGTTCCTCGTGACGGCGGCAGACCTCCACCGGGATCCTCGCCAGGCGGGCGATCTCCTGGGTGAGCGCATCGTCAAACAGCCTCCAGCCCAGTCGCGCAGCCAGCTTCTCGCTGATACTGCTGCAGCCGGCACCGAATTCCCGATCGACCAAGAGAATGCTCTTCATGCCAGTTGCCATCCGGCCCTCTTCGGACCTCTCACTCGGCCAAGGAGACCGCCCGCGCTGCCCTGGGACGCTCGAATATCGGAACGCACAGCACACAGAACACGCACAGGCAGGCGATCACGAAGAATATATCCATGAACGCCCAGTAGCTGGACTGCTGGACGACCAGCCGATAGAGCAGCTCGCGCGCGCGTGCCAGGGCATCGATCGGACCGAAGTGCATCTCAAGCAACCGCTGCACAAGCCCCAGGCGCGCCGGATAGGGTGCGCTCAGCGCCGAAAGCTTGCCGATCATCAGTGCCTGGTGTGCCTGCGCGTAACGCTGGAGCATGGTCGAGACGAACGACAGCCCGATGCTGCCGCCGATGTTACGCACCAGGTTCTGTATGCCGGTCGCATTGCCAATCTGCTCGTTGGGCAAGGTTCCGATCGCCAATGTGGTCAGGGGCACGAAGATGAAGCTCGTGCCAATCCCTGCAAAGATATTGGCCGGAATGATGCTGGCCATCGACATCTGCAGGCTCAGGCGGCTCAGCAGCAGACTGGACAGCCCCATGATCGCAAAGCCAAACCCCACCAGCAGCTTGGCGTTGACCCTGCCCACCAGCGCACCGACCACCAGCAGCGCCGCCAGGGCGCCCACGCCCCGCGGCGTCACCGACAGTCCCGCGTCCAGCGCCGTGTAGCCGAGCAGGGATTGTAGAAACAGCGGCTGCAGCGTGATCAATGCATAGAGGGCCAGTCCAAACAGTCCGAACAGCGCGCTGCTGACCGCAAAATTGCGGTTCTTAAAGACCCGAAGGTCGACGATCGGCTGTCTGATGAGCAGCTCCCGCACGATGAAGCCGATCAGCGAGAGCCCCGAGATCAGCGCAAACCAGCGCAGCCACACCGCCGAGAACCAGTCCGCATCCTGCCCCTTGTCCAGCAGGATCTGCAGTGTTCCCAGGAATAGCATCATCAGCAGGAAGCCCAGCGCGTCGACCCGGTCCGGGCGGCCCGCGCGAATGTACGGGGGGTCCTCGATCACCAACACCATCAGGAAAATCGCCAGCGCGCCGACCGGCAGGTTGATGAAGAAGGTCCAGCGCCACGAGAGCTGATCGGTCAGCCAGCCGCCGAGCGTGGGGCCGATGATGGGGGCCACCACGATGCCCAGGCCGAACAGCGCCGTGGCCGTGCCGCGCTTGGTCGGTGGAAAACTCTCCAGCAGGATCGCTTGGGCGAGCGGCTGCATCGCCCCGCCACCGAGACCCTGCAGCACTCGAGCGACCACCAGCATTGGCATGCTGATAGCCACCCCGCAGGTGAGTGAGGCCAGCGTGAACAGCACCGTGCAGCCGATCAGAAAGCGCTTGCGCCCCAGGAAGCTCGAGAGCCAGGCGCTGGCCGGCAGGATCACCGCGTTGGCCACCAAGTAGCTGGTCAGTACCCAGGTGGACTCGTCCTGCGTAGCACCGAGGTTGCCCGCGATGTACGGCAGGGCAACCACCACAATGGAGGTGTCCAGGATGACCATGAAGGTCGCCAGCATCACGGGCAGCGCGATCAACCAGGGGTTTGCGCGCGGACGCCATGGCGTCGTCGCAACAGCCGCCGTATCGGTCACTTGACGCGCACCCTGGGCTCGACCGACATGCCCGGCGCGACGTCGAGTCCCTGCGGCACCGGCTCATTGAAATCTATCTTTACTGGCACGCGCTGCACAACCTTGACGTAGTTGCCCACCGCGTTCTCCGGCGGCAGCAGGCTGAAGCGCCCTCCGGTCCCGGCCTGCAGGCTATCCACGTGCGCTTTGAAGCTCATGCCCGGATAGGCGTCGATCTGCAGCTCCACGGGCTGTCCCGGACGCAGGTCGGTCAGCTGCGTCTCCTTGAAATTGGCCACCACCCACACGCTGCGGGGCACCAGTGCGAGCAGGGCCTGCCCGGGCTCTATGTAGTTGCCCGGCTGTACCGAGCGGGCGGTGACACGCCCGTCCACCGGAGCGATCACCTGCGTGTAGGACAGGTCGAGCTCGGCCTGCTGGGCCCGGGCCTGTGCCTGTTGTATGGCGGCCATCGCGGTCGCTACGCCCGCCTCGTTCAACTGCACCTGCGCCTGTGCGCCCCTGACGGCGCTGCGCGCGGCATTCAACGCGGCGCTGGTGGAGCGCGCCTGTACTTGTGCCTGCTCCAGCGCCGTCTTCGACACCGCCCGGCTCTCGACGGCCTGATAGCGCTGCAGGTCGTCGCCGGAGCGCAGCGCCTGCGCCGCCGCAGAGATCACGCTCGCCTGCGACTGCGCCACCTTGGCGACGCTGACCAGCACCTGCGCGCGCGCCTGTTGCAGCTGGCTCTGCGCCGCCGCCAGGTCGGCGCGCGCTTGAGCCAGGCGCGTACGGTAATCACGTGGATCAATCTGCACCAGCACCTGGCCCTGCTTGACCTGCTCATTGTCGTTGACGAGCAGGCGCAGGACTTGACCTGCAACGCGCGGACTGACGACGGTAACGTAGCCGTCGATGAAGGCATCGTCCGTGGATTCATAGGGAGCGATGTCGCGCACGTAGAAGACCGCCACTGCTGCGATGAGCGCTACGCTGCTCACCACGATCAGCAATGTCTTCAAGACACGCCGGCCGCGGCGCGGCGGCGGCACGATCGGCCGTGAAGGAGCGGTAGTCGCGTCGCTCGCGCTGCCTGCTACTGCCATAGTATCTGCCGCCCCTGTACCTGCGCTCCCCGTCGTACCCCGGCTATCCCACCTTCACGTATCCATGCAAAACACATGACCGCACAAGTCCCGCGCCCTGGAGCGGCAGGTTACCGCAGTGCTACGGCATTACCAAATCACCGCGACCAGCTATTGCCCAGGCCCACCTTGTTACTGGCTTCAGCCGCGCGAGGGCGGCTGGCTCGACTTTCTGCATGAATGTCATCACGAGCCAACCGCCAACACCCCAGGCAACCTTACCAGCACTCATCGGTTCAAACTCGAGTGCAGGCGTGTGGTATCGATCGAGTCCGCGAGCTCATCGAAGAGGGCTTCCTCGAGTTCCACGACATTCTCATCCGTTGCCACCGATCCGTGCCGCACAATCCGGGTATGGTTTGCAATCGGGACTCCCTCCGCCGTCCGCGAATAGATCTGCCAATCAGCGGCCATCACGGCCTCACCGCTGCTCGTGACATCCAGCTCACTGACATGAACGCGTATCTCGTAGTCGGGCGCTCCGATCTCCGGTTCATCGGTCACGAGCGCGTCGGCTTTGCGCATCGCAAGCCTTGCGGTCAATAGGTCGGTCGCGGCAATGGAAAGGCGGGTCGCCCACCGGCCCGTCTGGCTGCGATTGAGCACGTGGCCATCTCGCACCAGGATATCCTGGGTATCCAGATATGGAGGCAACGTTACGCGGTCGATTCGGATGACCGCCAGGCTGCCCCGCGTCGAAACTGGAGAGGCCGCGGAATCAGGTGTCTCGCTGAGCGTATAGAGCCGCAGGGGTGGCGCGGCGCATCCCGCCAGCGCCAGTGCTATCAGGCTCAGAACACGCGCTGGCTGGGTCGTCACGGTCATCGGCGGCGTCCCGTCAGGAGCAAGCGCGGATTCTGCTCCAGGTCCTCGGCCAATGACCGAAGCGATGCCGAGGCCGCGGAGAGATCATTGAGGCTCGCCTCCAGGTTTTGCCGGGTCGTCGCGCGATCGTCGGTCATCTGCTCGAGGTTGGCGAGCACCGTGCGGGCCTGAGACATGGTCCGGTCCGAGGAGACCAACAGCGTGTGCAGATCGGCACCGCGTCCGTTGAGCTGCCGATCCGCGGTGGCACTCAGCCTGTCGACGCCCGCCAGCGTCACATCGATGCGCGCTTGCATCGACTGAATCGCACTTCGCGCGGCGTCGAGGGTTTGTCCGGCCTTATTCGAGGTGCTGACCGTGCTGTCGAGAAAACGCGGCAGATCCCTGCCGAACTCGTCCGAGAGCTTTCGGACGCTCACCATCGTCAGGCTCATCTGGTGCACGAGATCCCGAAGCGGCAGCTCGCTGAGCTGCTCCGCGATCGATCCCCCGCCCGCGCCGCTGACCGGGATCTCCGTCAACTCGGCGATGCCAGGATGCAGCCTGGCGGAGCTCCCTGGATCAAAATCGAGCTCGATCTGCGCCCCCTGTGCGATAAGGCTGGTCGGCGCGAGCCGCGCGCGCAATCCCTGGCTCACGAGCTGCGGGATCGTCTCCAGCACCGGTGCCACCCCCTTGGGAAACACGACGCTGCGCGGATCGATGCGCAGCTTCACCGGAATGTAGGTCCGTCCGTTGCGCGGGTCGTGTTCGATAGCGATGAAGGACACCGCCCCGACACGCACGCCGCGGAAGCTCACGGGAGCGCCGACGCCCAGGCCTTCTACCGAGCCGTCAAACACGACTTCTGCCCACTGGGTCCGCTGGAACGGATCGAAGCGGCCGAACAGCACCACCGTCAGCACCCCCAGGGCGAGGCCGCACAGTACGAAGAGACCGATCAGCGCTTGTCGAGCATTGTTCATGGCAACTCCTCCTTTGCGGTGAGCGGCGCCTCGATATGCGCCGCCGGCGTGGCCGGTGCTTCCCGGCGCATGAACGCCAGCACTCTCGGATCCTTGCTGTGGTCACGCAATTCCATGGCCGAGCCGCACGCTATCGCGGTCCCGGCCTCGGCATCGAGAAAGACGCCGTCATCCGCAACCGCGAAGAGACTGAGAAGATCGTGGCTCACCAGAACCACAGTGGCGTTCGTCGCCTCGCGCAGGTCCAGGATCAGATCGTCGAGACGCCGCGCCGCAACCGGATCAAGGCCCGAGGAGGGCTCATCGAGAAACAGCACCTCGGGATCGAGCGCCAGAGCCCGCGCAAGACCTGCGCGCTTGGCCATCCCGCCCGACAGCTCCGAGGGCAGCAGATCGATCGCGTGCTCCAGCCCGACCAGTGCCAGCTTCACTTCCACCAGCCTGCGGATCGTGCTCTCTTCCATCGGCGTGAACATCTGCATAGGCAGTGCAACATTCTCGCCCACCGTGAGCGCACTCCACAGCGCTCCGCCCTGAAACAGGACGCCAAAGCGCCGCCCGATGTCGGCGCGCTGCTCGGCGTCTGCCGACCAGTAGTCTTGCCCTGCAAAGGTCATCCGTCCGCTCTCGGGCTTGAGCAGGCCGATCATCGACTGCAGGAGCGTGCTCTTGCCCGAGCCGCTGGCACCCATGATGGCGAAAATGCTGCCGCGACCCACATCAAACGACAGGTGCCGCTGGATCGTGCGTCCAGCGTAGCCGAGCGTGACCTGCTGCAGGGACAGCACCGGGCCAGCATTGCGCATGGGCGCTCCTTTCCTGGTGTTCGACAGACCGTCCTCCACGACCGCCGCTCCCGCTTCCCGACGAACACCCGCTAGTAGCCCAGGGTGTTGATGATCACTGCGAAGACCGCATCGAGGGCGATAATGCCGACGATGTTGAGCACTACCGCGCTCGTTGCCGCATAGCCCACCGCCGCCGCGCTGCGCGCCGACCGAAGTCCCGTGGAACAGCCGACCGCCCCGATCAGGATGGCGAAGGTCAGGCTCTTCAGCGCCCCGATCGCGAAATCGCTGAGCGGGACCGCATCGAAAGTCTGGTGCAGGTATTGGGTGGCCGTAAAGCCCAGGGACGCCGTGGCGACGGCCATTCCGCCGGCAATCGCGCAGAAGCAACCGAAGAGGTACAGGAACGGCATCATGATGCACAGAGAAATGACGGCCGGCAGCAACAGGAAGTCCCCGATCGGAATCCCCGTGACTTTCAACGCCGCAATCTCATCATTGCCCACCATGCTCGCGATACGCGCGGCGTACGCCCCGCCGGTACGCCCAGCCATGACGATCGCGGTCACCACACTCGACAGCTCGCGCACCGCGGCGACCCCGACGAGATTGGCGGTATAGCTCTCCGCGGCGAAGCGGCGCAGTTCGACCGCGCCGACAAACGCGAGAATAGCTCCGATCAGAAAGTTGACGATGCCGGTAATCGCCAACGCGCGCGGGCCTGCATCGTTCAAATCGGCTAAAAGATCGGCCCGACGCAGCCGGGCCCGCCCGAGGAGGAGCCTGAGGCCGCCGCGGAGCGACTCACCCACGACCGTCGTACTGCCGCCGACTTCCGACAGCAAGCTCAGTGTGCTGGCACCCATCCACGCCAGCGGACGAACCGGCGGACGCGGCCGCGTCGGCTCCTCAGACCTCTGCAGCGGCAACAGCCCGAGCAGCTTTCGTGCCGAATCAGGTAGCGCGCTGTCATCCAGGACTGCGCCCGTCGACGCGGCCGCCCGGCGCACCTCCCACAGAAAGGCGACCAGCGTGGTGTCCCAACGCCCGAGGTGATTGACGTCGAAGGCGATGCGTGCGATCGCGGCGCGGCGACAGGTATGGGCAAGCTCCGGCGCCCGAGGCCCTTGAGAGCGGGTTAGCCAATCCCCTGAGAGGACAATGACCGCCTCAGCTTCCTGCTGCCGAAGCTCCCAACCCGACATGAGTCGCTCCTTCGAGTCCGAGCGTATCCGGTCCGATGTCACTGTATGCGACATCAGCCCCGCTGACTGAGGACGCCATATCGCGATGATACGGCGTCATGTACCACGAACCGCGGCCGAAGCGCTTGGCGGTTTGCGTCATCCTTTGGCGATTTCTGCCGTGCTTGCCTCTTCCGGGCGCGTCAAAGTGACGGGGCACTGGCCGCGCGATTGATGAACTCCCAGACCCTGGAGATGACCACCGATCCCTCACCGACCGCTGAGGCGACTCGCTTGACAGAGCCCGCGCGAACATCACCCACGGCGAATATGCCCGGCATCGATGTCGCAAACGGCGAGGCCACCTCACCTGGGCGTGACTCTGTGATTACGAAGCCCTTATCATCCAGCCTCACCAGCCCGGCGAGCCATTCCGTGTTCGGCGCTGCGCCCACCATAATAAAGAGCCCACAGGTTTCAACAACCCGGCTTGCTCCCGTCTTACCGTCACGAATGGTAAGCGCCTCGAGACGATCACTGCCACTCAAAGCAATTACCTCGGAGCCATACTCAATGGAGACCCTGGGATCGGCTTCAAGACGGCTCGACAGGTAGCTCGACATCGAAGCCGCAAGCGATTTCCCGCGCACCAGGATCCGCACACAGCGCACCGAGCGGCTGAGAAACATGGCAGCTTGCCCTGCGGAATTCCCTCCGCCGATGATCACCGCCTCCGTACCCTTGCAATACCGGGCTTCGATCTCTGTTGCAGCATAATAGACCCCGAGACCTTCAAAATCGACAAGACGATCGAGCGGCAATCGTCGGTACTTCACTCCTGTCGCGATCACCACACTCTTTGCACTCACACGCTCCCGCGCCACACCAAGTCAGCTCCGGAGATGCCCGTCGGAAACCCCATATAGTTCTCGATACGGCCCGATGCGCCGGCCCGACCGCCTATCGCAACATCTTCCACCAGGAGTGCGCTCAGGCCCTCCGCGCCGGCGTACACGCCCGCAGCGACCCCCGCAGGCCCGCCGCCCACAATCAGCAGATCGAATGTCTCGTCGTTGCGGAGGTCCAGATTGAGACCGAGCAGCCGCGCGACCTTGTCCGGCGTGGGCTCAGTCAGGGCAACGTTCCGCCCAAAGATCACCGCAGGGACTCCCGGCTCGATTGAGCAGGCGCGAGCCGTCGCCTCAGCTTCCGGACTCCGCAGCGCCAGCGAAGCGTAGAGGATACGATTTCGGCTCGCGAACTCAGCGATCCGACGCACATTCTTGTCCTCGTCCTCGCCAATGAGCCGCAAGTTGCCGTCCCGATCGTCGAGCTGACGGCGGCGGCGTGCCGAGAACACCGTGATGATAATGTCGGACATTTCGGGAAGCTGCGACATCAGCGTCAGCATCGTTTCGCGGGGCACCTCGATCACCCGCGTATCCCGGACTGCTCGCATCAGCATCGACCATGCCCCCCCGTTCAGCAGCGCGATTTCTCCCATGAACTGAGTGGGCCCGAGCGTCGATGGTAAATGGCGTTCATTGGTATAGGGATTGACCACCTCGACTTCGCCTTCATCGACGTAGACAAAGCGATTCAAGGGTTCGCCCGGACGTGCGAGGAAGGCACCTGCGGGATAGACAACGTTCTTGCCCACGGCACGCAACGCCGCAACGTGCGCCGGGAACAGCGGCGTACGTTGCATCTGACGTAAATCCGCGCCGATCGTTTCCATGGTTTATTGCCTGATATGTGCCACTGGTTGCGATCCGTCAGACCCGCATCCCTGAGGCTTATTCCTCCACCGTGGTCCTCGGGCGATCGCTCCCACTGTCTAGCTCGTTGTGCCAGCGGCCCTTCTCGTCCTCGTACGAAATCCGCGTCGTCTCACCTGGCACCCCCTGTTCCTCCGCAGCCAGCCTCGCAGCCTTGCGAGCGTCCTCTCGGGTACGAAACGGCTCGGAGAACGTGCCATTGGCCTCGTAAGCCCAGCCTCCGTCGTGCCGGATAATCTTGTAGATCACTTGAGTCATAAGTTCCTTCGATGGCTTAGCGCCGGTACGTTGTGAACGGGTGCTGGCAGAAGATTTGCGTTACGCCGGGTGCAACATACCGCGCGCGTAGGCGATCCCAATGCCGTAGCCACCTCCATTGGACTCTAGAATCGCTCAAGATGCATCATAAGTCTCATGTCGGGTCCAATCCCGCTGCAATTAGAGACCAGGATTAGCATGGTACGCGGTTGCTAACCTCCAGATCACGCCGCGCTAAGCTCGCGGCTTATGAGCTTTAGGAATACGATGCGCCCGGTTCATCCGGGTGAAGTATTGCGCGAGGACTTCCTGCGCCCGGCAGGCTTAAGCGCGAATGTGCTTGCGAAGGCTCTGCGTGTTCCAGCGCCACGCATCAACGATATCGTGCGTGAGCGCCGGGGCATCACGGCAGATACAGCCATGCGACTAGCACGCTACTTCGGCGGCGACGCCCAGTCCTGGCTCAACCTGCAGACGCTGTTCGACCTTCGGATCGCAGAGAAGGTCAACGCGAAAAGGCTCCACCGCGAAGTCAGTCCTATTGCAATGAAGCCGCCTGAGAGGTCCTCGCTCGGCTCGTCGTGACGTTGCGACGCAGTGCCACCTCGTAAGTCGCCCACTGACAGTAGCTCGCGCGGTCGCTGCAGACAGGAATTCTTAGTCCGGCGATCTCCATAGTAGCCATCCGCGACGGTGAGCTGTCGCGCAGATGCGGTTGACCTCTTCTGCAAATAGCCTCATGTTCTCGACCAGCTTCCCATGCGGCATATTGCCGATATGCTGATTGCCCTATAGGACGCGAGGAGTCGCTGGCAGGTCCAATGGTCAAGGGCGACCGCAAGATGGTGCCGAAAGCTTCGGAGCAGGCGACTCCTTCGCCCTGGAGCCCGTTTCGGCACCACGTCTTCGCGGTCCTGTGGACGGCCACGGTCGTCTCGAACATTGGCACTTGGATGTACAACGCTGGCTCCGGTTGGCTCATGACCAATCTCAATGCCGATCCATTGATCATCGCGATGGTGCAGGTCGCCGGCAGTCTGCCGGTGTTCCTGTTGGCCCTGCCCGCCGGGGCCCTCGCGGATATTGTCGACAGACGGCGACTGCTTGTCGTCGGGGAAAGCGCGACGACGATCCTGTCGGCCATCTTTGCCGCACTCGTCTGGCTCAGGCTCGTCACACCGGGCACATTGTTGCTGTTCGCCTCCTTGATCGCGGTCGGGACGGCGCTCACCAGTCCCGCCTGGCAGGCGATCGTGCCTCAACTGGTCCCGTCGAGCGATCTGCTGCCGGCCGTGACCGTCAATAGCGTCGGATTCAACATCAGTCGCGCGATCGGTCCGGCGCTTGGCGGACTGGCGATCGCCGCGTTAGGCCTGGCGGCACCATTCTGGATCAACGCCGCGAGCAATCTCGCAACCGTTGGCGCACTGCTGTGGTGGCGGTCAGCAGTCAAACCCGCCGGCGATCTTCCGGCAGAGCGATTCCTGAGTGCCATGAGCACCGCGTTCCGACACACTCGACACAATCGGCAGTTGGGGGCGACAGTGCTGCGGGCGGTCGGGTTCTTTGTGTTCGCGAGCGCGTACTGGGCGCTGTTGCCGCTCGTAGCTCGCCAGCAAATCTCAGGCGGACCGGAGCTCTACGGCGCATTGCTCGGCGCTATCGGCGCTGGCGCCGTCGGCACGGCCTTCGTACTGCCCTGGCTGAGGAGGAAGTTGGGGCCGGATCGGATAGTTGGGGCGGGAACCATCGGTACTGCGGCGATCCTGGTTTTATATGGTCTTTCACACGAGCCCATTATGGCGCTGACCGCCAGCATTTTCGCTGGCTCATTCTGGATCGCGGTGATTGCGAGCCTGAACGTCTCCGCGCAAATGTCATTGCCGGATTGGGTGCGCGGGCGCGGCCTTGCAATGTTCGCCGCCGTGATGTACGGAGCCCTGACGGTCGGAAGCCTGATCTGGGGCCAGGTTGCCAAGATGGTCGGACTTCCTGCGGCCCAAATCATCGCCGCCGGTGGAGCGCTATTGGTCATTCCGCTCACGTGGCGCTGGAAGCTACAGACAGGCGCGGCCATCGATTTGACGCCGTCTATGCATTGGCCGACCCCCGTAGTGGCTGGCCCCTTGGAGAACGATCGAGGGCCCGTATTGGTCACGGTGGAATACCGCCTCGCAGCCGGCCAGGACCGCGGCAGATTTGTGTCTTTGCTCGAACGGCTGGGTCACGAGCGCGGACGTGACGGCGCTTATGCGTGGGGGCTCTTTGAAGATACCGCCGAGCCGAGACGGTTTCTGGAGACCTTCCTGCTGGAATCATGGCTGGAACATCTGCGCCAGCACAGTCGGGTAACCAGGACCGATCGCTTGCTGCAGGATCACATCACTCAGCTTCTCGACGCCGCACCGACTGTGAGGCATCTACTCACAGCGGAGCCAGACCGCGACCAGTCCGCTTCGGATCCACCAGGGTCGCATTGATGACAAGGTACTACGACGATCGAGCTGGCGCGCCCGCTGCTCGCATGCCTGTGAAACAAGCTGATGACGGCTTTCCTCGCGCCAGCGGCTTCTATCTATCAGGTCAAAAGCGCTGCCGCCATAATCCGAGCGGCGTTGGCTAAAGTTACCGATCTGACCGACCGCTGCGACGGCAGCAATCCGGATACCGAGCGCCATGTCCTTTTGGCCCGTCAAGCGCAGTCCACTTTATGGTCCCGTCTGGCCGGCTGAGATTTCGCGCACGCGTGTCAGCGCTCCAAGGGGCTCCACGCCTGCATCCTGCTCCGCCAGCGCGGCGAGCGCGGCCCAATCGAGACGGTCGCCGCCCTCTTGGAGCAGGCGCAGAAAACGATCGTGGAGGAGGCTGCCGAGCGGCATCGGCACCCTCAGGCTCTCAGCCGCTGCGAGCGCCAGACGAATGTCCTTGTACGCCAGCGGCGCGGCGAAGGCGGCCGGTTCAAATTTTCCGGCCGCGATGAGGGGCCCGTAGATGGTGTACGGCGCCCCGTTGAACACCGTAGCGGTAAGCAGCTCGATGTAGGTTCGGGGATCGATGCCGGCTTTGCGGACGAGTGCGACCGCCTCACCCATCGCCTCGATGGCGGCGGCGGTAAGAAAATTTCCACTAAGCTTGACGAGATTAGCAGCTGGTGAATCGCCACCGATACGTATAACCTTCTGCCCCATCACCTGGAATAGCGGCCGACACACATCGATCGTTTCCGCAGCGCCTGCCACGATAATGAACAGCTTGCCGGCGGCCGCCATGGCCGGCCGGCCGAACACAGGCGCGGCGATATAGCGCTGACCGGCTTCCGCGTGCGCACGCGCCAAGCGTTCGGAGAGCGCGACACTGATGCTGCTCATCGAGACATGGATCGCGTCCTTTGGCAGATGAGCAACGAGACCGCCGTCGCCGAGGGCGATGTTGGATACGGCATCATCGTCCGCGAGCATGGTGATCACCGCTTCAGCGTTGCACGCTGCAGCAAGACTTGCGACCTCGCGCGCGCCGAGCTCGACCAGCCTGCCGGCTCGACCGGGCGTACGGTTGAATAAGCTGACGTCGTGTCCGGCCACGGCAAGGTTGGCCGCCATGCCAACGCCCATGTGTCCAAGTCCGATAAATCCGACTTTCATAGAAGTTATCTCCGTAGCTGCGCTTGATCAGGAGGTAGCATGAATTCCGGCCTGATACGCTCAACGAGCGTCGTGTTCCGATCCGTTCCTCGCTCTGTGACTTTGCCTCATTGTTCCCGTTTGAGCCTTCGTCGCGGAAAAGCGCTCTCAGCCGGACCACCGCGTCCGGCGCAGATCTTTCCACGGACCGCCCTCTATGTAGCGCTCAGGATACAGCGCCTTGGAACGCGGATCTTCCGCGGTGTCGAGCTGAAGCACCATCCACTTCGGATACGGAATGCCCGGATCAGAGGCCGCGTCCAGGAGTCGAACTTCCTCCTCCGAGAGCCGAAGGTCTACGGCGCAAATGTTATCTTCCAGTTGCTCAGCCTTCCGAGCAGCAACGATCACGCTGCTGACGGCTGACCGGCCCAGCACCCACGACAGCGCCGTCCGGGCCGGGCTTACCCCATGCCGACCAGCCACCTCCTTCAGCGCATCCACGACGCGGTAGCCCATCCCCTTGTCGAAGGGCACAAACGAACCCGCCTCCGCAAATCGGGTGCCGGCAGGAGCAGGGTTGGCACGGCTGTACTTGCCCGTGAGGAAGCCACCGGCAAGCGGGCTCCAAACCAGGATACCGATGTTGTGGTACTGCGCGAACGACTGGAACTCGTGTTCCAGACCTCGGCCGACGAGGCTGTAGTACATCTGTGCCGTCACGAATTTTTCCAACCCTAGGCGCTCCTGCAACATGACCGCGGTGGCCGCCTGCCATGACATGAAATTTGAAAGGCCGACATAGCGGACCTTCCCCTGGCGTACAACATCGTCGAGCGTGCGCAGTGTCTCCTCGAGTGGCGTATTGCTGTCCCATCCGTGCACCTGGTAAAGATCGATGTAATCGGTCTGCAGTCGTTGGAGACTGTCCTCCACTTCGCGCATGATGTTCACTCGGGTCGCGCCGCTGCGATTGAGATTTTCGCTCATCGGGAGCCGGACTTTGGTGGCCAGAATGATCTCCGCCCTCACGCCCTTTAGGGCATTACCCACCAGAGCTTCACTCTCCCCGAGGCTGTACACGTCCGCGGTATCTATGAAGTTGATGCCGCTGTCCATCGCGAGCTTCACCATTCGCGTCGTGTCCTCCTGACCGAGGTTGCCCATATTCATCTTGCCGCCGAACTGCATCGTGCCAAGTGCCACTTCGCTCACGATAAGTCCGGTATTCCCGAGTTTCCTATACTTCATCTCCCGTACTCCTTGGGGCACCAGTGACAGCTAATCTGAATTCGACGGTCGCTCCGCGGCGGCCGTCAGAGGCTGGGTGGGGTCAATGGGCCCGCCCGGTTAAAGATTGGCCCTTGGAGAATCGCCCTTTTTGACCGAGTCTGGCAACGGCAAATTGCCTTCGTCGAGGGCAAGAGGCGATCGAAGCCGGCAGTTGACGGCACCGCAGCGCTGATGCGCACCTTTTTGCCCGCACCGCGGCATGTATCTCCCCTCCTACGCGCAATTGATTTCCCTGGCCCTTACAAAATCGTCGGGAATCTGGCGAATGTCGGGGAAGACGTCGCCAGGCCTATGTCGATAAAGCGCTCGATGCAGCGCGGCACGCAGAGGTCGCCGGTGTCGCAGTCCACGGCAACAGGACCGCAGGATCTGCGACCGGACCACTCTGTGCAGATCAGACTACGTGCACCCTTGTCGACAGGCTGCTGGAGATGACCGACTATCCGACGCGCACCACCCTGGCGCCGAAATATAGTTACCGCTTGGCGTGATCGAGCAACAGCCGAGCAGAGGGAAGGAGATCTGCTGTTACAAGGTCCACCCGTATCGTCTCCAGAAAGGCGTCTACACCAGTGGCTTCGATGTCATCAAAGTTTTGACCATCAACGCCCCGGGGCCCCGCTGTTCCTTCCGGGCTTTTGGGTGTTCACCGGCGGCGCTCGCGCACACCTGCAATCCCTTCCTCGGCAACATCGCCCGGACCTGTACCGTCAACGCTCCAGACCCCGTGACCGACCGGGCCGAGGGCGACGACGATACCGAGTCGAGTCGCCATTCGGGCGGCGCGATGTTGGAAGCGCTCACTGCCCGTCAGCTAAACACGCCTGTCGTACTTCTGCGCAGCCACCCGCAGGGCGGCTTCGAGGCTTTCATCGCCCTTCTCCCTCATTACGATCTGCGGCCCCACGCTGGACTGCTTCTTGACCGATCTGGCCACTCGGTACCCCGATCGCAACGAAATGAAGGTGCAGTACCCGGAGCTTGAGGACGATGAAGTCGCCCAGTCGTTAGCATTTGCGCGCCCGCAATCTGGACAATCAAAGCCCGCCCATAGAAGCGACTTGATTTGCCTGCTACTCGATCAAGGGCTCGGGCGGGTTCGATCCCACGCTCAGCGCTCCAGATGTCGTGACCGAGCGGCGGCAAATCCACGCTCCCTCGTCTGTATCGGGGTCCGTGTTCGCGATCCAAGCCACCGCTCGCTCAAGCGGCGCCGCTCGTCCGCGACGGTGGCATGCAGCTCGGAGTTGTGCACGGCGACGCCCAGGCGGGTAGCCATCCGGGCGGCGCGCTCTCAAAACGGATCGCTGCCGGTAATTTCGATGCGACCGGCGTATTTCTGCGCCGCGACGCGCAGGGCCGCCTCGAGGCTAGCATCGCTCCCATCTCGCATGAAGATCCGCGGCCCCGTATCGCGGAACACCTCCACTCCATCGGCTCGGCGGTCACCGGAACGGTCGGGCTCGCGAGCATAACCTCGAGCAACTGGCTCGAGTATGCGAGCCGCCAGTGGTCGGTCGGACCGGGCGCGCAATGGAACCTTCTGGAAGGCGGCCGCCTTCGGGCAAACGTCCGCGTCCAGCAAGCTCGCGAGGCACAGGCGCTGAAAAATTACCGGCAGACGGTGTTGGTCGCGCTCGAGGACACCGAGAATGCACTCATCGCCTATGCGAAGGAGCAGTCGCGGCGGCAGTCGCTCGGACAGTCCGAGCGTGCGAATCAAGCGGCGCTCGAGCTGTCGACCCAGCTGTACCGCAGCGGGCTCGTCGGTTTCCGGAACGTACTCGATTCCGAGCGCACCCTGTACGAGGCACAGGAGGCACTCGTCGAGAGCACTCAATCGGTGTCGCTCGATCTCGTGCAGCTTTACAAGGCCCTGGGTGGCGGTTGGGAGCGCGAATCGGCGCCAGTCGCGCAAGCGGAGCCAGGATTACGCCCATGGTACGCAACTTTTCCGATCACGCAACGGCGGTCCAGTGCTTGCCGTTTCAGGACGCCCCATGTAGCTGGTGAGCCAGTTCGTAAAACGAGTTCCAGGCGGAGCTCGTACCTTGCCGGGACACGTCGCATGATAAAGTATCACTCATTCCGGCAGCATCATCACTCATGACAATCAGATGATTCACCCAGCGCAGGTGCTCTCGGGACGATGGGGACTCCTGTTCGTGTTTCTCAATGTCGTGGTCGAACAAGCCGGCCTTCCTCTCCCCGCCGCGCCAACGCTGTTGCTAGCTGGCGCGCTTGCCATCACTCACCCTGAATGGGGGATCGCGGCCGTCGTGCTCACTACGGCAACGTGCATAGGTACCGACGTCGCGTGGTATTGCGCCGGGCGCACTTACGGCAACCGGCTCATCCGACTGCTCTGTCGGATTTCGCTCTCGCCGGACTCCTGCGTGAGGGATACCCACGACCATTTCGAACGCTGGGGAGTGCGGGCGCTCTTATTCGCGAAGTTCGTTCCGGGATTGGCAACGGTTGCCCCACCGCTCGCCGGCGCGCTCCGGGTTCGGTTCGGCCTTTTCCTTCGTACGACCGCCTTGGGCTCCGTACTCTGGGTCGTGACGGTAATGGCACTCGGCGCGCTCGCCGCGCCGAGAATCATCGGTCTGCTCCCGCGAATCGGCCGATTTGGGGGTCGCGCGGCTGTGTTCATCGGCTTGCTACTTGCGCTCTATGTGCTGCTCAGGTGGCTTCAACGCAAGCGATTCCAGTTTACCCTGCGCATGGCACGCGTCGACGTGCACGAATTGGAGTCGATGACGCACGCTGAACCGACGCCCGTCATCCTTGACGTACGCTCATGGAGTCAGGTGCAGCTTGATCCCCGGGGCATCCCCGGTGCGTTGCACGTTCCGCTCGATGACGTTGGACCCCGTCTTGCCTCGGTCAGGCACGACTGCGAGGTTGTTGTCTACTGCAACTGCCCAGACGAGGTCTCGGCGGCCCGTGTCGCGCGGCTTCTCATGAAACACGGCGCCGTACACGTGCGTCCGCTCCAAGGTGGACTTGACGCCTGGGTCGCGGCTGGCTATCCCGTGCAGACTCTCACGTCGACGCCCGCAGTCGGAGTACCGCAACTCACAAGCTGAGGGCACGCATAAGTCGGACTGGGGCGGGACGCCGTGGAGCTGAACATTCGTCTATTGTGATTCTGTCGATCACAAACCGCGAGGTGTTCTTGTGCGCGATTGTGATCCGTTGGTTGGATCAGCAGGCGCAATAGCGGTGCGTTCGTCGGATCCGAGGTAAAGGCGCTGAGAGTACGGCGATGGAGCCTTGATCGCCCTTGGCCGCTCGCAGATGACCGCGGCCATCGGATTTCCAGTCCGTTGCGTTCTCGTGTCGGCTGAGGCAGGCGGCAGACGACGGCGGCGGGGTAACTTTCAGGGTAACGAGTGTCAGTAGCTGACTAATGACTCTGGAATTAACGCACCATTAGAAGTTGTTCGAGTCCAACCCGGTAATAAATCAAGCATTTAATCGTTCGTAGAACGGTAACAAGTTCGCCTAATTGCCTGTGGCAGTACCGCAAAAGCACCCTCAACTGGCATTCGGCCCTCGAGAGTCGTCCTGAAGCGGTGAACGCATGACTACTCCCACAAAGCGAAGCGGGGGGTTGCTCAGTCGCTACTACCTCTCACGGAGGCACAATTGTCTGCTTCCCGTCGACGATCGCATCGCGATCGTTCTCCGTGCAATTCGTG
This sequence comes from Steroidobacteraceae bacterium, assembly GCA_036267195.1. Lineage (GTDB taxonomy): Bacteria > Pseudomonadota > Gammaproteobacteria > Steroidobacterales > Steroidobacteraceae > FEN-1191. The sequence continues at coordinate 43,781 of DATAWM010000015.1, forward strand.
GTGATCATCCGGTCCACGTCCGTGACGCGCTTGTAGCGGACGGATACTTTCCAGGGGTGGGAGAAGCGCTGTGGATCGTCGATCGTCATATCGTCCTGTAGCGTATGGGTGTCGAGCAATCTCACACGCTCGGTGAAGTGCGTCTGATCGCTCAGATTGGCCATGCCCGGGCTTGCGAGCGGCGAAATCGGGCCGGCCTTGCGTGCAATGGTGTCGATCACCAGAGTTGCGCCGGCCCAGTGTCCGATGGAATCGCCCATGATTGTCGGCCACAGGTCATCGCGTCCGGGATGCGTGCGTCCATCGGTGTAGATCTGGCGCACCTCCCCGTCGGGAAACAGGAACAACGTCTCCGCCCGGGTTATCACCGCCTGGAACATGCCGTCTGGCGCAAAGCTTTCCATCACGGCCGGAAATCCGCCCGGCGAGCAAGCCTTGAGGAGCTGCGTGCCGTGCGCAGGCGCTGCACGCTTCGATGCTTGCTCGGACTTGCGCGCCCATTCGGTGTTGTAAGGTGGCGTCTGCTGAAGCTTCATACGCTTGAATAGTTCCACCTCCAGGGGCGTCCGCCCGCCCCGCGGCGCTTTCGCGGGCGCGTTCGCCGCGATCCTGTCGATCTCCCCGTTTGCGAGCGCCACAGACAACTCGGTTTCCCACAGTCCGGTCAGCCCCGCGGATGAAGTCTTCGATTGCGCATGGGCGACCGACAACCCGACCCCGACCCCGATCCCGACAGCCAATGTGGCGATTACGCGCGGCGTCCGGCGACTCATGGCAGCGGCTTCCCGACCGGCTGCTGTCTTTCGGTCCCCAGAGTTCTGCCGCCGGCATCGGTCGCCGTGAGGAGCCGGCCGCCGTTGGCCCCGTTTTTCAAAGGATTGATAACGACCGTCACCTTGTCTCCCGGCCTGTACGATCCGGGTCTCCAGCCGACGCGGTACATGGCCAGAGGGGAGTGCATCTCGATGCTCCATTCGGCAGTTACGTTTCGGGTGGGTACCAGGACCTGGAGGTAGCAGTGAGGATTGGTCCATTGCAGCTGCTTCACCGTCCCGTGCAGCGTCACCGCTTTTGCCTGATCGAACATCGCGAAGGAATGATGGGCCAGGCAAGGCGTTACACCGAGCAACAAAGCTACCGTAACGAAACATCGACGGGTCATGAGCGATTCTCCTCGACGGGAGTCCGTTCGGCGGACGCGGCCGGATTCAGCCGACTCCGCAGCGGCGGGTTGCTGCACTGCGTTCATCGTATCGTTACCCCATCTCGGTGAATGTCGAAGGTCGGCAGAGTGCCGTCGCGAAGCCCACGCGTGCATGAAGTTGTGGTGAAATCGGGTGAAGAATCGGTAAAGATAGGCGGCCCCTGCGCGGCAGGTTAGGCCTCGGTACTCGCTGGAGTCGGTTACATGGCATTCTTGGCGGCGGAGCCGGCACCGGGTTCGGCACCTGCCGTCGGTTGCTACCGGATCGATGATCTGTTGATTGATGCCCGCGCGCGCCGGGTTACCCGCGATGGAATCGACCTGGTGATCACGAGCCTGTCGTTCGACCTACTGCTGGCGCTGGTTTGCGCGGCGCCGGATCTGGTCACCTTCGACGCTATCATGGGGCAGGTGTGGCCCGGCGTGGTGGTAAGCCCGGAGACCATCACCCAGCGCGTCAAGTTGGTGCGGCAAGCATTGGGCGATAGCGCCGACCATCCACGGTACATTTTTGCCGTTCGCGGCCATGGTTACCGCATGTCGGCGGCAGCCGTGCCGCAGGTTGAAATCGAGCCTGAGCGGTCTGCGCTCGCCCCGCCCACGAGCTCCGAGCGGCTCGACCGCCGCCGCTCAGGTGAGACCCCTCCCGCACCAGCGACTTCGCCAGGCCGCCGCGCGTGGGCGGCAGCAGCTGTGCTGACGGTGGTCCTCACAGCCGCAGGATTGTGGTGGGGCCTTGAGCGGCCCGCGGCCGTCAGAGCGCCGATTGCACCGGCTGAAACCGCCGCCGGCGCGGGTAGTTCCATTGCCGTGATGCCCTTCGCCAATCTCACCGGCGAGCCGGCCAAGGATTACCTTGGAGACGGGATGGCCGAAGAGCTGATCGACGCGTTGACCCGCGTTCCCGGAATCAGGGTGCTGCCCCGCGCCGCCACATTCGCCTACCGGGGCCACACGCTAGATATTGGGCGGATCGCGCAGGTCCTCGCGGTGGCGACGGTACTGGAAGGCGGCGTGCGCAGTGCGGGCGAGCATATCCGGGTCAGCGTCCGGCTGGTGGATGCCCGAAGCGGCGCCACGATCTGGTCACAGAACTATGACCGTCCCCTCGCAGACCTCTTCAAGCTGCAGGACGACCTGGCCGACGAAACCGTCCAGGCGCTGCATGGCTACCTCGGCATCGCATTGCCGACTGCCGTGGTCAGAGAACCTCCTACGCGGGATATCGAGGCCTATCGGTTGTATCTACAGGCGCGTGCAGTAGCGCGTGGCTCACATGATTCGCAGGCGCAGGGGCTCGCCCTGGTCAATCAGGCCCTCGCCCGAGATCCCAACTTCGCCCGCGCCCTCGCCTACCGCGCGTTCAACGCCGGCAACGGGGCAGCCTTGGGGTATGCGATACCCAAGGAGGCGCTGGATGCGGCACAGCGTGACGCCATGCGGGCGTTGAGGTTGAGCCCGGGGTTGGCGGATGCACTGGCAAATCTCGGCTCGATCCATATTGCGCGCGGAGAGTGGGTCGAAGGCGAAATGAGCTACCGCGCCGCGATCGCCGCCGACCCGGATAATGTCTCGATCCGCAATCAGTACACGCTGGTGATTCTACGGCCCACGGGTCGGCTGCAAGAGGCCTATTCACAACTCAACGAGTCCTACCGGCTGGCGCCTGCCGAAGGGTACACCATCCACGAGCTCGCCCTCATCAACTCGCTGCTGGGACGCGATGCCGAGGCACTCCGGTTTCTGAGGTTACACGAAGAGCTCGGCGGCGGCGGACAGACGATCGGCAACGTTCTAGTCTATACGCGCGCGGCGGCCCGAAGTGGCCACTACCAGGATGCGATCGATCACTCCGCCGGTGCGCTCCCCGAGACGGTCAGCACCGTGGACGGTGTCCCGCTGATGAAGACCTTCTACTCCGGGCTTGCCGATCCGACGCAGAACGCCGCGGCCCGCCGCGCATTCCAGAGCCTGGCGCCCAAGCTCTGGTCACCGCAGATCGATGGGCAGGTGCGGGGATTCTTTGTGCAGTCCCTGACAATGCTCGGAGCGCTCGACGAAGCGTACGACATCGCGAGCCGGTCCGTGGATGAGGGTGTAGCTGTCGGAATGGTCGGCAGCCGTATCTATCTGGCCGATTTGTGGCTGCCGGAGATGCGCCCGTTTCGCCGGGATGCTCGCTTCAGTGGGCTGGTTCGGCGCCTGGGGCTCTTCGACTACTGGCAGAAGTATGGGCCGCCCGATGGCTGCGAGCTTCGGGATCGTGAGTTGCACTGCCATTGAACGGCGTTTCCCTTACGCCGATCAGCGGGCAGTATACTGATCGAGCAAACGCGACCCATCGTCCGTCAAGGAGAGGCGTCTACCCATGTCCCTTATTGTGCTCGGGATCATAGTAGTTCTACTGATCGTGGTGATGCGCTCATTGGCGCGCACCGTGCCGCAAGCCACGGTCGCGGTTGTCACGATGTTCGGCAAGTACCGTCGCGTGATGCGCGAGGGGTTGAATTTCAAGCGGCCATGGGAGGTCCTTGCGCACAGACTGTCGTTGCAGAACCGCGCCTTGCAACTGGAGTTCCAGGCGATCACGCAGGATCAGGCAAATGTAAAGTTCGCGACCATGGTGCTATATGCGGTCGCCGGCTCCGACGAAGAAGCGGTTAAGAAGGCTGTGTTCAGCTTCGCTACCCCACAAGAGTTCCAGCTGGCGTTGCAGCGAACCATTGATGGGTCGATTCGACAGTTCGTCGCAACTACGAAACAGTCCGACATACTGGGCATGCGCGCAGAGATTGTCGATCACACCAAGAAGAATCTCGATGAAGTCGTGCTGGCGTGGGGCTACGTCGTACGCGACATTCAGATCACCGACATGACGTTCGATAGAGAGATCATTGACTCCATGGCGAGAGTGGTCTCCTCCAAGAACCTGCTGGCGGCCGCGGCTAACGAAGGCGCGGCGCTATTAGTGAAGCGCACCAAGGACGCGGAAGCGGAAGCCGCATACAAGACGATCGGCGCGGAAGCCGACAAAAAGGCCGCGGCACTGCGCGGCGAGGGGCTGGCCCTGTTCCGTAAGAACATCGCCATTGGCATGAAGGAAGCCGCCGATAGCCTGAAGGCCGCGGGTGTCGACAACCGGCTTCTATTGTTCCTCGAGTACACCGATGCGCTGAAATATGTTGGGGAGCATTCGCAGGGGAAGGTCATCTTCATGGATAACGGAGCTTCGGCCCCGTCCCGAGTGGTCCAAGGCCTCTATGGCATGTTCACCGATCCGCCGACCGCTCCGGCGCCGAGCGACGCACCGGGCAGCTCGGGGTAATCCTCGGGGGAAAATAGCTGCGATCTGCAGCCGCCGCCGCGTCACTGCTCGAGCAGCCCGCTCTTGTCCTTCTTCAGCAATTCGACGAACACCTCGCAGGCCACGGGGCGGCTGAGCAGGAAGCCCTGCACCCGGTCGCATCCCAACTCGCACAGCACACCGAGCTGCTCCGCGGTCTCGACCCCCTCGGCGACCACGGTCATACCGAAGGCATGCGCGAGCGTGATGATCGTCGACACCAGCGTCCTGCCGGCAGCGTCGTGCGGCAGGCGCATGATGAAGCTGCGATCGATCTTCAGGCGGTCGATGGGTAGCTCGGAGAGCCTGCTCAGTGACGAGTAGCCCGTTCCGAAGTCATCGATGGCGATGCAGATGCCGGCGTCGCGCAGCCGCTGCAGCTCACCTACCGCCGCGGCACTGTCGTCGAGCAGCGCGCTCTCGGTGATTTCGATGTCCAGGCCGCACAGCGCGCTGGACCATGGCTGGGTAAGCGCCAGGAAGCGCTGCGCGAAACCCGGCCGGCGCAGCTCCGCGGGCGAGATGTTGACGGCGATGCGGCCGGCGGGCAATGAGAGCTGCTGCCACTGCTGACGATCGCGCGCCGCCTGCTCGACCACCCAATCCCCTGCCTGCAATATCAGGCCAGTCGCCTCCAGCAGCGGCAGGAACGCCGCCGGGGCGATCAGCCCGGACTGCGGATGGCGCCAGCGGATCAGCCCTTCGGCGCCATCGATGCGGCGGGTCGCAAGGCTCATGATCGGCTGGTAGTGCAGCTCGAACTGCCGCCGTTCGATGGCGTTGCGCAGCTCGTGCTCCAGCGCGAGCCGCGCGACGACTTCGGAGTTCTGTTTCGTGCTGTAGTGCCGATGCCGCTGGCCGCTGGTACGCGCATTGCGCAGGGCAGCCTCGGCGTTCTGCACCAGCGAATCCGCATCACCGCCGTCCTGCGGATAGAGCGCCACGCCCGACTTCACCATTACCGGTATCGCGCGCCCCTCGAGTTCAAAGGGCAGATCGAATACGCTGGCAAGCTTCTGCTGCAGCGCCGCCTCCGGATCCGCCCCGTCCGCGGCCGCCTCCAGGGCCACCGCGAACGTGCCACCGCCGAACTGCGCCACGCACTCCGTATCGCGGAAATGCCGCCGCAGACGCTCCGCCGCGAGCTGCAGCAGCCGATCACCGCTGTGGCGGCCGATCGAGTCATTGATGACACTGAGCTTCTCGATGTCCAGCACCGCGACCGCGTGGCTGACCGCATTGCCCTGCGCGTGACTGACCAGGCGCTTGAGGCGCTCGCAGAACAGCGGTCGCTTGGCCAGCCCGGTCAACGGGTCGAAGTACGAGAGAAAGTGGACCTCATTGTCCTTGCGCAGGTACTGCAGCGCGTACGAGAGGTTCGCGGCCACCTCGCGCAGCATCTGCAGCTCCTCCTCGCCGAGCGATCCGGACGCCGGCGCCGTCAGTGCCAACGCACCGATCGTCGTCTTATCGAGCGCCAGCGGCAGCGCCACCAACGGATCGCCCGCGTCATCGCAGAGGAAGGCGCTGTCGGTCTCCAGCACGCGCCGCATGACCGGGGACGACTCATCGGCCACCCCGGCAACCGCGGTGCGCAGGCGCTGGGCAGCCAGCTCGTCGGTGCCCGCCGTGGACACCACGTGAATCTCGTGTGTGCCGGGCCGCTGCAACACCACCAGGGCGGCGGCGTAGCCGCCCACGGCAACCGCCAGCCGGCAGGCCTCGTCGAACAGCTCATTGCGGTCGCGGATGCGCAGCACCGCGCCGTTGATGCCGCTGAGCATGCGCAGCACGCGTGTCAGGTGCGCGATCTGCGCTTCCTGGCGCTGGCGCTCGCGGCGCGAGCGCGCCTGCTCCAGTGCGCGGCGCACCGCCGGCGCCAGCCGCGCCAGGTTGTGCTTCAGCACGTAATCCATGGCGCCGCACTGCAGTGCTTCGATGGCGCGCTCCTCGCCGATCGTGCCCGAGACGAACACGAACGGCAGGTCGGGCGCGATCTCGCGCGCGATCTTCAGCGCCGAGAGTCCGTCGAAACGCGGCAGGCTGAAGTCCGACAGGATGATATCCGGCCCGAACTCGCGCACCGCATCGCGCAGCGCCGGCTCGGTCTCCACGCGTAGGTATACGGATTCGATCCCCGCCCGGCGAATCGCACGAATCGACAGCTCGGCCTCCACCGCCGAGTCCTCGACCAGCAGGATGCGAACTGCCGCACTCGCCGCGGCATCGGCGCCCGAGTCACCCGAGCTTGCGCGTAGCCCCACCACGTCGGCGGCTTCCGTATTATGCAATGCAGCTGCCCTCGCGGTTCTGGATGAGAATCTGATCGGCTGCAGGCCCGCGCAGCCTCTGGCGAACGGCAGCCCCGTCGGGCACATCATCTCGCTAGGCCGGCTGCCTAGGGCGGGCGCCCATCACGGATCCGTCAAGCGCCCTGCAGCACTTCCGCTAAAGTCGGTCTAGCCAACGGCACGCCGGTCGGAGCGTGCCCGGGCGCTGTGGGCCAGGAGCGAGGAGCTGGTGGGGGAGACGTTCTGAGGCACCGATGCAGTAGCGCACACTCGGGCGTTGCGGCATCAGGGTATCGGCGTTCCCGCCCCGCTCCTGCTCCATGGACGCCCCGGGACCAGCCAAGCTATCCTGTCCTGCGCTGCGCGCACGACGCCGGGCCGATGATCAGGGGGGCCTTCGTTGCAGAATCTCCAGGGAAAGATCGCCTTCGTCACCGGAGGCGCGAGCGGTATCGGCCTCGGTATGACCCATGCCTTCCTCGCCGAAGGCATGAAGGTGATGGTGGCCGACGTGCGGCGCGATCATCTGGAGGCCGCGCAATCGCAGCTGGGCCCGCGCGACGATGTGCGATTCGTGGCCCTGGACGTCACCGACCGGCAGGCCATGGCGAGCGCCGCCGCCGAGACCGAGCGGGCCTTCGGCAAAGTACATCTGCTGTGCAATAACGCCGGCGTCGGCATCATGGCCGGCGGCAAGAACGCCAGCTACGACGACTGGGACTGGTCGATCGGCGTCAACCTCACCGGCGTGTTCAACGGCGTGCACGTTTTTCTGCCCTACATCCTCAAGCACGGCGAGGGCGGGCACATCGTCAACACGGCCTCGGTCGCCGCGGTGCTGCCGTCCAACATCGTCTACGCCTCCGCCAAGTGCGCCGTGATGGGACTGTCCGAAGGGCTGCGGGCGGAGCTGGCTGCCGACGACGTTGGGGTGACCTGCCTGCTGGCCGGCCCGACCGCCACCAATATCCAGGAAGTCGCCGCGCTGCGGTCGAAGCAATATCAGAATACCTCGCTGGGCGCCTTCGAGGCGGAAATGTCCCACCGGCCGATCAATCCGAACTGGATGAAACCGCGCCGGGTCGGCGAGCTGATCGTGGATGCGGTGCGCCGCAACCTGCTGTTCGTGTTCACGCACAATGAGCACAAGCCCGGCGTGGCCAAGCGCTTCGAGGCGATCCTGGCAGCCTTTCCGTCGGGCACGCCCGATCCGGATGGTGCACGCAAGCTCGGCTTCCGCATCGCCAATCCCATGTACGAGGAAATGCTCGCTCTCGGCCAGCCCCCGGCCGGCCACGGCGGCAAGAGGCAGTCCTGAGTGAACCCAGTGCGCCGGCGTGTGCCCGGGACGGAGCGATGAACATGGCCGGCGATTCCAATGGTCGGTGCGCGGCTTCGGCTGCTGGGTGAGACCATCGAGGACGACATCGGGCGCGGCCGTTATCACGGCGGCGTCATCATCGTCGCCCGCCACGGACAGATCGGCTTTCACGAAGCGTTCGGTCACGGCTACCCGCAGCGCCGGCGGCCCATGACCAGGGACGCCGTCTTCAACATCTTCTCGCTGACAAAAGCCTTCACCAACACGCTGGTGTTTCGCGCCGTCGAGCAGGGTCAGTTTGCCCTGACGACGAAGGTATCGGCGGTGATCCCGGAGTTTTCCGACGGACTGCGGGCCGATCTGACCGTCTATCACCTGCTGACCCATACCACCGGCATCGGGCCGATCTTCAATCCATACCCCGATTCACGTCTCGACCGGCTGGCCGATATGGTCAAGGCGGTCTGCGAGGTGGCCCGTGCCGGCGAGTATCCCGGGGTGAAGGTGAACTACTCTCCGATGGTGTCACATGTGCTGCTGGGTGAGATGGCGAGGCGCACCGATCGCCGCCGCCGCCCTTTCCGGCAGATCGCCGCGGAAGACATCTTCGCGCCGCTTGGCATGGTGGACACGGCCATCGGCCTGCGCGCGGACCTGAAGGAGCGCAAGCTGGTCCCCGATTTCCTGCCGACCCGCGCACCGATGCAGCACCTGTCCAACAACGTGGCGGGCCAGAACGGCGCCTTCGAGGACGAGCAGGCCGAAATGCCGTGGGTCGGCGCGGTCTCCACGGCGGCGGACCTGCACCGGTTCGCGGAAATGCTGCGCCAGGGGGGCCAGCTCGACGGTGTCCGGATCGTCTCGCGCGCCATGCTGGAACGCGCCACGCAGAATCATACCGGTGACAAACCCAACGAGCTGTACAAGGTCCACGCGCTGGCGCGCGGATGGGAGCCTGGACCCGCCTACATCGGGCTCGGCTTCTCGCTGCGGGGAGAGAAGATCTTCCAGCATCAGTTCGGCACGCTGACTTCGCCGCGGACCTTCGGCAACTACGGCGCCGGCAGCATGCTGCTGTGGGTCGATCCCGAGATCGACATGACCTTCGTCGCGCTCAGCGCCGGGGTGATGCACGAATGTGACAACATCGAGCGATTCCAACGGCTGTCGGATATCGCGGTATCGGCTGCTATTTGAGTGTCCACAGACACAGGGCCAACATCCTCATGACACCATCAAATCAACCGGCGCATTCGAACGCAGCGAGCGTGCTCGCCGTGGCATTGTGCGTCCTGGGGGTCGTCTCCGAAGGCTTCTGCATCCAGCCCCGCGGCCGGCCGAGGCACCGGTGTCGGCTTCTGCGTGGCCGTGGGCCGCTTCGGTTCCGCCGCAGGTCCGCTGCTGGCGGGCTTCTTCGTGGGAATCGGGCAGACGCCCACGCAGGTGATTGCGACGATGCTGCCCATCATCGGCATCGCGGGAGCCGCGGCGGCGTTCGTGGGCTGGTCCACGCAGCGTCACCCGGTGGTGGAAGCCAAGGTCGCCGCAGTCGCCGCCTCGATACCGGCGGGCAGCTAGGTCACGCGAGCGGATCGAGCCCGTGTCGGCGCTTGACGGGCGCCCCCGCCGGGGAAGCCAGGTAATCCAGTAGTGCGCGTGCGGCGGCCGGATCGCTGCAGCGGGCCGCAATGGCCCCGGAAAAGATCGTGCGCGCCTGGATCGCCGGCGGCAGCGTTCCGACCACCGTGACGCCCGGCACTCCCATCAGCTCGCTCAATTGCTGAAAGCCCAGCTCGGCCTTTCCCCCGGTCAGCAACGACCCCACCGGGATGCCGGGAGCGGCCACGATGATGCGCGCACGGATCTGCTGCAGGATGCCCCAGCGCTCGAACAGCGCTTGCAGATGCACGCCGCTCGGGCCGGTCGAATAGCCCACGGTCCTGGCGGCCAGCACCGCGCTCCTCACCGCCGCTTCGGTCGAAATATCCGGCGTCGCTGCGCCCGCGCGCACCGCGACCGCGATGCCAGACTGCGCCAGATCCACGCGGCTGCCGGCGAGCAGCCGGCCCTCGGCGAGCAGTCGGTCGATCGCCTCGCTCGCCAACACCACCACGTCGAGTCCCTCCCCCGCTCGCACCCGAGCTGCGACCTCGACGCCACCGGCCGCCTCGGTCGTCACCGGGCGTGCCGCGGCCGGCTGATATCGGCTGACGAGCTCTTCCAACATGGAGCGGGTAGCCATGGAGCAGACGAGCTTGATCGCATCGGAAGGCATGATGGCCCGGTCAGGCGCGGCGCGGCGCAAGGCTGTGATAGTCTACCTCGCCGCTGCGGCGGCGCGCCGGCGCGCGCACCGCCAGCCGGCAGTTTTGCTTCGAGGAGTCTTGCCATGGCCACGATCGTGGGCGGAATCGCCTCTTCCCATACGCCGACCATCGGCTTCGCGCTCGACACACACAAGCAGCACGATGCGGTGTGGGCGCCGATCTTCGCGGGCTACGTTCCGGTACAGCAGTGGCTCGCGGACAAGCGGCCCGACGTGCTGTTCTTCATCTACAACGATCATGTCACGTCGTTCTTCTTCGATCACTATTCGCACTTCGCGCTCGGCGTGGGTGAGCGCTACTGGGTCGCCGACGAGGGCGGGGGCCCGCGCGCGCTGCCACCGATCAAGGGCCATCCGGCCCTGGCGCGCCACATCGCCACCGGCCTGGTCGCCGACGAATTCGACCTGTCGTATTTCCAGGCCAAGGGGCTCGATCACGGCTGCTTCTCGCCGCTGTCGCTGCTGTGGCCGCACGCGCCCGAGTGGCCCGGAGCGATCGTGCCGTTGCAGGTCGGCGTGCTGGAATTCCCGATCCCCTCGGCCAGGCGCTGCTTCAAGCTCGGCCAGGCACTGCGCAAGGCGATCCAGAGCTATCCCGAGGACCTCAAGGTCGCGATCGTCGGCACGGGGGGGCTCTCGCACCAGGTGCACGGCGAGCGCGCCGGCTTCAACAACACCCCGTGGGACATGGAATTTCTCGAGCTGCTGGAGAAGGATCCGGCACAGCTCACCGAGATCACCATCGCCGAGTACGCCCGGCGCGGAGGCTTCGAGGGCTCCGAGGTGATCATGTGGCTGGTCATGCGCGGTGCGCTGTCGGCGCAGGTGCGCAAACTGCACCAGAGCTACTTCCTGTTGTCGATGACCCCGATCGCGACCGTGATCTACGAGGATGCCTCGAGCGAGCCGGCGGGCGAATCGATCGCCGAATACCGCGAGCGCATCGGCCGGCAGTGGGCCGGCCTCGAGCAGCTGCCGGGCACCTACCCGTTCACCCTCGACCGCAGTGTCAAGGCCTACCGGCTCAACGAATTCCTGCATCGGCTCATCCAGCCCGAGCAGCGCCAGCGCTTCCTGGCGGATCCGGAACCGATGTTCGCCGAGGCCGCTCTCACCGAGCAAGAGCGCGACCTGGTCAGACGCCGCGACTGGCAGGGGCTGATCCACTATGGCGTGATCTTCTTCATGCTCGAGAAGCTCGGTGCCGTCATCGGCACGAGCAACCTGCACATCTACGCCGCGATGCGCGGGCAGTCGCTCGAGGACTTTCAAAAGACGCGCAATGCGCAGGTCCTGTACTCGGTCGCCGGCGAGGACCAGGGCAAGAAGAGCTGGGATCAGACCTGACCGGCGCCCCAGGACGGCCTCCGCTCAGGGCGCCGGCTCGAGCCGCAGCAGCGCGCCATCATCCTCGTCGGTCAGCACGTACAGTAGGCCATCAACTCCCTGCCGGACATCGCGCATGCGCTGATGCAGATCGGTCAGCAGCGTCTCGCGCCGCAGCTCCCCCATCTGATCGTTCAGCACGACGCGTTCCAGCCCGCCGGTGCGCGGAATCTCACCGCGGCGGGCGCTGGTGACGAACAGATTGTTCTTCCATGCCGCAAAGCGGCTGCCGGTATAGACCACGAGATTGCCCGGTGCGATCGAGGGCAGCCACACGATCAGCGGCGGCTCGATGCCCGCAGCGAGCGGGGCTGATCCGATCGGCTGCCCGTCGGCCACCCGTAGTTGCGTCCGGGGAGGATCACATTGACCTTGTCGCCGCCATTGGGTCCCTCCTCGGTGTCCAGCAGCGCCCCCGTCAGCGCGTCGAGCGTGAGCCCGAGCTGATCGCGATGCCCCAGCGAGTAGATCTCCGGTCTGGCACCGGCACGGCCGGCAAAGGGATTGTCAGCAGGAATCGTCCCGTCCGCACGCAGGCGCAACACCTTGCCGTAATCGCTATCGAGACGCTGCGCCTGATCCCCGACCGGCGCGCCGGTCGTCAGGTAGAGCATTCCCTTCCGGTCGAACGCGATGCGCGACCCGCCGGCGCTGCCCGACCCCGCGGCAAACAGCCGCGCAACGTGCGTGAGGGTGTGTTAGGACAGAGTACCGCGCATCAACGTCACGACACCCTCCCGAAATGCCGGCCGCTTGCCGGCCGCCGGCGCCGGTGACATCGTGCACCAGGCGTAACGCCCCGCCGCGCTCGGACACGAGCGCATCGCCGTCCGGCAGCAGCGCGACGGCAAACGGATGTTTCAGTCCCTTCACCACCACCACACGCAGCCGGTGCTGCTCCGCGGTATCGAAGGTGTAAGAGCCCTGCGTCAACGCGACCGGGGCGATGCCGATATCCGGTGGCTGCGCCCGTGCCCGCTCGAACCGCAGCGGGATCACCACCGCCAGGATGGCCGCCGAGATCGACCCCACCCACCCTGTCGAGACCAGCCGCCGTGCACGCAACATCGACGCCTCCCTGTCCCTGCGGCCGGCGGTCAGCCGGCCTGGCGGGTACGCCAACCCTGGTGGTATGCCTCGCGCGCCTCGCGCGCATAGGGAACGGGCGATACCGTCACACGCACCTCGGTCTGCTTGTGACGTTCCACCGTCGTCTTGCGCGTACCGCCGCCCTCCTCGCCCCACACCAGCGTGAGCACGTCGCCGATGGCCACATCCGCATCGACCACGCCCAGCGAGAGCGCCGTGCGCTCGTTGTAGCTGTAGCCGCCAAACATCGACAGGCCAACCGTGCGCCCGCCCTTCGTCACCCGGTCATAGGACGAGGAGGCGTAGTTCGCCAGCGGCACGTCGAAGAACTTGAAGTTCTCGCCGCTCGGCGCGAACAGCGAGGCAAAGATGCGGGCGAGGTCCTCGCCGTTCCAGGCGAAGGTCACCTTCTTGCGCTGCGGCTCGTGGGCCTGCCTTTCCAGCGCCGTGCACCCGATGAAGTCGTGATCGAATTTCACGAACGGCCCGTAGCCAAGCTCGTACGCAGTCAGGTAATAATCCTCGATGTCCCTGGAAACGAAGCTGCCGCCGATCGACGCCGTGCCCTCATAACCGTTGGCCGGCAGCCATTCGCGGTACTTCTTCATGCTCGCGCCGGTGTAGACCGCCGGCAGCGGCGAGGGAATCCAGCCCGATTCGAGCGTGTTGCTCGCGTAGGCGCGCGCGCCGACCACGGCCATGCCGAAGTCCTTGCCCGCCTCGATGATCGCATCACGGATCTCATCGCCCTGCTCGTACGGGCCCCAGACCTCCAGCCCCGGCGCGCCGGCCATGCCGTGCCGCAGACAGCGTACCTTGCGTCCCTTGATGTTGATCACGCCCAGGTTGAAGAACTTGACCTCCGGCAACGGGCCGCCATTGAGCTTCTCGAGGATACCGGCCGCATTCGGGCCCTGGATCTGGTAGCGATAGCGCCGCCGCACGATCGCTCTACCGCGCGGGTGCGAGGGCGAGCGATCGTCGCGATCCAGCTCGACCTTGTAGCCGCCGGTCTGCGCCTGGAACTGTATCCAGTTCACCGCCGGCGCGCGGCCGACGAAATCGAACTCGTTCTCCCCCAGATAGAACAGGATCCCGTCCCCGATCACGTAGCCATCGTAGCTGCACGGCACGAATTGCTTGGCCTTGTTCGGAGTGAAATTGGCGAAGCTGTTGATGGCCAGATGGGACATCAGCTTGACCGCGTCCGGTCCCTTGACGATGAGCTCCGCCATGTGATGCGACTGATCGAACAGCACGGCGCTCTCGCGCCAGGCGCGCTGCTCGTCGCGCCAGTTGGAGAATTCGGCGGGCACCACCGGATAGACATAGGCGCCGATCTGCGAATTGCGCAGCAAATCGACCGGATTGCCCGCGCTCTGCAACAACGTCTCCAAGCTTTGCTGACTCATGATCGAGTGTGCTCCCTTTGCCTTGATTGCGGATTTGCCGCGCGGTTGATCAACGTATCGCCGGACGCGGCCGATGCCCCGTATCACTCCCCGCGCAGGCGGATCAAATTGCCACCCACCACCTGCCGCAGCGGCTCCTGCCGGCTCGACGCTGCCTGCAGATTGCGCTTGGCGAGATTCGAATGCTCCCGGGCGACACTCTCGGCGCGCACGCCGTCGCCGGCCGTCAGCGCCTCGAGAATCGCCCGATGCTGATCCTGCGCGATGATCATCGTCTGATGCGCATCGGGCATCCCCGCCTGCGCCAGCACGAATGCGCTCGGCGAGGCGAACGGCAGCGCCACGACGCGCTCGATCAGGCGCGACAGCGTCGGGCTGCGGGCGAGCGCCACCAGCAGCGCATGGTAGCGCTCGTTGAGCCGCACATAGTCGGAGAACTGCTCGATGGCCAGTGTCGAACGCTTCACCAGCGCGTCCATGGCACCGACGCAGTCGCGCAGATCGTTGAGCTCGCTGTGCGACGGTCGGCGCTCCGCGGCCCGGCGCGCCGCCGCGCCTTCCAGCGTCCCGCGCACATCGATGGCGTCATAGACGTCGGATTCCTGAAAAGCGCGCACCACGAACCCACCCGAGGAGGATGGCTCGAGCAGCCCCTCCTCGGCCAGGCGCAGCAGCGCGGCCCGGATCGGTGTGCGCGATACCCCGGTGCGCTCGACCAGTCGCAGCTCCGGCACCCGTTCACCGGCTCGAAGCTCGCCGTCGAGGATCAGCTGCCGCAGCCGCAACAGCGCCTTGACGGTCTGCCCGGCGCGTGGATCGCCGTTACGCGCTCGAGGCGGGTTTTGCATTTTCGGACCGGGAATGTATGCTCTGGGCAATAAGGAATACATTGTATCGGCTTGCTTGCCTGAAGTCAGCCGGCGGTGCCCGACGCAATGGCTCCGGTGCCGGTGCCGGTGCCGGTGCCATTGCCGTTAGCCGTTCCCGGCGGATCGACCTCTTACGGATACATCGTGATGAACATCGTCGTGCGCAATATCCGGCGGGTCGAGCGAGCGCTGTGCGAGGCGTTTGCAGCGCTGGGGGTGGCGACCGTGCACGAAGCGCAGGGGCGCTGCGGACTGCTCGCGCCGCACATGCGGCCGATCTACGCGGGAGCACGCGTGGCGGGGCCGGCCGTCACCGTCAGCCTGCCGCCCGCGGACAATTGGATGATCCATGTCGCCGTCGAGCAATGCCGCGAAGGCGACATCCTGATCGTGGCGCCGACCTCGTATTCCGATGTGGGCTATTTCGGCGAGCTACTGGCTAGCTCGCTCATGGCCCGCGGCGTGCGGGCGCTGGTCATCGATGCCGGCGTGCGCGACGTGCGTGAGCTCACGGCCATGGGCTTTCCGGTCTGGTCGAAATGCATCTCGGCGCAGGGCACCGTGAAGGAGACGCTCGGTAGCGTCAACGTGGCCGTCACCTGCGCCGGCGTCCGTGTCGATCCGGGCGACCTCATCCTCGCCGACGACGACGGCGTGTGCGTCGTGCCGCGGGAACGGGCGGCCTCGGTGCTGGCGAAATCGCAGGCGCGCGAAGCCAAGGAGCTCGAGGTGCGCTCCCGGCTGCGCGCGGGCGAGCTGGGCCTGGACCTCTACGGCATGCGTACCCGCCTGGCCGAGAAAGGTCTGCGGTATGTCGACGATCCGCCCGCCGACGACACCGCATGATCATCGACTGCCACGGTCATTACACCACGGCGCCCGCCGCCCACCAGAGCTTCCGCGAGCGCCAGCTCGCCTGTCTCGACGATCCCGCGCTGCCCCCGGCGCAGCCGGCGGCGATCAGCGATGACGAGATCCGCGAGAGCGTCGAGCTCAATCAGTTGCGGCTGCAACGCGCGCGCGGCACCGATCTGACGCTGTTCTCGCCGCGCGCCTCGGCCATGGGGCATCACCTCGGCGACGAGGCGATCTCCAGCGCCTGGGCGCGGGCGAACAACGATCTGATCCAGCGTGTCGTGCAGCTCTACCCGGACAACTTCGCCGGCGTGTGCCAGTTACCGCAGTCCCCGGGCGTGCCGATCAGCCATTCGGTCGGCGAATTGAAGCGCTGCGTGACCGAGCTCGGGTTCGTGGGCTGCAACCTCAATCCCGACCCCTCCGGCGGACACTGGAATGCCCCGCCGCTCACCGACCGTCACTGGTATCCGTTCTACGAGCAGATGGTGCAGCTCGACGTGCCGGCGATGATCCACGTATCCGCTTCGTGCAATCCGAATTTCCACGCCACCGGCGCCCACTACCTCAACGCCGACACCACGGCCTTCATGCAATTCCTGCAAGGGGACCTGTTCAAGGATTTCCCGTCGCTGCGGTTCATCATTCCGCATGGCGGCGGCGCGGTCCCCTATCACTGGGGACGCTATCGGGGGCTCGCGGACATGTTGAAGCGCCCGCCGCTCGCCGAGCATCTGATGAAGAACGTCTTCTTCGACACCTGCGTCTATCATCAGCCCGGCATCGATCTGCTCGCCGAGGTCATCAGTGTCGACAATGTGCTGTTCGGCTCGGAGATGGTCGGCGCCGTGCGCGGCATCGACCCGCAGACCGGCCATCACTTCGATGACACGCGCCGCTATGTCGACGCCCTGGCGATCGGCGAGGCGGACAAGCACAGGATCTATGAGCTCAATGCCCGGCGCGTGTTCCCCCGCCTGGACGCGCTACTGAGGTCGCGCGATCATTTCGGCGGGGTCAGTACGATGCCGGCCCTGCCGTTCTGATCGGCCTCGTTACGGTTGTTCTGCTCGCAGATGTACTCGGCGATGGTCCAGCTCGCATGTCGTTCGAACAGCCGGCTGGTCACCCACGGCTTGGTCAGCGCCTCCGGATCGTAAACCCTCGTCTCGACCTGCAGCATATCGGGCGTAGTCAGGTGGAAGCGCTCGACGATGTGCATCTTGCTGCTGTGGTGCACGCCCCAGTTGAACCCGAGCGGTGTAATGGGCACGAAGCCGACGCTGTCCACCACCAGTGTCCCGCCCTCCCAGTGGCCGATCGAATTGCCGTTGAAGGTGGGATCCGGATCGTCCGGATGCGGCCGTCCATCGGTGTAGATGTGGCGCACCTGCATGAACGCCTCGATGTCGATGGTGACTTCCCGCGGACCGAACAGGATTTGCATCGGATAGGGCTGCCCCATGATGCCCGGCATGCCATTCGGCAGGCAGTCGGCGCCCGGGGAGTCCTGATTCTCTCCGGTGGCCTGAGCCGCCGTATAGGCCTTCGCCCGCGCCTGGTAGGCAGGCGTCAGCGAGGGCTGCACCGCCTGCGCCAACGCGCCCGGTCCCAGGTGCACCTCCCAAATGCCGGTGGTGAAGTCCGGCAGCGCGCCGAGCTCGCTCCAGCTCATGACGTGCGGCGCAATGATCGCATCGGCCGCCTGCACCGGTACCGCCCGCGCGCCCGCCAGGGCCGCCAGGGCCGCCAGGGCCATGAGGCCGCACCGGGGCCGCTGCGTGCCGAGCCCCGCAATCCGCATCACTCCTCGCATAGACAAGCCCCCTCGAGACCTCAGTCGGCTAGCTTGGGCGGCTGCCCGGGCGGCTGCCCGGGCGGCTGCCCCGGCGTTGCCGCCGGGCCCGCGGCGGAAGTGCCCATCATGTTCATGACCGTGCCGTCCGCCAGCGTCACCTTCAGGAACGAGCCGCCCTTGCCGCCGTCCTTCACAGGGTGGATGAGGATGGTCACCTTGTCACCCGGCTTCAGGGTGTGCTTGGTCCAGCCCCTTCGGCCCAGAAAGTTGGGACTCATCCCCTCGATGCCCCATTCTTCGGAGGCACCGCCGTTCGCGGACGGCACGACGATCCACACCCAGGTGTGCGGGTTCGTCCATTGGAACTCCTTGATCGTCCCCGTCAGGCTCTTCTGCGCATGAATGTCGAACATCGCGAACGAGTGATGCGCAAAGGCCTCGCTGCCACAGGCCAACGCCGCGACTGCCAGAGTCGATGCCAGCAAGCTCGCCGCCGGAACCTTTTTCAACATAGCGCGGACCCCCTCGATCGACGTTACACCGCACGGCAGAATTGTACAATTGTCACAATTGTATCCCATATCGACGCCGCGTGGGCCTACGCCCTACGCACGGCGCCACACGCTCGCCAGCCACGGCTGCTGATCACGCGGCTTGCCGGCCGGCCGGTAGTAGACCTCCAACTCCAAGAACCCTGCATCCGACAGGTAGCCGCGCCAGGCCGGCAGATCGTGGTAGGCACCGTAGCGCCCGCGGTTCCAGCCTTCCTCGTCGTTGCCGCGCGGATTGGAGCTGAACAGCACCCCGCCTGGCTTCAGCGCCGCGTGCAGTTGCTTGAGGACACGCGGCAATTCCCGGGTCGGCACGTGAAACAGGGAAGCGTTGGCGAAGACGGCGTCGAAGCGCGCGCCCGGCAGGTCGAGTTCGAGGAAATTCTGCTGCAACACCTCGCAGCCGCTGTCGGCACGCGCCATGGCGGCGAAGGCTGCCGCCCCATCCAACCCGATCGCCGTATGACCCAGGGCGGTGAAGGCCTTGAGATCGCGCCCGGGGCCGCAGCCGAAATCGAGAATCGTGAAAGGCCGCTCACCCTCGATATGCCTCAATAGCGCGGCGATGTTCTGGCGCACGTCGTGATCGCGCGTGCCGGCGCGAAACTCCTCGGCGCCCTGCTCATAGTGGGCCAGCGTGCGCGAGGCAATCTCTTTCAGCTCGTGCGGTTCGGGCGGCGTGCTTTGCATGGAGCGGCTCGTGCAGCGTGCCGTGCTCTGACCGGCATCATGACCGGCATTATGATCCTGATCCACAAGGAAGCTGTCCGCGCGATGCGCGGGTGAGCGGCGCAGTTGCCGGGCACGGGCGCCGCCATGCAAGGATCGAGGATGCGTCTTACTGCTGGTGCTCGGGTGAAGCACGATGTATCGCTCGAAGCGTTGCTGGGACAGGTCGCACTGGGAAACCGCGCGGCCTTCGAAGCGCTTTATCACGACACGTCACGCAAATTATTCGGCATCTGCCTGCGCTTGCTGGCGGAGCGATCCGAGGCGGAGGACGCCCTGCAGGAGACATTCACCACGGTGTGGCGCAAGGCGGTGCAGTTCGACGCCGCGCGCGCCAGCCCGATCGCGTGGCTGGCGATGATTGCCCGCAACAAGGCGATCGATCGTCTGCGGGCACGCCCTGCACGCAGCCGCATGGCACCGATCGAGGCGATCGAGGAGCTGGAAGACCCTCGCGCCTCGCCCCATCAGCAAGCGCAGGCGCTCGCCGACCGCAGCCGCCTGGACGCGTGCATACAGCAGCTCGAGGCACAGCGCCGATCGCTGATTTGCGCGGCCTTCTTCGAAGGCTCCACCTATGAGGAATTGGCGGTGCGCATCGGCTCTCCGCTCGGTTCGGTGAAGAGCTGGATCCGCCGCGGCCTGTTGCAACTGCGCTCGTGCCTGCAAGAGCCATGAGCGACCTCACCTCCAAGCCCGGCGGGGATGAGGACGCCATCGAGCCGCCCGATGACGATCTGCTGGCCGGGGAGTACGTACTCGGGGTGCTCGATGAGGGGCAACGCCGCGCCGTCCAGGTTCGAATCGAGGCCGAGCCCGTGTTCGCGCGGCGGGTTGCCGGATGGGAGGAGCGGCTCGGGTCGTTGACGGCCCACGTCGAACCGATCGACGTGCCGGAGCATCTGTGGCTGCGGGTCCGCGAGCGGCTAGGCTGGCCGGC
Organism: Steroidobacteraceae bacterium; assembly: GCA_036267195.1. Lineage (GTDB taxonomy): Bacteria > Pseudomonadota > Gammaproteobacteria > Steroidobacterales > Steroidobacteraceae > FEN-1191. The sequence goes on from DATAWM010000015.1 coordinate 63,895, forward strand.
GGCCGCGCATGCCGGCGGTGGTCTGTGGCGCAGCGTCGGGTTCTGGCGCGCGACGACGGCCGTGGCGCTCGCCGCCGCGATCGCCGCGATCGTCATCTCTGTCCCACGGATGCTGGCGCCACCGTCGCCCCTGGTGGCAGAGAGCCCCGCCGCCGAGCCGGTAACCACGCTCTCCCACGACGACGGTACGCCGGCCTGGCTGGCCTCCGTCGATGTGCGGCGCGGTACCGTGCTGCTCGTGCCCGTGCCGGCCCCTGCTGACGCGCGCGGCCGGGTGCCGGAGCTGTGGCTGATCCCGCGTGGCGGCTCGCCGCGAGCGCTGGGGCTACTGTCCAGTGACCGCTCATACGCCGTCGCCGTACCGGCCGATCTGCGCATCGCACTCACGGCCGGAGCAGTGCTCGCCGTGTCCCTCGAACCGCCCGGTGGTGCGCCGGGCCCGGCTCCCACCGGACCGATCATCGCCAAGGGCATGATTCAACTTTGATGCAAGCGGGAGGTCCGGGAGGTCCCTGATGCCGGACCTCCCGCCTGGATCGAGGACGCTCGAGGTACTCAGGGCATCAGCACCTTGTTGACGACCATGATCACGCCATTGCTCTGATACACATTCGGTATCGTCACCCGGGCGGTGTTGCCCTTCTCGTCGGTCACGGTGAGATCCTTGCCGCTGCCACGCACGGTCAGGGTATCTCCCTCCACCGTCTTGAGCGTCGTCGCCCCGCCGCCGGACTTGATGTCCCGATCGAGCATCCTCGTATCGAGCCTGCCCGGCACCACGTGATAGGTCAGGATCTTGGTCAATTCCGCCTTGTTCTGCGGCTTGAGCAGCGTGCCGATCGTGCCGGGTGGCAGGGCGGCGAACGCCTGGTTGGTCGGCGCAAACACGGTGAAGGGGCCCGGTCCTTCCAGCGTCTTGACGAGGCCGGCAGCTTTGACCACCGCCACCAGCGTGGTGTGGTCCTGCGAGTGCATCGCATTCTGGACGATGTTCTCGCCGGGATACATGGCGGCGCCACCGACCATCGGATCGGTGGCCGCAGCGGCAACGCCGGCGAACGCCAGCGCGGCGATCGCCGTGGAAGTGAGAAGTTTGCTCTTCATGAAGATTGCTCCTGGAAGTTGTGGTGCGGCAGGCACACCGGTCAGCGCCGGCGGCATGTGTGCTGGTAGATACGGGGTAGCGCGGCGATCGGATGCACCCGCCGGGAGCGCAACCCTGCGCCGGGTAGCCGCGACCGCCTGCTGCGCCAACCACCCGGAAAATCCGATCACGCCGTCAGCGGGTGCTTACCGAACCCGGACCCTCCAAAGGTGGGTTAAACTGCCGCCCTTCATCCGATGCGAGGCATTCCATGAACAGCAAAGTGAGCGCAGCCAAGGATCTCAAACGCGTTCAGACCGCTGCGCTGCAGACCCCGACCGATCTGCCGGCCGAGGCAACCCGCCAGCTCAGTGCCGCGATGAACACGATCCTGGCGGACGTGTTCGCGCTGTATCTGAAGACCAAGAATTTTCACTGGCATATGAGCGGCCCGCATTTCCGTGATTACCACCTGCTGCTCGACGAGCACAGCGACCAGATCTTTGCGATGACCGACCCCATCGCGGAACGCATACGCAAGGTGGGCGGCTCCACCTTGAAGTCGATCGGTCATATCGGGCGCCTGCAGCGCGTGGAAGACAATGACGCCGATTACGTCGATCCGCAGGACATGCTGGCGGAGCTGCGCGAGGACAACAAGCAGCTGGCCGCACGTCTGCGCGAAGTGCACGGCATGTGCGATGAGATCGAGGACATTGCGACCGCCAGCCTGATCGAGGTGTGGATCGATGAGACCGAGCGGCGAACCTGGTTCCTGTTCGAGGCGGGCCGCCGCGGCTGAACCGACCGCGGCACCAGCTCAGCGCAGTTGGCTGTCCTTGCTGCCGCGGCGGTTGTAGCCGGCGAACTGCACCGCCTGGCGATCGTCAGCTTCCTGGCAGGCCACGCACCGACGCACCCCGGGAATGGCTTTCTGCCGCGCGGCCGAGATCGCCTCGCCGCACTGCTCACACGCACTGAGCGCCGCACCGTGGGGCAGGCGGCTGCGGGCACGCAGGATGCCATCGTTGACCGTGGCGTCGATTTGGTCTTGAACTGCGCCGTCGCCGGCCCATCCGGTTGCCATGTCGTCCTGCCGTCCCTATCGGGTTTGAACTCGCTACACACGCACCCGCTGCGCGCGCATCCGGGGACTTCGATTTCGGCCGCGGGCAAATGTTCCCGGCGCTATACTGGCGGTGGGACCCGCCATCGACAGCGCGTCAGCGCAGGAGCGAACCCTTGACGCCAGCCTCGATGTCCCTGCCCACCCCGATGCCCACACCTGCCACGGCCCGGCGGCACCCCACCGGCCTGCTGGCAGCATTCGGCGCGGCCGTCGCCATGACCCTGACCGCTCTGGCCGGTGCTGCCGGCCTGGCGCCCACTGCCGGTCCGCCGCCGCTCGTCATGCCTGCCGGCGCGGCTGGCCGGCCGGGGGCCGGGCTGGCCGGTGGCTTTCGCGGGCACTTCCATGGCGGCTGGCGCCGCGGCTTCGGCCGGTCTGTCCCGGCCTACCCGGGGCGCTACTACCTGCATGGTGTGGCCCAGGCCCGGTTCGCCATTGCCTCCATTCCAGGACGGATCGGCATGATCGTGGCGCCGGTGATGCTGGACGGACGCGGACCGTTTCGATTCATGATCGACACCGGGGCGACCCGCACGGTGCTGGCCGAGTCGACCCTGGCCAAGTTGAATCTGAAGGCCGATCCGACGGCGCAGATCATCGTTCGCGGCGTCAGCGGCCGCACCGTGGTGGACACCGTGCACGTCGATAGGGTCGACAGCGGCTCGATGCATTTTCAGAACCTGACCGCACCGGTGCTGGCCGGGCCGGTCCTCAACGGACTCGACGGCATTCTCGGCATGGATGGGCTGCAGGGCATGACCCTCTCCGCCGACTTCGTGCGCGACCAGGTCGCCATCGGCGCCTCGGCCGCGGCGCGCACTGCCTCGACATACATTCTGCGCGGACGGTTCGTCTCCCAGCGGCTGCTGGTGGTGCCGGGACACATCGGCGGCGTGCTCACCGAGGCAGTCATCGACACCGGGGCGACGCACACGCTGGGCAACGCGGCGCTGCTGGCGCTGCTGCTTCACGGTCGCAGCAACGCGGCGCCGCTCACCCGCCGGGACGGCGTGATCGACGCCACCCAGACCCTGCAGCCCGGTGCCATCAAACGCATCCCGAGCATGCAGCTGGGCGTTGCAACGCTCAGCAACCTGAGTGTCACCTTCGGCGATTTTCCGGTATTCAAGGCCTGGGGGCTGCAGGACCGGCCCGCGCTGCTGCTGGGCATGGATGTGCTCGGTACGGTGGCCGATTTCTCCATCGACTACCGGCGCGCCGAGTTGCAGGTGCTGCCGTGGCCGCCCGCGGCCGGCTGATCGAGGATTGACGGGGAGGAATCGCCGATGGTGACCGCGGCAAACGCCAACGAGCGTGTGGTACTGGATTTCTTCGCGGCCCTGAGCGACGGCGACCTCGCACGGGTACGCTCGTTCCTGCATCCGCAGGCCACCTGGACCACCCAGGTTCGCGATGTGCCCGGCGCCGGGACCCACCACGGCCCCGAGGGCATCATTGATGAATTCCTGGCGCCGGTGCGCGGACTGTTCGTTCCGGGCGACCCCAAGGTCATGGTCGACTCGATCGTCTCGAAGGATGCGCTGGTGATGGCCGAGACCCGGGGCATCGGCCGATTGAGCGACGGCCGGCCGTACTCGAACCTGTACGCCTGGGCCATCGAGCTGGCGGACGGCAAGATCAAGGCGCTGCGCGAGTACATGGACAGCCACTACATCATGGGGCTGTTTCCCTGACGCCTGCCGCGCCGGAACGGCAGACTCAGTAGAAACAGCAGCAGCCGCGGGCGCAGCAGCCGCAGCGCGGCCCGGGCCTGGTCCGCATCCAGGTGCGCCGTGATCGGCATCATTCCGAACACCTTGCCGCGCACGACCAGCTGGTCGCCCTCGCGCTCCAGGGAGGTCACCAGCATCAGTTCCGTATTGTCCGGCCCGTACAGTTTCACTTGCTTGCGTATCCCATGTCGAAGTACCCGTTGCCATCCCAGCACGTTGCCGTCCGCGGCAAAACTGTGACGCCGCGCCCGGATTAACACAAGGGCGTGCCGGTGTCGCCGGGCACAGCGGACGCGCCGCAGCGCTGTCGGCGCCGTGAGAGTCTCGAACACATCACATCCGACCGGCCCGGCTGGGCCTATCGTGTTGCAATGGCAGCACCTGCCCGGCCCGAGCCCCTCGATTTTCCGCAGTCGCCGTACGCGGCGGAACTGCGGCATGCCGATCCGGACCAGCGCTTCAGCGCACCGCTGGAAGCGCAGTACATCCGCACCGACCTGATCCATAATCGCGCGCTGATCCGCACCGTCACGCTGTGCGCGGCGCTGCTGGCGAGCATGCACGGCGCCGAGCAGCTGATCCACGAGCCGGTGGGCCCGGTGCTGCTGGAGCAGCTCGGCGCGATCGCCGCGATTTCGGTACTGCTGGCGGTGCTGGCGTGGAGCCCGGCGATGGAGCGGCGCTACCTGCCGTGGGCATGCGTGCTGGTGCCGCTGAGAAACCTGTTCGCAGCGCTGCACATGACCGACGCCGTGGCCCACGGCCAGCTTGCGCTGTTGATGACGCTGCCGGTCATGGTCATTGCCCCATTCTTCTTTTTCGGGCTGCGCTGGCGCGTCGCCTTGCTATCAGGCGCGATCGCGCTCGCCGCCTTCGACGCCGGCGCACGGCTGTGGCACCTGCCCACGCCAATCGTCTGGCGTGCCAGCTTGTACCTGCTGTGCGCGCTGATCACCGGGGCGATCGCGGCACGCCAGCTCGAGCGGCGCTCACGCATCGGCTTCCTGGAGAGCCATCTGCTGGCCGAGCTGGCACGACGCGACGCCTTGACGGGGGCCATGAACCGGCGGGTATTCAATCAGCACCTGGCGCGTGTCTGGCAGCAGGCCGCGGCCGGCCAGTTTGGGCTTGCGATCCTGCTGATCGACGTGGATCACTTCAAGGCTTACAACGACCGCTATGGCCATCTGGCTGGCGACGAGGCGCTGCGGCGCATCGCCCAGGCGGTACAGGGGCTGGTGCAGCGCCCGGATGACCTGCTGGCGCGCTACGGCGGCGAGGAATTCGGCGTGATCCTGTACGACGTCGGCCGCGATCAGGCCTGGGCGCTGGCCGAGCGGGCGCGGCGCGCGGTGGCGCAGCTCGTCATCGAGCACCGCAGCTCGCGCGTCGCCGGGACGATGACGGTCAGCGTCGGGGTGGCCGTGGTCGAGCCCAAGCCCGAGCGCAGCTGCTGGAATGCGTTGCAGCTGGCCGACCTGGCGCTCTACGAGGCCAAGACCAACGGCCGCAACTGCATCGATCTGATGGACGATGAGGAGTACCGCCTGCTCTCGACCGCGGCGAGCGCCGCGGCCGCGACGCTGCAGGCCGTGGGCTAGGCCCAGGCCGCGACCGGCGCTGCAGCCTGCGGCGCGGACGGCAAAAAACCTCTGACCGTGAATCCCCGCCCCGGCTCGCTGCGCAGCGTGAGCGAGCCGCCGACGCCCGCGAGGCGCTCGCGCATGCCGACCAGGCCGAGCCCGCGCGTCGGCGCACGCAGATCCGAGCCGACGCCGTCATCGGCGATCTCGATCAGGAAGCCTGCGGCCGGCTCAGCGCGCTCGGTGGCCTCAGCGTGCTCGATGCGTATGTCGACCCGCGTCGCACGCGCGTGACGCGCGATGTTGGTGAGCGCCTCCTGCACCAGCCGCAGCAGTGCCAGCGCCGCCGGCTCTGCCAGTGCCTCGAAACGGCCGTTCATCGACAGTCCGAGGGTGGCGGCCGGCAGCCGCCGGCGCCAGTCCCCGACGCATTGCTCCAGCGCCGCGGCAAGGCCGAGCTCGTCCAGCGCGACCGGACGCAGCTGGCGGATCAGTCCATAGATGGCCTGCAGCACGTGATCGATGTTGCGGATCATGCCGTCGGCGGCGGCCCGGATGAGCGGCTGGTGCTGGGCGCTGCGCTGCCGGATCGACACCGCATCGAGCTTGACGACGTTGAGATACTGCCCGAGCTCATCGTGCAGATCACGGGCCAGCGCCTGGCGTTCGGCCTCCTGCGCCTGCACGTACTGGCGCGTGAGCTCGCGGTTCTGCGAGAGTACCGCCCCGAGCTGCTCTTCCGCGGCGCGGCGCCGTGCCAGCTCGCGCTGCATCTCGCGGTAACGGCGTGCGGAGAACCAGATCAGACCGATCGCGATCACCAGCAGCACCACTGGCAGCTCGTCGACCTGGAACCGCTCCAGCGGCCGTGTCCACCGGAACAGCTCCTCGCTGACATTGAGCCTGGCGCACACGGTGGCGCTCACCGCCGCCAGCAGCACCAGCAACGCCAGATCGCGCCGGGCCGCCCCGGCGATGCTGGGGGATCGTACCGTCGCCATATCGATCCGCCTCAAAGGTTGATGCGTACCCCGCCGTAGACCGCGATCGGCGCGGCTGGGCTCTGGAAGCGATTATCCACGCCCGGACCGTTGCTGACACCGTCGGCGGGCACCCCGGGCGCGCCGATCCCGGTGGGGTCGCTGTAGATGCCATAGGTCGCGTACTTGGTATTGAACAGATTGTCGATGTCCGCGAACAGCTGCACGTGCCGGCCAATCTGGTAGGTCGACTGCAGATTGACCACGGTGAAGCCCGGCATCGGCGCGTTCTGGTTGGACTCGTCACCGAAATAGTACTGATCGCTGGCGTAGATCAGCGAGGCTCCAACCGTCCAGTGCGGCAGCGGCGTGCCATCGATGCCGATCTTGACACGGTGCAATGGGATTCCCGGCAGCCGATCGCCGGGAAGCACCTGGATGTTGCCGTCAGCGTCCTGAAACGGATTGGACGGCGAGGGCAAGGTGAGTGCGGACTGGAAGGTGGCAGCGATGTAGCTGTAATTGAGATAGGCCGACCAGTGCGCGGCCTGGTAGCTCGAGCCGGCCTCGATGCCCGCTCGCCGGGTCGAGCCGATGTTCTGATAGAAGCCGCTGCTGACCGAGGTCGCGATGCCGTAGATGTCATGATCCGCATCGGTGCGAAACAGCCCGAGATTCCACGACAGCGCGCCGGCGGCCACGGCGCCCGCGGGCAGGCGGCCGCGCAAGCCCAGCTCGACCGTGTGCGCCACCACCTGGCGCAGGGACGGCGGGTCGCCCGCCAGGTTCGAGGGCAGCAGGCACGGGCGCAGCGGGTCGGAGCATTCGATCTCGCTCGCGGTCGGCGTGCGTGTGTTCTGCGAAAAGCCGGCATAGGCGCTCAGCGCCGGCACCACCGCGTAGGTGGCGCCCACGGCGGGATTGAAATGGGCGTAGCGATTGTTGCCGGTCAGATCGGTGCCGCGCAGGTCCTGCAGATCGATGGAGGCAAGGTTGTAGCGGCCGCTCGCGGTCAACGCCAGCGCGCGCGTGAGATCGAGCGTGTCGGTCAGGTACGCGCCGAAATTCCGGTCGAGAGTCTGCAGGTTCACCGGGGTGGCACCGAATGGAGAGCTCTCCGGCGTATCGACCAGCAGGTCGGACGGCAGCACCACCAGCTGCGGATTCATCACGCCCACCAGCGTGCCGGAGTAGAAACCGACGCGGGCATAATCGACCGACGCGCCGGCGGCGAAGTGATTGGCAAGCCCGCCGATCGAATGATGATCGGTGGCCTGCAGGGCCGCCCCGCGGCCATAGGCATGGATGTCCTCGAAATCGTTCTGCCCTATCACCAGCGCTCCGCCGTCGGAAATGTCCGGCAACGCCTGTCCGGCGGAATTGGTGGCCGGCGTGAGCCCACCGTCCTGGCACAGCGCTCCCGCCTGCGCGGCGGAGGTACAGGAGGTGTAGTCGCTGGTGTCACCGTTGGCGACGCTCTGGGCGTACTGGCGGTAATACAGCAGTCCCTGCAGCGCGAGCGTATCGCTTGCCTGCCACGATCCGTTGAGAGTCAGGAAATCCAGCCGGTTGAGGTTGGCCTGCGGCCCGGTGAACACCAGCGAGCGGCTGACCGCGAGCTCCTGCACCGGCGCGGGGCCCTCCCCGTCCAGGTCGTTGTGCGCCCCGGTGTAGCTCAGGTCCAGCGAGAAGCGCTCCGTGCGCGCGCTCACCACGCTGTAGAGCTGCCGCACCAGGTCGGAGGAGAACTCGCGCCAACCATCCTCGTTGAGCGCGTTGCCGCCCACGTAGATGCCCAGGTGCTGCGAGCTTGCGCCGTACTGCACGGCGGCGGCGCGCTGGCCGAACGAGCCGCCGCTCAGCGTCGCGTCGGCTCCCTGGTAATCGAAGCCGTTCTTCATCGTGAGCGAGACGGCACCGCCGAGCGCGTTGAGGCCGAAGACCGGATTGGAGCTCACCAGCGTGGCCCGCTCGATCGCGATGTCCGGCAGCAGATCCCAGTTGACCGTGTCACCGAACGCCTCGTTGATACGCACGCCGTTCTGGTAGACCGCCAGGCCCTGCGGGGTGCCGAGCACCGGTGAGCCTTCGAAGCCGCGATAGAGGATGTCGGGCTGATGCGGATCGTCGAGATTCGCATCCACGTTGACACTGGCGAGCTGCGTGGACAGCGCGCGCGTGAGGCTCGCGGTCCCGCTGCGCGACACATCCGCCGCCGAGACGCTCTGGACGTTGCCGGGCACCGTGTCGGCCGCAACGGTGCCGCCCGGGATGGCCGTGGCCTGCACCGTCACGGTCGACAGCGCCGCGGCGTCCTGCGCATCCAGGTTAGCCTGGGTATCGGGGGTCGCCGCACCCCCCGCGCCGGGCGCCGCGTCGGCCCGCGCCACGGTCCCCGTCGACGCTGCAATTGCGTAACATGTCAGGATCCCGGCAATGAACGTCGGTCGAGACAAGGCCTTTCTCCCACGATATGGTGCGCGCGGCTCGATGCGCGCGCGGTAGTGTCAGCGAATGTCGAGACCGCCACCAGAGAGCGATTCCCGTCCGCGGCGGGAATCATTCCCGGCCAATCCTTCCGCGGCCGGCGGCGGCGCACCTCGGCGCGAGCATAGCCGCCATACCGTCACGGTGCTGCTGGTCGATGACCATGCGGTCGTACGCGAGGGCTATCGGCGACTGCTCGAGGAGCGCGGTGACATCACGGTGGTCGGCGAGGCGGCCGATGCGGACGCCGCGCTGCGCGCGTTCGTGAGCCTGGCGCCGCAGGTCGTGGTGATGGACATCAAGCTGCCCGGCATCAGCGGGGTGGAGGCGACGCGGCGCATGCTGCTGCATGCGCCCGCCACGCGTGTGCTGATGTTCAGCATGTACGAGGACGCGGTGTTCGCCCGGCGTGCGCTGCAGGCGGGGGCGTGCGGCTACGTGACCAAGGCGAGCGCGCCGCACGTGCTGGTCGAGGCCGTACACGCAGTCGCCCACGGACGCAAGTATCTGAGCGCCGATGTGGCACAGGAACTCGCGCTACGCGCCCTACACGATGAGGAGGCGGTGGGCGACGGCCTGTCCGCGCGTGAGTTCGAAGTCCTGCGGCTGCTGGTGCAGGGCCGCTCCATCCAGGAAATCGCGCATCTGATCGGCATCAACCCCAAGACGGTCGCCAATCACCAGTCCGCGATCAAGCAGAAGCTCGGCGCCGACTCGGCGCTGCAGATGCTGGCGCTCGCCGCGCGGCTGGGATTGCAGCCGCGTGATTGAGCGCGCACGCGTCGCTCCCGTCGCTGACGTGCCTGATGAGCGGCTGCTGGGGCTGGCCGCGTAACGAATCCTGTTATGATCCGAGACGGATCTGATCGAGTCGAATGCACAGATGGGGGGCATCGATGTACGCAAAGAGCATGCGCATGCTGGTGCGCCATAAGGCAGCGCTGGCCTGTGTGATATACCTGGTGCTGATCATCTGCGCCGCGACACCCGTGCGCGCGCAGATCGATCTGGAAGGCACCTATGACACCGAGGATGCCGTGGATTTTCGCTCGATGCTCCTCGGGCCCCGGGCGGTCGATTTCCTGGGCATCCCGCTCAATGACCAGGGACGCGCCGGCGCGCTCGCCTACAGCCAGGACACGGTGTCGGTGCCCGGTCATCAGTGCGAGTCCTGGGGTCCGCAGTACCTGGTCGAAGTGGGCTTCCCCATCCGTATCCTCCCGTCCTTCACCGACGACGGGACCGTGAAATCCTGGACCGTCAGCGGCTGGAACGACTACCAGCCGCTGGTCATCTGGATGGACGCTCGCAAGCCCCCGGACCCCAATGGCCTGAGGCGCGCGACCGGCTTCACGGTCGGGCAGTGGCAGGGCGATACGCTGCAGAGCGTGACCACCAATATCAAGGACGGCGTGCTGACGCGCAACGGCGTGCCCTCCTCGGATCGCGAGAGCATGCTGCTGTGGATCACGCGGCACGATGAACTGCTGACCGTTACCGGAATCGTCACGGATCCGGTTTATCTGGCCGAGCCGTGGGTGCAGGCGCGCGAGTTCATCTACACCAAGAATCCGCCGGACTCCGGGCTTCACTACCAATACCCGTGCATGCAGGTCCAGGAGGTACCCGAGCTCGGGCGCGGCGTGGTGCCGTTCTATCTGCCGGGAAAGAATCCCTCCAAGGATGACCTCGTCAAGCGCTTCCACATCCCGGAGGCGGCGGTGCTGGGTGCGCCGCAAGCCATGTATCCGCAGTACCGCGACAAGATCAAGGCGCAGTACACGCCCCCCGGCAAGTGCACGTTCGACTGCTGCGGCTGGGGGGATTTCCGCGCCAGCGCCAATCCCAAGATGGAATGCAAGGACGAGGGGCTGTAAATCATGCGCCTGCGAGCTCCCACAATGCTCACGGCACTGCTGCTGGCAGCGTGCTACGGCGCCGCCGCAGCCGCCGCAGAACCGATGGCCGGCGTGGACGTGGTGCCGGTGCGTCCCGGCATCGATATGGTGATGGTTCATGGACAGAACGTCGCCGTGCAATTCGGCCCGGATGGGGCCGTGGTCGTGGATACCGGCGCCCCGGGCGACAGCGCGGCGCTGCTGTCCGCCATCAAGCAGGTCACCTCCGAGCCGATCCGCTTCATCATCAACACCAGCGCCTCGCCCGACCGGGTCGGCGGCAACGCCGAGGTTTCGGTCGCGGGTCAGGGCTTCGGCGAGGGTGAGGTCGGCTTCGGCGGCGGCCGCTTCGTCGGCGCTTCCAACGCGCCCATCATCGCGCAGGCCAACGTACTGCTGGCCATGACCACCACCGCGGGGGCAGCGTACTCTTCGAAGGCCATGCCGACCCTCACCTACGATGCGGGGGGCAAGGGCTTCTCGCTCAACGGCGACTCCATCGAGATCATGCACATCCCGGACGCACACAGCGACGGCGACAGCGTCGTGATGTTTCGCCGCGCCGACGTGCTCGTGTCCGGAGACATCGTCGATATGCAGCATTTCCCGCAGATCGACCTGGCCCACGGGGGCAGCATCAATGGGGAGGTCGCGGCGCTCAATCAACTGGTCGATCTGACGGTACCCGCGCTGCCGCTGTACTGGCACGGCGGCGGCAGCGTGGTCATACCGGCGCGCGGGCGCCTCATGCAGCAGGAAGAGATTGTGCAGTATCGCGACATGCTCACCATCTTGCGCGATCGGGTGCAGGCGTTGATCAATCAGCACCGCAGCCTCGCGCAGGTGCACGCGGCCGATCCCACGGCCGGATATGACGGCCGCTACGGCGCGGAGGGTGGCCCTTGGAGTACCGATCAGTTCGTCGCGGCGGTGTACCAGAGCTTGACGGCGGCGCAGGCGCACGGGAGGGGCCGATGAGGGCGCGTTCGGCGTCGGGACGCACAGCGACCCGCCGCGCGGCGCGGCGCACCGGGCTGACGCTATGGTTCGCGGCGGCGCTTGCCTGGGGTGCGTTCCATGCGGGAGCGGCGCAGGCGCAAGGGCCAGCGCAGGCGCAAAGACCGGCGCCGGTGCAGGGGCGCGCGCAGGGCGCGGCGGGGCCGCCCCCACCGGCGCCGCAGAATGCGCGCGCCGAGGCGCCGTTCGATCCCACCGGCTATTGGGTGTCCCTGGTCACGGAGGCGTGGCGCTTTCGGATGGTCGTGCCCGGCAAGGCAGACTACGACGAGATACCGCTCAGTCTCGCTGGAAAGATGCTCGCCGATACCTTCGACGCCTCCGCCGAAGAGGCCAGGGGCCACGCATGCAAGGCCTATGGCGCGCCCGTCATCATGTGGCTGCCCGGACGGCTGCACATCAGCTGGGCGGACGACAACACGTTGCGAGTGGATACCGATGCGGGGACGCAGAGGCGGCTGCTGCGTTTCAAGCCCACCGCCGCGGATGCCGCGCAGCCGCCGAGCCTGCAGGGACTCACGACGGCGCACTGGATCATCCATGGTGCGGGTGCGTTCGGCGTTCCTGGAAGGATCGTGGCGGGGGGCCCGCCCCCACCGCGTTACGGCTACATCAAGGCCACGACGGGCCATCTGCTGCCGGGATATCTGCGCAAGAACGGCGTGCCCTACGGCGGTAAGACCACCGACATGACCGAGTACTGGGAACAGCACACCGCGCCGGACGGCGCGCAATGGCTGATCATCACCACGAAGCTGACGGACCCGGTGTACCTGGCCGACCCCTACGTGTTCTCGCCAACCTTCCGCAAGGAGCCCGACGGCTCGAAGTGGCATCCGACACCCTGCAGTTTGCGCTGGTAAGCGTGGTCGGACATAGCATCGACAATTTATGTTCCTGCACCGGTGCCGTCGGCTGACCGGCGATCGAGGGCGGCGCGGATCTGGTCGTTGTGCTCCCCCAGCAGCGGCGGGCGCTGACACCACTGATCGCGCGTCTGGGTGGCGAAGACGGCGCCGAGAATCCGTATCAGTTCTTCCTGGTTGTCGATGCGGGTCTGGCACGTGGCAAAGCGGGCCTCGCTGAACAGATCCGGTTGCCCTATCACGACGGCCAGACCCTTCCAGAATTTTTCCGGCGACGACATGTGCAGCGCGATCCATTTGTCGTCCGCGCAGCGCAGTACCTAGGGCTGCGAAACGCTGGGGCGGCTGTACGGGCCCATGATTTCCCCGGCCGAGTAATCGCCGGCCCGACGACGCGGGGATTTGCCGGATTGATCAACAGACCCAGGTACCCGCTGGCGGCCTGCGCCACCGGCCATCGTGTCCGGCGGCATCGCCGAGCGGGTGCGCTTCTACCCGCAGCTGCTGGCCACGTTCCTGCTGGTGGGGCTGCTCTATCCGGGATGTGATGCACCCGCTCGGTGCCCTGGTGACCGGTGCAATCGCCGGAGCGCTGTTCGTGCGGCTGTTCACGCTGACGCAGAACCGCTGGAGGATCGACGATGTGCTGGGGGTGTAGCCGCTGCATGGCCTGTGCGGGGCCTGGGGCGGCATCGCGTTCGGCGGCGGACTGCTGATCTACGGGGCCGACCTGAACATCCATCGCATCGGCGCCACCAGCGTGCCCGAGACGCACTGACCTCGCCACGGCGGCCGCGGCGGCCGCGGCGCGCGTTTAGACCCTGGCAGCGATCCTGACCTGGCGGGTGTTGCTCCACACCAGCTCGCCAATGCCGACGATGGCCAGGATGGCACCATAGAGGATCCATTGCTGGTGGCCGACCATGGGACCGCGTCGAAACGCGAGGTCCAGGCCCTGCAGGATCCACACGATTCCCACCAGAATCATCGCGATGCCGATCAGGCTGCTGATGATCCGCATTACCACATTGAACGCCGCCATCGCTGTGCCTCCCCTGCTCGACTGCGCGAGCTCGCAGGGGCAGTGTATGCCAATCAGCGCCGGTCGGCGCCAATCGGCGCGAACCGGCCGCGCACCGGGGCGGTCACTTCATTGCCGCGGCCAGCTCGCGCAGCAGCGCACGCTGGCCGCCGATCAGTCGCGACTGCGCCTCGGCCAGCCCGAACCACGCGCCGCGGTCCACCTCGGGGAACTCTCGCTGCACGCCGCTGCGGGGCGGCCACTCGAGCGTGAAGGTATTGCTGCGCAGCTGTGCCGGCTCGAGCTCGGGCGCCTCCACGGCCCAGGCGCTGATCCACTTGCCGCCGGCTTGCCGGCACGCTGCCAGCGGCACGAACGGACCGGGCGGACAGAAACCGGTCTCCTCCCGGACCTCGCGCCGCGCCGCGGCCAGCGCATCCTCCTCGTCGGGGACGTACTCGCCCTTCGGAATGGACCAGGCACCCTCGTTCCTGCGCGCCCAGTAGGGACCGCCCGGATGCACCAGGAACACCTCCAGCGCGCCGTCCCGCCGCCGGAACAGCAGCAGCCCCGCGCTGTGCCGGCCGCGCATCGATGGCCGCTCGAGCGTCAATGGGTCAGATGCGCGCGCCGGAAGCTGACCTCGGCCAACGCGACCCAGTCCTTGTCGGCATCCCCGTGCGCGCTCGCGTCGAGCAGGTTGTCGTGTACGGTGCTCGCCAGCGGCAGCGGCACCTGCGCGGCCTCGCCGGCGGCCAGCACCAGCCGCAGATCCTTCAGCCCAAGCTTCAACCGAAAGGACGCAGGCTCGAACTTCCGCTCAGCAATCAGGCGACCATAGCCCTGATAGACCGGCGAACCGAACAGCGTCCCCGTCAGCACCTCGAACACGGCGGTATCGGCCAGCGCATAACGCTGTCCCAGCGTCATCGCTTCCGCCATGCCTTCGATCGCGGTCGCGATCAGGAAATTACTCAGCAGTTTCATCACGTTGGCACGCGCCGGCTCCTCTCCCAGGCGCCAGGTCTTCTGTCCGATCACATCCAGCAGCGGCTGTACGCGATCGATGCTGGCGGCCTCGCCGGCGGCCAGCACGTGCAGCTTGCCGCTGGCAGCGAGGTCGGGACGGCCCAGCACCGGGGCGGCCACGTAGGGCACGCCGGCGGAGCGGTGCAGGTGCGCCAGCCGCGCGGCCAGCTCCACCGACACGGTGGCGAGGTTGACGTGGATCGGCTTGCTGCCGGTACGCTGCAGCAGGCCCGAGTCGACGAACACCGCGCATACGGCCTGGTCATCGGCCAGCATCGACAGTACCGCATCGCCCGCGAACGCCTCGGCCGCCTCCGCGGCCACGGTGGCACCCTGCGCCGCGAGCCGCTGCGCGCGCTCGCGCGTGCGGTTCCAGACCGTGACGCGGTGGCCGGCCGCGAGCAGGTTGGTTACCAGGGCCGACCCCATGCCGCCCGCGCCGATGAAGCCGATGTCCATGGGAAGCAGTCTGGTCCCGGCCCGCGGCGCCAGTCCAGTCGGCGCCGGCCGACAGTTCAATAGTCGAACTGATAGCTCATGCCGATGCTGCTGCCGGGGTCGTTCTCCGGGGTGGCACCCTGGACCGTGCCGCCGCCGGTGCTCAGCGTGGTCTGCAGCTTCCATTTACGGGTCAGATCGACCTGCACCTGGGCCTGCGACAGCCCGTTGGTACTCTGCTTGGCCCCGATGTAGATGCGGTTGGTGATGTAGCGCCCCGCTTCGATGGTCGCACCGTTGTTCTGGGTGGTGCTGCCGGCGCTGGTGCTCGTGCCGGTGCTGCTGGAGCTGCCGCCGCTGACGACCAGGCGGTTCAAGCCCAGCGCCCGCTGCACCGTGGTGAGCGGGTTGAAACCCCCGCCGCCCACGCCCGTCATCGTCACCAGCGCCGCGCCGATACCGGCAATCTGCAGCGCCGAGAGCTGCGAGACGCTCTCTCCGAACAACAGCCGCGCGAGTATCTCGTCCTGAGGCAGCGCCGGCATGCTGCTCAGCGTGATCACCGGCGCATCGGCATAGCCGCCGACGTTGAGCGTCGCGGTGATGCCGCCGGTGTAGGTGGTGGCGGTGAAATCCAGCGTCGGGTCGATCTTGTGCCGCAAACCGGTGCCGTTGAAGCTGATACGCCCGCTGCTGAACGTCAGCGTGGCACCCGCGATATCGAAGGTGCCGTTGATCAGGTCGAAGCCGCCGGCGACATTGGGCCGGCTGCTGCTGCCGGTGGCGTGCACCGTGCCGCCCACCTGGGCGGTGAGGCCGCGGCCGCGCACGAAGATGCCGGTTGGCGCATTGACGGTCAGGTTCAGATCGGCGAGCAGCGGGCGCGCCGGCGCCGGCGCCGGCGCCTGTTGCCCCGGGCGCACCACGTTGAGCACCGGCACATCGGGCGGCAGTGCATTGGGAATATTGATGGTGGCGCTGTTGACTCGCACCGTCCCGGCGGCAGACAGCCGCCGCGGCAGCATGGCTCCGGTCACGCGCAGATCCATGTTCAGGTCGGCGGTCAGCAGATCGCTCTTGAGCGCCTGCGCGTGGCTGGCCGTGAGATGCAGCTGCACCGGCATGCCGGGGGCACCGAGGTTCACGCCGCCGCTGGCCGAGATCGTGCCGGAACCGGCATGCGCCGTCAGCGCGGTGAGCCGCAGCTGCGAGCCGTCGGCCTCCAGCGTGCCGTCGATGTTGGCAATGTGCACACCGCGCGCGTAGTCCTGCAGGTCGGCATGCATCAGCGTGAGCTTGCCGCGCGCCTGTGGGTCGGCGAGCGTGCCGCTGAGCTGCGCCTCGATGCCCAGCTGCCCGAGCACCCGCTGGCCCCCGGCCTCGAGCACCGGGTTGGCCAGGGCAAGGTTCATGTGTCCGGTCATCTTCAGCGACATCGGCACGGTACGATGCAGCGGCAGGTGGCCGCTGGCCTGCAGCTGCATCTGCGCGCCGGCGTCGATCGCCACGTTGATGTCGGCGGCGCCGGCGGCCAGCTGTGCGCGCACCTTGATGGCGCCGGGCGGCAACCCGCCGGCAGTGCCGTTGCCCGAGCCGAGGCCGCCGGCCGTCAGGGTGAGGCTGCCGGTCGGATCACTCAGGCTGCCCTGCAGCCGCGCCGACGCATCGGCGTGGCCCTGGGCGCGCACATTGCGAAACTGCGGCATCAGCGCCCCGAGCACCGCCGGGGTGAAATCGCTCACCGAGGCACGCAGATCCAGCGTCGGCATCACTCGACCATCGATCTCGACGACCGCGGCGCCGAGCCCGACGCGCAGCCGATCCACCGCCACGCCACCGCGCAGCGAGACGCGCGCCGGCGCGAGCAGCCGCAGCACCTGGCCGCGGTAGCTCGCGCTCAGCCGCTGCAGCTCGAGCTCGCCCTCGTCGCCCTGCCAGAGGGCCTGGGCCTGCAGCACGGGGGCGTCGGCCACCGCGGCGCCGGTGGTCACGGGGGCGCCGCCGGTCGTCACCGCGGCGCGCAGCTGCAGCGCCGACAGCGGCCCGTTGGCACTGGCCGCGAGCCTGGCGGCGACACCGCGTAACGAGCCCTGCGCCGAGAGCTGCAGGGCGAGGCGCGGCTGGCGCAATGGCCCGTCGATGTCCCCCTGCACCTGCAGCTGCTGCACGGCCAGCGGCTGCGCCGGCACTGCCAGATCGCGCGCCTGCAGCGTCAACCGCGCGCGGCTGCGAGCGCCCGAGCGCTCGAGCGCGACGCTGGCGTCGAGGCTGCCCTGCACGGGGCGGCCGAGCACGGTATCCAGATCCGCCAGGCGCGCGATGCGCAGCGACAGCTGTCCCTGCGGGGTCGCCTGAGTGGAGGCGCCGGCCAGATGCAGCGTGCCCCCGGCCCGCAGGCTCTTCCACTCACCCTGCTGCAGCAGCAGCGCGAGCGTCCCATCCGCAGCTGGCTGCAGCGCGGCGGCCAGCCTGAGCGGTGCATGATCTAGCGCACCGCTGAGCTCGATACGGCCGCTCGGCCGCTGCGGCAGGTCGCTGGCCTGCAGCGCCACATGGATCGAGGCCGGCGCGCCGCGCACGGCAAAGGCGCCGTCGACGCCGACCATCAGCGCCAGGCGCGGCAGCACGCCCTGCAAGCGGCCCTGTGCACGCAGCTGTCCCGTCGCCTGCGGCACCAGCGCCGCCAGCTGCGGCAATGTCAGCTGCCAGCTGATATCCAGTCGCCCGCCGCGATCGTCGCCGTGCGCGCTGGCCTGCAGATGTGCGCCGCGCAGCTGCGAGCGCTGCAGGTGCAGCCCGCCGTCATCGTAGCTCCCCACCGCGGACAGCTCGGCACGGCGGCCGAGCAGTGAGACCCAGCGCGCCTGCCCGCCGGTGACGTTCAGCGCGGCCGACAAGGCGAGTTGTCGCGTCGCCCCCGCGACCGTGAGATTTCCCTGCACCGCGGCGCTTCCCTGCAGCTGCGTGCGCGCCAGCGCCGCCCACGGGGCCAGCCGCGGCACGCTGGCCGTGAAGCTGCCCGAGGGCGCACCGGCGCCGAACTGGTAATGCGCCTGCGCCGCGATCAGCGGATGCGACAGCGTCAGGTCGAACACGGTCCCGCCGGCGCCCGCCAGCTGTACCTGGCCGCGCAGCCGGATCGGTGCGTCATGCAGCAGCGTGCCGAGCGGCGCCGGCAGGGTCGCTCCGGCGAGCGTCGCATCGAGTGCCAACGCGCGGCCCCGTCCGTGAACCTCGGCCTGCAGAGAATCGAATCGCAGATTCCCCTCGCGCAGGCCGCTCAGCGCCAGTTGCGCAGTGGTGCTCGGCGCCGTGAGGCTGCCGCTCGTATGCGCCTGCAGCGACACGCGCTGCCACGATAGTCCCGCGCGCGGACTCATCGCCGCGGACTGCAGCGACAGGTCGAGCACGGCGCTACGGCCGGGCAGGTCGAGCGTGCCGCTGGCGCGGGCGCTCAGCGCACCGGCGCGTGCGTCCAGCTGCGTGGCGAGCGCATCGCGCGGCCCGGAGAGCTGCAAGTGCACCGCCAGCGCGCCGAGCCCCGGCAGCCGCAGCAGGTTCGCCAGCGGACCGCCGCTGTCCTCCTGCACATCCAGCTGCAGCTGGATGTGCCGCGCATCCAGCTGCGCCTGTGCGCGGTAGGTCGCGGGCAGCTGATCGAGCCGCCGGACCGCCAGCTGCAGCGAGGCACGCTGCAGCGACACAAAGCGGCCGCTGCCTTGCAGCTGCAGCGCCACGGGGCTGCCGGCCAGCGCCGCGCCGAGCCTCAGGCGCGGCAGCAGCAACTGATCGATCTGGACCACCACCGGCAGGTGCAGCGCGCTGCCGCCGTGACGGCGGTCGCGGCCGCCGGTATAGGCCGGCCGGCGCTGCACCACCACGCTGGCCGCGGTCAGCCGCTGCAGATGCGCGCGCCGCTCGAGCAGCTGCAGCGCGGACCAGTCGAGCGCCAGTTCATCGGCCTGCAACCACTGCCCCTGCGGGTCACTCAATGACAGCTGGCGCAACCGCAGATGATCGGGGAAGCGGCCGGACAAGCCCTGCAACAGCACCTGGCCGTGGCTGGCCCGGGCGACCCCACGCTCGATCAGTCCGCGCCCGGCATCGGTGTTGGCGATCAGCATCAGCGCGCCGGCGAGCACCACGATCACGGCGATCATGGCCCCCAGCACCCAGCCGGCGATGTGCCACGTGCGGCGCATCAGAACGCCTGCCCCAGGCCGATGTAGACCTCGAGCGCGTCACCGTGCGGCAGACGCGTGGCCGGAAACGCCACATCGAGGCGGATCGGGCCGATCGGGGTGTAATAGCGCGGACCCAGGCCGTAGCCGACGCTGAAGGCGCCCGCGAACGGCTGCCCGCTCGCGGACACCTCCCCGGCGTCCACGAATGCCGCCAGGCCGAAGTTGTGCCACACGCGCTGGCGGAATTCCACCGTGCCGGTGGCCAGCCCGGTGCCCCCCTCCGGGTACTCCCCGGGGGTATCCGGCGGGGGAAAGTCCTTGCCGACCGTCTGATACGCATAACCGCGCACCGTGGCGCTGCCGCCGGCATAGAACCGCAGGTCCGGCGGCAGGCTGAACTGCCCGGCGCCGCGCGCCTGCCCCGCCAGCGCACGCAGCGCGAACACGCTGCGTCCGCTCTGGCTCCAGCCGAGCCGGGCCAGATCGAAGTAGGTGGAGGCCTCCACCTGCATGATCAGGAAGCTGGCGTGGTGGCCAAACAGCGACTCGGTGGGGGTCACCGACACGGAGGCGCGCAGCCCGTGCAGCGGATCATTCAGCGGATTGGCCAGATCGGTGCTGTCGTAGCGTGCGCTCAGCGGCACCGAAAACAGCGTGTAGGTGCACCAACTGGCGCTGGGCGGCTTGGCCTGGGGCTCGAGCGGGTTGGGGCTCCACGGACCGGTGCAGTCGATCACTTCGTTCTGCAGAATGCGCTCCTGCTCGAGGGTCACGCCCGCGCTGACGTTCCAGACCGAGGAGAGCTTGCGGCTGACGGTCGCCCCGCCGGTCGCGGCAATCTGGTTATAGGCTTCCAGCTGCTGCTTGAGCGCCACGAGGCTGAACTGCAGCGACTGATTGGTCGCGAAGAAATCCGGCTTGAGCAGCTGCGCGCCCAGATCGTAGCCCAGGCCGTTGCTGGCGGTGCCGCCCAGGTTGATCATGCTGGCGTTGAGCGTGAGCTGCTCGGCGCCTCCGAACAGGTTGCGGTCGGTCCAGGTGGCGCCCGCGCTGGCGCCCAGGTCGCTGGAGTATGCCGCGTTCAGGGTCACGGTGTGCGGCGCTCGCTCGACCGTGACGAACTCGATCGGCACACGACCGTCCTTGGCCTGCGAGCGTGGCGGCAGGCGCGCCGTGACCGAGGAGAACACCCCGAGCGCGAGCAGCGCGGCCCGCGCCCGCTCGACCTTGCTGGGACTGTAGGGCTCGCCCGCGTGCACCAGCAGCTGCCGGCGCAGGAACGCCTCGCTCACGTGCTTGAGGCCCTCGATGCGGATCGGCCCGAGCACGTAGCTCGGCCCGGCATCGAGCATGAACGTCACGTCCAGCACCGGCTGCTGCGCATCCTCGTACGCGGTCGGCTCACTCACGCGCGCGTACGCATGGCCCTGCTCCTCCAGCGCCTCGAGCAGCCGCTGCCGCGCCGTCAGCACGTCGGCGGCCACCGCGGGGTCCCCGCTCTTCAGAGCGAACGCCGCCAGCGCGGCGGGGTTGACGGCGCTACCCTCCAGGGAAACCTTGCGCAGGCGAAACAGCACCCCGGTGACGATACGGACTTCGACTTTGACCGACTTGCCCTTGCCGAGCGCCTGCAGCGTGGTGGGCAGGTCGGGGTCGTCCAGCGCGTGCCCGCCGATGGTGATGGTGGCGTGCCCGCGGTAGTAGCCGAAGCTGTCGAGGGCGGTCTGCAGCCGGCCGATATCCTGCTGGGCGCGGTCCACCAGCGCGAACGGCCCCACCGGCGCGCTGGTGCGCAGCGACTCGAGCTGCGAGGTGGCGTGCAGGGCAGCGTTGAGCGCACCATTGCCGGTGCTGGCGATCTGCACGCTATAGGGCTGCGGATCAGCCGCTTGCACGACCCGCGCCACGAGCAGCACGGTGGCAGCGAACAGAATTTTGAGCCGCATCGCAATAGTATGCCCTGCGGGGGAGCTCCCCACCGGGGCCGTCGCCGCCGGCCGCAGCCGCGCGCACACCAGGGCTTGGAAGGACCCCGGCACGGATACGGTCCGGGGCCAAGGCCTGCGAAGAATTGTAAAGCCCCAGCCAGCCCCAATGATCTTAAGGGACAATGCCTTATCTTAAAGAGCGCCCCAATGCTATCCACCGTGAACGCTGAAGATGGGGAAGAGGCCGACGACGGCTCACCGATGGCGGTGCTGCTGGTCGACGACGATCGCGAGCTGTGCCGCATGCTCGGTGAATACCTGACCCCGGAAGGATTCAAGCTCACGGTGGTGCACGACGGCGACGAGGCGCTCTACACCCTCGGCCGCCGCCACTTCGACCTGATCGTGCTGGACGTCATGCTGCCGCGCATGGGCGGGCTGGATGTGCTGCGGCTGCTGCGCCAGAAACTCGCCACGCCGGTGCTGATGCTCACCGCACGCGGCGAGGAGGTCGACCGCGTGGTCGGGCTGGAGCTCGGCGCCGATGACTACCTGCCCAAGCCGTTCAACCCGCGCGAGCTGGTGGCGCGCATGCGCGCCATCCTGCGACGGAGCCTGCTGCCCGAGCCGCAGGCGGGCCGGCGCGACCGCATCGACGCCGGTCCGATCAGCCTGCACTTCTCCAGCCGCACCGCCACCGCGCGCGGCCAGAGCATCAGCCTGACCGGGGTGGAATTCCGCGTGCTGGAGGTGCTGATCCAGCAGATCGGCGTGGTGATCTCGCGCGAGCAGCTCACGCGGCAGGTGCTCGGTCGGCGGCTCACGCCCTATGATCGCAGCATCGACACCCACATCAGCAATATCCGCCGCAAGCTCGCCGCCGTGGCCGACGAGGTCTCGATCGTCAACGTGCGCCGCTCCGGCTACGTCTTCACGGTCGCGGTGCCGGCCGACGCGGCACGCCCGCAGTAAGGCCGGCCGAACCGCCATCCCGATGCGCAACCTGTATCTGAGAATCTTCCTGACGTTCTGGACCGCGATGGTGCTGGTGCTCACCTTCACCGTTGCGGCGACGCTGTGGCTCACCAATCAGCGCATGCAGCACCTGCAGGGCCGGCAGGACGAGCTGGCGCGCGAAGCTTCCACGGTGTTGGCGGCGCAGGGGGTGTCGGGACTGCGCGATTGGCTGCGGCGCGAGGTCGCGCTCGTGCCGGTCCACGACCGCCTGTTCGTCCTCGACCAGCACGGCGTGGATCTGCTCGGCAGGCCGGTGCCTGACTTTCTGCAGATCCAGATCGGCCGCCGTCCCTATCCGGTGCTCTCCAACGGCGCCTTCCACGATCTGCGGCTGCTGTCACAGCTGGTCTCGCCGAACAACCAGACCTTCGCGCTGTCGCTGCTGCATCGTTGGAACCTGTTCGGCGTGTTCGGCTCCACCGAGACGCCGATCGTGACGCTGATCGCGACCCTGCTGGCCAGCACCTTCGTGTGCTTCCTGCTGGCCCGCTATCTGTCCGATCCGGTGCGCCATCTGCGCGCCGCGACCCGCTCGATCGCCGATGGCGACCTGCGCGTGCGCGTCTCGAGCCTGATCGGCCGGCGGCGCGACGAGCTGGCATTGTTGGCATTCGATTTCGATGCGATGGCCGAGCGGCTGCGCAGCCTGCTCGAGTCGCAGCGCCAGCTGCTGCGCGACGTCTCGCACGAGCTGCGCTCCCCGTTGGCGCGGCTGCAGATCGCGCTCGGGCTGGCGCGCCGTCCCAACGCCAACCTCGAGCAGGAGTTCGATCGCATCGAGCAGGAGACACAGCGCCTGGATGAGCTGATCGGCGAGATCCTGAGCCTCTCGCGGCTGGAGGACCCGGCGCGCGAGCTGGCCGCCGAGCCGGTCAATCTCGAGGAGCTGCTCGAGACGCTGGCGGAGAATGCGCGCATCGAGGCCGAGCCGCGCTGGGTGCGGGTCGACCTGCACACCCCGCAGCCGCTGACGGTGGCCGGCGACCGCGAGCTGCTGTTCCGGGCGCTGGAGAACGTGGTGCGTAATGCCGTGAGCTACTCGCCGCACGGATCGGCGGTCACGCTGTCGTACCGGCAGCAGGAACGGCAGGCCATGATCCAGGTGACCGATCAGGGCCCCGGCGTGCCTGCCGACCTGGTCGAGCGCATCTTCGAGCCGTTCTTTCGCGTCGGTAAGGCGCGCGACCGCGCTTCCGGCGGCTACGGCATCGGCCTGGCGATCACGGCGCGGGTCGCAGCGCTGCATGGCGGCAGCGTGCGCGCGCGCAATATTCCCAGTGGCGGCCTGCAAGTCGAGCTCACGCTGCCGCTGCAGCAGCCCGGCAGCGCCGCCGGCACCATGCTGCCGGCCGGAACCTCGCTCGGCGGCCGGGCCGCCGCCGCTGGCTTGCCGGCCGCCGCCGGCACACGCGTGGCCGCAACCTAGCGCCGCCCTGGCCCACGCCAGAGCGCTCCCAGCGCCCCCTAGCCCAGCGCTGCGGCCAGGTCGGCCCTCAGATCCTCGACGTCCTCGATGCCCACCGACAGGCGGCACAGGCTGTCGCTGATGCCCAGTGCCGCGCGCTCGGCTTCCGGCACGCTCGAGTGCGTCATGCTGGCCGGGTGCTCGATCAGGCTCTCCACCCCTCCGAGCGATTCGGCCAGCGCGAACACCCGGCAGCGCTCCAGGAAGCGGCGTGATTGCGCCAGGCCGCCGTGCAGCTCGATCGAGATCATGCCGCCATAGGCTTCCCGGCCGTGCGGGTCGCGCATCTGCGCGCGCGCCAGCGCGTGCTGCGGATGGGACGGCAGGCCCGGGTAGCGCACCCGCGCCACGGCCGGGTGGCGCTCGAGGAAGCGCGCGAGTTCCAGCGCATTGTCGCAGTGGCGCTGCATGCGCACTGCCAGCGTCTTCAGTCCGCGCAGCGCCAGGAAGGCATCGAATGGGCCGGCCACCGCCCCCACCGCGTTCTGCAGGAACGCCATCCGCTCGGCCAGCTGCGCATCGGCACCGACCACCAGCACCCCGTTGACCACGTCGGAGTGGCCGTTGAGGTATTTGGTGCCCGAGTGCATCACGATGTCGAAACCAAGCTGCAGCGGGCGTTGCAGGTACGGGGTAGCGAAGGTGTTGTCAGCCACCGCGAGGATTCGGTGGCGCCGTGCCAGGGCCGCGATCGCCGCCAGGTCCGCCAGTGTGAGCATCGGATTGCTGGGTGTTTCCACCCAGATCAGGCGCGTTTCCGGCCGGATGGCCGCGGCGACTGCCGCGGGCTCGCACAGATCCACGAACGAGCACTTCAATCCCGCCGACGGGCCGCGCACCTGCGAGAGCAGCCGGCGACTGCCGCCGTACAGGTCCTGGCCGGCCACCACGTGATCGCCGGGCGCGAGCAGGTCCAGCACCGAGGCCATGGCGGCCAGCCCCGAGGCGAACGCAAAGCCGCGCGTGCCGGACTCCAGGTTCGCTACACAGCGCTCGTAGGCGAAGCGCGTCGGATTCTGCGAGCGCGAGTACTCGTAGCCCTGGTGCACACCGGGACTGCGCTGCGCATAGGTGGAGGTGGCGTAGATCGGCGCCATGACCGCGCCGGTGGAGGGGTCGGGCCGCTGGCCGCCGTGGATGGCGCGCGTGGCAAAGGCCGCCGGAGCGGTCGGGCTGTCGTCGTCGTTCATGGCGCTCATTCTGGCAAAAACGGCAGCGATAGGAGGGACAATCCGCGGCGGCTTCACGGCATATCTCTCATATCGCCCCGGTCTGCGCCTGGTAGAGCGCGCGCACCGTGTCGATGGTATCGGCGTCGACGGGGCTCTTGTCGTCCCGGTAGCGCTTGACGCGCGCGAAGCGCAGCGCCAGTCCTCCCGGGTACTGCGAGCTCGCCTGGATGTCGTTGAAGGCGATCTCCACCACCAGCCGCGGCTGCACGTACACCGTCATGGCGTCGCGGGCGCGCTCCAGCGCCAGCAGCGCCTCGGTCTGCCAGCGCAGCGTTTCATCGGTCAGGCCCTTGAAGGTCTTGCCGAGCATCACGAAGCCGCCGGCGTTGCCGGCGTCGCTCACGTCGTCCCCGTTGCGCGCACCAAGGTGCAGGTTCGACAGCCAGCCGGTGCGACGTCCGTGACCCCATTCGGCTGCCAGCACCACCAGGTCGAGCGTATGGACATGCTTGATCTTGAGCCAGCTGGCGCCGCGGCTGCCGGCCTCATAGGCAGCATCGAGCGCCTTGGCCATGACGCCCTCGTGTCCGGCTGCAAGCGCGCGCGCATAGAAGGCCGCGGCGAGCGGCTCGTCGGCGCCGATCAGACGCTCGATGCGGTACGGCGCCGGCACGGCCTGCACCAGCGCCGCGAAGCGCTCGCGCGCCGGCCGATCCGCGAGGCTTTGCTGCTCGAGCCGCAGGCAGTCGAAGAAGTAGGCGTGCAGCGGCAGCTCGCGGCGCATGACCTCGACGTCCAGCTTGCGCCCGAAGCGCCGCATCGTCTGCTGGAACGGGCGCGCTCGCCCCGACGCATTCAGCGCGACCGCCTCGCCGTCGAGCACCAGCTCGTGCGCGGGCAACGTGCGCGCCAGCTCGACGATCTCCGGCAGCGAGGCGGCCACGTCGTTGAGCCGGTGGGTGAAGATGCGCACCTCGCCGGCGCGCTTGTGCAGCTGGATGCGCGCGCCGTCGATCTTATATTCGAGCGCCACCTCCCCGCCCAGGCGCGCGAGCGCATCGGTCACGCCGGTGGCGGTCTGCGCCAGCATCGGCTCGAGCGGGGCGAGCGTGCGCAGCTCGAATGCGGCCAGCGCGGCGCTGCCGCCGGTGAGAGCGGCGCGCGCCACCGCCCCGACACCGGCGGCGTACATCGCGGCGCGCCGCACCTCGGTCACGGGCAGTCCCGCGGCCGCGGCCACCGCTTCCAACATCACTGCCGTCAGCGCCCCGGCACGCAGCTCCCCCACCAGCAGGCGCATCAGGAAGCGCTGCTCCAGGGCCGTGGCCTGCCCGAACAGCCCGGCCAACCGCCGCGTGCGCGTCTGGGCCGCGCCGGCGCCGCGCACCGCCAGCAGTTCGGTGAAGCACTGATCGACCTCGGTGAGACTGAGCCGCTCGAGCGGCGCGGCCGCGGCCATGGCGGCCTGCTGCACGACCGCGTAGCCGACGCCGAGCTTGCCCTGCGGCAGCTCGCCGGCCAGGTAATGCACGGCCAGCTCGATTTCCGTCTCGTCGATGGTGCGCAGGCACTGCGCCAGCGCGCTGACCTTGGCGCCGCGGCTGGCGGTGGCGCCGACGCGCTGCCAGCTCAGCGCCACCGAGGCCAGCGATGCCATCGCTAGCCGAGCTGCTTGCGCAGATAGTTGAGCAGGTCGACGCGGGTGATCAGCCCGACGAAGCGCCCCGCCTTCGCGACGATCGCAACGTGATCGTGCCGGAAGATCGGCAGCAGCGCGGCCACCGGCGCGTCCGGGGCGATGATCTCCAGCCGCTCGACCATGGCGGTGCGCACCGGGTCGTTGAAGCGGGCCGGATCGGCGTGCACGTGCATGACCAGGTCCGACTCATCGACGATGCCGATGACGCGCTCGTCCTGCATCACCGGGATCTGCGAGACGTCGAACAGCCGCATGCGGCGGTAGGCCAGCAACAGCGAGTCCTGCGGCGAGAGCGTGACTGCACCGCCCTCCTGATAGCGGCGCACCACCAGGTCGAGCACATTGCCCTGTCGCGGCCGCTCGATCATGCCCTGGTCGACCATCCAGTAGTCGTTGTACATCTTGTTCAGATATTTGTTGCCGCTGTCGGGCGCCAGCGTCACCACCCGTTTGAGCGAGGTCTGCTCACGGCAATAGCGCAGCGCCGCGGCCAGCAGCGTACCGGTGCTCGATCCGCCGAGGATGCCTTCGACGGCCAGCAGTTCGCGGGCGGTATGGAAGCTGTCCGCATCGCGAATGCGGTAGGCACGGTGCACCCGCGATAGATCGCAGTTCGGCGGCACGAAGTCCTCGCCGATGCCCTCCACCAGCCATGAGCCCGCTGGCTGCTGCACGCGGCCGGTCTCGACGATATCGGCCAGCACCGAGCCGCACGGATCTGCCAGCACCATCTGCACCTGCGGGGCGACGCGCCCGAAGTAGCGCGACAGCCCGGTGAGCGTGCCGCCGCTGCCGACTCCCACGACCACGGCATCGAGCCTGTGCCCCATCTGCGCCCAGATTTCCGGCCCGGTGGTGGCCTCATGCGCCAGCGGATTGGCCGGGTTGGCGAACTGATTGACGAAGTAGCTGTTGGGAATCTCGGCCGCCCTGCGCGCCGCCAGATCCTGGTAGTGCTCGGGATGGCCCTTGGGTACGTCGCTGCGCGTGAGCTGGATCTGCGCGCCGAGTGCGCGCAGGTGCAGGATCTTCTCCTGCGCCATCTTGTCCGGAATCACCAGCAGCAGCCGGTAGCCCTTCTGCGCGGCCACCAGCGCCAGCCCCAGACCGGTGTTGCCTGCGGTGGCCTCCACGATCGTGTAGGGCGGATCGCTCCCCGGCCGCAGCTGCCCGGCGCGCTCGGCGGCCTCGATCATCGACAGGCCGATGCGGTCCTTGATCGAACCGGTGGGGTTCTGATTCTCGAGCTTGAGGAACAGGCGGCAACGACCGGCGTCGAGCCGCGTCAGCTCGAGCAGCGGTGTGTTACCGATCGTTCCGAGCACCGATCCGGCGTGCGCCATCGATATGCAGTCAGCCCGACCCGTTGGCCGAGCCGGCCTGCTTCAGCAGGTAACGCGGCACCGTCTGGTGGGCCGCCTTCAGCAGCGTGATCTGCTCGGTCGGGGTGAGCAGCCGCACCGCGACGATCGGCACCGGTGGCTGCGAGATGCCGCGCACGACCAGATCGTCCTGGCTGTCGTTGCAGATCTGACCGGTATGCTCCACATCCTGGAAGCCCAGGCTCTGGCGAAAGCGCAGGCCGACGACCGGCTGGAACAACTTGATCAGATAAGCCTGCGGCGACGGCGGGGTACTCACGATCAGCGTACTGTCGTCGAGCACGGTCCAGTCGCCATGGAAATTCACCAGGAAGAAGCACGCCGCCTTGCCCGGCAGGGCGGCCGCCGGCTTGGCTGGCTGGGCCGTGGTCGCGCAGGCCGTCGCCACCGCGGTCAGTACGGCGATGGCAGCCAGACGCGACAGATGAACCCGTAGAGCTCGCATGGACCGACCTCCTGTTGCGCGCGGCGCAGCCGCAGGCGCGGGACAGACTAACAGTTCGGCGCCAGCAGTCGACCGCTGCGGCGGCCGGCGGGTTCCCGTCAGTGAGCGGAACCGCCCGCGGGGGCGGCCGTCGGGACGAGCGCGGAAGCGCCAGGCGGGGCGAGCGTCGAGGTAGGCGGGGCGCTACCGGCACGCTGCGCGGCGGCCCCGGGCCCAGGCCCTGCCCCGGGCGCAGGGGCCGGTGCCAGCACCGTCGGTGTCGCCGCTGTCGGCGTCGGTGCCGTCGGTGCCCCAGCCGGCGCCGCGAGTGCGTGCGACAGGTCGGCGGCACTGACCCCGGGGGCGTCGTCGGTCTTCAGGGCGGCCTCCTCAGCCTCCTTGGTCATCACGACGATGCTGATGCGGCGATTGATCGCTGCGCGCGGGTTGCTCTTGTCGAACAGCACCGCCGAGGACAGCCCCACGATGCGCGCAACCTTGGCCGGCTCCAGTCCGCCGGCTTCCAACGCGCGCCGCGCGGCGTTAGCCCGGTCGGAGGACAGATCCCAATTGTTGTAGCCGGCCTGAGCGGTATATGGCGTCGTATCGGTGTGGCCGGACAGGCTCAGCTGATTGGGAACGCTGTTCAGATAGGGCGCCAGCTCGTGCAGGATCTCGGCCGTGTAGCCCTTGAGCTTGGCGCTGCCCAGATCGAACATCGGCCGGTTCTGCGCATCGACGATCTGGATGCGCAGACCCTCCGGGGTGATGTCTAGCAGCAGCTGGTCCTTGAAGGGCTTGAGCGCCTGGCTCTTGTCGATCGCCTGGCGCAGCTCGATCATCAGCGACTCGAGCTTCTGGTGCTCAGCGGCCTCGGTGATCTTGCGCGCCTGCTCCAGGCTGCTGCTGCCCTGCTGGTCGCGCGGGTTGAGCTGGTCACGCGGGGTTCCCAGCCCGGTGGACACCGGCGTGGCCGAGCGTCGGGCATCCAGCGCGCCACCGAGATCGATGACGCTGGTGCTCGCCCCTCCCGGTCCCATCTGCCCGGGCGCCGGACGCACTGACTTGCCCTGCTCCATGCTCGGATTCCTGAAGTACTCGAAGATGGCGGCGCGCTGGTCCTTTGACACCGACGCGATCAGCCACATCACCAGGAAGAAGGCCATCATCGCGGTGACGAAATCGGCGTACGCCACCTTCCACGCGCCGCCGTGAGGCTGATCGTCGGCGCGCTTGATGCGCCGGACAATGATGATCGGCCGCTCGCTCTTGGCGCTCATGCCGCGGCGCTTTCCTTGGTGGCGGGATCCTTGCGCCGGCCCTTCAGATGGTTCTCCAGGTCGGCGAAGGTCGGGCGCACGTCCGACCACAGCAGCTTGCGCGCGAACTCCACCGCCACCGGCGGGGCATAGCCGCGCACGCTCGCCACCAGCGCCATCTTCACCACCTCGAAGGCCTTACTTTCCTCGCGCGCGCGGTGCTCGATGGCCGCCGCCGTCGGGCCGACGAAACCGTAAGAGATCAGAATACCGAGGAAGGTGCCGACCAGCGCTGCGGCGACCTTGCGTCCGATCGTGCCGGTGTCCGCGCCGTCGATCGCCGCCATCGTATTGACGATACCGAGCACCGCCGCGACGATGCCGAAGCCCGGCAATGCATCGGCCACGCGCTGCACCGCATGTCCCGGCTCGGCCGATTCCTTGTGGTGGGTCTCCAGCTCGTACTCGAGCAGGCTCTCGAGCTCATGCGGATCCAAATTGCCGCCGACGATCAGGCGCAGACAGTCGGTGATGAACTCGAGCATGTGATGATCGGCGAGGATGCGCGGATAGTCGGCGAACAGCTTGCTCTTCTCCGGCGCCTCCACATCGGCCTCGATCGCCAGCATCCCGGACTTGCGGATCTTCACCAGGATGTCATAGAGCAGCTTCAGCAGATCGACGTAATCCTCGCGCCGATAACGCGGCCCCTTCAGCAACGCAAAGGTGGCGCTGAACGCCCCCTTGACCACCTTGGGCGGATTGCTGGTGACGAACGCGCCCAGGGCTGCGCCGACGATGATGAGAATCTCGCTCGGATGCCACAGCACCAGCAGCTTGCCGCCGTCCATGAGGAAGCTGCCGCCGACGCAGAGCAGAACGACAACCGAGCCGATGATCGTGAACACGCGCGCGAGCCACCGCTAGCCTTGGGGGGGTTACCAGGAGATCTATCGGCCGCGCAGCGCGATTCTTGATGCTTCGCGGCGTCCCGGAGGCACTTCTTGGCACCGGACGGCGCCGCAAAGTGCACCGTCGGAGTGCCGGCGGCCCAGATGGGGCGCGCACCGCCATCGCCGCCTGCGCCGACTGTGACGCAGGTCGCGGCGCCGCGGGCGCCGGGGCGCTACAGCTTGGCGGTGACGCCCTTGAGGTAGGCCCGGAACTCCTCGCCCAGTACCGGGTGGGCCAGCGACAGCTCGACGGTCGCCTTCAGGTAGCCGAGCTTGTTGCCGCAGTCGAAGCGCCGGCCGGCGAAGCGGTGCGCATAGACGGCCTCGTGCTGCAGCAACTGCGCGATCCCGTCGGTGAGCTGAATCTCCCCGCCGGCCCCCTGCTCCACGCCCTCCAGCTCGGTGAAGATGCTCGGAGTGAGCACGTAGCGGCCCACCACCGCCAGGGTCGAGCGCGCCACCTCGGGCTTGGGCTTCTCGACGATGCCATGGATGCGGCTGACGGTGGCGTCGGGGTCCTCCACCTCGACGATGCCATACTTGTCGGTGTCGCGTCGCGCGACCTCCTCCACGCCCAGCACGCTGCCGCCGTGGCGCTCGTAACTACCCGCCATCTGTTTGAGGCACGGCACCTCGGCGTCGATCAGGTCGTCGGCCAGATGCACGAAGAACGGCTCATCATTCACCGCCGGGCGCGCGCACAGCACCGCGTGGCCGAGCCCGAGCGGCGCGGACTGGCGGATGTAGATGCAGGTCGCGTAGCTCGGCAGCACGCTGCGCACCTGGTCGGCCAGTTCGGTCTTGCCCTGCGATTCGAGCAGCCGCTCGAGCTCCGCGTCGGTGTCGAAGTGGTCCTCGATCGCGCGCTTGGAGGAGCCGGTGATGAACACCAGCCGCTCGGCGCCGGCGGCCAGCGCCTCATCGACCGCATACTGTATCAGGGGTCGATCGACGATCGGCAGCATCTCCTTGGGGCTGGCCTTGGTCGCGGGCAGGAAGCGGGTGCCGCGTCCGGCCACCGGAAACACCGCGGTGCGAATTCGTCTGGTTGCAGCCATTGATCCTTCCACATCGAAAGGGGGTGGCCGAATGGTAGACGAGCACCATGGCGCTGGCGACCACCACGTGCGCCTTGATTGACACAGTGCCGATTCACGCCGCGACTGCTGTCGGCGCCGCACCCGAGTGCGTGTCAGTCAACGCAGCGGCGCGCGCGCGCGCCGCTCAGTCGCGGATGGGCTGATCGGCGCCGTGGTTGACGCGCTCGCGCAGATCCTTGCCTGGCTTGAAATGCGGCACGTACTTGCCGGCGAGCGCCACCGCCTCGCCGGTCTTGGGATTGCGGCCCTGGCGCGGCGGGCGGAAGTGCAGCGAGAAGCTGCCGAAGCCGCGTATCTCGATGCGATCGCCCTGCGCCAGCGAGTCGCTCATGATCTCCAGCATCTGCTTGAGCGCCAGCTCCACATCCTTGGCCGGCAGATGTTTTTGCTTGGCGGTGATGATTTCGATCAGTTCCGACTTCGTCATGGCGCTCCCGGATTCCAGCTCACCGTCTCGCACAACGCGAGGCCCTCGTGACACCGAAGCCTGCCGCTGACTCATATGTGCATCCACCCCGAGCGCTCACCCGCGCTCGCGTTCCGGCGCCTTGATCTGCTCCTTGAGCAGATCACCCAGGCTGGTGCCCGAAGAAGGCTGCTCGGAGCGGTAGCTCTGCACCGCCTCGGCCTCCTCGTGTACTTCCTTGGCCTTGATCGACAGCGAGATGATACGGGTCTTGCGGTCCAGGGCGATGAATTTCGCCTCGACCTCGTCGCCCACGCGCAGCACCGTGCGCGCATCATCCACGCGCTCGCGCCCGAGCTCGGAAGCCCGCAGCTGCGCCTCGATGCCGTTGCCAAGGTCGATCAGGCCGCCGCGCGCATCGACTTCCTTGACGATGCCCTTGACGATGCTGCCCTTGGGATATTCGGCGACGAATGCCGAGAACGGATCCTTGGCGAGCTGCTTGATGCCCAGCGAGATGCGCTCGCGCTCCGGATCGATCGACAGCACCATCGCCTCGAGCTGCTGGCCCTTCTGATAGTTGCGCACCGCCTCCTCCCCCGGCTGATCCCAGGAGATGTCCGACAGGTGCACCAGGCCGTCGATGTTGCCCGGCAGGCCGATGAAGATGCCGAAGTCGGTGATCGACTTGATCTGGCCTGCGACGTGATCGCCGCGATTGTGATTCTCGGCGAACTCCTTCCAGGGGTTGGCCTTGCACTGCTTGAGTCCCAGGGAGATGCGCCGGCGCTCCTCGTCCACGTCCAGCACCATCACTTCCACTTCCTGGCCGGTGTGCACCACCTTGGCCGGGTTGACGTTCTTGTTGGTCCAGTCCATCTCCGATACGTGCACCAGGCCCTCGACGCCGTCCTCGATCTCGACGAACGCGCCGTAGTCGGCGATGTTGGTCACCTTGCCGAACACTTGTTTGTTGGGCGGATAGCGCCGGCCAATGTTCTCCCACGGATCGGCGCCCAGCTGCTTCAAGCCCAGCGACACGCGCGAGCGCTCGCGGTCGAACTTGAGGATGCGTACCTCGATCTCATCGCCGACCTTGACCACCTCGGAGGGGTGCTTGACGCGCCTCCAGGCCATGTCGGTGATGTGCAGCAGCCCGTCGATGCCGCCGAGGTCGACGAATGCGCCGTAGTCGGTCAGATTCTTGACGGTGCCACGCACCACCGCGCCTTCCTGCAGGTTGTCCATCAGCGCGCTGCGCTCGGCGGAGAATTCCTGCTCGACCACCGCGCGGCGCGAGACCACCACGTTGTTGCGCTTCTGATCGAGCTTGATGACCTTGAACTCGAGCGGCTTGCCTTCCAGATAGCCGGTGTCGCGCACCGGGCGCACATCCACCAGCGAGCCGGGCAGGAAGGCGCGCACGTGATCGATCTCGACGGTGAAGCCACCCTTCACGCGTCCGGAGATGATCCCGGTGACGATCTCGCCGTTGTTGAAGGCACCTTCCAGGCGCGTCCAGGTGCGCGCGCGCTTGGCCTTCTCGCGCGACAGGCGCGTCTCGCCGGTACCGTCCTCGACCGAGTCGAGCGCCACTTCCACCTGCTCGCCGGCCTGTACCTCGACTTCGCCGCGCTCGTTCTTGAACTGCTCGAGCGGAATGACGGCCTCGGACTTCAGTCCGACGTTGACGATGACGACGTCGGGGCCGACGTCCACCACCAGGCCCGTCAGGATCATGCCGGGACGAATACGTTGATTCGCCAGGCTCTGCTCGAACATGGCGCTGAAACTCTCGTTCAAACTCTCGTTCGAATTCTCGCTCAAGGTCTCGCTCATACACTCTCTCGCACGTTGCCGTGCTCATTCACCGCCATGCCTCCGGCACGACGGGCTGCACCACACGCGACGCCGCATCCTGCAGCACCGTACCGGCGGAGCGTGCGCGGCCCGCATGGCCGCAGCTCCACCCTCAATTCTCAACCCCCGCTCCACAATCCGCGCGCACGCCCGTACGCTAGGATCAGATCGGCCACCTCAGCGGCACTGAGAGCCGTCGAATCCAGGACGATCGCATCCGATGCCGGCACCAGCGGAGCCACGGGCCGGGTCGCATCGCGCCGGTCGCGTTCCGCGATCTCGCGCGAAAGGGCGGCAAGGCTAACACCAGAGTCCTTTTCCTTCAACTGGTTATAGCGCCTTCGGGCACGTTCTGCAGCGCTTGCGGTCAGGAAGATCTTCAGTGGCGCGCCCGGAAACACCACCGTGCCCATGTCGCGTCCGTCGGCGATCAGCCCCGGCGGCCGCGCCGCTGCATGCTGGCGCTCCAGCAGCACCGCGCGCAGGTCCCCCCAGGCGGCCACCCGCGAGGCCCCGGCCCCGACCGCCTCATCGCGCAGGGCCGTGGAGACCTCGCGACCGTCCAGCAGGATGCGCTCGCCATGCGCGCCGGAGTCGAACGCCACGTTCATCCGCGTGGCCAGCTGGACGTGACCGCGGACATCCTCGCCCGCCAGCCCCGCCAGCCGCCCGGCGTAAGCCACCAGCCGGTACAAGGCGCCGCTGTCGAGCAGGTGCCAGCCGCTGTGCTGGGCCAGCAGGCGGCTCACGGTGCCCTTGCCCGATCCGCTGGGTCCGTCGACCGTCACCACCGGTACCGCCGCCACGGTTACGACCGCACGTCCGGCTCTACCTGCAGCGCCAGCCCGACGCTGCGCGCGAGCTCGACGAAGCCGGGAAAGGAGGTGGCAACATTGGCGACATCGTCGATCCGGATCGTATCGGCCGCCTTGAGGCTCGCGATCGCGAACGCCATCGCGATGCGGTGATCCCCGTGGCTGTCGATGCGGCCGCCGCCCAGGCGTGCGCCGGCGCCGATACCCTGGATCACGATCCCGTCCGGCAGCAACCGGCAGGTCACGCCGAGGGCCGCCAGGCCCTCGGCCATGGCCTCCAGCCGATCGGTCTCCTTGACGCGCAACTCCGAGGCACCGGTGACGGTAGTCTCCCCGTCGGCCGCGGCCGCGGCAATGAAGAACGCCGGGAACTCATCGATCGCGAGCGCCACCAGCTCCTCAGGCACGCGGATGCCGCGCAGCGCGCCGGCCTGCACGTGGATGTCGGCCACCGGCTCGGCCTGCGCGCCCGGTGCCGGTCCGTCCGGCGCGGTGGCCGCCCGCAGTTCGATGTGCGCTCCCATCAGCTCGAGCAGCCGCAGCAGCCCGGTGCGGGTGGGATTGCAGCCGACGTTACGCAGCGTCAGTCCCGGGCGGCCCGCAAGGCACCCGGCGACCAGGAAGAAAGCCGCCGAGGAGAAATCCCCGGGTACCCGCACGCGGCATGCGCGCAGGCGCTGAGCGCCGTCCAGGCTGACGCGCGCGCCGTCGCGCGTGAGCTGCACGCCGAAGTCCTGCAGCATGTGCTCGGTGTGATCGCGCGTCGGCGCCGGCTCGGTGACCGCGGTGCGCCCGCGCGCGTACAGCGCGGCCAGCAACAGCGCGGATTTGACCTGCGCACTGGCCACCGGCAGCGCGTACTCGATGGCCCGCAGCGCTGCACCGCCGTGGATGCGCACGGGCGGGCGGCCGCCCTCGGTGTCGATGTGCGCCCCCATGGACCGCAGCGGCTGCGCCACGCGTTCCATCGGCCGGCGCATCAGCGAGGCATCGCCCACCAGCGTGCTGTCGAAGCGCTGGCCGGCCAGCAGACCCATGATCAGCCGCATGGCGGTGCCGGCATTGCCCAGGTCCAGCGCCGAGGCCGGCGGCTGCAGCCCCGTGAGGCCCACGCCGTGCACCCGCACCTGCGTGTCGGCCGGCCGCTCGATGGCGACGCCGAGCGCGCGCAGTGCCGCGAGCGTCGCCAGGCAGTCCTCGCTCGCCAGGAAGCCGTCGATCTGGGTGAGGCCGTCGGCGATGCCGCCAAGCATCAGCGCGCGGTGCGAGATCGATTTGTCGCCCGGCACCTCGATCTGGCCGTACACCTCACCCGCCGGCGAGGCGATGTAGCTGCTCATCGCGCGCCTGCCGCCGCGGCCGGTGGCGCCGAGAGCTCGGCCAGCGCGGCCAGCAGCCGCTGGTTGTGTTCGGGCAGACCGATCGAGATGCGCAGGCATTCCGGCAGCCCGTAGCCGCCCATCGGGCGCACGATGATGCCGCGCGCCAGCAGCGCCTGAAAGATCCGTGCCGCCTGGGCGCCGACCTGCACCAGCACGAAGTTGGCGGCCGACGGCGCCGACCACAGGCCCATCTGCCGGATCGCCGCGCTCACGCGCGCGTGCTCGCGCATCGTGGCCGCGACCGCCTGCTGCATATGGTCGGCGTCCTGCAGCGCCGCGATCGCGCCGGCCTGCGCGATCGAGTTCACGTTGAACGCCGGGCGCAGGCGGTCGAGCACGTCGGCCACCTCCGGATGCGACAGCGCATAGCCCACGCGCGCGCCGGCCAGGCCGTAGGCCTTGGAGAACGTGCGCAGCAGCACCAGGTTCGGATGCGCCTCGAGCCAGGGCTGCGCATCCTCGATGCCGCGCTCGCGTCCGTATTCGAAGTAGGCCGCGTCCAGCACCACCAGCGTGCTCGGCGGCGCCTGCGCAAGCAGCCGCTGCAGCGCCGCGCCCGACGCCCAGGTGCCGGTCGGATTGTTGGGATTGGCAATGAACACCAGCCGGGTGTCGTGCCGGATCGCCGCCGCCATGGCCGTCAGGTCGTGGCCCAGCGGCATGTCGGACTCGCGCGGCAGCGCGGGCACCTCGATCGCCTGCGCGCCGGTCTCGCGGATGACCAGCGGATAGATGGCAAACCCATACTGCGAGTACACCGCGCTGCGTCCCTCCGTCAGGAAGGCCTCGGCCAGCAGCATCAGCAGGTCGTTGGAGCCGTTGCCGATGGTCACACACTCGGCCGCGACGCCCAGGTGGCGCGCGAGCGCGAGCTTGAGCTCGTGGCAGCTGCCGTCCGGGTAGAGCCACACCTGCCCGAGCGCGGCGCCCATCGCCGCGAGCGTGGCGGGGCTCGGGCCGTACGGGTTCTCGTTGGAGGCGAGCTTGATGATGTCGCTGATGCCGAGCTCGCGCTCCAGCTCGCTGATGGGCTTGCCCGGCGCGTACGGCGACAGAGCGCGCACCGCCGGCAGCGCCAGCTGCCCGGGATGACCCGCGGGCTGGGCGGGGCGCTCCGATCCGCCTGCCTGCTGCTGCATATCGCTGGTGCGCGCCACGGCGCTGCGCGCTACAGCACGGCGCGCGGATAGGACCCGAGCACCCGAAACAGCGATGCGCGCTGCTCGAGCGCCTCGAGCGCCGCACGCACATGCGCATCCTCGGCATGCCCGTCGATGTCGATGAAGAACACGTAGTCCCACTTGCGCCGCCGCGACGGTCGCGATTCGATGCGGCTCATGCTGATGCCGGCCTGCGCCAGCGGCTCGAGCAGCCGGTGCAGCGCGCCGGGGGACTGGGTGTCGGCCGCCGACACCAGCAGCGTGGTGCGGTCCGCGCCGCTGGGCGCAAGCAGCTTCCTGCCGAGCACCAGGAAGCGCGTGGCATTGTCCTCGCGGTCCTCGATCTCGCGCGCGAGGATGTTCAGGCCATAGACCTCGGCCGCGATCTCCCCGGCGATCGCCGCGGTGCCCTGCTCGTCGCGCGCGCGGCGCGCCCCTTCCGCATTGCTTGCCACCGGCACGCGCTCGGCCTGCGGGAGGTGCGCGCTCAGCCAGCCGCGGCACTGGCCGAGCGCCTGGCCGTGCGAGCACACCCGCACCACGCTCTCGAGCGAGCTCATCTTGCCCATCAGGCAGTGCTGGATGCGCAGCTCCACCTCCCCGCAGATGCGCAGCGCGCTGGCCAGGAAGCGGTCGAGGGTGTTGGTGATCACCCCCTCGCTGGAATTCTCGATCGCCACCACGCCGAAATCGGCGCTGCCGCCCTCCACCTCCTGGAACACCTCATCGACGCTGGCGAGCGCGAGCGCGCGCACCGAATGGCCGAAGTGCTTGAGCACCGCGGTCTGCGTGAAAGTGCCCTCGGGGCCGAGGAACGCGACCTTGAGCGGCTCCTCCTGCGCAAGGCAGGCCGACATGATCTCGCGGAACAGCCGCACGATCTCCTCGTTGCGCAGCGGCCCGGGATTGCGCTCGAGTGCACGACGCAGCACCTGCGCCTCGCGCTCCGGCCGGTAGAAGTCCACCGTGCGGGCGCGGGGCTGGCCCGCCCCGGGCTGGCCCTCCCCGCCGGGCAGCTTGGAGATGCCGGCGCGCTGCGCCAGGCGGGCGCGCTCGTTGAGCAGCGCGTGCAGCTGCTCGTCGACCGCATCGATCCGCTCGCGCAGCGCCGCCAGATCGTTGGGTTCGGCCATGGGCTGTCAGTCCGCGGCGCGCACCAGCCGCACCGACAGCACCCCGTCGATGGCGCGCAGGCGCGAGAGCAGCCGTTCGTCGGCCGCGCCCTCGGCATCGATCAGCGTGTAGGCATATTCGCCGCGCGAGCGGTTGAGCAGCTCGGCGATGTTGAGCCGCGCATCGGCCAGCGCGGTGGAGATCTGCCCGACCATGTTGGGCACGTTGCTGTTGGCGATCGCGAGGCGAATCGAGCCGGACTGGCGCGGCAGGGCCGCGTCGGGGAAATTGACGCTGTTGCGGATGTGGCCGTTCTCGAGGAAGTCGCGCAGCGACTCGGCGGCCATCACCGCGCAATTCTCCTCGGCCTCGAGCGTGGAGGCACCCAGGTGCGGCAGTGTGACCGCGCGTGGATGATCCTTGAGCGCACCGGTCGGAAAGTCGCAGATATAGGCATGCAGGTGGCCGCTGTCGAGCGCGGCCACCACATCGTCGCTGCGCACGATCTGCGCGCGCGCGAAATTGAGCAGCACCCCGCCCGGCCGCATGCGCTTGAGGCTACCCGCATCGATCAGATTGCGCGTGCTCTCCAGCAGCGGCACGTGCACGGTGATGAAATCGGAGCGGGCGCACAGATCCTCGAGCGACAGCGCCTGCTGCACGCTCGAGGACAGCTGCCAGGCGCGCTGCACGGTGATCTGCGGATCGTAGCCGAGCACCTTCATCCCCAGGGCCTGCGCGGCATTGGCGACCTCGACCCCGACCGCGCCCAACCCCACGACCCCGAGGGTGCGTCCGGGCAGCTCGAAGCCGACGTAGTGCTTCTTGCCCTTCTCGACCGCCTCGTCGAGCGCGCGGTCATCGCCTTCGAGCGAGCGCGCGAACGCCCATGCCTGGCAGATGTTGCGTGCCCCCAGCAGCAGCCCGGCGATCACCAGCTCCTTGACCGCGTTGGCATTGGCACCCGGGGCGTTGAACACCGGGATGCCGCGCTTGCTGAGCGCGGCGACCGGGACGTTGTTGGTACCGGTGCCGGCACGCGCGACCCCGAGCAGCGAGGCGGGCAGCGGCAGCTGGTGCATGTCGGCCGAGCGCACCAGGATGCCATCGGGGTTGTCGAGCTTGGCGCCGACCTCGTAATGCTCGGAGGGCAGGCGCGTAAGGCCGCGCGCGCTGATGTTGTTCAGAGTGAGTATGCGGTAGCCCACGAGATCTCCCTGCCCTGCCGGCTCCCGGCGCTTGCGCTCAGCCGTGGCGGCGCGCGAACTCGCGCATGAAGTCCGTCAGTGCCTGCACACCCTCGAGCGTCATCGCGTTATAGAGGCTCGCGCGCATGCCGCCGACCGAGCGGTGGCCGGCGAGATTCACCAGCCCGGCGGCGGCCGCCTCGGCCAGGAAGGTCTTGTCGAGCTCCGGGTTCGGCATCACGAACGGCACGTTCATCCACGAGCGGCTCGCCTTCTCGACCGGGTTGCGATAGAAGCCCGACTCATCGATGGTCTGGTACAGCAGCTGCGCCTTGGCGCGGTTGCGCTCGGCCATCACCGCCAGTCCCCCCTGCTGCTTGATCCACTTGAACACCAGGGCGGCCATGTACCACGCGAAGGTCGGCGGCGTGTTGAGCATCGAGCCCTCGGCGGCCATCTCCTTATAGTTCCACACCATCGGCGTATCGGGGCGGGCGCGATCGAGCAGGTCCTCGCGCACGATCACGATCACCAGGCCCGCCGGTCCGATGTTCTTCTGCGCGCCGGCATAGATGAGCCCGAAGCGGCTCACGTCCAGCGGACGCGACAGGATGGTGGAGGACATGTCGGCCACCAGCGGCACATCCACGCGCGGAATGAACCCGAACTCGACCCCGCCGATGGTCTCGTTCGGCGTGTAGTGTAGATACGCCGCCCCCGGCGTGAGCTTCCATTGCTCCTGCGGCGGCACCGTGCTGTATTTGGATGCGCCCGCGTCGGCCGCGACATTGACGCGGCAGTAATGCTTCGCCTCGCCCAGCGCCTTCTTCGACCACGAGCCGGTGTTGACGTAATCGACGCTGCTGTCAGCGGCCGCCAGGTTCATCGGTATCGCCGAGAACTGCCCGGCTGCCCCGCCCTGCAGGAACAGCACCTTGTAGTTGCCCGGTATCGCCAGCAGCTCGCGCAGGTCCGCCTCGGCCTGCGCGGCCAGCGCCACGAACGCCTTGCCGCGATGGCTGACCTCCATGACCGACATGCCGCTGCCGTGCCAATCGATCAGCTCCTCCCGAGCCTGCTCGAGCACGGCCAGCGGCAGTGCCGCCGGTCCCGGCGCAAAGTTGATTACGCGCACGCTAAGAACCCTGCGACCTGAAAGGTCGAATACGAAGGAAGATCGGATTGTAGCAGAGCAGCCGCGCCGCGATCGTCCTCACGGGACTCGCTCA
The DNA here is from genome assembly GCA_036267195.1 of Steroidobacteraceae bacterium. GTDB lineage: Bacteria > Pseudomonadota > Gammaproteobacteria > Steroidobacterales > Steroidobacteraceae > FEN-1191. The sequence continues at coordinate 104,895 of DATAWM010000015.1, forward strand.
GGGCCGGGACCGGCGGAGTCGCCCAATTGCGTCGTAGTATCGCTCTCGCCGGCTGCGGCCACGTCTTCGGAACCTTCGAGTGCCGCGACGCGCTCCACGCCGGTGAGGCGCTCGCCCTCGCCCAGGCGGATCAGCCGCACGCCCTGGGTATTGCGACCGACGACCGAGATGTCTGCCGCCGGGGTGCGCACCAGTGTTCCGGTCGAGCTGATCAGCATCAGCTCGTCGTGCGGTTGCACCTGCAGCGCGGCCACCGCCTCGCCGTTGCGCTCGGAGGTCTGCAACGCAATCACGCCCTGGCCGCCGCGGCTGTGGCCGGGAAACTCCTCCAGCGGGGTGAGCTTGCCGTAGCCGCTCTCCGAGGCGGTGAGCACGTGGCCCTCGCCGAGCACCAGCAATGCGATAACGCGCTGGCCTTCACCGAGCCGCACGCCGCGCACGCCGGCGGCCTCGCGCCCCATCGGCCGCACCTCATCCTCATGGAAGCGGATCGCCTTGCCGCCGCTGCTACACAGCAGGATCTGCCGGCTGCCGTCGGTGAGCGCCACACCCACCAGGTGATCATCCCCGCGCAAATCCAGCGCGATGATGCCGCTGGCGCGCGGACGCGAGAACGCCGCCAGCGGCGTCTTCTTGACCGTCCCGCTGCTGGTGGCCATGAACACGTAGTGCTGCTCGTCGAACTGCTTGACCGGCAGCACGGCGCTGATCTTCTCGGCCTCCTCCAGCGGCAGCAGGTTCACGATCGGCTTGCCGCGCGATCCGCGCCCGGCCTGCGGCAGCTCGAACACACGCAGCCAGTACACCTTGCCGCGATTGGAGAAGCACAGCAGCGTGTCGTGGGTGTGCGCCACGAAGAACTTCTCGATGAAGTCCTCATCCTTGACCGCGGTGGCCGAGCGGCCGCGTCCGCCGCGCCGCTGCGCCTGGTAGTCCGACACCGGCTGCGCCTTGGCGTAGCCGGCGTGTGACAGCGTCACCACCACGTCCTGCGGCTCGATCAGGTCCTCGGTGGACAGGTTCAGCTGATCGCGGTTGATCTCGGTGCGCCGGGCGTCACCGTAGCTGTCGCGGATCTCGATGATCTCCCCGCGCACCACCTCGGTGAGGCGCTCCGGACGCGCGAGAATGTCCGACAGATCGGTGATCTGCGCGAGCAGCTCGCGGAACTCCTGCACGATCTTGCCCTGCTCGAGGCTGGTGAGCCGATGCAGCCGCATGTCCAGGATCGCCTGCGCCTGCACCTCGCTGAGCCGGTAGCTCTCCCCTGACAGACCGAGCTCGGCGGACAGCCCTTCCGGGCGCGTAGCCAGCTCGCCCGCCTCGCGCAGCATCGCCGCCACGGCGCCGGCGCGCCAGCTGCGCGCGAGCAGCGCGCTGCGCGCCTCGGCCGGCGTCGAGGAGGATTTGATCAGCGCGATGATGTCGTCGATGTTCGCCAGCGCGACCTCCAGGCCCTCGAGCACGTGGGCGCGCTCGCGTGCGCGCCGCAGCTGGAAGATCGTGCGCCGCGTGACCACCTCGCGGCGATGACGCAGGAATGCCTCGAGCATGTCGCGCAGTGACATGAGCCGCGGCTGCCCGTCGGCCAGCGCCACCATGTTGATGCCGAACACCGTCTCCATCGGTGTCTGCGCATATAGATTGTTGAGCACGATCTCGGCCACTTCGCCGCGCTTGAGCTCGATCACCACGCGCATGCCGTCCTTGTCGGACTCGTCACGCAGCTCGGAGATGCCGTCGATGTTCTTGTTGCGCACCAGGTCGGCGATGCGCTCGATCAGGCGCGCCTTGTTCACCTGGTAGGGCAGCTCGGTCACCACGATCGCCTGGCGGCCCTGGCCGCCGAACTCTTCCATGTGGGTGCGTGCGCGGATCGACAGCCGCCCGCGCCCGGTCTTGTACGCGGTCACGATCTCCTGCGCGCCGTTGATGATGCCGGCGGTGGGGAAATCCGGTCCCGGCACGTGCTGCATCAGCCCGGCGAGCGAGATCGACGGATCGTCGATCAGCGCGATGCAGGCATTGGTGATTTCGGTCAGGTTGTGCGGCGGGATATTGGTGGCCATGCCCACCGCAATGCCCGAAGAGCCGTTCACCAGCAGGTTCGGCACGCGCGTGGGCAGCACCGAAGGCTCGTGCTCGGACTCGTCGTAGTTCGGCACGAAGTCGACGGTTTCCTGGTCGATGTCGGCCAGCAGCTCGTGCGCGAGCTTGGACATGCGCACTTCGGTGTAGCGCATCGCCGCCGGCATATCGCCGTCCACCGAGCCGAAGTTGCCCTGGCCGTCCACCAGCAGATAGCGCATCGAGAACGGCTGCGCCATGCGCACGATGGTGTCGTATACCGCGATGTCGCCGTGCGGGTGGTACTTGCCGATCACGTCGCCGACCACGCGCGCGGACTTCTTGTAGGCCTTGTTGTACTCGTTGCCGAGCTCGCGCATCGCATGCAGCACGCGCCGGTGCACGGGCTTGAGCCCGTCGCGCACGTCCGGCAGCGCACGCCCGACGATGACGCTCATGGCGTAGTCCAGATAGGATTGCCGCATCTCCTCTTCGAGGCTGACGGGGATGATTTCGCGGGCGATGTCGGTCACGTTGGATGCGTTCTAAGGCCTCGATTTAAGCCGGAAATTATAGCACGGAGCGGGGCTTCGCCGCAGCGGCGGCGGCTCGCGTGAGATTAAAGGCCCGGTACCGGACCGGGCCGCCGCACGTAGGGAGGCGGTCCAGCCGGCGCCGGGAACGGGGGTTAATCGACGCTGATGCGGGTAGCGCTGACGGTCCCGGTGATGACGAACGCCACGCCCGCGTTCTTGGTGACGTCCACGCCCAGCGGAGGCTCGGTACTGGCAGGCGCGGCAACATACTGCGTCAGCTTGAACGTGCCGGTGTACCGACTGCCATCCCTGGCCAGCGTGAGGGTCTCCTGGATGTTGGTCGGGCCGAAGTACTGGAAGGCCTCGTCCACGCCGCCGACGCTGCTGCCATCGGGGTTGGTGATCCAGCTGTTGGTCTGTCCGGGCTCATAGTGCGGGATCCAGCTCAGCGCCCAGTGGTTGAGCTTGTAGGTTTGCGCCCCGACCTGCTTCCACACACCCATGCAGAAGCTGCCGCTCACCGGTGCGCGTCCCGAGTTCATCAGCTCGGTGCCATCGTCGTGCCAGGTGGCAAAACCGGAGTCGACCAGAACGTTAACCGGCGGAGCTGGTGCCGGACTCTGGCCATCCGAGGTGAGCGTGAAGCGCCACAGCCCGGTGATGGCCGCGGTGTCGAAGGGATGGAACGGCGTGAAGTCCGCCTGCAGCAGTGCACCCCCGCTGCCGTCGCTCAGATAGACGGCGTCCTTCACGCCATTGAGGTCACCGCCATTGTTGAAGTAAGCAGCGGGCTTCATGCCCTTCAGATCGGGCAACCCGCAAGCGGCCCGTGCCTGCTGCATCGAAAGGGCGAGGCCCATGCACGTGATGGCCGCGGCCATCGATTTCATCCAGGTATTCATCGCGACTCCCCTGTCTTGGTTGGTTGGTTGAAACAGCTGATCGGTGGGCTCTTCGAAACCGCGCCCAGGCTGCAGCATCCCCGGGGGGCCGCCGGGGTGCCGCGACTTTCCGACGAACGCCGCTTTTCGCGGCATGAACGCCGACACACGGGTACGAACAGGCGCCGGATGACACACGAGCGGCGGATTGGGCACTGCCGCGCGCACCGGCAACGTGACTTGACGCCGGGTTGGCGACTACTATCGGCCTGCTGTGCTGCGTTGCTGGCAGGGAGCCACGATCGCACGCTGGCGCAGCGGGTGAAGCCATGAACACCGTCGCATTCGCGCTGCCCGGTCCCCGATCGCTGCTGAGGGACCGCATCCGGGGCCTGTACAACGGGGTCGGCTATGCGGCTGCTGCAGCCGCTTTGATGACGCTGTGGGACTCGCTGCAGCTGGCCTTGCCGCGACTCATTGCCGGCGATATCCACGGCTTCATTGTTAAATTCGGCCTTCTCCTGGGATGGTCCGCGGCATCGATGATTCCGGGCCCGCTGCTGGTTCCGGTGGTCGTGAACCTGGCCCCGCGCACCGGGCCGAGCCGCGTACTGTGGCTGCTGGCGGCGGTCATCCCGATGTCCTGGTGGTGCGAGCGCGTGATCGGACGCATCCACTTCGGCTGGGACTGGCAGTCCCTCGGATATGCACTCGACGGGCTGTTGACGACCGGGCTGGTGGTGGGTGTCTGTGCCTGGCACAGCTACTCGCGCGCGGCGGCCGATACGCTGATGCGCATGCAGCTCGATCGCGCCGGCCTGGACGCGGAGCTCAAGCGCGCCCAGCTGCAGCTGCTGCGCACCCAGATCGAGCCGCACTTCCTGTTCAACACGCTGTCGGTGGTGCGCGCGCTCGCGCGCAGCGACCAGGCCGCGACCGTGGCCATGCTCGATAACCTGATACGGTACTTCGAGGCGGCGTTGCCCCGGTTGCGCCAGAGCGAGGTGCCGCTGGCCCAGGAGATGGAGCTGGTGACCGCGTACCTGGCAATCTACCGCGCTCGCATGGGCACGCGGCTGGCCTACGAAGTCGATCTGCCCGCGGACCTCAGGCAGCTGCGGGTGCCGCCGATGATGCTGCTGACCCTGGTGGAGAACGCGCTCAAGCATGGCGTCAGTCCCACCGTGGAGGGCGGTTTCATCCGCGTCAGCGCCACCTGCGAGCGCAACTCTCTGCTGCTGCGGGTGGCCGATTCCGGCCGCGGCCTGGATGCGCGCCATGGCCACGGCACCGGGCTGGCGAACATCTGCCAGCGCCTGCTGATGATGTACGGACCGCAGGCCGTGCTGTCTCTCAAGGCCGCCGAGCCGCGCGGCATGGTGGCCAGCATCACGGTGCCCGTGCACTGAGTAACTGGCATGCAGGCTTACACCTCATCCGCGCCGCGCGCGCGCTCCGCCACACAGATCGCGGCACGGTTCGCGGCAACCGTGCTGCGCGCGGTCACCTGGAAGGCCATCCTCCTCACGCAATCCCTCGGGCTGCTGTTCGCGCTGTGTCCGTGGTTGGAGTACCCCGACCGGCATGCACGACCGCACTTTCTGCTGATCGATCTGATCGAACAGGCGCTGGCGGCACTGTTCGTGATGCTGGCGGCATTCGCGGGCGATGAGGCGGTACCACGCGGATGGACGCTCTGGCGGGCGTTCGTCGTCGTGACCTTGTGCGCTGCCGGCGCGACGGCCCTGGCGGCGTGGGCTGTCTGCAGCGGGTTCGGTCTGACGCAGCCGCATCTGGTCCTGAGGCGGGTCCTGGATATCTTCTTCGACGTCGGGGCCTGGGGCACTGCCCTGATGACCTATCTCAACCGCCAGAGCGCCGAGCGCATCCTCGCCGGGGTGCGCGCTGGCGAGCTGGCGCGCCTGACGGCCGAGCGCCGCCTGCTCGCCTCGCGCCTGGCCGCCGCCGAGACGCAGGTGGATCCCGCCTCGGTGCTGCGGCAGCTGGCCGGGATTCGCGATCGCTATGCGGCCGGGCAAGCGGATGCCGACCGCGGGCTCGATCAGCTGATCGACGAGCTGCGCGTCAGCGTGGCGCGAGGCATGGCGGCGGCCGAGGGGATCTCCCCCGTACCGCCTGGCCGCCGGTGAGATCCGCCGTGGCCGCGCCGGGCGCCGTCATCGCCGAGGACGAGCCGCTCATCCGGCGGGAGATCCGCGATACCCTCGCGCAGCTGTGGCCGGAGCTGACCGTGCTGGCGGAGGTCGGCGACGGCGTCGAAGCCGTGGCCGCCGTCGAGCGCTTCCGTCCCAACGTCTTTTTCCTCGACATCCAGATGCCGGGACTCAACGGCCTGCAAGTGGCCCAACGCCTCAACGGCCGCGCGCACGTGGTGTTCGTCACCGCCTTCGACCGCTATGCCGTCGCGGCCTTCGAGCAGGGCGCGCTGGACTACGTGCTCAAGCCGATCTCGGCGGCGCGGATGCGGCTCACCGTCGAACGCCTGCGCTCGCGCCTGTCCGAGCCACCAGCCGACCTGACCCACATCGCCGAGTTGCTCAAGGAGCTTGCGCCGGCGCAGTCGAAGTACCTGAAGTGGCTGACGGTGCCGCACGGCTCGGAACTGCGTGTGGTGGCGGTGGCGGAGATCTCCTATCTGCGGGCCGACACCAAGTACATCACGGTGGTCACGCCACACGGCTCCTTCCTGATGCACTCCTCGCTGCGGCAGATGCGCGAGCTGCTCGATCCGCAGCTGTTCTGGCAGATCCACCGCAGTGTCGTCGTCAACGTCGGCGCCATCGACACCATCTACCGCTCCTTCCGCGGAGCGCTCGAGGTCAAGCTCAAGGGTCGCGATGAGCTGCTGCCGGTCAGCGCCGCCCACGCCCACCGGTTCCGGGAGCCGCGCTAGCCACCCGTCAGCTCCCCGTCGGCTCAATCGCCGCCCCCGCGACGCACGGCTATACTCTGCGCATGACAAGCTCAGCGGCAGCGGCAGCAGCGGTCGATCCGGTCGAGGTGCGCAAATTCGACCTGCTGGCACACGAATTCTGGGATCCGCGCGGGCCGTTCCATCCGCTGCATGCGCTCAACCCGGTGCGGCTGGCCTACGTGGCTGAACGCGCGGCCCTCTCGCAGCGGCGCGTGCTCGACATCGGCTGCGGCGGCGGGCTGCTGTCGGAGGGATTGGCGCGGCACGGGGCGCACGTGACCGGCATCGACATGGCGCCGGCGATGATCGAGGTGGCGAGGCTGCACGCGCACGAAAGCCAGATCGCGCTCGACTACGAGCTCGCCTCGGCCGAGCAGTATGCCGAGCACGCGGCCGGCCCGTTCGACGTGATCACCTGCATGGAGCTCATCGAGCACGTACCCAATCCGCAGTCGCTGCTCGACGCCATCGGTCGGCTGCTGCGGCCGGGCGGGGAGCTGTTCATCTCGACGATCAATCGCAACCTGCGCTCGTTCCTGCTGGCCATCGTCGGCGCCGAGTACCTGCTCAAGCTGGTGCCGCGCGGAACCCACGAATACGCGCGGCTGCTGCGTCCGTCGGAGCTCGCCAGCCTTGCGCGCGGGCGCGGCCTGACGCTCATCGACGTGTCGGGCGTGCGCTTCAATCCGCTGAGCCGCACCGCGCAGCTGTCGCGCGATGCCGGCATCAACTATCTGGCGCATTTTCACCGCCAGGAAGCGCCCGCGTGAGTTCCGGCGACGCCCGGCCACCGCTCGCGGCCGCGCTGCTGGACCTGGATGGCACGCTGCTCGACTCGGCGCCGGACATGACGCGCGCGCTCAACACGCTGCGCCGGCAGGAGCAGCTGCCGCCGCTGGCGCTCCCGGCGGTGCGGATGCACGTCTCGCATGGCTCCAGCGCCGTGGTCCGCGCCGGCTTTCCGGACGCGCCGGCCGCGCCGTTCGAGGCGCTGCGCGCGCGCTTCCTGGAGCTGTACCGCGCCGAGCTGGTAGTCGACAGCCGCCTGTTTCCCGGATTCGAAGCGGTGCTGGACGCACTCGACGCGCACCGCATCCCCTGGGGCATCGTCACCAACAAACCCGCCTGGCTCACCGGCCCGCTGCTCGCGGCGCTGGGACTGGCTGCGCGCCCCGGCTGCGTGCTCTCGGGCGATAGCCTGCCGGTGCGCAAACCCGACCCGCTGCCGCTGCTCACCGCCGCGCAGCAGCTCGGCGTGTCGGCGCGCCAGTGCCTGTATCTGGGTGATGCGCTGCGCGATGCCCAGGCGGCGCGCGCCGCCGGCATGGTCGCGCTGGGGGCGCGCTACGGCTATATCGGGCCGCACGACGACGTCGAGGACTGGCCGGTCGATGGTTGGATCGACGAGCCGCTCGGGCTGCTCGCGTGGGTGGGGCTGGCGCTGCCGGCGCGCACCGCACACGCTGGCGCCGGCGCTCCCTAGCCGCTCGCGCCATGAGCGCAGCCGGACCCGCGCAGGCTCGCAAATCCGCGCCGGCTCGCAGTCCCACGCACGGCCCGGATCCGGCGCTGGTGCCCGAGCCCGCGCCGGGCTCGGTACGTTTCTTCACGCTGCTGTATGCCGCGCCCGAGCGGCGCGGAGCGCTGCGCACGCTGCTGGCCCTGGCCGACGAGATCGGCGCGGGGCTGGGCCGGCGCCTGGACCACGGCGTGGCGCACGTGCGCCTGGACTGGTGGCAGCAGGAGGCGCAGCGCCTCGCTGCGGGGCACCCGGCCCACCCCTGGCTGATCGCGCGGCAGCGCGAGCCCGCATCGGCGCTGGATCTGACGCCGCTGATCGATGCGGCCGCGATCGACCTGGCGAGCGAGCGCCTGGCCGGCTCGGCCTCGCGGCAGCTGCCGCAGGCGCTGTTCGTGCAGGCGGCGCGCGTGCTCACGGCCGGCACGCCGGCGGCGGCGCTGGCAGATCAGCAGGAGGCGATGATCGGCGCGCTCGGCCGCGCGGTCGATGCACTCGAGCGCCCGCCGGGCGATTCATCCGATCGCCCGCAGGAGGCCGGCGCGTTGCAGGCTGGCCCGTCGCGCCTCGAGCCATCGCTGCAGCGCGCGCTGGCGCCGCTGCTGGTGTGGGCGGCGCTCGCCGCTCGCCAGGCACGCCGCCGAGAGCGGCGCGTGGCGAAGAAATCGTCGACAATCACCGGCTCGATGTTCGACGGCCTGATCGATAACCTGGTCGCGTGGCACGCGGCGCGCGCCGCGCAGCGCGGACGCTTTCGGCTGGAGGATCTGCAAGGAATGGGAAAGTGATGAACGCCACGACTGACACCTCATCGAGCCCATCGGCCACAGCGGCCACAGCGGACGTGCCCACCGCGGCCGCCGGCAGCGCCGACGCGGCGCTGCCGGCGCATCTGCGCTTTCGGGCCGGGCCCGAGGAGCTGCGCGGCCGCGTGGTCGCGATCACCGGGGCGGGCGACGGCATCGGCCGCGCACTGGCGCTCGCGGCCGCGGCCCACGGCGCCGAGGTGGTACTGATCGGGCGCACCGTGCGCAAGCTCGAGCAGGTGCACGCCCAGATCACGGCGTTGAAGGGCGCCGAGGCCAGCATCGCGCCGCTCGACCTGGAGAAGGCGGTGGCGCGCGATTACGACCAGCTGGCCATGGCGCTGCAGCAGCGCTATGGCCGACTCGACGGGCTGGTGCACAACGCCGGGCTGCTGGGCGTGCTCGCGCCGATCGAGCACTATGACGTGCCGACCTGGTGCCGCGTTCTGCATGTGAACCTGACCGCGGCGTTCGCGCTCACACAAGTACTGCTGCCGGTGATCCGTGCCTCGGCCGACGCCTCGATCGTCTTCACCAGCAGCGGGGTGGCCCGCCATCCCAAGGCGTACTGGGGCGCCTATGCGGTCTCCAAGGCCGGGATCGAGGCCTTGAGCGGCCTGCTGTCCGAGGAGCTGCAGGCCGCCGGCAGCACGCGCGTCAACACGCTCAATCCCGGGCCGGTGCGCACACGCATGCGCCGGCAGGCCTTCCCGGCCGAGGATCAGCAGCGCCTGGCAGCCCCCGAGGACATCGTGCAGCCGTATCTGTGGCTGCTCGGCGCGGCCAGCCGCGGCGTCACGGGACAGTGCTTGGACTGCCAAGCAGCGCGCTGAGCTCGGAAGGCTCCAGCTCGCGGCGCTGGCCGCGCGCGAGCGTGCGCGGCAGCTCCAGCGGTCCGAGCCGCGTGCGCAGCGCGCGAGTGAGCGTCACGCCGTGACGCTCCAGCAGCGCACGCACCTCGCTGCCGCGTGCGCCGAGCGCGATCAGCCGGTACCAGCGATTGCTGCCCTCACCGCCGCCCGGCTCGAGCGCGCGCACCGTCAGCGTCGCCGCGCCGGCGAGGCCGCCTTCGCGGATCGCCTGCTGCTGTTCAGCGGAGAGCTCCCCGCGCACACGCAGGCTGAACTCCACCTCCAGGCCATGGACCGCGCGCTGCAGGCGCGAGGCCAGGGTGCCGTCGGCGGTCAGCAGCTCCAGTCCGCCGTCACCGATGGGCATCGGGCTCACGCTGACGAAACGCCGCCCGGCGCGGCGCGGCAGCCGCTCGACGATGCTCTGCAGCGGCTCACCGGGAGAGCGGTGACACAGCAACACCGCCGTGCCGCGCGCGGCGTGCTGCCGGATCAGTCGGCCGTCGAGCCGCATCTGGTCCTGGGCCGACACTCGCATGCCCAGCACCGCCGGGCGGCCGTTGACACTGAGCCGGCCTGCCCGGATCCACTGCTCGGCCTGGCGGCGCGAGGCCAGCCCGAGCTCCGAGAGCACCTTCTGCAGCCGCTCGCCCTGCATGCGCTCGCCCTGTGCCCGCTCGCCCGGCGCGCGCACAGCGCGCGTGCGTCGGCGCTGCACGCGCGCGCCGCCGGATCCCCCGCCGCCGGCCGTCAAGGTTCCGCGATGGGCGCGGACGCGACCAGTTCGGTGCCATCCAGGCCCGGGCCGCCGTCCGATTCCCCGCCGTCGGAGCCGGGGTTGACATCGACATCGGCGTCTGCGTCCGCTTCAGGGTCGGCTTCGGCGTCCGGGTCGATTCCGGCGTCGGGATCGGGGTCGGCACCGAATTCAGCGTCAGCATCGGCTTCGGCGACCGGCAGCTGCAGCTGCGGATCGAGTTCCCCGAGCGAGCGCAGCTGCGTGAGCGGCGGCAGCTCATCCAGGCTGCGCAGGCCGAAGTAATCCAGGAAATCACGCGTGGTGCCGAGCAGCTCCGGTCGTCCGGGCAGATCACGGTGGCCGACCACACGGATCCATTGCCGCTCGAGCAGCGTCTTGATGATGTTGGGATTGACCACCACGCCGCGCACCGCCTCGATCTCCGCGCGCGTGATGGGCTGGCGGTAGGCAATCAGGGCCAGCGTCTCCAGCAACGCCCGCGAATAGCGCTGCGGCCGCTCGGGCCACAGCCGTGCGATCACCCCGGCGTAGCGGCTGCGAACCTGGAGGCGAAAGCCGGCGGCGGTCTCCTTGACCTCGAGCGCGCGCGCGCCGTAGTCGGCGTTGAGCCGCTCGAGCGCGGCGCGCACGGCGCCGCCATCGGGGCGCTCGGCCTCGTCGAACAGCTGCGCGAGCTCGCCCACGCCGAGCGGCTTGCCTGCCGCCAGCAGCGCCGCTTCGATGAGGTTGCGAATCTCCTCTTCGCTCATGTCCCTGCTCCGTCTTCGGGCCCCGGCGGGGCCTCCCCCGGCTGCTCCGGCGCGCTCGACACCGCCGGCGCATCCTGACCTGCGACCAGGTGCAGTGTACGATTTGGGCCGGCGGCACGCACGTGCAGCGGCGCATAGATCTCGGCCTGCAGCACGTCGATCAGCCCCTCGCGCACCAGCTCGAGAATCGCGATGAACGTGACCGTGATGCCGGCACGTCCCTCGGATGGCCGGAACAGCTCGACGAACGGCACGAACGCGCCCTGGCGCAGGGCCGCGAGAATGTCGCTCATGCGCTCGCGCACCGACAGGCCCTCGCGCTGCACGTGGTGGTGCGCGTACATCGCCGAGCGCTGCGCGACTTCTTTGAACGCGATCAACATCTCCTGCAGCGTGATCTGCGGCAGCGTGCGTGCACTGGGGCGCTCGAGCAGCTCGGCACCGGCCTGCCACACGTCGCGCTCGAGCCGCGGCAGCCGGTCGAGGTCGAGTGCGGCGCGCTTGAAGCGCTCGTATTCCTGCAGGCGTCGCACCAGCTCGGCGCGCGGGTCATCCTCGACCGAGACATCGTCGGCGGCCGGCCGCGGCAACAGCATGCGCGACTTGATCTCGGCCAGCGTCGCCGCCATCAGCAGGTACTCGCCCGCCAGCTCCAGCTGCAGCTCCTGCATGACCTCGATGTACTGCGTGTACTGGCGTGTGATCTCGGCGATCGGGATGTCGAGGATGTCGATGTTCTGGCGGCGGATCAGATAGAGCAGCAGATCGAGCGGCCCCTCGAAGGCCTCCAGGAAGATCTCCAGGGCCTGCGGCGGGATGTATAGATCGCGCGGCAGCACCGTGATCGGCTCGCCGTTGATCACCGCGAACGGCATTTCGGCCTGCTGCGGCGAGCCGGCGAGCGCTGTGAGCGCCGCGGCATCCGCCCCCACCGCGCCCGTCGCTCCTGCGCCCGTGGCCGGGCCACCCGGCGCCGCCGCGGGATTGGACACCACCATCTTGAGATCCGGCTTGACCATCACTGCGGGCGCAGGTGCATCGCCCGGCGCACCTCGTCCAGCGTCGAGCGGGCGACTTCGCGCGCCTTCTCGCCACCCTCGGCGATCAGGTTCGACACCAGCTCCGGGTTCTCCTCGAACTCCTGGGCCCGCTTGCGCATGCCGGTCACCTCCTCGACGATGCGCTCGATCACCGGCTTCTTGCAGTCGAGGCAGCCGATGGAGGCAGTGCGGCAGCCATTGGCCGACCATTGCTGGGTGGCAGCGTCCGAGTAGAGCCGGTGCAGCTCGGTGACCGGGCACTTGTCCGGGTCACCGGGATCGGAGCGGCGCACGCGCGCCGGATCAGTCTGCATGGTCTTGAGCTTGCGCACGGCCGAGTCCGGCTCCTCGCGCATCGCGATGGTATTGCCGTAGGACTTGGACATCTTGCGGCCGTCGAGCCCCGGCACGCGCGGCGTGGCCGTCAGCAGCACCTGCGGCTCGGGCAGGATGCTCACGTGCGCGCCCTCCAGATAGCCGAGCAGCCGCTCGCGATCGGCCACGGTGATGCGGGTGTTGCCTTCCACCAACGCCCGTGCCCGCTCGAGCGCCGCCTGGTCGCCGGCCTCCTGGAAGCGGCGCCGCAGCTGCCGATACAGCGTGATATTGCGCCCGCCGAGCTCCTTGATGGCGCGCTCGGCCTTCTGCTCGAAGTCGGGCTCGCGGCCGAACAGGTGGTTGAAGCGGCGCGCCAGCTCGCGCGTCACCTCGACGTGGGCGACCTGGTCCTCGCCCACCGGCACGAATGCCGGCCGGTACAGCAGGATGTCGGCGCTCTGCAGCAGCGGATAGCCGAGGAAGCCATAGGTCGCCAGGTCCTTCTCGCGCAGCTGCTCCTGCTGGTCCTTGTAGCTGGGCACGCGCTCGAGCCAGCCGAGCGGCGTGATCATCGACAGCAGCAGATGCAGCTCGGCATGCTCGGGCACGTACGACTGCACGAACAACGTTGCGACACCGGGGTTCAGTCCCGCGGCGAGCCAGTCGATCATGACCTCGCGGATCGCCTGCGGCAGACCGCTGGTGTCCTCGTAGCCGGTGGTCAGCGCATGCCAATCGGCCACGAAGAAGTAGCACTCGTACTGATACTGCAGCTCGACCCAGTTGCGCAGCGCACCGTGGTAATTACCCAGATGCAAAGCTCCGGTCGGGCGCATGCCGGACAGCACACGCTTGCCTTGAACGACGGCACTCATCCTGTCTCGATGTTCTCCCCGCGCGTGCAGCGGGTCCACAATGGTGACGGGATCGATTATACGGAGTTCGCGACCACTTCCCAGTGCGCGCCGGCGAGCCGGCCCCGGCCCGAGCGCACCACCTGCGGCGGCGTCGCCGCCAGGTCCACCACCGTCGTGGGTACCACGCCGCAGTGGCCGCCGTCGAGAATCGCGTCGAGCTGATGCTCCAGCCGCGCCCGAATCTGCGCACCGTCGGTCAGCGGCAGCTCATCGCCCGGCAGCAGCAGCGTGGAGCTCATCAGCGGCTCGTCCAGTTCGGCCAGCAACATCTGCGGCACGGGGTGATCCGGGATGCGGATGCCGATGGTGCGGCGCTTGGGATGCTGCAGGCGGCGCGGCGTCTCGCGCGTGGCCGGCAGCAGGAAGGTGAACGGGCCGGGCGTAGCGGATTTCAACAGCCGGAACTGCCAGGTATCTATGCGCGCGTAGCGGCCGATCTCGCTCAGGTCCCGACACACCAGGGTGAAGTGATGGTGGCGGTCGGCGCCGCGGATGCGCCGCAGCCGCTCCAGTGCCGCAGCATCGCCGATGTGGCAACCCAGCGCGTAGCACGAATCGGTCGGATAGGCGATCAGGCCCCCGGCGCGTACGATCTCGGCGGCGCGGCGGATCAGGCGCTGCTGCGGATTTTGCCGGTGCAACTCGAAGTATTGGCTCATGCTCTGCGCCGGGGAAGTAGTTTCGTTATCATAGCGGCCTCTATCAACCCATACGGCCGGAATGCAAGCCCTGATCGATCTCGTCCCGCTGGTGGCCTTCCTGGCGGCCTACTACCTGCGCGGCATCTATGCCGCCACCGCGGTGCTGATGGTCGCCATGGTCGCGCTGCTGGCCGTCGACTGGCTGCGGCTGCGGCGCATACCACCGCTGCACCTGGCGAGCGCGCTGCTGGTGCTGCTGCTGGGTGGGGCGACGTTGCTGCTGCGCGATCCGCGCTTTCTGAAATGGAAGCCCACGGTATTTCTGTGGCTGGTCGCCGCCAGCGCGCTGGGTAGCGCCTGGATCGGCAAGACGCCGCTGGCGCAGCGGCTGCTGCAGCCGCTGATCGAGCACAGCGACGCGCTGCCGCGCCGGCTGTGGCTGAGGCTCAACTGGTTCTGGGTGCTGTTCTGCGCGGCGCTCGGCTGCCTGAATCTCGCCGTGGCGGACCTCGCCAGCGAGCGCGCCTGGGTCAAGTTCAACGTATTCGGCCTCAGTGCCGCCTTCATCGTGTTCGCCATGGTGCAGGGCGCCTGGCTGGCAGCGCGCACCGAGGCGTTGAATGCGAGCGCGTCGTGAACCGCGCTGACGCCGCCGCGGCCGCCGCGGCTGCCCGCGAGCGCAGCCGTGCCACGGCCGAGCGCATCGAGCAGCTGCTGCGCGAGCAGCTGCAGCCGGTGCAACTGGAGCTGCACGACGACAGCGCCGCCCATGCGGGCCATCGCAGCTCCGGGGGCCGCGGGCACTTTCGACTGCGGATCGTGTCCACACGATTCGCGGGCCTGACGCCCTTGCAACGTCATCGTCTGGTCAACGAGATCCTCGCTCCGCTGTGGGACCGGGAGCTGCACGCCATCTCGGTGGTAGCGGCAACTCCTGACGAACTCGCCAAGTAATCACTCCAACCATTTGAGAGAACTAATGAAACTTTCCAAAATACTCCCGTTGGCGGCGCTGGTGCTGCTGACCGCCTGCAGCAAGAGCGGCCACGCTCCGACGGCGTCAACGGCCTCAACGGCGGCCCCCGCGGCGACGGCGGAAAAGCCGGTCGCCACGGTCAATGGCACGCCGATCAGTCGCGATATGTTCGAGTTCTACGCCAAGAGCACGGCCGGCAAGCCCGCCTCAGAGCTCTCCGCCGACCAGCGCAGCGAGTTGCTCGACAACCTGGTGCGTGGCGAAATCATCGCCCAGCAGGCCGAGAAGGACGGGCTCGAGAACAGCGGCGACACCGCCTCGCTGCTGGCACTGTCGCGGCTGCAGATCCTGGAGCAGGCTGGCGCCGAGCATTACCTGGCGGACAAGAAGCCGACACAGCAGGAGCTGCAGGCCGAGTACGACCAGCAGATCGCCGCGATGCCCAAGGAGCAGTATCACGCCCGTCATATCTTGGTGCCCACGCAGGCCGAGGCGCAGCAGATCATCGACCAGCTCAAGCATGGTGCGAAGTTTGCGGATCTCGCCAAGAAGGATTCGATCGACTCCTCCAAGGAGCAGGGCGGAGATCTGGGCTGGTTCTCCCCCACCAACATGGTCAAGCCGTTCGCCGATGCGGTGGCCTCGCTGAAGAAGGGTGAGACCACGCCGGCACCGGTACAGACGCAGTACGGCTGGCACGTGATCCAGCTGCTCGACACGCGCGAGACGCCGGTGCCGTCGCTCGATCAGGTCAAGGACCGCGTCGCCCAGTTGGTGCAGACCAAGGAATTCCGCGCCTACCAGGACCAGCTGCTCAAGACCGCCAAGGTCGAGAAGGACAACAATCTGTAAAGGCAGCGGGTATCGGCCTCACTCGCGCGAGAGCAGCTCCTCGAGCCCGGCTTCGTCGAGCACCGGGATCCCGAGCTGCTGCGCCCGCGCGAGCTTGGTGCCGGGCTCGAGCCCGGCAACCACATAGCTGGTCTTCTTTGACACCGCGGTGCTGATTTTCGCGCCGCGGCCGCTGAGGCGCTCCGCGGCCTGCTCGCGCGTCATGCCCGCGAGCGTGCCGGTCAGCACCACCGTCACCCCCGCCAGCGGCAGTGCGGCCCTGTGGGCCGCGGCCTGGGCAGCGGCGGCCGGGGCGGACTGTGGAAAGGTGACCCCGAGCGCGCGCAGGCGCTCGAGCTGCTCGCGGTGGCGCGCGTCGCCGAAGAAGCCGTGCACGCTGGCCGCGATGGTCGGTCCGATGTCCGGGACTTCCAGGATCTGCTGCGCCGTTGCCGTCCCCAGTGCCTCGAGCGCGCCGAAGTGCTCGGCCAGCGAACGCGCCGTGGTCTCCCCGACCCCGGGGATGCCCAGCCCGTACAGCAGGCGCGGCAGCGTGGTGGACTTGCTGCGCTCGATCGCCGAGCGCAGCTTGGCGGCGGATTTCTCTCCCATGCGCGCCAGGCTCGCAAGCCGGTCCGCATCGAGCGAATACAGGTCGCTCGGACTGCGCACCAGACCGTGCTCGACCAGCTGATCGATGAGCTTCTCGCCCAGGCCCTCGATATCGAGCGCCCGCCGGCTGGCGAAGTGGCGCAACGCCTCGCGCCGCTGCGCCGGGCAGCTGAAGGCGCCGCTGCAGCGGGCGGCGGCTTCGCCCTCGACGCGTACCACGGCGGCCCCGCACACCGGACAGTGCTGCGGCAGGTGCGGGCGCGGCGCGTCCGGCGCGCGCCGCTCGGGCAGCACGCTCACGATCTCGGGGATCACGTCGCCGGCGCGCCGTACCACGACCGTATCGCCGACGCGCACGTCCTTGCGCGCCATCTCGTCGAAGTTGTGCAGCGTCGCGTTGCTGACCACGACACCGCCGACGGCCACCGGCACCAGGCGTGCCACCGGCGTCAGCACCCCGGTGCGCCCGACCTGGAACTCCACGCCACGCACCACCGTCAGGGCCTCTTCGGCCGGAAACTTGTGCGCGATCGCCCAGCGCGGTGCGCGCGACACATAGCCGAGCACTTCCTGGTCGGCGCGCGCATCGACCTTGTACACCACGCCGTCGATCTGGTAGCGCAGGCTCGCGCGCCGCGCGGCAAGATCGCGGAAATACGCCAGGCAGCCCTGCACGCCGCGCACGGTGCGCGCCTCCGGACAGGTGCGCAGCCCCCAGCGTGCCAGCGCAGTCAGCACCTCGGTCTGGGTCGCGGGCGCATCCTCCCACAGTCCATAGCCGTAGAAGAAAGCCTCCAGCGGCCGCGTCGCGGTGATGCGCGGATCGAGCTGGCGCAGGCTCCCGGCCGCGGCATTGCGCGGGTTGGCGTACAGCCGCTCGCCGGCGGCCGTGGCCGCCGCGTTCATGCGCGCAAGGCCGGCGAGCGGCATGAACACCTCCCCGCGGATCTCGATCTGCGCCGGGGCGGCACCGCGCAGCACCAGCGGCACGGTGTGGATGGTGCGCACATTGGCGGTGACATCCTCGCCGCTGTTGCCGTCGCCGCGAGTGGCCGCCAGCGCGAGACGGCCGTCGCGATAGGTCAGCGAGACCGCCAGGCCGTCGAGCTTGGGCTCGGCGCAGTAATCGATCGGCTCCTGCTCGGAGCGCGCCAGCCGCGTGCGCACGCGTCGGTCGAAGGCCTCGATATCCTCCTCGCTGAAGGCATTGTCGATCGAGAGCATTGGCACGCGGTGCCGCACCGGCGCAAATCCCGCGGCGACCTGCCCGCTGACGCGCTGAGTGGGCGAGTCCGCGCTGATGAGCTCCGGGAAGCGACTCTCCAGCTCGCGCAGCTCGAGCATCAGCCGGTCATATTCGGCATCCGGCACCGCCGGACGATCGAGCACGTAGTAGTCGTGGTCGTACCTGGCGATCAGCTCCCGCAACTCGGCGCTACGAACCTGCGCCGCGTTCAGGTTCAAGCGGCCGGCTCCGCCCCCAGGGTACGGGGGGAGGACTGGCGCACACCGTCGCGCAGATCCTCGATGCGCAGCTCATCGAGCAAGCGGCCCTGCTCGTCCTGCAGGCGCGCTTGCAGGCGCTGCGCCAGCTCGCTACCGGTCTGGATCAACCGCTCCAGCGCCAGGTCCGCGGGCAGCGGTCCCGGCAGCACCGTGAACAGGCTCAGTCCTGCAAAGCGCTGAAAGTCCATCGCGGCCGGATCGAAGATGCCCGGCTTGCTCAGGCTCGCGCATGACAGCAGTGCCCGGCCATCGGCGCTGGGTTGATGAAAAATGCCGTAACGCCCATGCACGAATCCGCAGGCGGCGAGCGCCTGGCGGGTCGTGCGCCCGGACAGCCGCTGCTCGGATGCGGCCGTGATGCGCAGCGCGATGATCTGGCGTTCGCCCTCCGGCGGCCAGTCGACCCGCGGCGCGGCCGGATCTGCCAGCCGCGGCGGCTCGACTGCTGCGTCGGGCTGCACGGCGGCTGCGGCGTCGGGCAGCGCCTCCACCTGCACCGTGTCGGCCGTGTCATCGCTGTAGTGGCTGGCGACGGCATCGACATCGACATCGACATCGGCATCGGCATCGACATCGACATCGACATCGGCATCGGCATCGGCATCGACATCGGCATCGGCGTCGGCATCGGCATCGGCATCGGCATCGGCATCGGCATCGGCATCGGCATCTACGGCTTCGGCTTCAGTTTCAGCTTCGGCGGCCGCCGCGTCATCCGGCTCGCCCAGCGGCGGCAGCTCCACGATCGGCGGGGTCATGCCGGGCGTACGGCCCATCCCCGCCGCCGTCGCGCCGGCGGGACGCGAGCGTGCGGCAAACTCCTCGGGCAGGTGACCCAGCTCCGGCTCGCCGTGAGCCGTCCCCGCCGGCGCGGCCAGCTCGCGGCGCGCCCGTCGGGAGCGGCGCATCTCCCAGGCAGCCAGCACCGCCAGGAACAGCACTCCAACCAGCAGCAGAATCCAGCGCAGTTCAGCCATCGGGTCGGCGCCTCAGACCGCCGCGAGCTTCACGGCCTCGTCGATGTCGACCGTGACCAGGCGCGAGACGCCCGGCTCGCTCATCGTGACACCGATCAGCTGCGAGGCCAGCTCCATCGTCAGGCGGCTGTGGGTGATGAAGATGAACTGCACGCGGCTGGACATGTCGCGAACGATATCGCAAAAGCGCCCGATATTGCTCTCGTCCAGCGGCGCGTCGACCTCGTCAAGCAGGCAGAACGGGGCCGGATTCAGATCGAAGATCGCGAACACCAGCGCCACCGCGGTCAGGGCTTTCTCGCCGCCGGACAGCTGCGAGATGGTGCTGTTGCGCTTGCCGGGAGGGCGTGCCATCACCGCCACGCCGGCTGTGAGCGGATCCTCGCCGATCAGCTCCAGGTACGCATGCCCGCCGCCGAACAGGCGCGGGAACTTCTCCTGCAGGCCGGCATTGATGCGGTTGAACGTATCCTCGAAGCGGGTGCGCGTCTCCCGGTCGATCTTGCGCATCGCCTGCTCGAGGGTCTGCAGCGCATCGCTGACGTCGGCGAACTGGCGGTCCAGGTACGATTTGCGCTCACCCTGCTCGGCCAGCTCGCCGATCGCGGCCAGATTCACCTGGCCGAGGCGCTCGAGGTCGGCGCGCACGGCGGTCAGGCGCTGTTCGATCGCGTCGGGCTGCGCGTCGGGGTCAAGGCTCTCGAGCACCGCCGGCAGCTCGCACTGGGTAGCCGCGAACTGCTCCATCAGCGCCTCGCGCCGCAGCCGTGACTCCTGCGCCGCCAGCCGCGCCTGCTCCATCGCCGTGCGCGCCGCGCTCACGCGCTGCTCGGCTGCCAGCCGGCGTTGCTCGAGCGTGCGCAACTCGCGCTCCCCGTCCTCCAGGCTGCGCCGGGCACCGGCCAGCTCGGCCTCGGCCTCTTGCCGGCGCGCCAGGTGCTCCTGCAGATCGCGCTCGAGCTGCGCCAGCGGCTCGGCCGCCTGCGCCATCGTGCCCTCCAGCTCCTGCTGCCGTCGCTGCAGGCTCTCGCGCTGTTGCAACAGGCGCTGCAGCGCCTCGGACATCGAGCCCTCGCCGCTGCGGCGGCCCTCCAGCCGCACCATCGCATCGCGCAGCTCCAGCTGGGCGGTGTGCGCGCGCGCGCGCGCCTGCGCGGTCTGCTCGCGCCGCAGCTCGCGCTCCTCCTCGAGCGTGCGCCGCTGCTCGTCCAGCAGCGCGAGCGATTGGGTGGCGCTGTCGTAGGCCGTGCGCGCCTTGTCCAGGCTCTCGCGCGTGCGCTCGACGTCCAGCGCCACCTCCGACTGCTCGGCCTCGATGCGCTGGCGGCGCAGTGCCGCCTGCTCGATCCGCGCCCTGTGGGCCTCCAGCTGGCTGCGCAGCTCCGCGTGCTCACGCTGCGCCTGCTGGATGCGCCCCTGCAGGCGGTCGCGATGCTGCTCGGCGCCGCTGACCTGGGCCCGCACTGCGACGATCTCGCGCTCGAGCTCCCCGACCCGCGCATCGACCAGGCTGCAGCGCTCGCGCAGCACCTTGAGCCGCTGCTCGCGCTCGAGCACGCCGGCGTGCACGTCGCCGCCGCGGTTGACCCGCAGCCAGCCGCGCCCGAGCCACTCCCCGGTCGGGGTGATGAGCGAATCCCCGTCGGGCAGCGCCGCGCGCCGGCGCAGCGCATCGGCCAGCGAGGCGGCGGTGTGCACGTGTCCGAGCAGCGTCGCGACCGGTGCCGGCCCGCGCACCTGCGCGGCCAGCGTCCCGGCGACGGCGGCGCCGGACGATTCGACGGCGGGGGGACCGGCGGGGGGGCCGGCGGCGGCCTCGAAGAAGGTCAGCTGTCCGGTGGGCAGCTGCGGCAACGCCTGTTCGAGCTGCTCGAGCCCATCGATGCCGATGGCCTCCAGGTAGTCTCCCAGCACCGTCTCGACGGCTCGCTCCCAGCCCGCTTCGACCTCGAGCATCTCGGCCAGCCGCGGCCGGTTCGCCGCCGCCGGCAGCGCGGCCAGCCAGGCGCCGGTGCGCGGATTCTTCTCACGCAGCGCCGCCTTCTGCAGTGCTTCCAGAGATATCAGCTCCGAGCGCGCCTGTTCGCGCTCGTGCCGCAATCGCTCCAGCCGCCCATCGGCGCCCTGCTGCGCGGCGCGCAGCTGCTGCACCTGCGAGAGCGCGTCGGAGAGCTGCTGCGCGAGTGTGTCGGCGAGGCTGCGCCCCTGCGCCTCGCGCTCGGTCAGGCCGCCGAGCGCGCCTTCGTCCGCCTGCGCGGCCAGCGCGTCGCTCTCCAGGCTCAGGCGGTCGGCCTGCGCCTGCAGGCGATGGCGCTGGCTCTCCAGCTGCTCGATGCGCGCGGCCTCGACCTGCGCGCTCTGGCCGGCCGTCCCCAGCTCGCGATTGAACCCCTCCCAGCGCTGCTGCCACCCGGACAGCCCGGTCTCCAGCTGCGAGAGCGCGCCGGCGGCGCGCTGCTCCTCGGCGCGGCGGCTCTCCAGCAGCGGGGCGAGCTCGGCGATCTGCGCGCGCAGCGCCGAGAGCTGCTGCTCGTCGCGCGCGATCTGCCCGGTGACGCTGCCGAGGCCCTGGCCGATCTGCGCGAGCTCGCTGCGGGCGCGCTCGCGCAGCTCGCGGCCGTGACGGATGCTCTCCTCGGTGCGGGTAACCTGGGCACCGAACTCGTAGTAGCGGCCCTGCACCTGCGACAGCGCCGTGCTGAGCTCGGCGTAGAACTCGCGCTGCTTGTCGATGCCGGCCTCGGCCGCGCGCTGATCGGCCAGCGCCTGCTGCATCGACAGCTCGCACTCGCGCACGCTGCGATCCTGCTCGACGGCAGCGGCGTCCAGCTCCCGCAGCCGCAGCGCCAGCAGCTCGGCGGTGAGGTTGCGCTCCCGGGTCTTGTATTCCTGGTAGCGGCGCGCGGCGCCGGCCTGGCGCTGCAGGTGGCGGATCTGCTTGTCCACCTCCTCGCGCAGATCGTTCAGGCGCGAGAGGTTCTCGCGCGTGTCGGCGATGCGGCTCTCGGTCTCGCGGCGGCGCTCCTTGTACAGCGAGATGCCGGCCGCCTCCTCGATGAAGGCGCGCATGTCGTCGGCGCGCGCCTCGATCACCCGCGAGATCATGCCCTGCTCGATGATGGCGTAGCTGCGCGATCCCAGGCCGGTGCCGAGAAACAGTGCCGTGATGTCGCGGCGGCGGCAGCGGCCGCCGTTGATGAAATAGCCCGAGGTGCCGTCGCGCTCGACCACACGCTTGAGCGAGATCTCGCTATAGCTGGCGTAGGCGCCGCCGATGCGGCCGTCGGCGTTGTCGAACACCAGCTCGACCGAGGCGGTGCCGACCGACTTGCGCGCGCTCGAGCCGTTGAAGATGACGTCGGCCATCGAGTCGCCGCGCAGGTAGCGCGCCGACAGCTCCCCCATGACCCAGCGCACCGCATCGATGATGTTGCTCTTGCCGCAGCCGTTGGGGCCGACCACGCCGGTCAGGTTGCCCGGCAGGTGTACCGAGGTCGGATCGACGAAGGATTTGAAACCGGCGAGCTTGATCCTGTGAAGCCGCATCTGTCCTGCCCTGGTGTCGTTGGCCCGGTTATCGGTGATTGGCGCGCTGGCGCGCTAGTGTAAAGTATCCCTCGACCGCTTTCGACGCAGCTTCACCACCGCCATGCCCAGTCAGCCCGCCACCGACATCGAGACCTTCGCCAATCCGGCGCCCGAGCACGATTACACCATCCGGATGAGGATCCCGGAGTTCACCTGTCTGTGTCCGCGCACCGGCCAGCCGGATTTCGCCACGCTCGAGCTCGAATACGTACCCGACCGGCTGTGCGTGGAGCTCAAGGCGCTCAAGCTCTATCTGTGGTCGTTCCGCGACCGCGGCGCCTTCCACGAGGCGGTCACCAACGAGATCGTCGAACGCCTGGCCGCAACGCTCTCGCCGCGCTTCCTGCGCCTGAGCGCGCAGTTCAACGTCCGCGGCGGCATCTACACCACGGTCGTGGCCGAGCGGCGCGCCGCGCACTGGCGCGCGTCGGATTCCATCACCCTCCCCTGAGCGGTCGCGCCGAGAGGCGCTCGCGGTACACACCCGCTGCGGCGGGCCGGCCGGCCGGGCTGCAATGGCAGCATGGCAAAACCCGTTTGGAATGGCACCATCTCGTTCGGCCTGCTCAATGTGCCGGTGCAGCTGTATTCCGGGGAACGCTCGCTCGACGTGCGCTTCCGCCAGCTCGACAGCCGCAACCGCAGCCGGATCCGCTACGAGCGCATCAACGCGCAGACCGGCAAGCAGGTCGACTGGAAGGACATCGTCAAGGCATATGAATACGAGAAGGACAACTTCGTCGTAGTGGACGAGCAGGAGATCCGCGCGGCGGCGCCCGAGGCCACCGAAACCGTGGAGATCCAGGCATTCGTCGATCGCGAGTCGATCAGCCCGGTCTATTTCGAAAAGCCCTACATCCTGGTACCGCGCAAGAAGGCCGAGAAAGGCTACGTGCTGCTGCGCGAGACCCTCAAGCGCACCGCGCGCGTGGGCGTCGGCAAGGTGGTGATCCGCACGCGCCAGTATCTGGCCGCGCTGATGCCCCAGGACGACGCGCTGCTGCTCGACCTGATGCGCTTCCCCGAGGAGCTGGTGGGGTTCGAGGAGTTCGAGCTGCCCGCCAGCAAGCCGGAGGACTATCACCTCTCCGCCCGTGAGCTGGACATGGCTGGGCAGCTGATCGACTCGATGACCAGCGCCTGGAATCCGGCCGACTACCGCGACGACTTCCGCGACCGGCTGCGCGGCATCATCGAGCAGCACATCGCCAGCGAGACCGGAGGCAAGCCGCCGCCGGCGCGCGCGCCGGCGGGGCGCGCGGCCGCCACCAACGTGGTGGACTTCATGGCCTTGCTGCAAAAGAGCCTGGCAGCCAAGGGCGAGGCTGGCGGCCGGCGCGCGCCGCGCGCCAATGCCCCGGCGCGCGCCACCCCCGCCGCGCGCTCCAATCCCGCGGCACACGGCGCGGCTCCCGCGCGTGCCCATGCCGGCGCGCGTGCCGGGGGCGCTGCCCGAGACGGCCGGCAGCGCCCCGCGAGCGCACGGCGCGCCGGCGCGCACCGACATCGAGCCGGCTGAGGCGGTGCAGGCGGTGTCGCCTGGATCCCTGTACCCAAGCTGCATCGTCAACACCGGCTCGATTACCGGCGCGCGCGGTCATCGCAAACTGATCGACTATTCGGCCACCCAGGCCGCCATCGAGGCGCTGTCATTCGCCCTGGCCCAGGCCCTCTCGGACAAGGGTAACCGCGTCAACGGCGTGGCGCCCGGCCCGGTGTGGACCGCGTTGATTCCTGCGAGCTATCCACCCGACGCGGTGGCGCAGTTCGGCACGACACGCTGCTCGGCCGGGCCGCGCAAGCCTGCGAAATCGCGCCGGCCTACGTCTTCCCCGCCGGCAGCGATGCCTCCTTCATGACCGGGCAGATGCTGCAGATCAACGGCGGCAGCCGCGTGGGGTGAGGGCACTTTGCCGCAGAAGTTACCGCGCGACGGCAATTTTTTCACCACGCCGCGCGCAGCGCCGGGCTACCCCGCCGCAAACAGCTCCAACCGCACGGACCGCCACCTCCTTGGCACCACTCCGCGGCCCCGGCGGGCAGGCGGCGCATTGCGCGCACCACAATCTGCCGCCGGCAGCAAGTGGAAGGGGCCGTGTTCCCCCAATCCCGCGGTTCGATTTGTGGGTGAGCGGCGCCGCGCGCACGCAAACGGCGCAGCTCTTGCACCCAGGAGCGATAATGGGCCTGCAGGCAACGCCCATGGCCGAGGGCCCTCGCCCGCAGTAAGGGGACAGCCGGGATGGATAGCAGATCAACAGTCGAGCGAGGATCGCATGCTCACGGCTACTGACACCCATCCGCTGCTCACACCCACCGATGAGCAGATGCGTGCACGCGCCGGCCATCGCGCGCAGGACTATCTCGCGGTCCGGACGCAGACGCACGCGCTGTGCGCGCCGCTGGCGGTCGATGACTACGGGCCGCAGAGCATGCCCGATGCCAGCCCGGCCAAGTGGCACCTGGCCCACACCAGCTGGTTCTTCGAGCAATTCATTCTGCAAGGCCACCTGCCCGGTTACCGCAGCTTCCACGCCGGCTTCGAGTATCTGTTCAATTCCTACTATCAGCGCGTCGGCCCGCAGCAGCCGCGCCACCTGCGCGGCCTGCTCTCACGCCCCACGGTCGAGCAGATCTATCGCTATCGCGAGCACGTCGATGAGCACATGCTGCGGCTGCTGCAGTCCGAGGCACTGCTGACCGGGACGCTTCCCGGCCGCATCGAGCTCGGAATGCACCACGAGCAGCAGCATCAGGAACTGCTGCTGACCGACATCAAGCACCTGCTGTTCTCCAATCCGCTGCGCCCGGCCTATCGGCAGCAGCCCGAGACGCGGCCGGCGCCGCGGCCGGCACCGGCGCCGCTGTCGTGGCGCGAGTACACCGCCGGCCTGCACGACATCGGCGCCGATGCGCAGCGCGGCTTCTGCTTCGACAACGAGACGCCGCGGCATCGCTGCTACACCGACGCCTTCGCGCTGGCCGATCGGCCGGTGTGCAACGGCGAGTATCGCGAGTTCGTCCGCGACGGCGGTTACCAGGCGCCGGATCTGTGGCTCGCGGACGGTTGGCCGCTGGCGCAGCAATGGCAACGGCCGCTGTACTGGTCCGAATCGCTCGAGGCGGAATTCACCCTCGACGGCATGAGCGAACTGAGCGCCGCCGCCCCGGTGTGCCACCTCAGCTATTACGAGGCCGACGCCTATGCCCGCTGGGCCGGCGCCCGCCTGCCGACCGAGGCCGAATGGGAATTGGCCGCGGCGGTCGAGCCGCTCAGCGGCAACTTCCTCGACAGCGGCAGGCTGCATCCGCACGCCGCCGGCGCGCCCTCGCGCCAATTGTTCGGCGACGTGTGGGAGTGGACCGCCTCGGCCTACCTACCCTATCCGGGCTTTCGCCCCTGGCCCGGCGCGATCGGCGAATACAACGGCAAGTTCATGGCCAATCAATTCGTATTGCGCGGCGGCTCGTGCGCCACCCCGCGCTCGCACGTGCGCCCCAGTTACCGCAACTTCTTCTATCCCTCATCGCGCTGGCAATTCGCGGGCATGCGCCTCGCAAAGGACCGCTAACCATGGCATCGACCAACATCGCTCTTGCCGACCGCTTCACCGACGGCGTCTACGACGAAGGCCTGTCCGAGGTGCTGCGCGGACTGCTGTACATCCCGCGCCAGCTGTCGCACACCTGGCTGTACGATGAGCGCGGCTCGCGGCTGTTCGAGAAGATCTGCGAGCTGCCCGAGTACTACCTCACCGGGCTGGAGCTGGGAATCATGCGCTCGTGCGCGCGGCAGATGGCCACGCTGCTCGACGGGGAGCTGGCGGTGATCGAATTCGGCAGCGGCAACAGCGGCAAGATCCGGCCGCTGTTCGATGCGCTACCGCGGCTGCGCGCCTATGTGCCGATCGACATCGCCGCTTCGAGCCTGGCGCGCGCAGCGCGCGCGGTGCAGCGCGACTACCCGGCCGTGAACGTGTTGCCGCTGTGCGCCGACTTCGCGCGCAAGCTCGAACTGCCCACGCAGGTCGCGAGCATGCCGCGCCGGCTGGTGTACTTCTCCGGCTCGACGCTCGGCAACTACGAGCCGCTCGAGGCGGTGCGACTGCTCGGCGCGATGCGAGCGCTCGCCGGCAACGCCGGCGCGGCGCTGGTGGGCATCGATCTGGCCAAGGAGCGCAGTGTGCTCGAGCGCGCCTATGACGATGCGCAGGGCGTCACCGCCGAATTCAACCTCAATGCATTGCGGCACGTAAATCGGCGGCTCGGCATCGGCTTCGACATCAGCCACTTTCGCCACCGCGCCGTATGGATGGAGGCCGAGCAGCGCATCGAGATGCACCTGGTCAGCGCCGTCAATCAGGCAATCCGCATCGGCGCGGCGGTCATCCGCATGCAGCGCGGCGATTTCATCCGCACCGAGTGCTCGCACAAGTACACCCCGGAGAGCTTCGCGCAACTGGCCGCGCAGGCCGGCTGGCGCGTGCAGCAGAGCTGGACGGACGAGCGGCGCTGGTTCGGCATGCAGTTGCTGACCCCTGCCTGAGCGGCGGGCGCACCGGCGGTAGGCGCACTGGAGCCGGCGCATCAGTGCCAGTCGGGCTCGACGCCGTAAAATTCGTACAGCGTGCTGGCCCAGGTCGGTTGCGCCATCGTCGGCCAGTGCTCCGGGTCGAGCCCGGGCGCCTGCTTGAGCCGCTCACGGTTGACATCGAGAATGAAGCGCCGGCGATCGCTGTCGAGCGTCAACGCGGGCCAGGGCACGGCGAACAGCTTTGCTCCCGCCGCGGTCTGCTCCTGCACGGACAGCACCACATAGGCGATACGTCCGCTCGGCACGTCGAGCATGATCTCCAGGATCTTGCCGAGCGGCTCACCGCCGGCATCCACTACCGTGTCACCCGTGAGGGTCGAGGCGCCCATGACCTCCGGCCCCGGACCGCGTCCATGCTGACCGTGTCCGACGATGTTGTCCGCTTGGCTCATGGCAGTTGCCTCGCGATGCTGATTGTGATCAGGCGCGCGGTGCGCGCGGCCTCGATCGACAGGGTTGCAAGGCCCGTGCCCCCGCACGGCGCAGCCGGCGCGACCATTGCGCGCGGGGATCCTACGCGGGCGGCACCCGCCGCCGGCCCGCTCTGTACAGCGGTTCGGGCGCCGGTATAATCGCGCGTTCTCAACGGTGGGTGTGGATTTTTTCAGGAGCGAGGCGATGCCCGGCAAGAAGCCCGGATCCAAGACCAGCAAACCGCGGCGACCGGCCCCCGCCAAGGCCGCCGCACGCCAGAGCGTGCCGCGCAAGCCCGCGGCCGCCAGCCGCAAGGCCGTGGCCGCCGCCGCTGCGAAGCCGGCGGCCCGATCGGCCAAAGCGCCTAACGCCAAAACACCCAACGCGAAGACACCAAACGCCAAGATGCCCAACGTCAAAACAGCCGACAGCTCTCGTCCCCCTACCGCCGCTGCAAGCCGGCCGGCCGCGCCAGCCAAGCCCGGTGCCACGACAGCATCCAGGACCGCCGCCGGCGAACCGCCGCGCAATACGCTGGTAACACGCGCACGGTCGCTGCCGGACAGCGACGAGGCCGACAGCATCGAGCCGGGGAGCCTGCTGGCCGGACCGCGCAACGTCCAGCCGTACGTGCTCAAGCGCGGCGAGCAGTACATGAGCAAGGAGCAGCTGGCTCACTTCCAGCAGATCCTGCTCAACTGGAAGCGCGACCTGATGGAAGAAGTCGACCGCACCGTCTCGCACATGAAGGACGAGGCGGCCAATTTTCCCGATCCGAACGATCGCGCCACCCAGGAGGAAGAGTTCAGCCTGGAGCTGCGCACACGCGATCGCGAGCGCAAGCTGATCCGCAAGATCGACGAGGCGCTCAAGCGTATCGAGGACGGCACTTACGGTTATTGCCTGGAGACCGGCGAGGAGATCGGGATCAAGCGCCTGGAGGCCCGCCCGGTCGCCACCCTGTCGATCGAAGCCCAGGAGCGGCGCGAGCGGCGCGAGCGCCAGTACGGCGATCGCGACGATCGCTACCGCTGAGCGCCCTCGGGCCGGGCCGGGGCGCCGCTCGGCCGCCCAGTCCGCCCGCTGCCCGCCTTCCTGCTCACAACCCCGTCCGCTCAGGCGCCCCTCGCTGCCCCACGATCGTGCAGTCGGCGGCCGGCCCGAGCATGCCTGCTCACGCCGGGGATCCGACCGGCCGCCCGCCGGCGCGGGGACGGGCGCGCCGCCCGCTGGAAGTTGGCGGGTTGCCGGGTGGAAGCGTCCGTCCGCCGCTGCGGGCTGCCGAACGCCGCCGTTCGCCTGTCAGTGGACGCCGATTTGGGTTCCGTGGGCGCTTGTACTATGGTATGAAGATCCGCAATGCCCGTCAGGTGACGGGTTTTGAGTACCACGAGGACTTCCGCATGAGCGAGCTACGCATCATCAAGAAGTACCCCAACCGGCGCCTCTACGACACCGTTGAGAGCCGCTATATCACCCTCGATGATGTGCGGCGGCTGGTCATGGATCGTATCGAGTTCAGCGTCATGGACAAGCGCAGCCAGCAGGACATCACGCGACCGGTCCTGCTGCAGGTCATCGCCGATCTGGAGCAGCGCAACGACACGGTGCTGAGCCAGGACTTCCTGGCCGAGTTGATCCGCAGCCACGATCATGAGACGGGCCTGGAGGGTATGCTCTCGAGCTATCTGGAGCAGAGCCTGCGGCTGTTCCTGAGCCAGAAGCCACCGGCTGGCGATCCGGCCGCGGCGGCCACGCACCTGGCGCACCAGAACTACCAACGCTGGCACAGCGCGCAGGAGGAGATCTTCCGCACGCTGATGAAAGCCGCGGCGGCCAGCACCACCGCGCAGTAGCGCACCGGCGCCGCAGCGTAAGGCTGCGCCGGTCGCGGGGGGCCTTGCGCGGCGTCGCTTGCGCGGCGCGCGTTACGCCGCGTCGACGCTGCGCATCGACAACCGAATGCGGCCCTGCCGGTCCACTTCCAGCACCTTGACGCGCACCTGGTCGCCTTCCTTGAGCTTGTCGGATACGCGCTCGACGCGCTCGTCGGAGATCTGCGAGATATGCACCAGGCCGTCGCGGCCGGGCAGGATGGTGACGAAGGCGCCGAAGTCCATCAGCTTCACGACCCTACCTTCGTAGATATGACCGACCTCGACGTCGGCGGTGATCAGCTCGATGCGCGCCTGCGCCTCGCGTCCGGCGGCCCCGCTGACCGAGGCGATCTTCACCGTACCGTCGTTCTCGATATCGATGGTGGTACCGGTCTCCTCGGTGATCTGGCGGATGACCGCGCCGCCCTTGCCGATCACATCGCGAATCTTCTCCGGATCGATCTTCAGCGTGATGATCGACGGCGCCCACTCGGACATCTTCGCGCGCGGCTCGCGGATGACGCGGTCCATGGCATCGAGAATGTGCAGTCGGCCGGCGCGCGCCTGCTCCAGTGCCACTTGCATGATCTGCGGGGTGATGCCCTCGACCTTGATGTCCATCTGCAGCGCATTGATCCCGTCGCGCGTGCCGGCGACCTTGAAGTCCATATCGCCCAGGTGATCCTCGTCGCCGAGGATGTCGGTCAGGACCTGGAAGCGCGAACCTTCCAGCACCAGGCCCATGGCCACGCCGGCCACCGGCGCCTTGATCGGCACGCCCGCGTCCATCAGCGACAGACTCGCCCCGCACACGCTCGCCATGGAGCTCGAGCCGTTGGACTCCAGGATCTCCGAGACGATGCGGATTACGTACGGGAAGGTGCCCATATCGGGCATCACCGCGTTGATGCCGCGGCGGGCCAGGTTGCCGTGGCCGATCTCGCGGCGCTTGGGCGAGCCCATCATGCCGGTCTCGCCGACCGAGAACGGCGGGAAATTGTAGTGCAGCATGAATGGCTCGCGCCGCTCGCCCTCGAGCGCATCGATGATCTGCGCATCGCGGGTGGTGCCCAGGGTGGTGGCGACCAGCGCCTGCGTCTCCCCGCGGGTGAACAGTGCCGAGCCGTGCGCGCGCGGCAGCACGCCTACGCGGATCGAGATCGGCCGCACCGTGCGGGCATCGCGCCCGTCGATGCGCACCTCTCCGGCGAGGATGCGCTCCCTGACGATGCGGCTTTCGAGCTTGAACAGCTCGGTCTTGACCGCCTCGGCGCCCCATTGCGTCGCCTCGCCGGCGGTCAGTGCCGCCATGGCTTCCTTCTTGATCTCGGCGATGCGGGTGTAGCGCTGCTGCTTCTCAGTGATGCGATAAGCTTCCGACAGGGACGCTTCGGCACGCGCCGCCAGCGCCTGCACCAGCGCGCCGTCCGCGGCCGGCGGCTGCCAGTCCCAGCGCGGCTTGCCCGCCTCGGCTGCGAGCTCGCGAATATTGCGGATCGCGACCTGCATCTGCTCGTGGCCGAATACCACCGCCCCGAGCATGACCTCCTCGGATAGTCCGGCGGCCTGCGATTCGACCATCAGCACCGCTTCCTGCGTGCCGGCCACCACCAGGTCGAGCTGGGAGCCGGCCTGGTCGGTGCGGGTCGGGTTGAGCAGGTACTTGCCGTCGCGATAGCCCACGCGCGCGGCGCCGATCGGGCCGTTGAACGGCACCCCGGCGATTGCCAGCGCAGCGGAGGCGCCCAGCAGTGCCGGGACGTCGGCATCCACATCGGCGTTGAGCGATACCACCGTGGCGACGACCTGGACCTCGTTGGCGAAGCCGTCCGGAAACAGCGGCCGGATCGGTCGGTCGATCAGGCGCGAGGTGAGCGTCTCGCGCTCGGTCGGGCGCCCTTCGCGCTTGAAGAAGCCGCCGGGAATACGGCCCGCGGCATAGGTCTTCTCGATGTAGTTGACGGTCAGCGGGAAGAAATCGCGGCCGGGGACGGCGGATTTCTGCGCGACGGCGGTGACCAGCACCACCGTCTCGCCCATCGTGGCAAGCACCGCGCCATTGGCCTGGCGGGCGAGCTCGCCGGTTTCCAGGGTGACGGTGTGGGGGCCATAAGCAAAGGTCTTCTTGAACACAGTCACGCTTCAGTCCTCGGAAAAGTCAGGCAGCAAAGGGAAGGTCCCGCACGTCCCGGATCGGAATGTGCGGCCGGCAATACCGTCAGCGGCGCAGGCCCAGGCGCTCGACCAGCTCCTGGTACTTCGCCGGACGCGTGGCCTTGAGATAGTCGAGCAACTTGCGGCGCTGGTTGACCAGCTTGACCAAACCGCGGCGTGACGAGTGATCGCGCTTGTGCGTGCCGAAGTGCGCACCCAGGCCATTGATGCGCTCGGACAGCAGCGCGATCTGGACCTCCGGCGACCCGGTGTCTTGGGGATCGCGGCGGTACTGGGCGAGCACACCGCTCTTTTGTTCCGTGGACAAAGCCATTGCGTGCGAAACCTCTGTGCTGACGTGCGTATGCGGGTCGTTTTGAAGGCCGCGCATTCTACCCGCAGGCCCCGCATGTCTCAAGCTGAAACATGGAGTTACACCACCACCGGATGCGCGAACAGGCGCTGCGCTCGCAGCAATCCGGCGGCATCGCTGGCTCCGAGCCCGAGAAAGCGGCCCTGCGCGTCATACAGCCGCCACAGGCGCTGCTGCGCCGGCCCGGGATCCCCAGGGGGCAGCAGCGCCCCAAACGGCAGCACCCGCCCGTGCGCGATCGCCGCGGCGGCGTCCGCGTCCAGCCGCAGCGGCGGCAGATGGCTGACAGCACGGTCGGGCGCGAGCACCGGCCAGCCACTGCCATCCCGTGCCGCGGCCTGCAGCTGCTCGAGGCTCACCATCGGCTCCCCGGCGAACGGCTCGACGTAGTCGCGGCGCAGGCTGTGCAGCCGGCCGCAGCTGCCGAGCGCGCGGGCGATGTCCTCCGCCAGCACACGCACGTAGGTGCCCTTGGAACACAGTACCGACAGCTCGAGCCGGTCGTTCTGATGATCCTGCAGCTGCAGCGCATCGATCACCAGCGCGCGCGCGGCCCGCTCGACCTGCACGCCGCGGCGCGCCAGCCGGTACAACGGCTCCCCGTCGCGCTTCAAGGCCGAATACATCGGCGGCACCTGCTGCTGCGTCCCGAGGAATCCGACCAGCACCGCCTCGATGGCGGCGCGGTCCAGCGGCGGTACCGCGCAGCGCTCGACGATCTCTCCCTCCGCATCGCCGGTGGCCGAGCGCTCCCCGAGCGTCAGCCCGAAGCGATAGGCCTTGCGCCCCTCGAGCAGCTGGCCCGCGAGCCTCGTCGCCTCACCCAGGCAGATCGGCAGCATGCCGCTCGCCAGCGGGTCGAGGCTGCCGCTGTGTCCGGCCTTGATGCCGCCGGCCAGCCGCCGCACGACCTGTAGGGCCGCATTGGACGAGAGCCCCAGCGGCTTGTCGAGCAGCAGGATACCCACGAGCGGCGCGGGCGCGGGGCGCGCGACGGCGAGCGCGGCGGCGGAGGTGGGTTCGGGAGTGACGGAGGTGGGCTCTGGGATGACGGGCTCAACCATGGCAGGAGCTACGAGAGGCGACTTGCGCAGGGATACTCTCAGGCACGTCACTTCTCGTGGTTCTCTTGCGTGTCTGCGCCCGCCGCGCCAGGATTCGCACCCGCGTCCCCTTCCGCATCGCCATGCTGCGCCTCGCGCGCATCGCCGGCCACGGCGCGGTCGATCAGCTCGGTGAGGTGATGGGCGTGCTCGAGCTGGCGGTCGAGCGCGAACTGCAGCTGCGGGGCGTGTCGGAGCTTCAACTCGCGCGCGAGCTGGCCGCGCAGGTAGCCGGCGGCGCTGTTCAGCCCCGCGAGCATCTGCTCGGCCGCGCGCGCGTCGGTGGAGGCGAACGGCAGCACCTGCACCTGCGCCACGCTCAGGTCGGGGCTCACGCTCAGGTGCGTCACGGTCACGTTGCCGACGCGCGGATCCTTCACGCCCCGGCGCAGCAGCGCCGCCAGCGCGCGCTGCATCTGCGCCGCTACCCGGGCCGCCCGCGCATTGCCGCTCATGCGCCCGCCACGCGGCTCATTGGATGGTGCGCGAGACCTCGACGCGCGTGTAGCACTCGATCTGATCGCCGACGCGCACGTCCTGGTAGTTCTTCACGCCGATGCCGCATTCGGTGCCGGCGCGCACCTCGTTGACGTCGTCCTTGAAGCGGCGCAGCGATTCGAGCGCCCCTTCGAAGATCACCACGTTGTCACGCAGCACGCGGATCGGATTGTTGCGCTTGACCGCACCCTCGCTCACCAGGCAGCCGGCCACCACGCCGAATTTGCTCGAACGAAACACCTCCCGCACCAGGGCGACTCCGACGATGTGCTCCTTGATCTCCGGTGACAGCAGTCCGCTGAGCTTCTGCTTGACGTCGTCGATGGCCTCGTAGATCACGCTGTAATAGCGCACCTCGACGCCGGTCTCCTTCATCACCTCGCGCGCGCCGGCGTCGGCGCGTACGTTGAAGCCGATCACATAGGCCTTGGAGGCTGCGGCCAGCTGGATGTCCGAGGCGGTGATGCCGCCCACGGCGCTGGCGATCACATTCACCTGCACCTCCTCGGTGGACAGCTTCAGCAGCGCGTCGTTGAGGGCCTCGGCGCTGCCCTGCACGTCGGCCTTGAGCAGCACCGGGACCACCCCGGCCTGCGCCACGCCCATCTGCGAGAACACGTCCTCGGCCCGCGGGGCCGCACGCGCCAGCTTCACGTCGCGGAACCTGCCCTGGCGATACGACGCCACCTCGCGCGCCTTGCGCTCGTTCTCGACCACGAGCAGCTCCTCGCCCGAATTCGGCGTACCCGACAACCCCAGCACCACGACCGGAATCGACGGCGGCGCCTCGGTGATGGCGTTGCCGTTCTCGTCGAACAGCGCGCGCACGCGGCCGAATTCGGAACCCGCCAGGATCGCATCGCCCACCTTGAGCGTGCCGCGCTTGACCAGCGCGGTGACCACCGCGCCGCGGCCCTTCTCCATGGTCGACTCGATCACTACGCCGGCCGCGAGCCCCTGGCGCGTGGCCTTGAGCTCGAGCACCTCGGCCTGCAGCAGCACCGCCTCGAGCAGCTGCTCGATACCGGCGCCGGTGCGCGCCGAGACGTTCACGA
The DNA here is from genome assembly GCA_036267195.1 of Steroidobacteraceae bacterium. Classification (GTDB taxonomy): domain Bacteria; phylum Pseudomonadota; class Gammaproteobacteria; order Steroidobacterales; family Steroidobacteraceae; genus FEN-1191. The sequence continues at coordinate 139,473 of DATAWM010000015.1, forward strand.
ACATGTTCTGCCCGCCCCACTCCTCGGGAATCACCTCATGCTTGGCGAGCTCTGTGCGCACCCGATCCGGATCCGCATCGGACTTGTCGATCTTGTTGACCGCGACCACGATCGGCACCTTGGCCGCACGCGCGTGCTGGATCGCCTCGATCGTCTGCGGCATCACGCCGTCGTCGGCCGCCACCACCAGCACCACCACGTCGGTGGCACGGGCGCCGCGGGCACGCATCGCCGTGAAGGCGGCGTGGCCGGGGGTATCCAGGAAGGTGATAGCCCCGCGCACCGTCTCGACGTGGTAGGCACCGATGTGCTGGGTGATGCCGCCGGCTTCCCCGGCGGCGACCCGGGTGGTGCGGATGTAGTCCAGCAGCGAAGTCTTGCCGTGGTCGACATGGCCCATCACGGTGACCACGGGCGGACGCATCTCCAGCTGCTCCTCCGCGGCCTCCTCGCCCTGCAGGCCCTCCTCGATCTGGTTTCCCTTCAGCAGCTTGGCGCTGTGGCCGAATTCCTCGATCACCAGCACCGCGGTGTCGCGCTCGATCGGCTGGTTGATCGTGGCCATCACACCGAGATTCATCAGTACGGTGATGACCTCGGTGGCCTTGACCGCCATCTTCTGCGCCAGCTCTGCGACCGTGATGGTCTCGCCGAGCGCGACCTCGCGCTTGACCGGCGCGGTGGGCATCTCGAAGCCATGCTTGGCCTCCCCACCCGCCGGCATGGTGCGCGCCCGCAGCTTTTTCTTCTTCTTGTGGCGCGCGCTCACGTCGCCTGCAATGTGCAGCTCATCGCGTCCGTAGCGCGTGCGCTGCTTGGAGTCGGCCTCCTCGCGCGCCGCTGCCGGGGCCGGATGCGCCGGGGTGCCGCGCGGGGCCTCAGCGGCGCGGCGCGCTCGCTCACGCTCGGCCGCCTCTTCGGCGGCGTGCTGCTCGGCCAGCCGCCGTGCCTCCTCCTGGGTCTTCTTGCGCGCCTGCTCCTCTTCGACGCGGCGGCGGTTCTCCGCCTCGATGCGCTCGTGCTCGCGCCGCTCGGCCTCCGCCTTCTCGGTCAGCGCGCGCTGCGCCTCCTCGGCCTCGCGCCGCTGCACGTCGACCTGCTCCTGCTGGGCGCGCGCCTGGCCCTCGAGCACATCGCGCTTGATGTAGGTGCGCTGGCGGCGCACCTCCACCGCGACCGTGCGGGCGCGTCCCTGGTTGCTGGCGAGCTTGAGCTCCTGCTGGGTCTTGCGCCGCAGCGTGATGCGGCTGGGCGCCGAGCCCTCCGAAGCCTGGTCGTGGCCATGGCTGCGGCGCAGATGCGTCAACAGCTCGAGTTTGGCCTCCTCGCTGATCCGGTCCTGCGGTCCGGCCACGCTGATGCCCGCCTGGTCGAGCTGTGCGATCAGGCGATCCACCGGCACCTTGAGCACGTCGGCAAACTGGGCAATCGTTACTTCAGCCATTCTGTATCACCTTGGTGCCATGCCGCCGTTCGACCCTGACGCGTTCGACAGCGCCACTCAATGCTGCGCCTCGAACCAGTGGGCGCGCGCCTTCATGATCAGGCTGCCGGCCTCGTCGACCGAGAGCCCGTCGATATCGGAAATATCGTCGACCGCCTGCTCGGCCAGCTCGTCGCGCGTGCGCACGCCACGGCGCGCCAGCGCCAGCGCCAGATCCGGCCGCATGCCCTCGAGCGTGAGCAGGTCCTCCGACGGCATCGACTGGTCGAGCGACTCCTCGCTGACGATGGCCTGCGTGAGCAGCACGTCGCGCGCGCGGTTGCGCAGCTCCTTGACGATGTCGACATCGAATTCCTCGATGCCGGCCAGCTCGGCCGCCGGCACGTATGCGACCTCCTCGACCGTGGAGAAGCCTTCCTGCACCAGGATGCTGGCGACGTTCTCGTCCACATCCAGCTGCTTCATGAACAGCTCCACCAGCGCGCGCGTCTCCGACTCGCTCTTTGCTTCCGCGTCCGACTCGGTCATCACGTTGAGCTCCCAGCCGGTCAGCTGGCTCGCCAGGCGGATGTTCTGCCCGCCGCGGCCGATGGCCTGCGAGAGCTTCTCCTCGGCGACCGCGATGTCCATGCTGTGCGAGTCCTCGTCCACCACGATCGACTGCACCTCCGCCGGCGACATCGCATTGATCACGAACTGCGCGGCATTATCATCGTAGGGGATGATGTCGACGCGCTCGCCGGCGATCTCGTTGGACACCGCCTGCACGCGCGAGCCGCGCATGCCGACACAGGCGCCGACCGGATCGATGCGCGGATCCTGGCTGCGCACCGCGATCTTGGCGCGCACACCCGCATCGCGCGCGGCGCCGAGGATGTGGATGAGCCCCTGGCCGACCTCGGGCACCTCCAGCTTGAACAACTCGATCAGGAACTCCGGTGCCGTGCGCGTCAGGAACAGCTGCGGGCCGCGCTGCTCGGGGCGCACCTCGCGCAGGAACGCCTTGACGCGGTCCTGCGGCTTCAACTGCTCGCGCGGGATCATGTCGCTGCGCGAGACGAACCCTTCGGCGTTGCCGCCGAGGTCCACGTAGATGCCATTGCGGTCGATGCGCTTGATCACGCCGCTGACCAGTGTGTTGATCCGGTCCTTGTACGCATCCACCACCTGGGCGCGCTCGGCCTCGCGCACCTTCTGCACGATCACCTGCTTGGCCTGCTGCGCGGCGATGCGTCCGAACGCGACCGATTCCATCGGCTGCTCCACGTAGCCGCCGGGCTCGGAGGCGGCATCGATCTCGAGCCCATCCTCCAGGCGCAGCTCCGCAGACGGGTTCTCCAGCTCCTTGGAATCATCGGCGAACACTTTCCAGCGCCGGAAGGTCTCGTAATCGCCGGTCTTGCGATTGATCGCCACGCGCACGTCCCAGTCCTCGCCGTGTTTCTTGCGAGTAGCCGACGCCAGCGCCGCCTCCAGCGCCTCGAAGATGATCTCCTTATCGACGCCCTTCTCGTTGGAGACGGCATCGACGACCATCAGAATCTCTTTATTCATCACTAAAGCTCCTGCAGCTCGCCAGACCATTGCGGCGCCAGTCGGGCGCGGCTGATCTCATCGAACGGCACCCTTACCATGGCGCCATCCACAACTAATTCAACGCTTTCGGCATCGAGGGACTCGAGCTTGCCGGTGTAGCGTCGCCGTCCGTCACGAGCCGCCCGCAGCTCCACCCACACTCTTGCACCGACGAAACGCTGAAAGTGCGCCCGCGTGCGCAGGACCCGATCCAGTCCTGGCGAGGACACCTCCAGGGTGTACGCCGTGGGCACCGGATCCTCGACGTCGAACAGGGCGGACAGCTCGTGGCTGACCTGCTCGCAATCGTCCAATCCCACCCCCTGCGGCTTGTCGATGAAGACACGCACCACGGCGTGCGTGCGGCCCGGCGCGTACTCCAGGTCGACAAGCTCATAACCCAGCTGCCCGAGCAGCGGCTCGGTCAGCGCAATCAGCTGCTCGCGTAGGGGCGTCGCCATCGTGAGTGCCTGAAATCCAGTGAGCTATAAAAAGAAAAGCCCCATGTGGGGCTTATCGATCAAGCACTTGACCGCACTACCTGCGGCATTACAAAAAGTTGGCCGAGACCAACACCCTCCACCGGCGAGGCGATTCTAGTGCTTTAGATCCTTGAACTTCAACCACCTGCGGGAGGAACCTGCTCCGCCGCCGCGGATCCGGCCACGGATCGCGCCCCACCGCGTCGCGCACCGGCGTGGCGGCTAGGAGCCCGAGGACCGTCCCACTGTGGCGGCACCATCACCGGCCGCACGCCGCAGCGCGCCGGTGAGCTCATCAATCTCCCCGGTCTTGACCACGACCGCGTTGGCCCCCGCACGCACACATTGCTCGTTGAGCATGGCGTTGCGGTGACCGGTGTACACGATGATGGCGGCCTGCGGCAGCCGCTCGCGCAAGGTCGAGATCAGCGGCAGGCTCGAGCCATCGTCGAGCGACAGATCGAGAATGAAGGCGTTGGGCGCGTGCTCCTCGGCTGAGCGCAGCACTGCGCTCGCGGAAGCTGCGGTGGCGATGCAGCGCATATCCGGCTCGGCCTCGAGCAGCAGACGCAGCGTCATCGCCAGATCGGCGTTGTTCTCACCGATCACGATCTGCAGCCCGGAGTCGGACCGCGCGGAGCTTCGCGCATCGAATGCAGCCAGTGATTCGACCATATCGCCTCCCTACCTACGGCCTGTCGGAGAGAGGCGCTGATGATGACGTGCGAAGCGCTTCATGTAAACGGATTTGCGTGCGACAGTATCGGTGTACTCCGACCCCAGGATGTCTCCTATTGCAACTTGACCTCTCAGTTGGCTAGGGGCCAGATCGTGCCGCAGATGCGATCGTTTGCGCCGCAGCGCAAGCACCTGGTGCTTGCAAGCCTCACCGTAGCGTTGCTGGCACTGGCCGGCTGCGCCGCAGTGCCTACCATTCCCGAGGCGCCCGAGCTGGGCAGCGGCATCGCCATCCAGCCGATCCGCATACGCGGGGCGAGGGGGCCGCTGTCGGCGCGCGAGACGGCTCGGATCCTGAGCCGATTTGCCGCCCAGGCGCCCAATGCCGGCGCCTTCGATCGGCACCTGGCGATCGAGCAGGCCGTGGCGGGCACGCCGCTGTACACCGGCAACCGCGTCAGCATCCTGCGCGACGGCCCGCAGACCTTCGCGGCGATGTTCAGCGCCATCCGCCAGGCGCAGCACTACCTGTATCTGGAGTACTTCATCCTCGAGGACGTCCACTACGGCGGCGAGACTCTGGGCGACCTGCTGATCGCGCGCCAGCGCCAGGGCGTGCGGATCGACATCATCTACGACGCCATCGGCTCGTTCTCCACGCCCGATGAGTTCTTTCAGCGCCTCGAAGCCGCCGGCATCCACGTGCGCCAGTTCAACCCGATCGATCCCCTGACCGCCTTCACCCTCAATGACCGCGACCATCGCAAGATCCTGATCGCGGACGGCGCCACGGCCATCGTCGGCGGCGTCAACCTCAGCACCACGTACCAGAGCGCCCTGCCGAGCAGCGGCAGCAGCAGCGGCAGCCGCCGCCGTCACCCCGATCCGGCGGCAGGCGCCGGCGAACAGAGCGCGCCACCGCCCACTGCGGCGGCCGCGCCCCCAGCGGCCGCCGCGACCCCGTCACCCCCCGCGACCCCTGCGGCCCCCGCCAAGCCGATGCCGACATGGCACGACACCGACCTGCAGATCGACGGCCCGGCGGTGCTGCCGCTCAAGCATCTGTTCGAGCAGCACTGGCGAGAGCAAGGCGGCCCAGCCGACCAGCTGGTTCCCGACGGGCCGCCGGTCGCGCCACAGGGCGACCAGGTGGTACGCATCATCGGCAGCCAGGGCGGTGCGATCGTGCCACGCTACTATGCGACGCTGCTGTCGGCGATCCGCAGCGCCACCTCGCGCATCTGGATCACCGCGGCATACTTCGTGCCGACCTACCAGGAGCGCCAGGCGCTCGCGCGCGCCGCGCGGCGCGGCGTGGACGTGCGCCTGCTGGTGCCCGCGCACAGCGATTCGAAGGCGGCGCTGGCGGTACAGCGCTCCTACTACTCCGGCCTGCTGCGCGCCGGGGTCAAGATCTACGAGCGCGACGATGGCATGCTGCACTCGAAGACTTCCGTCATGGACGGCGTCTGGTCGGTCGTCGGCTCTTCCAACTTCGATCACCGCAGCGTGCTGTTCAACGACGAGGTGGACGCCGTCGTCATCGGCATGAAGACCGGCGACCAGCTGGAGCATTACTTCCTGCAGGACCTGCAGCACGCCCGCCGCATCACGCTGGCGACCTGGCGGCACCGACCGTTCTCGGACAAGCTGCGCGGCCGCTTCTGGCGCATGTGGGAACAGCTGCTGTGAGCGCCGCCGCCGGCGCGCGGCGCGGCACGCGGTGCGGGGAGCCGGCAACGCAGTACGGAAGCGGTAGCCGTGGTCGCGACCCCATAGGATGGCCATCGAACGTGATTAGGTAGCTCAGGAAGTCATCCAGGCAACCCGATAATTTCATTCGATAAATTATCGGGTTGCCTGGATGACTTCCTGCGTCCTCGAGACGCTCGGTGGCCTCCGACGCCGAGGCCCTCGCTTTGCCCTCGCGCCTCGCCTACGGCGCCACGCCCCCGTGCTCCCAGCCGGTCTTCGAGTCATACGGCATCACGAAGCCCATGGCCTCGATCTCGTGGATCTTGCCGCCACTGATCTTGAAGATGTGGGCGGCGGGCAGGTCGAACGGCTTGAAGTTCATCGGAATCGATGTCAGGCCCGGCACGCCGACGATCTTCTCGGTCTTCTCGCGCATCGGCTGGCGGAACTGGGACAGACCAAATACCAGTCCGGTCTGAACATCCGCGATCCACACGCGTCGCGGCTCGATGCGGGTGATGTAGGCGAGCAGATGGGCGTTGATCTGCGCCGCGCAGCCCATGGAACCCAGGACCGCCATCGGCGATCCGGCGGCACCGGCCCCGGGGATCGGCGTGGTCGCCGGCCGGGTATTGGTCGTGGTCTGTATGCCACCCTCGTGGCGTACACAGTCGTCGGCGAACGGCGCCACGCTGCCGTTGTTCTCGACGATCGATTCGTAATAGGAGGTGCCGATCTTCAGCATCTGCGCGCGCGTGCTGCGCTCGGCGCGCGGCACGGTCTGCAGCAGCCCCGGGCGCGGAGTGACCAGATTCTTCAGGGCCGCAGGGCTCAGATTGCGCGCGATCAGGTGCTCCATCTCGACGATCTGTCCGTCGTGCACCTTAAGGCGCAGCCCGAGCTGGATCGGCTTGCCGTTCTCCTGCATCACGCCGATGAAGCCGACCTGCTGGGCGACCGGATCGGGTACGTAGATCTTGAAGGTGGTCGGCGCCGCGGTGGCCGTCTTCCACAGGCCGTCCCCGGGCTTCATCGGCACGGTGTTCTCGACGAATCTGGCGTCCGGCGCGATCGGCGCCCGGCTCGGATCGTGCGCGACCAGCGCAGCCAGGTACGTATCCACCATGCCATCCAGACAGCTGCGGCTGCAGGCCGCGGAAGCGGCCGAGGCCGTACCAGTGAGGCTCAATACCGACCCCAAGGCCAACCCGCTCGACGCTGCGGCTACGATCCATCGTCTCATGACGCCTTCCCCCTTCGCGCTCTTGCTTTGCCGCAGGTTACGCCCCGCTCGGCCGCGGTTTCAAGCAATACCGTTCTGTCCCGCCGCGGAAAGCGTCGACTCCGGTGCGGCACTGTCCTGCGCCGATGCCAGGCTCGCGCCCACCGCGGCGGTGCGCAGCCGCTGCAGAAATGCCGGGACCGCCGGATCGCCTTCGGGCGGCGCCCAGGCTGCGAACTGCGAGGCGGTTGCCGGGTCGTACGGCCCTTGCTTGATCTCCAGGAAAGCCGAGCCGTCCTGCAGCGCGAGCAGCGTGTGCCAGGTCGCCCGCGGCACTTCCCAGCCCATGTCGGCCTGGTCGGCACCGACCGGATAGCGCGCGGTGAGCCGGCCGGCATCGTCGAAGGTCAACACCGCAAAGCGCCCCCGCAGCACCAGCGCCATCTCCGACTTGGCGCTGTGCCGATGCGGCCGAAAGTAGGCATCAGAGTGTGCCACCACGAAGAAGCGCTGCACCGCATCTGTCGGCGCGGCGTGCACGTTATGGTGCGCGCGCCGACGCGCACCGGCGCCGGCCTGGATGGCAAGCTCATCCAGCAGGGAGTGCGGGAACAGCCTCACGCGCCCGTCCGGCGCATGGCCCTACTGGCGCGGCGCACGTCCCTACGGTTGCTTCGCCCCGCTGGGGGCAAATACCTGGAAGCTCAGGCCGTACTGAAAGCCCGTGCTCTGGTGCGGTATGCAATGCAGGTTGCTCTGGATGTTGCGTACTGGCAGCAGCGGCAGGATCTTGTCCCGGAATTCCTCCACCAGCTCGCAATCCGCGCCGCGCAGAACGAAACCCGAGGTCTGCGGGGAGATCGTCACCTGCCGCCAGCTGCCCGGCACCGTCGCCGCAGCCGTCTCCGAGCCTTCGCCGGCTGGTTGCAGGGTCGAGAACTTCAGCCTGGCGGACAGGAGCTTGCTGGGTGCGCCGAAGCCGCCGGTGCACGGCTGGGGATTGACCTGGCCGTCCAGGCGAGCACCGGACTTCTGCAGCAGGTAGATCAGATCGTCCTTCAACCCCTCGCAGGAATACGTGGGACTGATGCCCAGATAATCGAACGTGGTCTGATGCGGCTGCCAGGTGCCCGGGTCGGCCGCAAGCGCCGCACCGGCGAAGGCAAGGCCGGCCGCCGCGCCGAACGCAAGCAAAGACCTGGAGATCCGTGACCGCTGGTAGCGAGTGTTATTCATAAGGCACCTTGCCGTCTGAGTGACCCATCCGGCTGCGCGCGGCAGCCCCCACAGTCTGACCACAGCATAGACCCAAACGCGCCGGCGGCAGCACCCGTTGACAGCACCCGGACCGCACCGCCGGCGGGTACCCGTCCTACGGGCGGCGGGGCGCAGGCCAGTGCTGCGGCTAGGGGCGCGGACAGCGCGCCAGGCCCGCGGCCAGGTCGGCGCGCAGGTCCTCGAGCGACTCGATGCCCACCGACAGGCGCAGCAGGCCGTCGGTGAGGCCGGCGGCGCGGCGCGCGTCCTCATGCATCGCAGCGTGCGTCATCGAGGCCGGGTGCGCGACCAGGCTCTCGACGCCACCGAGGGATTCGGCGAGCGAGAAATACTTCAGACCCGACAGGAATGCCTTCACGGCCGGGATGCCGCCGGCGAGCTCGAAGGTCACGATCGCGCCGAAGCCTGATTGCTGGCGCAGTGCGATCTCGTAGCCCGGATGTGTCGGCAACCCGGGGAAGTACACCTTCGCCACCTGCGGCTGCTGCGCCAGCCAACCCGCCAGCTCGAGCGCGTTGCGTCCATGCACCGCCAGCCGCGCGTGCAGCGTGCGCAGCCCGCGCAGCGTCATGAAGCTGTCGAAGGCGGCGCCGGTGAGCCCCAGGCAGTTGGCCCACCAGCCCAGCTGCTCGTGCAGCTGCGCAGTTGCGGCGATCACCGCGCCGCCGATCACGTCACTGTGACCGTTGATGTACTTGGTGGTCGAGTGCACCACCAGATCCGCTCCGAAGCCGAGCGGCTGCTGCCAGCCCGGTGACAGGAAGGTATTGTCGACCGCCACCAGCGCGCCGGCCGCCCTGCCCAGCATCGACACCGCGGCGATGTCGGTGAGCCGCAGCAGCGGGTTGCTCGGGGTTTCCACCCACAGCAGCGCCGCCGGCCGCGCCAGCGCCGCGCGCAGCGCCGCGTCATCGCCAAAGTTGACGAAGTCGACCTCGAGGTCCCCGCGCCGGCGCAGCGCATCGAACAGGCGGTAACTGCCGCCGTAGCAGTCGTGCGGCACCACCACGCGCGCGTGCGCCGGCAGGATCTGCGTGCACAGCGACACCGCCGCCATGCCGGAGGCGGTGATCACCGCCCCGGCGCCGCCTTCCAGTTCGGCCAGTGCCGCGCCGAGCAGGTCGCGGGTCGGATTGCCCGAGCGCGAGTAGTCGTAGTTGCGCTTCTCGCCGTAGCCGCGGAAGGCGTAGGTCGCGCTCAGGTGGATCGGAGGCACGACCGCGCCGGTCACGTCGTCGGTTTCGAGACCGGCACGCACGGCGCGGGTCATGGCATCGGCTTTGTCAGTCACTCAAGCTACTCCGTAGAGGGACTCGAAGATCGGCTCCAATGCACCGGCCTCCTTCAGGAAGGCATCGTGGCCGTGCGGGGAGGACAGCTCGTGCAGGCGCGCGCGCGGCAGGCGTGCGGCCAGCGCGCGCATGTCGGCGATCGGCACCAGCTGGTCCTCGCGCACCGCCACCACCGTGGTCGGCGTGACGATGCGGGAGGCGTCGACCGCATGCAGATCGATCGACTCGGACAGACACAGGAACGACTCGGGCCGATAGCGCCCCGCGTAGTCGCGCCCGCGTGCGAACAGATACTCCTCGATCGGGAATACCCACTCGCCGTCGAGGCGGCGCGGCAGGTGCCCGAAGCGCGCCGCGAACTCCTCCGGACTGCGGTAGGTGGCCATCGCCAGCGCCCGCGCCAGCTGCAGGCCCTCGGCCGGCCGCTCCAGCGACAGCGCAAAGCGCACGATCCGGCGCTGCACGCTGCGCCACGCGGTCGCCATCGGATGCGAGCGGTCCGCGGCGCTGATCACCAGCAGCCGCTGAACCCGCGCCGGATAGCGCTCGGCGAATGCCAGCGCCACCATGCCGCCGTAGGAGGCACCGGTGATCGCCTGCAGCCGCTCGATCCCCAGGTGATCGAGCAGCCGTCGCAGCGCCTCGGCCTGATCGTAGCTGGATAGGCTGGGAAACGGCTCCCCGGCCGACGGGCCGGTCGAGTCGGCGCTACCGCCCAGGTAGTCGATGCCGAGGATGCGCACGCGCGTGCTGTCGAGCACCCGGCCGGGGCCGGCGACTTCCCACCACCAGCCCGCGCGCGGCTGTTCGGCATCGAACACGCGCCGGTGCGCGGAGATGCCGCCCAGCGCGCAGATCACCGGCCCGGCGCTGCGGCCGGCCAGGCGCCACGCCAGCCGTGGCTGCGGCAACTCGCCGCCGTGATGCAGCGACAGGGGTTGCGGCAACTGCAGTATGCCGGCGCTGACTTCGTCGGTTGCGGCGCCGGACGCGCCTGCAGCGACGTCGGACGCGCTGTCCGCGTCGTTAGCAGAAGTATTCGCTGAATGTGAGAGCCGATCCAAAAGCCGCTCCGCAGTGCCGAATCCGTCGAGCACTCCTGCGGACCGGACGCCTGCACAGGGCTGCTCGTCGCCAGTCCTCGAGATTCAAGGGCTGCAGCGCTTGCTCTGTCGGCCCTCATCTATCGACCACGCAAGGTGCTGGCCGCAGGAGTTGGCACCATTCCGTAAATCGGTGGTTGCCCCGGCGTCGAAGGGCCTTTCCCTCAGCCGGTCTCGATGAGTGGGCGGCAGTCTAGAGGCGCTTCCAATGGGGGTCAAGCGCCGCCGCGGGAAGGCGCCGTGCCGGACTTGCCCGGGGCGCATCGTTGTGCTAACGTACTAACATACTAGTACATTGATACGATGTCACGGTGATCACGTCCATGAAGTCCCACCGGCAATTGACCTCCCGGCAGGAGGCGCAGAGCGAGCGCAACCTGATCGCGGCGATCCTCACGCTGCGCAGCGTGGAGGAATGCCGCGCGTTCCTGCGCGACCTGTGCACGCCGGCGGAGCTGCAGGCGATGGCCGATCGCTGGGCGGTGGTCGACTGCCTGCGCCGCGGCCTGCCCTACCGCCAGGTCCACGAGCACACCGGGGTGAGCGTCACGACCATCGGGCGCGTGGCGCGCTACCTGGCGCAGGGCAACGGCGGCTATGCGCTGGCCGCGCAGCGTATCGACGGTGCCCAGCACGCAACCGCACCGCACGGACGACAGGGATGAGGCCACACCGATGAGCACAACCGACATGGACAAGCAGACGCGCATCAAGCTGGCGGTGCAGAAGTCCGGGCGGCTGACCGACCCGTCGCTCGACCTGCTGGCGCGCTGCGGCCTGAAGCTCTCCCGCGGCAAGGACCAGTTGATGGGATTCGGCGAGAACATGCCGCTCGACGTGCTGTTCGTGCGCGACGATGACATCCCCGACCTGGTCCAGGAGGACGTGTGCGACCTGGGGCTGGTCGGCCTGAACGTCATCGAGGAGAGGCGCCTGGAGCTCTCCGCGCGCGGTGCGGCGGCGCGCTTCACGGCGCTGCGGGCGCTCGACTTCGGCCGCTGCCGCCTGTCACTGGCGGTGCCGGCCGAGCGCAGCTATGAGGGACCGGCCTCACTGCAGGGCCGGCGCATCGCGACCACCTATCCGTTCCTGCTGGGCCGCTTCCTCGAGCGCCACGGCGTGAGCGCCGAGATCGTCACGCTGTCGGGCGCGGTGGAGATCGCCCCGCGGCTCGGGCGCGCCGACCTGGTGTGCGACCTGGTGTCCACCGGCTCGACGCTGCAGGCCAACCACCTGCGCGAGGTCGAGACGGTGCTCGAGAGCCACGCGGTGCTGATCCGCACGCCGGTGCCGCTGCCGCCGGAAAAGAACGACTGGGTCGAACGGCTGCTGCTGCGCATCGAGGGCGTCGAGCAGGTCAAGGAAAGCAAGTACATCATGCTGCACGCGCCCCGCTCGGCACTGGCGGCCATCAAGCGGCTGCTGCCCGGCAGCGAGTCGCCCACCATCATTCCGCTGGAGGACTCCCCGGATCGCGTCGCGGTGCATGCGGTGTGCCGCGAGAACGTGTTCTGGGAAACCCTCGAAGCGCTCAAAAAGGCCGGCGCCAGCGCCGTGCTGGTCCTGCCGGTCGAGAAGATGCTGGCCTGACGGCATGCAGATCTACGACTGGCAGCAGCTCGATGAGGCCGGCCGCCGCGCCGCGCTGGCGCGTCCGGCCATCGCGATGCAGGCGCGCACGCTGATGCAGGCGCAGGCCATCATCGACGCGGTGCGCGCCGAGGGCGATGCCGCGGTGGCGCGCTGTGCGCACGAGTTCGACGGCATCGAGCTGGCCGATACCGCCGTGACGCCGGCCGAATTTGCCGCCGCGCGCGCCGAGCTGTCCGCCGCCGACATCGGTCTGATCGGGCGCGCAATCACCAACGTCGAAGCATTCCATCGCGCCGGGAGGCCGCAGCCCGTGGCGCTCGAGGTGCAGCCGGGCGTGTACTGCGAGCGCCTGATCCGCCCGATCCGCTCGGTCGGGTTGTACGTACCGGCCGGCTCCGCGCCGCTGCCCTCCACCGTGATCATGCTGGCGCTGCCGGCGCGCATCGCCGGCTGTTCCGAGCGGGTGCTGTGTACGCCACCGCAGCGCAACGGGCGCGCCAGTGCCGCGGTGCTGGTCGCCGCCGAGCTGTGTGGCATCGAACGGGTATTCAAGATCGGCGGCGCCCAGGCGATCGCCGCGATGGCCTACGGCACCGCCACCGTGCCCAAGGTGGCCAAGATCTTCGGGCCTGGCAACGCCTGGGTCACCGCCGCCAAGCAGCTGGTGGCTGCCGACCCGCAGGGCGCGGCGCTGGACATGCCCGCCGGTCCCTCCGAGGTGCTGGTGATCGCCGATGACAGCGCGCACGCGCCGTTCGTGGCCGCCGACCTGCTCGCACAGGCCGAGCACGATCCGCAGGCCCAGGCGCTGCTGGTGACCACCAGCGCCGAGCTGGCGCGCCGGGTGGATGCCGCCGTGCAGGCGCAGATGCAGCAGCTCTCGCGCCAGATGATCCTGCGCCAGTCGATCGCGAACTCGCGCATCATCATCGCCCCGGAGCTGGCGAGCGCACTGGCCATCAGCGAAGCTTACGCGCCCGAACACCTGATCATCCAGACGCGCGCGCCGCGCGAACTGCTCGAGGGGGTGCACAACGCCGGCTCGGTGTTCATCGGCTGCTGGTCGCCCGAACCGATGGGCGATTATTGTTCCGGCACCAACCACGTGCTGCCGACCTACGGCTATGCACGCGCCTACAGCGGCCTGTCGGTGCATGATTTCACCCGCCGCATGACGGTGCAGGAGCTCTCCCCCGCCGGTCTGGCCGATCTGGGGCCGACCGCCAGCCGCCTGGCGCATCTGGAGGGCCTGGACGCTCACGCCGCCGCGGTGGATCTGCGGCTCGCGGCACTGGCGCGCAGCCCCGACGGCGCGGCCGGGAAGGCGCCGTGAGCTGGCTGACCGAACTGGCGCGGCCTGAAATCCGCGCGCTGCGCGCCTACGAGCACGCTGCGTGGGAGCCCGGCCTGATACGCCTGCATGCCAATGAGTTGCCATGGCGGGCCCACCGCGACGCCTCGGCAGCCGGCCTCAATTGTTATCCCGAGCCGCACCCGTATGCGCTCACCGCGGCGCTGGCGAGCTTCTATGGCGTCCCGGCGGACATGCTGCTGGCGGGCCGCGGCAGCGACGAGGGCATCGATCTGCTGATCCGCTGCTACTGCCGCGCCGAGCGCGACGCGATCGTGATCTGTCCGCCGACCTTCGGCATGTACGGCGTGGCGGCGCGCATCCAGGGAGCGGCGGTGCACGAGGTGCCGCTGCGGCGTGACAGCGGCTGGGACCTGGACGTGCGCGCCCTCACCGGCGCGCTGGGCGGCGAGCGCGGCGAGCCGCTGCAGGGCGAGTCCGCGCACACCGTCAAGCTCGTGTTCCTGTGCTCGCCCAACAATCCGACCGGCAACCGCCTCGACAGCGAGGCGATCGTGGCGCTCGCGCGCACGCTTGCGGGCCGAGCGCTGATGGTCGTCGACGAGGCCTATGTGGAGTTCGCGCGCGCGCCGTCGCTGGTGCCGCGCGTGGCCGCAACCCCCGGACTGGTGGTGTTGCGCACGCTGTCCAAGGCGCATGGCCTCGCCGGCGCGCGCTGCGGCGTGGTCATCGCGCATGCCGAGGTGATCGCGCTGCTGCGCAAGCTGATCCAGCCGTACGCGATCACGCAGCTGAGCATCGAGGCGGTGTTCCAGGCGCTGCAGCCCGACGCGCTCGAGCGCACGCGCGAGCGCATCGGCATGCTGACGAGCGAGCGTGCGCGCGTGGTGGCGGCGCTGCAGCAGCTGCCCCAGGTGCGTCAGGTGTGGGACAGCGATGCCAATTTCCTGCTGACGCAGTTCGCCGACGCCGGCGCGGCGATGGCGCGTGCCCACGGCGCCGGGGTGCTGTTGCGCGATCTGCGCGGCGCAAGCGGCCTGCGCGAGGCGGTGCGCATCAGCATCGGCAGCCCCGAGCACAACGAGCGGCTGCTCTCGTGCCTGCGATGAGCACGCCCGTACCACCCGCGGCATCGGCAGCATCGGCGGCGCCGATCCTGTTCGTCGACCGCGACGGCACGCTGATCGAGGAGCCGGCGAACCAGCAGGTCGATCGGCTCGACCAGATCCGGCTGCTGTCCGGCGTGTTCGCGGCACTGACGGAGCTGCGCCGCGCGGGCTATCGCCTGGTGATGATCAGCAACCAGGACGGGCTCGGCACCGACGGCTACCCGCGCGAGCGCTTCGATCAGGTCCAGGGCTTCCTGCTGCAGCTGTTCGCCTCCCAGGGCATCGAGTTCGACGAAGTATTCATCTGCCCGCACTTCGCGCACGAGCACTGCCCGTGCCGCAAGCCGCTCACAGGGCTGGTGACACAGTACCTGCAGCGCCAGCCGCTGGACCGCGCGCGCAGCGCGATGGTCGGCGATCGCGACAGCGACCTGCAGTTCGCGCACAACCTCGGTATCCGCGCGCTACGGGTCGAGGCCGGCGATGCCGGCGAGCACAGCTGGGACGCCGTTGCGCGCGCGCTGCTGGCGCGCCGCGGCGAGGTCGAGCGCGTCACGCGAGAGACCAGCGTGAAAGTCAGCGTGGAGCTCGACAGCGCGGCGGCCAGCCGGATTGCCACCGGCATCGGCTTTTTCGATCACATGCTCGAGCAGCTCGCCAAGCACGCGGGCTTCCAGCTGCTGCTGAGCTGCCAGGGCGATCTGCACATCGACGAGCACCACACCATCGAGGACTGCGCGCTCGCACTGGGCGAGGCGCTGCGGCGCGCACTCGGGGACAAGGCCGGCATCGGCCGCTACGGCTTCCTGCTGCCGATGGACGAGAGCGAGGCGCAGGTCGCACTCGATCTGTCGGGCCGCGCGCACTTTCTGTTCGAGGGCCGCTTCGGCCGCGAGCAGATCGGTGCGCTGCCGACCGAGCTGGTGCCGCACTTCTTCCGCTCGCTCTCCGACAGCCTGGGTGCGGCGCTGCACCTGGCGGTGCGCGGCGAGAACACCCATCACATGATCGAGGCCTGCTTCAAGGGCGTGGGCCGTGCGCTGCGGCCGGCGCTGCGGCGCGAGGGTTACGATCTGCCGAGCACCAAGGGGGCGCTGTGAGAGGCAGCATTGTGACCGGCAGCGTTGTGACGGGCACGAAATGAACACCCCCGTCGACGTTGCCATCATCGACAGCGGCGGGGCCAACCTGGCCTCGCTGCAGTACGCGCTCGCGCGGCTGGGGGCGCGCTCATTCGTGAGCGCCGATCCGGCCGCGATCAGCGCCGCCCCGCGAGTGCTGCTGCCGGGCGTGGGTGCCGCGGCCGATGCGATGCAGCGGCTGCGCGCCTGCGGGCTGGACCGGCTGATCCCGCAGCTGCAGGTGCCGCTGCTGGGCATCTGCCTGGGCATGCAGCTGCTGTTCGAACATTCCGCCGAGGCCGATACGCCCTGCCTGGGGGTGCTGCCGGGACGCATCGAGCAGCTCTCCCCCGGCCCCGGCATGCCGGTGCCGCACATGGGCTGGAACACGCTAGAGCCCACCGGCGCCGATCCGCTGCTGTCCGGAATCGACCCGGGCGCCTACGTCTACTTCGTCCACAGCTATGCCGCCGCTCCCGGGCCGCACACCTTGGCGCTCGTGCAATACGGCAAGCCGCTCGCCGCCGTGGTCCGGCGCGCCAATTTCTGCGGCGTGCAGTTTCATCCCGAGCGCTCCGCGGCGGTCGGCGCGCGCGTGCTGCGCAATTTCCTCGCGCTGTGAGGTCGGCCGGCGATGCTGCTCATTCCCTCCATCGACCTGCGTGACGGCCGCTGTGTACGGCTGCTGCAGGGCGACTTTGCGGCCGAGACGCGCTATGAGCTCGAGCCGCACGAGCTGCTGGCGCGCTATCGGCAGCTCGGAGCGAGCTGGCTGCACCTGGTCGACCTGGACGGCGCCCGCGACGGCACGCTGATCAACCGCGGCGTGATTCACCGGCTCGCCTCGCAGCGCGCGGTGCGGCTGCAGGTCGGCGGCGGCGTGCGCGACAGCGGCACGATCGATGAGCTGCTCGCGCGCGGGGTCGCGCGCGTGGTGATCGGCAGCGCGGCCGTGGAGCGGCGCGACGAGGTGGCCGCCTGGCTGCAGCGTTACGGCCCCGAGCGAGTGTGCCTGGCGTTCGACGTGCGCCACGATGCGGACGGCACCCCGCGCGTGCACACCCGCGGCTGGCGCACGGACAGCGCACTGTCATTGTGGGATGCCCTCGCCGCCTATGCCGATAGCGGCGTCCGGCACGTCCTGTGCACCGACATCGAGCGCGACGGGGCGCTCGCCGGCCCGAATCTGGCGCTGTACGCGCAGGCGCTGCAGCGCTTTCCGCACATTGTTTGGCAGGCCTCGGGCGGGGTCGCGAGCGGCGCCGACCTGGCCGCGCTGGCCGCCTGCGGCGTGCCGGCGGCGATCAGCGGCAAGGCATTGCTGGAGGAGCGCATCACGCGCGAGGAGCTGCGGCCATTCTTGCCAAACGCATCATTCCCTGTTTAGACGTACGCGACGGCCAGGTGGTCAAGGGCGTGCGCTTCCGCGAGCATCGCGTGGTCGGCGACATCCTTGAGCTGGCCGGCCGCTACCGTGACGAGGGCGCCGACGAATTGGTGTTCTACGACATCACCGCGAGCCCCGAGGGGCGCTCGGTCGACCGCGCCTGGGTACGCCGCGTCGCCCGGGTGCTCGACATTCCGTTCTGCGTCGCCGGCGGCATTCGCTCGGTGCAGGACGCCGAGCAGGTGCTCAACGCGGGCGCGGAGAAAATCTCGGTGAACTCCCCGGCGCTGCTCGATCCGGAGCTGATCGATCGGCTGAGCGAGCGCTTCGGTTCCCAGTGCATCGTCGTCGGCATCGACAGCCAGAGCACCGACGCGGGCTATCGCGTCTATCAGTTCACCGGCGACCCGGCGCGCACCCGCGACACTCGCCGCGACACCTTCAGCTGGGTGCGCGAAGTGCCGCGGCGCGGCGCCGGGGAGATCGTGCTCAACTGCATGGCCTCGGACGGCACCCGCCACGGCTACGACATCGAGCAGCTGCGCCGGGTGCGCGCGCTGTGCGAGGTGCCGCTGGTGGCCTCCGGGGGCGCCGGCAGCAGCGCCCACTTCAGCGCCGCGTTCCGCGACGCGCAGGTCGACGCGGCCCTGGCCGCGAGCGTGTTTCACTCCGGCGCGATCGCCATTGGCGCGCTCAAGCGCGCACTGGCCGCCGACGGCATCGAGGTACGGCCATGAATCGCACGCTCGACATCGACCCCGATCGCATCGACTGGAGCAAGCTCGGCGGGCTGGTGCCGGCGATCGTGCAGCACGCCGTGAACGGCAGCGTGCTGATGCTCGGCTTCATGAACCGCGAGGCGCTCGCCGCCACGCTCGAGCGCGGGCGGGTCGTGTTCTTCAGCCGCAGCCGGCAGCGCCTGTGGGAGAAGGGCGAAACCTCCGGCCATACGCTCACCGTGGTCGGCCTGCGCCTGGACTGCGATGCCGACACGCTGCTGATCAGCGCCGAGCCGTCCGGGCCGGTGTGCCACACCGGCACCGCAACCTGTTTCGGTGAGGCGCCGCTGGCGGCGGCCGTGCGGCTCGGCTTCCTGGCCGAGCTCGAACAGCTGATCGACCGGCGGATTACCGACAACCCGCAGGGCAGCTACACCGCACGCCTGTATGCGCAGGGCATACGCCGCATCGCGCAGAAGGTCGGCGAGGAAGGCGTCGAGAGCGCGCTGGCCGCGGTGGGGGGAAGCGACCCGGAGCTGATCGGGGAGTGCGCCGACCTGCTGTATCACCTGCTGGTGCTGCTGCGCGCCCGCTCGCTGCGGCTCGATGCCGTGGTCGACGAGCTCGCCCGCCGCCACCGGCAGCGCGGCGGCGAGCCGGCTGGCGGCGCACCGGCTGCCGCCTCATAAGACGAAACCGAGGCGGTGCGGCCGGGGTGGCCGCACCGCACCGCCCCTGCAGTCGCGCGCTCGTCACAGATCGATGCGCGCTCTCGCCTCAGCGTCTCAGACCGATGGGCGGCTCTGGCGCATGAAGCTCATCACCAGGCCGCTGAGCGTGCTGCCGGTGATGATGAACGTCACGCCCAGGATCAGCAGCGCCGTGAGCGTCAGCACCGGTGCCCGCGCACCGGCGACCGACAGGATGCCGAGCACGATCGCCGTCAGCCCGGTCAGCAGTTGCACGCCAGCGGAGCCGGAGGCCATCTCGCCGGCCAGCATCTCGGCGCCCGAGCGCGCCGTGGCGCGCCGCGCCGCCGACTGCAGTACGAACAGATGTCTCACGGAGCTGCTGCTCAGCACCAGCGCGGCCCCGAAGGTGATCACAGCGATCGAGGTCAACGGTGCGGCCGCAATGCCCAGCAGCGCGAGCACCCCCAGCACGATGCCGCCGGCCCCGGCCAGGAACATCACCGACAGGCCGCCATCACCGCCGCTGTCCGCCGCCGTGGGTACCGCCGACATGACGACGGCGTACTCCGACAGCAACGTTCCGCCCTGGATCAACAACGCCGCACCAAACACGATGGTGGCGACACCGGCCATCAGCTCCGGATGAAACCCGGTCAACCCCACTATGGCGATGACCGCGGCCGCGATGCCGCCGATCGCATCGATGACTCCGCCATACGCCGTTGCGGTGGCTCCGCTGGATCGGGTATCCACATATGCCGTGTTCATGATCAGGCTCCTCCACGCTGCGAGCGTTCATTTGCCCAGTACGCGTGCTGTAGAGACGCCGCTCGAGCGCATGGTTCCGTGTGCCGCACGGGAAGCGCCGTTATCAGCAATGTCCCACAGATAGTTGCGCACCGCGCCAGCGCGTTTGAGGGCGAGCGCGGCTCGACAGCGCCTGACGCCGGCTATGGCAGCAGAAATTCCGGCGCCGGCTCGCGCAGATTGTAGCGCGAGCTCATGGCGTGGCCGTAGGCGCCGGCGTTGGCGATCAGCAGCACGTCGCCCGCCACGCTCGGCGGCAGCAGCCGGTCGTGGCCGAGGAAATCGGCGCTCTCGCAGATCGGGCCGACGACGTTGACACCGTGCGTGGCGGGCTCGTCCAGGCGCGTCAGATTCACGATCTCGTGCCAGGCACCGTAGAGGGCCGGACGGATCAGCGAGTTCATGCCGGTGGCGACGCCGACGTAATGAATGTCGCCCTTGGACTTGGTCTGCGTGACGCGCGCGAGCAGCACTCCGGCGGCGGCGACCAGGTAGCGTCCCGGCTCGAGCCACAGCGCGATGCCGGGGTGGTCCTGCGCCGCCGCGGCCAGCGCGCCATCCAGTTGCGCCAGATCCACCTGCGGCTGCCCGTGACCGTCGGATACCCCCAGGCCGCCGCCGATGTCGATCGCCCGCAGCTGCGGGAAACGCGGCGCGAGCGCGAGCAGCTGCGCGGCCGCCTCGCTCCAGTTGTGCACATCGAAAATGCCGCTGCCCGAATGCGCGTGCAGGCCGATCACCCGCGCGCCGTGGTGCGCGGTGAGATGCTCGAGCTCCGGGGCCGCCGCGATCGGCACGCCGAACTTGGCGTGTGCGCCGGCCGTGCGTACGTGCTGATGATGGCCGCGCCCGGTGCCGGTATCCAGGCGGATGAAGATGTCGTGCCCGCGAAACAGCTCGCCCCACTCACGCAACACGTACAGATTGTCGATGCCGACCGTGACGCCCTGCTCGAGCGCCCAGGCGTATTCGTCGCGGGCGGCGAAATTCGGCGTGAACAGGACGCGGCCGGGGGCCAGCTGCGGCACGCTGGCGCGCAGGTACTCGATCTCCCCGCGCGACACGCAGTCGAACCCAAGCCCGTGCTCGGCCAGCAACCGCAGGATCCCCGCGTGCGGGTTGGCCTTCATCGCATACAGCACGCGATCGATGGATTTGAGCGCGGTCAGCGCCGCGGCCGCGGCGCGGATGACCTGCGCATCGTACACGTAGGCACAGTCGTGCTCGGCGCCGAGCGAGAGCAGCTGCGCGCGGCGCACGCGCCACCAGCTCGGCGCCGGCTCCGCCGCCTGCGCGGGCGGGGCGAACAGCTGCTGCCAGGTGGGCCCAAGGATCGATTGGCCGCGGACCGGCCGGATCAGCCGCTCGTGCAGCGCGTTGACCAGCCGATCGCCCTGCTCCTCATCGACCACGAAGCTGAAGTTCAGATCGTTGGCCGCTTGGCTGAGCAGATAGATGCGCTGGTCGGCAAACAGCTCGAACGCCTCGCCGAGCTGGTGCAGGATCGCGCGGATGTTGCGGCCGACCAGGCTCACGGACGCGCACGGGCCAATCACCTGCGCGCGGCACAGGCCCGCGAGGTCTGCCAGCAGCCGCTCGATCAGCGCCGCGTCGAGCGTGTTGGCGGCCGGATCGAGCGACACGGTGACGTTGGTCTCGGAGGTCGATACCAGGTCCACCGACAGGCCGTGACGCTTGAACACCTGGAACGCATCGGCCAGAAAGCCGACCTCGTGCCACATGCCGGGGCTCTCGAGCGAGACCAGCGTGATGCCCTTCTTGATGCACACCGCCTTGACCTGCGCGACACCATCGCCGCCGTCGGCGCTGATATAGGTGCCCGGAAGCTTCGGGCTCTGCGTGGCGAACACCGCGATCGGTATCTGCTGCGATTTGGCCGGCAGGATGCAGCGCGGGTGCAGCACCTTGGCGCCGCTGCTGGCGATCTCCTGCGCCTCGTCGTAATGCAGCGAGCGCAGCAGGCGCGCCTGCGGCGTGGAGCGCGGGTTGGCACTGAACAGGCCCGGCACGTCGGTCCAGATCTCCAGCCGCTCGGCGGCGAGCTTGGCGGCAAGGTAGGCGGCGGACGTGTCCGAGCCCCCGCGGCCCAGCAGCACGGTGTCTCCGGCGGCATCGCTGGCGATGAAGCCCTGCGTGATGACCACGCCGGGCAGCAGCGCGAGCTGTCGCTGCAGTGCCGGGTCGGGCACGAACTCACAGGTGGCCGACAGGAAGTGGGCGCGCGCGGGCACATGCGCGCGCTGGGCTGCCTTCAGGCCGCTGCGTGCGTCCCACCAGCTGGCGCGGATACCGCGGGCATTGAGAAAGCGTGCGCCCAGCTCGGTGGCCATCAGCTCGCCGGTGGCCAGCGCGCGCGCGCGGGTACGGTCGCTCACCTCATTGGTGAGCGCGATACCGTCGGCCACCTGCTTCAGCAGCGCGAAGTACTGCTGCAGCTCGGCGCTCACGCCGATGCCGAGCTCCTCGGCCAGCTGCCGATGGCGCTGCTCGATCGCCTCCAGCAGCGGCTCGTGCATACCGGACAGCGCGGCAGCGAGCAGCTTCTCCAGCCGGTCGGTGATGCCGCTGACGGCCGAGTGCACCACCAGCACGCGCGCCGGGCCGCCCTCGAGGCGCGCGGCGAGCACCTCGGCGATGTTGCACCAGTTGGCCAGGCTGGAGACGCTCGTGCCGCCGAACTTCAGCACGATCCATGACTGACCGCGTGGAGCCATCGCCTATCCGGAAGGGCGCGGAGCTAAGCCGCGCTCAGAGATCTTCTTCGAAGATGTCGCGCAGTTCTTTTTCGAGCTTGCGCTCGGCCAGCACTTCCTCCAGACGGCTCCAGGCGGCCTTGCCGCGCTTACCCTGCGCCCGCACCCGCTTATCGACGCGAGCCAGTAAACCGTCGTAGTCCGTGCTGTCCTCGGCCTCGACCAGAAACTCCTCGTCGAGGTCGAAGCGCTCGTTATCGCGTTCAGACATCGTCACTTCGCTATAAAAAGTTCAGGAAAATCAGCTGCTTATCGGTAAAAGCCGCGCCGTAAGCTGCGAACTATAGCTGATCTGCGCGCCGGTTCAATATCCTTGACCGGTTCGACATCCTCAGGACACTTCGACCTGCTGACCGGGCCGCACGTTCAACGCCGCCGCGGCACTGGCCTGCCCGGCGGCCAGCTCGAGCATCGAGGCGGAGTTGATCAGCGCCACGCATTCTCCCGGTCCAGCCTCGGCGTAGGTGCCCACCAGCCGCAGCGCTCGGCCTGCGGGCTGCAGCCGCACCGTCCGCAGCGAGCCGATCGCCGCCGCCGGGATGGTGGTCAGCGCATTGCCGTAGTGGTCGATCACCGCGACGCTGCCGCGCACAGAGCCGTCGGCGGCACGCACCGCCGGGTGCAGTCGCCCGGGCGCGAGCGTATGCCGCGCTCCGAGCTGCTCGGGACGCACCCGCCCGGTCGCGAGCTCCGCGCCCAGCGGCCCCATCACGTCGCGGCCGTGAAAGGTGGCGCTGCGCGGCGCGAGCTGCAGCGCCGCGAGCGCGTCCGCCTCTACCCGGTGGGCGACGGCATCGGCGCAGCTCTGCGCGATCAGGCCGAGCAGGCCATTGTCGGGTGCGACGAAATACTGGCCCGCGGCGCACAACACGACGATCGCGCGGGCGCTGCCGACACCCGGATCCACCACCGCGACATGCACGGTGCCCGACGCGAACTGCGGATAGCAGCAGTACAGCCAGTAGCCGGCCTCCTCGGGCACGAACGGGGTGATCGCATGCGTCAGGTCGATCACCGGGATGTGCGGCGCGCGCAGCACAACGCGGCTCTTCATGATCCCGACATAGGGATCATGCAGGCCGAAGTCGCTCATCAGCGTGATCAGCGGCGCGGCGGGCGCGCCTACGGCCGCGGGGATCGGCGGCCTACTTGATACGGGCATCCGCCCCGGTGCCATCAGACGCGGTGGCGACGGTCTTGGTGGCATGCGCCGCCGGCGCCGCGGCTGCGGGGGAGGCGACGGGGGACGCCGCGGGAGGCGCCACCGCGGGCGCTGAGCCAGACGCTGCGGGAGACGTTGAGGGAGACGCTGACTGAGGCGCCGCAGGAGGCACCGCAGCTGACGCCGAGCCCGGCGCATCAGCCACAGCGGACAGATCGGCCTCGAGGCCGACGGTTGCGAGCACGCCGTTGGCCTGCTTCAACACCTCGCGCGCGTAGTCCCAATTGATCGCCACGGTGCTGTCACCGACCGCTTTCTGCAGCAGCTGCGAGAATGCATCGACGTTGGGCTCGAAGCTCTGGCCCTGGTCATCCACCGGCGGGTGCGCTTCGACCAGCAGCTCGCCATCGACCCAGGCAACCTTGATCGGGTCGTTGATGATGCGCACCGGGGTGCCGACCGGCACCATCGGAAACAGCTCTGCGACGTCGTCGGGGTACAGGCGGATGCATCCGTGCGTGACCGGCATACCGACGGCGACCGGATTGTTGGTGCCGTGGATCAGGTAGGTGCCGCCGCCGGCGGCCAGGCGCAGCGCGAACTTACCGAGCGGATTGTCCGGTCCCGGCGGCACGACCGTCGGCAGCGGATCGCCGTCCTGGATGTGCTCCTTGCGCACGCCCGCGGGCACGTACCACACCGGGTTCTTGATCTTGGCGATCACGTGCGTCAGGCCGATCGGCGTGCGCCAATCCATCTTGCCGATGCTGACCGGGTAGGTGATGACGACCTGCGGCTTGCCGCGCCGGATCTTGGGGAAGTAGTACAGCCGGTGCTCGGGCAGATTGACGATGATGCCGGCGTGCGGCCCCGGCGGCAGTATCAGCCGTCCCGGGATGACGACCTTCTTGCCGGCACCGGGCAACCACGGGTCCACGCCCGGATTGACCCGGATCAGCTCCTGGGAGTCGACGCTGTACTTGCGGGCGAGGTCATACAGCGTGTCGGCGTACACGGTGACGATCGACTGGTCCTCGCCAACCACCGTTTGATCCGGACTGGCGAGCGTGTAGACGCTCGCATGCGCCGGCAACGCGGCGGTGGCACCCAGGGTAAGGATCAGCCCCAGGGCGGCGGTCATCCGCCAATTCGTGACGCCCTTCATATTCCAGCGTGAAGCATATCGCGGCATTTGATCCGAATCCTGATGCAATCGACGCTTTAGCCTACCACGCAGAGCGATAATCGAGCCGTACCTTAATCTTAACGCAAGTTTCATCCCCGAGTATCGATGGGGTGCATGCGAGGTCCCACAGGCAGCGGGACGCGGTCGCCGGCAACCCCCGCAAGCGGGTCGCTCAAGTGCGATACGCCTCCAGTCGATAGCAACGCTATGCAATATGCGCCAGCGCCATTGACGGGCGGGGATCCGGAGCAGGGTACGATCCGGTTTCGCGACATTGAGACACCCGCCGAAGGCCACGCGCCCGCAGCGGATGCGGGCAAGCGGGTGCTGTTCGTCACGGCCGAGCCCGCCGCCGCCAGTGCGCTGCGCAGTGCACTGCTGCAACAGCGTTCGTCATGGCACGTGGCATTCGCGCGCAGCGCCGCGGAAGCGCTGGCCGAGCTGGGCCGCGCGCCGTTCGATGCCATCGTCAGCGAGCTGCACCTGCCGCACACCGATGGGGCGCAGCTGCTCGCACAGGTGCGCGAGCTACACCCCAACGTGGTGCGGTTGTGCCTGTCGGACGGCGTCGATGAGGAACTGTTCCTGCGGGCGGTGCCGGTCACGCACCAGTTCCTGCGCAAGCCGTGCAGCGCCGACAATGTGCGCGAGGTGGTCGAGCGCGCCTGCTCGGTCGGAGGCATCCTGCACAATGAGGCAATCCGCGAGCTGATCGGCAAGCTGCAGGCACTGCCGGCCACGCCGCAGACTTTCGAGGCGCTGTCGGCGGCGATCGCGCGGCCCACCGCGCACGCGGCCGACATCAGCAACATCGTCAGCAACGACCGCGCGCTGTGCGTGAAGACGCTGCAGATCGTCAACTCGGCGCTGTTCCGCCGCACCGGGACGATCACCTCGATCCAGACTGCGGTCTCCTATGTGGGCATGGAGATGCTCAAGTCGCTGGCGATGTCGGCCTGTGTGTTCCACGCGCTCGACGCCTCCCCGGCCACCGGCAAGCTGCTGGCCGATCTGCAGGCCCGCTCGATCCGCAAGGCGCGCTTCGCGCGCTTGCTGCTGGAAGGCTCGCACGGCGCGGATGAGGCATTCACCGCAGCACTGCTGCTCGACGTGGGGCAGGCGGTGCTGGCGCTATCGGCCCCGGCGCAGTTCGAGCGCATGGTCGCGCTCGCGCGCGAGCGCGACGCCCCCTGGCATGAGATCGAGCCGGAGTGCTTCGGTGTGGCACACCCCGAGGTTGGCGCGTGCCTGCTGGGCCTGTGGGGGCTGCCGCTCGAGCTGATCGAGGCCGTGGCTCATCATCACTGCCCGAGCCGGGTGCAGCACGCGCAGACGCGCGTGCTGGCCGCGGTGCACGTGGCCGATGCGATCGTGGATGCCACCGCCGATCAGCCGGCCAAGCTGCTCGATCACCTGGACGCCGCCTTCGTCGCCCGCTCGGAAGTGGCGCGGTGCCTGTCGGACTGGAACATCGACCCCGCAGCCGATACCCGCTCGCTGCAGCGGACGCGGGCGGCGTAGCGCGATGGCTACCGCCAAACCCATGGCAGACGGCGGACCCAGGGCGGACGGCGGACCCCGGGCGGATGCGCGCCGCAGCAAGATCCTGTGCGTCGATGATGACGGGTCGTTCCTGGAGAGCCTGCGGCTGCTGCTGCTGCCGCGCTACGACGTGCTGACCGCGCTCAATGCCGCCGAGGCGCTGCGCATCCTGCACGATCACAGCGAGATCGCGGCGATCATTTCCGACATGTCCATGCCGGGCATGGACGGGGCGACGTTCCTGGCGCGCGCGCGCCAGAGCTCCCCACATGCCGGACGCATCCTGCTGAGCGCCCAGACCGACCTGCGCTCGGCGGCCGCGGCGGTCAATGAGGCACAGATCCTGCGCTTCCTGAGCAAGCCGTGTGAGCCCCCGCAGCTGTACGCCGCGATCGACGCCGCGATCGAGCATCACCGCCTCTCGAGCCTGGAGAACACCGGGCTGCGGCGCGCCCTCACCGCGCAGATCATCAGCCAGGACACGGTCACGGGACTGGCCAGCCGCACGCGCTTCATCGAGATGCTCGAGAGCGTGTGCGCCGACGCCGAGGGCAAGGACCGCACCAGCTCGTTTGCGGTGCTGATCATCAATGTCGAGAACCTGCGCGACATCACCGCCGCGCAGAGCCACACCGCCGGCGACCAGGTGCTGCAGGCGCTGGCGCGCCGCCTGCGCGAGCATTGCTCGGGCGCGCTATGCGTCGCCCGTTGGGGCGATGACGACTTCGCGGTGCTGCTGCCGGGCGACCTGAACGACGAGAACGCGGTGCTCGCGGCGGCCGAGGCGCTGATCGGCAAGCTCACCTATCCGATTCCATTGCAGCAGGCACCGCAGCGGGTACGGGTCTGCATCGGTGTGGCCGGGGTGCCGGTCCACACCGGCGATGCCAAGACCGCGCTGAAGTTCGCCGATATCGCCACACGCCAGGCGAAGCTGCAGGGGGGTGGGATGGCGTGCCTGTTCCGCTCCGACTGGGCACAGCGCGCCGCCTATCGCCAGCAGCTGTTCGTGGCGCTGCGCGAGGCGATCGAGACCGACGCCCTGCACGTCAATTACCAGCCGGTGATCGACCTGAAGGCCGGCACGGTACCGACGCTCGAGGCGCTGGCGCGCTGGACGCACCCGACGCTGGGGCCGATTGCACCGGCGCAGTTCATCAGCCTGGCCGAGGAAAGCGGCGAGATGCCGCGACTGGGGGAGTGGATCCTGCGGCGGGTGTGCCGCGATGCGCGCGCACTCGCCGGGCGCTACTGCGCGCGCGTCGCGGTCAACGTCTCGATGCACCAGCTGCTGCATGAGGGCTTCCTCACGCACCTGGATGATGCCCTGCACGAGGCGCGCCTGTACCCGCAGGAGCTCGAGATCGAGCTGACCGAATCGGTGCTGGCGAGCGACGCGGAGCGCTCGCTGGCGCTGGTCACGGAGCTGCGCAAACGCGGTGTCGCGGTGGCGATCGATGATTTCGGTACCGGCTATTCGTCACTGGCGTACTTGCAGCGCTTCCCGGCAGACGTGATCAAGGTCGACCGCTCGTTCGTCACCGCGCTCGGCCACGGCGGGGAGACCATCATCTCGGCGGCACTGTCGATCGGGCGCAGCTTCGGCATGCGGGTCGTGATCGAGGGCGTGGAGACGCAGATGGCGCGCCGCCAGCTCTCGGCGCTGGGCGCGACGCTGTTCCAGGGTTACCTGTTCGCGCGGCCGATGTCGCCCTCGCAGGTCGACCAGTGGTTCCTCGGCTCCCCTTTTGCGGCCGCGCCGAGCCAGGTACCCGAGAACGCGGAGGCGATCGGCCGGGCCGATGCCGTGGCCGCGCAGGGTAGGTAGCGTCTAGCGTCCAGCGGCTGTGGCGCTCGGCGGCAGCGCTCGTGTGCTCAGGCGCCGCCGCCGCTGAACAGCGCGTTCAGCTCCTTGCCCGAGGCCGCGCCGGCGAGCTCATCGAAGCGGCCCTGCTCGGCGATCTGCCGTGCGGCGCGCATGAAGCCGCCCCACGCGGCGCGCGCCAATGCGCCACCTACGCTCACACGGCGCACGCCCAGTGCGGCCAGCTCGTCGACGGTCAGCGCGGGCGCCAGTCCGGCCAGCACGTTGACCGGTCTGGATGCGGCCGCGGCCGCGGCGACCACCGCGCTGATCTGTTCGCGCGTGCGCAACCCCGGTGCATACAGGCAATCGGCGCCCGCGTCCGCGTAGGCCTTCAGCCGCGCGATGGTCTGGTCCAGGTCGGGCCGTCCGACCGAGAAGCATTCGGTCCGGCCCACCAGCACGGTATCCCCGCCGGCCGCATCGATCGCGCGGCGCGCGGCACGCATGCGCTCGACCGCTGTGTCCAGATCATAGAGCGGCCCGGCAGCCTCGCCGGTTGCATCCTCGATCGATAGTCCCGCGACGCCGGTCTGCACCGCCAGGCGCACGCTCTCGGCGAGCACCGCGGGCTCGTGCGCGAAGCCGCGCTCGAAGTCCGCGTTCACCGGCAGGTCGGTGGACGCCACCATCTGCGCCAGGTGCTCGAGCACCTGCTCGCGCGTCAGGGCCCCATCGCGGCGCGCCTGCGACCAGGCAAACCCGGCGCTGGTGGTCGCAAGCGCTTTGAAGCCCAGGACCTGCAGGAACTGCGCGCTGCCGGCATCCCACGGGTTGGGAATGACGAAGCAGCCGGAGCGGTGCAGCTGCTGAAAGATGCGCCGCTTGTCGGCGATGGTGGGCTGGACGGCAGGCATACGGGTCACCTGGAGGTCGTGATGGCTGACAGGGGGCGAAGCGCGTCGAAGTCGGAATCGGCGGTTTCGATCGGGACACCGTGATATTGGGCGCATGCTGCAATCAGCACGTCCGAGGCGGGAACGGTTATTCCGCGCGCGCGGGCTCGGCGGCCCAACTCGCAGGCCGCCGCCCACACAGCGTCGTGGATCGATAATTCGGGCAGCGCCCTTTCCAGGTCCCGCAGGACCGTCGCTTCACGGCGGCCGCTCGCTCCATTCCACAATTCGAGCCGCACCAGACCGCACCAACAGGCTTCTCCATCCGTCAGGGCACGTTCAACCCTCGCCCTGACGTCTGCATTGCCTTGGGGGCGCAGGAAATGGATCCATGACGATGTATCCACGAGGATCACGGCTATTGGACCAACCGCCGCGGTGATGGTCAGCCCTTATGCCGCAGATCCCTGATTTCATCCGCGCCGATCAGATCGGGGCAGGTCCCGGCATGCTTGACCAAGGCCGCCATGCGCCGGCGACGATTGAAATCCCGTACCGCCGTCACGACTGCCTCGCGCTTGGTGCGTGCCTTGGTGAAGGCAATGGCTTCCTCGAGATCGGATTCTGGAATATCTATCGTGGTTTTCATGATTCCAATATAAGTAAAGATGGAATCCAGTTCCAGCCAGCGGCATCACAGGACCTGCGCCGGTGGCGACGAAGGCGTGCGTGTTCGGGTGCAGCGCGTAGTATACTGTATGAATATACAGTCACGCTATTCGAGCCATCCCCATGTCCGCCCCCCAGAGTGCCGATGCCGATGCCGCCCTGCACGCTGCGGCGCGTGGCGCGATGCGCGAACGGCTCGCGCAGCTGTGCCGCCACGGCGAGTGGAATCGCGACGCGCGCGCCGTGGGCTCGGGCTATGCCGCGCTCGATCAGTGCCTGCCCGGGGGCGGCTGGCCCCTCGGCGCGGTCACCGAGCTGCTGAGCGACACGGCGGGCGCCGGGGAGCTGGGCCTGCTGCTGCCGGCCCTGTCACGGCTGGCGCGCGGCGGACGCTACATCGCCTGGGTCGCCCCGCCCTACCTGCCCTATGCGCCCGCGCTGGCGCAGCGGCAGCTACCGCTCGAGCGCGTGCTGGTCATCCAGGCTGGCAGAACGCAGGACGCACAGTGGGCCGCCGAGCAGGCACTGCGCTGTCCGGCGATCGGCGCGGTGCTGGGCTGGTGCGCGCACATCGTCGATCGCAACGTACGCCGCCTGCAGCTGGCGGCCGAGGCCGGCGGCAGCCTCGGCATCCTGTACCGCCCCGCCCGGGCCGCGCTGCAATCTTCGCCGGCGGCGCTGCGGCTGCGGCTGCAGAGCGCCCCCGATGGGCTCGTGCTCGAGATTCAAAAAGCACGCGGCGGACGCGCCGGACTCACCGTGCACCTGGGAGATACCGATGCTGTGGTTGTGCATTCGTCTGCCCGCGCTGGTGCGTGAGGCACTCGCGGCCGGGGAGCGCGAGGCGATCGAGCGGCTGGCCGCGTGGGCCTATCAGTGGAGCAGCCTGGTCACCTACCGCCTGAGCGACGGCGGCGATGCACCGCTGCTGTGGCTCGAACTGGGCGCCAGCACCGCGCTGTTCGGCGGCCATGCCGCGCTGCTGGCTCGGATCGAGGACGGCCTTGCGCAGCTCGGCTACAGCCATCGCTGCGCACTGGCGCCCTCCCCGGCCGCCGCGGCACTGCTCTCGCGCGCGCCCGAGCAGACCGAACGCTGCGTGTTTACGCGCGCGCAGCTGCGCACGCAGCTCGCACCGCTGCCGCTGTCGCTGCTGGAACAACCCGCCGAAATCGTGGCCGCGCTGCAATCGGCCGGCCTGCGCTGCATCGGCGAAGTGCTGGCGCTGCCGGCGGCCGCGCTCGCGCGGCGTTTCGGACCGCAGTGCTGCCGATACCTGGCACGGCTGACCGGCGAGGCCAGCGATCCGCGGCCGGCCTGGCGGCTGCCCGCGGTTTACCGTGCACGCTGCGAGTTCGAGCAGGACGTGCACGACACCACCGCGCTGCTGTTTGCATTGCAGCGGCTGCTGCAGGAGTTTCAGGGATATCTGCGGGCGCGCGACCGCTCGGTGCAGCGCTTCACGCTCGAGCTCGAGCACCACAGCGCCGCCGCACGCGTCACCCGGGTGCCGATTGGGCTGTCCGCGCCGTCGCGCGATGCGGCGCGCTTCCTGCTGCTTGCGCGCGAGCGCCTGCAGGGCGTGGCACTGGCGGCACCGATCCGCGCGCTGCAGCTCTCGGCGGATCAATTCACCGCTCCCGCGGTGCTGCAGGCCGATCTGTTCGGCAGCGAGGCGCAGCAACTCGGGGAGCTCTCGCACCTGCTGGATCGCCTGCGCGCACGCCTCGGCGGACAGGCGGTGCACAGCTACCGCTGTCAGGCCGATCATCGCCCGGAGCGCGCGTGGAGCGCGGTGCAGCCCGAGCAGGCGTCGGCGGCAATGACGGCGGTAACCGCGATGACGGCGCACGAGCCGTCGTGGAGGCACCCGGCACGGCCGGCCGCCCTGCTGCCGAGTCCCCAGCGCATCGCGCCCCCGCGGCAGATTCTCAGCGGCCCGGAGCGCATCGAGAGCGGCTGGTGGGACGGCGGCGACGCGGTGCGCGACTACTATGTCGCGCGTGCCGACGATGGCGCGCGGCAGTGGGTATTCCGCGACCCGGCCGACGGCAGCTGGTACCTGCAGGGGCTATGGGTCTGAAGGCGGCAGCGTGAGCATCGAGCGCAAAGCCGGCCACCATGGCGATCGCGGCGGCTATGCCGAACTGCATGCGCTCAGCAACTTCAGCTTCCTGCGCGGTGCCTCCCATCCGGCCGAGCTGGTCAGGCAGGCGCACGCGCTCGGCTATCGCGCACTCGCGCTGACCGACGAGTGTTCGCTGGCCGGCGTGGTGCGCGCGCATGAGGCACTGCGCGAGCTGACGCCAGGTGCAGCAGGCACCTCGGACGCGGTGTGCGGACAGGGGTGCGCCGCATTCAAGCTGATCATCGGCGCGCAGTTTCGTGCCGCCTGCGGCCTGCAGCTGGTGCTGCTCGCCCCCTCGCAGCGAGCCTATGGCCAGCTCTGTCAGCTCATCACCCTCGGCCGGCGGCGCTCGCCCAAGGGCGAGTATCGGCTCGCACGTGCGGACTTCGAGTCCGGGCTGGATCAGTGCCTGGCGTTGTGGGCGGCACCGCCCGAGGCCACGCCGGCACAGGCGACCTGGCTGCGGGAGTTCTTCCCCGGTCGCGGCTGGCTGGCCGTGCAGCTGCATCGCGCCGCCGATGATGCTGCGCGGCTGCGCCACGCGCTGGCACTGGGCGCGGCCAGCGGCCTGCCCGCGGTGGCCGCAGGCGATGTGCACATGCACGTGCGCTCGCGGCGCGCGCTGCAGGATGTGCTCACCGCGATCCGTCACCGCTGCACCATCGAGTCGGCCGGCTGGCGGCTGTATCCGAACGGCGAGCGGCACCTGCGCACGCTCTCGCAACTGCGCGCGCTGTATCCGACGGCGTTGCTGCAGGAAAGTGTCGCGATTGCCGAGCGCTGTGAATTCTCGCTCTCGCAGCTGCGCTATGAATATCCAGCCGAGCTCGTGCCCGCCGGCGTGAGCGCCAGCGAGCATCTGCGCGCGCTCACGGACGCGGGCCTACAGTGGCGCTGGCCGAGCGGCGTGCCGCCAGCCGTGCGCGTCACGATCGAGAAGGAGCTCGCGCTGATCGCGCAGCTGCGCTACGAGCATTTCTTCCTGACCGTGCACGACGTGGTGCGTTACGCCCGCAGCGAGGGCATCCTGTGCCAGGGGCGCGGCTCGGCCGCCAACTCCGCGGTGTGCTATGCGCTCGGCATCACCGAGATCGACCCGGCGCGCACGCAGCTGCTGTTCGAGCGCTTCATCAGCCGCGAGCGCAACGAGCCGCCGGACATCGACGTCGACTTCGAGCACGAGCGGCGCGAGCAGGTGATGCAGTACATCTACGGCAAGTACGGCCGCGAGCGCGCCGCGCTGGCCGCCACGGTGATCTGCTACCGCACGCGCAGCGCGATCCGCGACGTGGCGCGCGCGCTCGGCGTGGCCGACCACGGCATCAACCGATTGACGCGGCTGCATACGTGGTGGGACCGGCCCGGGCAGATCGAGCACGAGTTCGCGCGCGAGCTGCAGCTGCCGCCCGAGCGGCTGCAGCTGCTGATGCGGCTGGTACACGAGCTGGTCGGCTTCCCGCGCCACCTGTCGCAGCACGTCGGCGGCTTCGTGATCAGCGGCGAGCCGCTCGCCGCGCTGGTGCCGATCGAGAACGCCGCGATGGCCGACCGCACCGTCATTCAATGGGACAAGGACGACCTGGAATCGCTCGGGCTACTCAAGCTCGACGTGCTGGCGCTCGGCATGCTCACCGCGCTGCGCCGCTGCTTCGGGCTGATCGAGCACTACCGCGCAGCACGGCTGACGATGGCGGATATCCCGCCGAAGGATACGGCCACCTTCGACATGATCTGCCGCGGGCAGACCGTGGGCGTGTTCCAGATCGAATCGCGCGCGCAGATGAGCATGCTGCCGCGCCTGAAGCCGCGCAGCTTCTACGACCTGGTGATCGAGGTGGCCATCGTGCGGCCCGGCCCGATCCAGGGCGACATGGTGCATCCGTACCTGCAGCGCCGGCAGCATCCCGAGACCGTCACCTATCCAAGCCCGGCACTCCAGCAGGTGCTCGAGCGCACGCTCGGCGTGCCGATCTTTCAGGAGCAGGTGATGCAGATCGCGATGGTGGCCGCCGACTTCACCCCCGGCGAGGCCGACGGACTGCGGCGCGCGATGGCGGCGTGGAAGCGCCGCGGGGGCCTTACGCCCTACCGCGAGCGGCTGCTGTCCGGCATGGCCAGGAACGGTTACCCAAGCGAATTCGCCCAGCAGATTTACCGGCAGATCCAGGGCTTCGGCGAATACGGCTTCCCCGAATCGCACGCCGCCTCGTTCGCGCTGCTGACCTACGTGTCCTCATGGCTCAAGTGCCACGAGCCCGCCGCCTTCGCCGCGGCGCTGATCAACAGCCAGCCGATGGGCTTCTATGCGCCGGCGCAGCTCACACAGGACGCGCGCCGCAGCGGCGTCACGCTGCTGCCGGCCGACGTGATGGTCAGCGAGTGGGATTGCACGCTCGAGTCCGAGCCGCCGGAGCGCGCGCAACCGCGCGGACCACCGGCGCTGCGGCTGGGGCTGCGGCAGGTAGCAGGACTGCAGCAGGCCGAGGGCGGGCGGATCGTGGCGGCGCGCGCCGCGGGGCCGTTCGCCAGCATCGATGAGCTCGCGGCGCGCGCACGGCTGCCGCAGCGTGCACTGCAGAGCCTCGCCGCCGCGGGCGCATGCGCCGCGCTGAGCGCTCACCGCCACGATGCCAGCTGGCAGGCACTGGGCGTGGAGCGGCTGCCGGGCCTGATCGAGGGGCTGTCGGCCGGCGAACCGCCGGTGGTCCTGCCCGAGCCGACCGAGAGCCAGAACATTCTCGCCGACTACCGCCACCTGGGACTGACCAGCGGACGCCACCCGCTGGCGCTGCTGCGTCCGGCGCTCTCGCGGCGCGGATTCGCCAGCAGCGCCGATCTGCAGCGGTTGCCCGATGGTCAGCGCGTGCGCGTCGGCGGCCTGGTCACGCATATGCAGCAGCCGGCCACCGCCTCGGGCGTCGTGTTCGCCTCGCTCGAGGATGAAGCCGGCATTCTCAACATCATCCTGTGGCCCGGCGTATTCGCCGAGCAGCGGCGCTGCGCGCTCGAATCGAGCCTGCTGGTGGTCGACGGTACGTTGCAGCGACGCGAAGAAGTCGCGCATGTGGTCGCGCAGCGGCTGCACGATCGCTCGGCCTGGCTCGGGGGCATGCAGCGGCGGTCGCGGGATTTTCGATAGCGTCATCGGTCGTTGATGTGTATAATTATTTGTATTCATACACATCACGAGCCTGCCCGATGCGAACCAACATCGTCATTGACCCCAAGCTCATGGGCGAGGCGCTGCGCCTGAGCGGAGCGCCGACGAAACGTCAAGTCGTCGAGGATTCACTCAGATTGCTGATTCAAGTCAAGCGGCAGGAGCGGATCCGTAAAGCTCGAGGTAAGCTCAAGTGGGTTGGCGATCTCGATTCAATGCGCCGCGCCCGCTGAGCCGCCGTGGTGCTCGTCGACACATCGGTATGGATCGATTTTTTCAACGGCATCGATACCGCACAGGTACAGCAACTCGACGAATTGCTCGCCCGCGGCCGAGTCTTCACTGGAGACCTGATTCTTGCGGAACTTCTGCGGGGTTTCGCGAGCGATACCGATTACCGGCGTGGCCGTATTCTGCTGGCCGAGCTTCCATGCGTCGACCTCGTCGGCAAGGATGTCGCCCTTGCGGCTGCCGACAATTACCGGAAACTTCGGAAACGCGGCTTCACCGTTCGCAAAACGATCGACGTGCTGATCGGGACCTTCTGCATACTTCACCGCCACGAGCTGCTGCATTCGGACCGTGACTTCGATCAAATGGAGCGCAGTCTCGGTCTGCGCGTCGTCCGTCATGGCTCCTGAAGTGGCGGACTCACCACGCCAGCCGCCGCGTCGAGTTCAGGCGTCGCGCAGCCATCCCTTCTGCACGCACTCGTCGATGCGCGCGCTCATCCAGTCGAACACCTCGGGCGCATACCGCCGGACCGGCTCGTTTACGGCCAGAACCTGCGATCGGGCGACGGCCTGCTCGCGCCAATTCCTGCCTTCGGCGGCCAGGTTAACGATGAACGGCATCAGCCGGTCGAGCACCTTGACCCAGCGACTCTCCGGGGTCTGCTGTGCCTCGAACTCGTTCCACAGATCCCGCAGCTCGAAGCCGAACCGCAGGCCATAGCCGGCGAGCCGGTCGATACACTCCTGCTCCCGCTCGTGCTGATCCGGCCGCGCGCCGCCGTAGATCGGAGTGTCCCCGGCGTCGATCTCGCAGGTATCGTGAATGAGCGCCATCATCAGCGCCCTCGGCACGTCGATCTGCAGGTCCAGCTCCCGGGCAACGCTCAGCAGTCCGATGGCCAGGTGCCAGCTGTGTTCCGCAGAATTCTCACGCCGCGACAGATCGCTGACATAGGCCTTCCGATAGACCAGCTTCAGGCGCTCGAGCTCGGTCAGAAACGCGACGATGGCGGGCAGGCGATCAGTCATGGGGAGCTGTCAACCAGGGTGCCGTCAATATCAAAGATGACGCAAGTTCCGGCAGTACGTCCTACACGGCGGGGATATTCGCCGACCAGCGGCCGTGCAGACACCCTCGCCGGCGCTGCGCCCAACCAAAGTTGGGATCGGTGCCGGTTCAAGGTATTCTCGGGCATAGATTTGCCCTCCGGGGGCACGATAACGGATTCCCCACGAAAGCTCATCCCCACGACTTCCAGGAGCCGCAAACCATGGCAGAGCCCGAGGCCGCACCGGCCGATCAGGTGATCGAGGACCTCCAGACCGTCATTCGCGACCTGGAGTCGCTGCTGTCGTCATCCAGCGAATACGCCGGCGATAAGATGCAGGGGGCGAGAAAGCAGGCCAAGGAGGCGTTGGCCGCTGCCAGGCGGCGCCTGGCGCAACTGCAGGGCGACGTCATGAGCCGGGCGCGCGACGCATTGGGGACCGCGCGCGAGGCGCTGGACGCGGGCGAGACCTACCTGCGCGACAATCCGTGGACCGCGATCGGCGTCGCCGCCGGCATCGGCTTCCTGCTCGGCGCCCTGCTGACGCGGCGTGGGTCGTGAGCCGGAACGACGCCTGATGAGCGCACCGCCCGCCCTGGAAGGCGAGCGCCCGCAGGGACCGATCGGCGGCTTCCTATCGGACGCGGGGCATCTGCTGTCCACGCTGCTCGACGCCGTCTACACCCGGCTGGAGCTGTTGTTTCTGGACCTGCAGGAAGGCACCACGCGCCTGCTGAGCCTGATACTGTGGAGCCTGATTGGTTTGTTCGCGGCGGCGATGACGCTGCTGCTGGGCGCACTGGCGGTGATCTTCGTCTTCTGGGATACCCACCGCATCCTGGCGGCGTTGCTGCTCACCGGCCTCTTCGGGCTGATCACGCTGCTGGCCGCGCTGGTGATCGCCGCCAAGCTGCGAACCCGGCACACCCTGTTCGCCGCGACGCTGGAAGAATTCGCCCGCGACCGCCAGCACCTGAAGATTCAATCATGAGCGTGCCCCCGTCATCGCCGGCCTCGCACCGCGAAACACTGCGACGGCGCTGTGCCGCGCAGCGCGAGCAGCTCACGCTCGCCGCCGATGCCATACAGTGGCGACTGGGCGGCATCGATCGCGGCGTCAATGCGATCCGCAAAATCCGGCTCATTCCTACTCTGCTGACATTGATCCCGGTGATATTGGCTGCAACACCGGCCTTTCGCCGCTTCGGCCGGGTCTTCTCTATCGTGAACACCATCAGACGGCTGTTACCATCGCGATAGGAACGCAGGCACCGACGCGGGCACTGGCGCAGACATTGAAGGAACCCGGGCAGTGAAAATCGGCGCCGTCTATCCCCAGACCGAGCTGCGCGGCGACCCCGAGGCGGTGCGGCGCATCGGACTGGCGGTCGAATCCCTCGGCTACGACTATCTGCTGACCTACGACCACGTGGTCGGCGCCACGCACGACCGCGAGCCGAAGCTCACGGGCCCCTATACCGATCAGGATCCCTTCCACGATCCGCTGATGATGTTCGCGCACCTGGCCGCCATCACTGCGCGTATCGAGCTGGTGACCGGGATCCTGATCCTGCCGCAGCGCCAGACCGTGCTGGTCGCCCGCCAGAGCGCCGATCTCGATCTGCTGTCCGGCGAGCGCCTGCGGCTCGGCATCGGCCTCGGCTGGAACTATGTCGAATACGACGCGCTGGGCCAGGACTTCAGCAGCCGCGGCCGCCGCGCCGAGGAGCAGGTCGCCCTGCTGCGCCGGCTGTGGAGCGAGCCGCTGGTGAGCTTCGATGGCGAATTCGACCACGTCGACCGCGTCAGCCTCAACCCGCGCCCCACGCGCCTCATTCCGATCTGGTTCGGCGGCTCCGCCGAGGCTGCGTATCGACGCGCCGCGCGCATCGGCGATGGTTTCATCCTCAACGGCGCCGAGCAACGGGCCACCGAGGGCTGGGCGCGCCTCGAGCATCATCTGCAGGAGGCCGGGCGGCCGGTGGCGCAGTTCGGCAAGGAGATGGTCATCGGCCGTCAGGACGCGTCGGCGCAGGCCGTGGCTGCGCGGGTGCGCTGGTGCGGCGAGTTCGGCTGCACGCACGTCGCCATCGACACCATGGGCAAGGGCTTTACCAGCGCCCAGGCCCACATCGACTTCCTCGGCGAGACACGGCAGCGGCTCGGCAACGTCTGAGCCGCCGGCCTGCCGCAGCCGGCGGCTGCGCGTCCGCCTGAGGCGATTCGAGCAGATTTTCGGCTCTATCGGTTAGGCGAGCCAGATGCGCGAGCAACGCCGGTTGGCGTATCGCGCGGCACCGACCGCGCGGCTCGGTCTGCATGGGATCGACACGAGCGATCCGTCCTGGCCGCGCATCGTCCATGCCTTCCTGACGCGGGACAGCGGGGGTTACCGCACCGAGCAG
Source organism: Steroidobacteraceae bacterium (assembly GCA_036267195.1). GTDB lineage: Bacteria > Pseudomonadota > Gammaproteobacteria > Steroidobacterales > Steroidobacteraceae > FEN-1191. The sequence continues at coordinate 177,990 of DATAWM010000015.1, forward strand.
ACCTGGGATGTGATGGGTATGCGCGCCACGCGCAGCGACGAGACCATCCTCGAGGGCGCCTTCATTCCAGACCACTACATTGCCCGCATCGTCCCGGCCGGCGCCGCCGGTATCGATCAGTTCGTGCTCGGCGTGTTCGCCTGGGGCCTGCTTGGCTTCGGCAACATCTACCATGCGCTCGATCGCGCTGTCACGCCGATGGCCTACCATCCGAGGTCCAGCACCGCGTGGCCGAAATGGGGTTGGCCCTCGAGGCCGCCGAGCCTCATCTGGACCGTATCGCCGAGGACTGGTCGGCGCACGTCGATCATGGCGGGATGTGGCCGGCTGCGCGAACAGTGCGGCCGCCTCCTCGAAGCACGGCAGCGCGTCGGGATAGCGTCCGAGCCCGAACAGCACCTCACCGAAGGCGCGCAGCGAGCGTCCCGGCCTTTCTACCGGTGCAGCAACTCGATGCCGCGCTGTAGCTGCCGGCACAGATTCTGGTAAAACTCGCGCATCTGCACCGTACGCTCGACCAGCGCTCCGGTGGTGGAGATTTCATAGATTCGCGCCGCACCGGCGTCGAGCGGTGCGAGCAGCCGTTCCGCTTCCAACTTCAGGCTCTGCAGGATCTCAATGACTGTCATGGAGCGCCTCCCGCAACGTATTCACCGTTTCGGACGCGTTCAGAGTGGGCCCCAGGCGCTTAACAACCTATGAACCGCGCCGGCGCCGAGCCACTGCAATCATCGTAGGAAGCTGCTGACGCCGCGCGCACGGCAGCGACGCCGTCAGGCAATGCGGTCCGCCAGGCGCCCACCGGTATCGCTGCGAGCTGTGCTCCGATATCGTTTGCCGCGCTTGGCTACGCTGACGCCTCTGCCGCCCACTCCGACTCTCGAGACCGAGCGCCTATTGCTGCGCCCTCTTCGCCTGGAGGACGCGGCGACGTTTCAGTGCGAGTTCCCCGGTGGGAGGTGTCCGGTGGCTCAATGCCGTCGTGCCGTGGCCCTACCCGCTGAATGGCGCAGAACCCCACGTGCGGGATTGTCTCGAATGTCGTGCACGCGGCGAGCGTTTCTACTGGACTATCTGCCTGCCTTGTCCTGCCACTGCCACCTTGGCTCGCGTCGGCCGGTAGCGCCACCGAGCGTAACGCATACCGGCTTGGTCAGACACGCATATCGACTGCTGCAGACGGTCCCGAGCGTCTGCTTTCGGCAGGCGGAAATGCTCCCGCCTCAAGACGCCGCGGAGTCATGCGAGCTAAGATTGACAGTCAGCTTATTATGGAATTTCATTGTGATCGACCATACGGGTATTGGTGTAGCCAGCGTCTCCCGTTCGGCGCCCTTTTACGATGCTGCCTTGGGTGCTCTCGGTATGCGTCGCGTGATGCAGCTCCCAGAGAAGGAGGGCACCGATGGGGTCGGGTATGGCATTGACTATCCGATCTTCTGGATTGACCGATTCCACCCGCATGGGGTGAAGCAGCATACGGCTTTCGTGGCCAGGAACCGCGGCGAGGTTGACGCGTTCTATGCAGCTGCCCTGGGAGCTGGCGGTGTCGACAATGGACCACCTGGCCTTCGCAGCATCGCCGGTGGTTATCCGCCGGGCTACTACGCGGCCTTTGTGCTGGACCCGGACGGAAACAACATGGAGGCCGTCTTCCGCGAGACTTGAGCTGGAGTCCAGCTTGTTCCACCTCATGAGGTTCACCGCGACGGACATCTGTCGCTTGCCGTCGGCTCGGGTCATGGACATCGCTCCGGCACCCCAGACCGTGCCGTCATGGCCCCAGAACGTGCCATGACCGGGAACCTCCATCTTGTGCAGGCCGAGGCCGTTGCCATGACGAGTGACCAAAATCCAGCAAGGGACTTTGTTTCCCCGGTAACAACTTAATTCTCAGGATAGGACTTTAATTCCGTCTCACAACAGCTTCCAGCAGTGCAAGCCTTTCACTCCACCGTCACCGACTTGGCGAGGTTGCGCGGCCGGTCGATGTCGCGGCCGCGTTGCAACGCCACGTGATAGGCCAACAGCTGCAATGGCAGGTTCAACAGGATCGGATCGAGCTCGGGCTCGGAGGTGGGCACTTCGAACACCCCGTCCAGCGCCGCGGGCATCTCACCCGGATGGGTCACCGCCAGCACCGGGCCGCCGCGTGCGCGGATCTCCTCGATGGTCGAGACGTTCTTGCGGAACAGCTCGTCGCGCGGCATCACGATCACGGTCGGGGACTCCGGCGAAATCAGCGCCAGCGGTCCGTGCTTGAGCTCGGAGGCCGGATAGGCCTCCGCGTGCAGGTAGCTGACCTCCTTGAGCTTCAGCGCGCCCTCCATCGCCACTGCATAGCCGGCGGCACGCCCGACGAAGTAGGCGTGCTCGGCATCGTCAATGTGGTCGGCAGCAGCATCGCGCGTGAA